>CAYNEK010000027.1:0-26298 GCA_964396175.1 uncultured Polyangiaceae bacterium | reverse complement strand
GCGCCGCCCATTCCAGCGCCGCCGCCCGCGCCCGCCGCGCCGCCCATTCCAGCGCCGCCGCCCGCGCCCCCGAAGGCTGCACCCCCGCCGGGCCCGGACGGCGCCGAGCCCCCCGAGGACGACCCGCAGCCGCTCGCGCCGACGAGCGACGCGAGCGCGAACCCAACGAGAGGAGCGAGACCGACGCGCGTCATGGAGGCCAGTTGTCGAAGGGACACACCTTCACCCCGCTCGTCGCGGGCTCCTTGTCCACGTAGAAGGCCGTCACGAGGTCGCGGAAGGTCGTGATACCCGCGGGCCACGGCGACTTGCAAGGGTCCTTGGTCGCGTCGTACGCGGGGAACGGCGTGGTCCAGAAGGGGTAGAGCCCGTGCACGTTCGGCGTGCCGCGGTGCGCCGGCGCGAGGAGCCACCGGACGCCGCTCGCGAGCATCTCGCTCGTCACGATGGGCTCCCATTGGTCGACGATGGCCTTGTAATTGGGGAGCGACGGATCGACCGCGTGGTACCTCAGGTAGACGGGGTCCGAGCGATTGGTCGCGTCGAGGACACGCAGCCCGTAGCCCGCCGGCTCGGGCAAGACGAGCGAGCGCGTCGCCAGCACCCCCGGGAGACACGCGCTCGGGCCGCGCCCCTCCGCCGCCGCCAACGCCTGACACTTCGCGTTGGGCTCCGAGGTCCACTGCGCGGAGATCTGCTTCCAGCTCGTCGGATCGTCCAGGTTCGACCCCATGACGCCCGCGCCAGGGAAGCTCCACTGATCGATCTGAAAGCCCGCGACCGGCAGGGACCACATGCGGCTCGCCGCGCGAGCCTTCGGGAAGGCGTCGGCGAACAGATCCGTGTTGTTCCGCGCGCCGTTGCCGCCGGCGCTCGACCCCGTGACGACGAGATCGATGTCCTTGGCGTCGTCCATCCCGTACCGCTCGGCGAGCGTCTGCATCATCGCCCGCGCGTTGAGCCGCCCCGCGAAGAGGAGGTCGAACTTCACGTCCCCGTGGACGGGCGTCGTGCCGACCCCGGACCACAGATCGCTCGAGCAGTAGTCGCCGATCACCATGTTCGCGTCCGCGAAGGTGGGGTTCACCTTGGGGTCCCGCGACAGGATGCCGTCCTCCTTCACGGGCATCTTGTCCACGGTGCCGTCCGCCGGGTCCGCGCTCGACGAGAAGAGCGGGGGAGACGCGGCCAGGCGGAGCTGACACGGGATCTGCTTGCCATCGCACGCGCCCCCACCCTCGAAGAAGATGACCCAGCGGCGGCTGCCCGTCAGGCTCACGCGGAACCAGAACGGGGTCCCGTCGTTGCACCTCGCGCTCGCGAACCGAGGATCGCGCTTCGCGGGGTAGACGTACTCGGACTTCGTCCCCGACGCGTCGAACGAGCACGCCGAGACGTCCCAGCCGGTGCAGTCGGGCTTGCACGTCGCGGCCTTCGCGTCGGGGGCGTAGAGCTTCGCGAGATCGCTGCACGGCTTCGTCGCGCCGGCGTCGCACGCGCACGCGGGCACGGCTCCCCCAGCGCCGCTCGAGCCGCCGCCAGCACCACCCCCCGCGCCGGCACCTCCTGGGTTCGCCCCTGCGTTGCTGCCTGCTCCCCCGGCGCCGGCTCCCGCGGCGTTCGCGCCGGCCTCGCCGGACAGCCCGCCCCCCCCGATCCCCGCACCGGCGCCTCCAGCTCCGCCCCCCGCGGCCCCCCCCCCGCCCGACGACGGGCCGTCGGACGAGGACGAGCCGCAACTCGCGGTCCCAACCAAGAGGACGACGCCGAACCAAGAGGGGACCCGTGCCTTCATGGTGTTCATTCTACCACGGGCGGCGCACGTGACGCGACGCTCGATTCGCGCGAGGCCCTTCGGTCCCGGGACCTCGGGGGTCCGCACGGGACGGGCGCTTGGCTCGGCGGCGCGCGCGCTGACCGCGCGTGGACGATCCGAGCCGTGCCTGCGCGACAG
This sequence comes from uncultured Polyangiaceae bacterium, assembly GCA_964396175.1. Classification (GTDB taxonomy): domain Bacteria; phylum Myxococcota_A; class Polyangia; order Polyangiales; family Polyangiaceae; genus CAYNEK01. The sequence continues at coordinate 24,344 of CAYNEK010000027.1, read as the reverse complement.
CGTCCCGAGCGCCGCGATGGGCTCGCGCGGGACGGGCGCTGGGCTCGACCTGCGCGACGACGCCCCCGAGCGCCGCGGCGCCGGCGCAGCGCGCCTCCAAGCCCCCCCTCTCAGCCGAAGTCGAGGACCGTACGCACGCCCTGCCCCTGTCGCATGAGCTCGAAGGCCTCCTCGATCCGCTCGAGCGGGAGCCGGTGCGTGATCAGCGGATCGATCTCGATCTTTCCGTCCATGTACCAATCGACGATCCGCGGCACGTCGGTGCGGCCGCGCGCCCCTCCGAAGGCTGAGCCCTTCCACACCCGCCCGGTCACGAGCTGAAAGGGCCTCGTCGAGATCTCCTGTCCAGCGGCGGCGACGCCGATCACGACCGAGACACCCCAACCCCGATGACAGCACTCGAGCGCTTGTCGCATGATCGCCACGTCCCCCACACACGCGAACGAGTAGTCCGCCCCGCCTCCCGTCAGCGCCACGAGGTGCTCGACGAGATCCCCGCGCACCTCACGAGGCTCCACGAAGTGCGTGAGCCCGAGCCGACGCGCGAGGGCCTCTCGCGCTCCGTTCACGTCGACGCCGACGATCTTGTCCGCGCCCGCGAGGCGGCACCCCTGGACGACATTGAGCCCGATGCTTCCCAGCCCAAACACGACGACGCTCGCCCCCGGCTCGACCCGCGCGGTGAAGAGCGCGGCGCCGATCCCCGCGGTCACCCCGCAGCCCGCGTAGAAGATCTTGTCGAAGGGAGCGTCCTTTCGCACCCTGGCGAGCGCGATCTCCGGGGCGACGACGTGCGTGGCGAAGGTGCTGCACCCCATATAGTGATGCAGCCTCGTTCCCCGAAGGGACAGTCGGCTCGTCCCGTCGGGCATCACGCCCCTGCCCTGGGTCGCGCGGAGCGCCGTGCAGAGGTTGGTCTTGCGCGAGAGGCACGAGGGGCAGTTGCGGCACTCGGGCGTGTAGAGAGGGATGACGTGGTCCCCCGGCGCGACGGCGGTCACTCCGGGGCCGATCTCGACGACCTCGCCGGCGCCCTCGTGGCCGAGCACGACCGGGAAGAGCCCCTCGGGATCGCGACCGGACAGGGTGAAGTCATCCGTGTGACAGACGCCCGCCGCGCGGATCTCGACGAGCACCTCGCCGGCCCTGGGTCCCTCGAGGTCGACCTCCTCGACGACGAGCGGCTGGCGGGGGCCGTGAGCGAGCGCGGCTCGGATCTTCATGCAGCGCAAGATACCCGAGGGCTGCGCTCGACGTCGCCGCACGCGCGGCGCCGCGGGAGGGCACGGCGCCGCGACGCCCCGAGGTCGGCCAAGGGCGCGCGATACGGCCCTTGGAGCGCGGGTTCGCTGCTAGGGTCCGTTCGTGCTCGAGCGCCTCCTCCAGCCCTTCGTCGCGCTCCCCGAGCACGCTCCCCGCTCGACCAGCGGAGAGGGAGTCCGCGTGCGGTGGCTCGGCACGGCGGGGCACGTCATCGAGGGAAGGACCGCGTCGATCCTGCTCGATCCCTTCTTGACGCGGCCGTCTCTCCTCCGCACCGCAGCGTCACGCCTCGTGTCACGCGCGGACGCGCTGGCCGCGTACCTCCCCACGCGGATCGACGCGATCGTCGTCGGCCACAGCCACTACGATCACCTGCTCGACGCGCCGTCGATCGCCCGGCGAACGGGCGCGCTGCTCTTCGGCTCGCGGAGCACGTGCAGCTTCGCCCGCGCAGAGGGGGTCCCCGAGGCGCAGCTCCGAGAGGTGCCTCGCGAGGGCGGCACCTTCGAGGTCGCGGGCGCGCGCGTGACCTTCGTGCCCAGCCTCCACGGCAAGATCGCGCTCGGCCGCGTCCCCTTCCCCGGCGAGGTGCGCTCCCCACCGCGCGTGCCCGCGCGCCTCCACGAGTACAAGATGGGCGGGGCGTTCGGGCTGCTCGTCGAGATCGACGGGACGCGCGTCTACCACAACGGCTCGGCCGATCTCGTGGACGCAGAGCTCGCCGGTCACCGCGCCGATGTCTTGCTCGTGGGGCTCGCGGGCCGTCGCGGGACGCGGGGCTACCTCGAACGCCTCGCCGCTCACCTCGACCCTGCGCTCATCGTCCCGACCCACCACGACACCTTCTTCTGGCCGCTCGATCGGGGCGTTCGACTCCTGCCTGGCGTGGACCTGCCTGGGTTCTTCGCCGACGCCGCGAGGGTCGCGCCGCGGGCTCGCGTCATCACGCCCGACTACGAGGACATCCTCGTCGTGCCGAGCGGGGACGCGCGCGAGGCCGTCCTCCGCTGGGCATAGCGCTCTCCCGTCGCTCAGTCGGGCGCGCCGGCCGAGCAGAGCAGCCGCGAGAAGAAGACCGCGCCCTTCACGCCACCGCCGCTCTTCGGGATCTTGCCGGAGAAGAGGACGCCGATGTCCCCCGACGGTCCGAAGGTGAGCGCGCCGGCCGCCTCGTCGCCGGCGCTCGAGGTGATCTTCTGCGGCTCGGAGAGGGGCTGGAGCGACAAGTCGAGCGCGCGCGAGATCAGATCGTATGCGTCGTCGCCCTGCCGCGAGTGGACGAGCACGACGCGATCGCCGAGCGGCAGCGCGAGCGGGAAGCGGTTCTGTCCGCCGGGCGCGGACAGCTCCTTCGCGGGGACGACGAGGGTCCCCTTCGTGTCCAGGACGGCGCCGAACACGCGGTGCGGCGCCTTCTTGACCCAGAGCGCGACGTACGCGTCGCCGCTCCTCACGAGGTACGGAGACTCGAAGACCGCCCCCGACACGAGCTCGACGGGCGCGCTCACGTGCTCGAACCCCGCGTCGAACGTGCGGAACGCGATCCCCGAGTCGACGCTGTCGCCCGTGCGGTAGAGGACGGCCATCCCCGCCGACGAGCCCGACGCGCTCGGTACCTCGGCGCCGAGGTCCTCCGCGACGAGCCGCTCCTTCCCGAGCGGCGCTCCCTCGAGCGACACCTCGCGCGCCCACACCTCGAAGAACCCATCACGCTCGTCCTGCCAGAGCACATGGAAGCTCGTGCCGTTCCACGCGATCGTGGGCGCAAGGCTGAAGCCGTCCGCATACGAGAGCCGCACGTCGGGGCCGAGCTTCTTCCCGTCCGGGGCGAGGGTGTTGAACCAGATCTCGTAGTCACCCGTCCTGCGGTCGGTCCACGCGATGCCGTACCGATCGCCCGTGAAGACGATCGGTCCGCCCGAGCCGTCGCCGTCGTCCTTCAGCACCGAGAGCGGCTCGCCCGACGGTGCGCCCGTCGCGTCGAGCGGCCGCACGAGCACGCGCGAGCCCTTCGGGTCCTCGCCCGTGTACGCGGCGAGGTAGCCGGCGCTCTTCCCGGCGAAGGCGATGCCGCCCGCACCCGCCTGCTTCAGCGCCGGATCGGACACGAGGACCGGGGCCTCTCCAGGCGCGGGGACGAACTTCGCGTCGTCGTCGACGATCCCGTTGCAGTCGTTGTCGACCCCGTCACACACCTCGGCGTTCCCGGGGAAGGCCTTCGCCGAGGTGTCGTCGCAGTCATGCCCGCAGGCGTCGGGATCCTTCCACGATTGCCCGGGCGCGGGTCCCTTCACGCCGTCGCCGTCGAGGTCCTTGGCGAGCGGCTCGAAGACGCAGGCGCCCTTCGCCTCGTCGCAGCGATCCTTCGTGCAGGGATCTCCGTCGTCGCACGAGATCTCCTTGGGCGTCTGGCACTTGCCAGCCTCGCACGCCGCCACGAGGCAGGGGCTCTCGGTCACGCAGTCCTCGTCGAAGATGCAGGCGCCAGCCGGGAGCGCGGGCTCGTCCTCGTCGACGCGGAGCCCGGTCCTCGCGCCACAGGCGATCGGCGACGCGAGGAGCGCGAGGAGCGCCAGCGCGCCCGACCGACCCCGGACCATCAGATGCACCCGCCGATGTCGGGGATGTCGAGCGGCTCGCACACGAGCCCGTCGTCACAGCCCCCCGACGCGGACAGATCGCACATGCGGACGCACTGGTTCCCCTGCCCGGAGATGACGCACACGAAGTGCTCCTGGCACCCCCCACCGCACGGATCGCCTTGGCCGCCGCTCCCCGCGCTCACGCACATGGTCCCGTACAGCTCCTCCTGACACGGGCCTCCAGGATACTGGATATATGGATAGCAGGCGAGGCCCTTGGGGCAGCCGGAGGGCTCGGCGTGGACATCGCATTGGTAGGAGACGACTGGAGGCTCAGCGTCGGGGCAGCCGGGATCCTCGTAGTCGGGCAGCGCGTCCTTGGCGTCGTGAGGGGCGTCCTTGGCCGCGTCCTTGCCCGCGTCCTTGGTCGAAGAGCTGCCAGCGGCGCCACCCGACGGACCACCGGGTGAGCCGCTCGACTCCGACGACAGCCGCCCGCCGCAGGCCGGCGCGAGCGCGGCGAGCGCGACGAGCGAGAGCGCCATCGCGCAGGCAAACAGGAGCCGGGATCGAGCGGACATCGCCGGGATCGTATCATCGAGCTCCGTGCCGCGTCACGACGCACCGGCACGGCGACCGCAGGCGGCGCCACCCGTCGAGACGGCGCGGCCTCGTCGGCGGCGCGTCTCGACGCACTGCAGGCGGCGCCACCCGTCGAGACGGCGCGGCCTCGTCGGCGGCGCGTCTCGACGCGGCGCCAGCGGCGACGCCGCACGTCAGGACGGCGCGGCATCGTCGGTGTCGCGTCTCGACGCGACGCCATGGCGCACGCGGCGGGCCGCTCAGACGCCGCCCTGGCCAGGGCCGTCCATCGGGGCCATCTTGCAGGTCCCCTCGAACTGCACCCCCTTCTCGAGCATCACCTCGGGCGCGTGGAGAGAGCCGGAGACCTTCGCTGGGACGCAGAGCTCGATGCTCCGCTTGGCTCGGATGTCGCCCGACACCGCGCCCCCGAGCACGATCACGACCGCGACGTCGATCTGCACATCCCGGAGGGACGCGCCGTCGCCCACGACGAGCACACCGTCGCTCCGCACCGTCCCCGAGAAGCTGCCATCGATGCGGACCGCACCGTCGAAGTGAAGCTTCCCTTCGAAGCTCGCGCCGCGACCGATGAGCGTGTCGAGCTCCGTCGGCAGGTCGCGAGGCTGGCTCACGGCGCGCTCGACGTGCCCGAGGGCGTCGGCGTGTCGGGCGCAGCGGGCTGCGGGGGCGCCGGGAGCGAGGGCAGCTCGGCGCTCGGCAGCGAGTGCGGGTTGCTCGCGCTCTCGCCCTTGCGGAGCTTGATGTCGCCCGCGGACGCGAGGTACGCGAGGGTGAGCGAGGTGGCCATGAAGATCGCCGCGAACGTCCCCGTGAGGCGCGTCAAGAGGTTCCCTGCGCCGCGGCCTCCGAAGACCTGCTGGCTCGTGGAGCCGCCCATGGCGCCGAGCCCGCCCATCTTGCCCTGCTGGAGCAGGACCACGAGGATGAGGAGCAGGCTGACGACGACGTGGACGACGGAGAGGAAGGTCGAGAGCATCAGGAGGTGGGCTGAAGGAGGGCGTGCGCCGCGGCGACGATGGCGCCAAATTGCGCGGCGTCAAGGCTCGCGCCGCCGACGAGCGCGCCGTCGACGTCTGGGCAGGAGAGGAGCTCGCGCGCGTTGTCGCCCTTCACGCTCCCGCCGTACAGGATCCGAGTCTTCTCGGCGAGCCCCTCGGAGCTCTTCGCGAGGTGCGCGCGGATCGCAGAGTGGACCTCCTCGGCCTGCGCCGGCGTCGCGTTGCGCCCGGTTCCGATGGCCCACACCGGCTCGTAGGCGATCACCGGATCGGGCGCCCCGGACAGCGCCGCGGCGACCGCGTCCACCTGACCGAGCACCACCTCGAGGGTCCTCCCCGCGTCCCGCTCGGCGAGCGTCTCGCCGACGCACACGATCGGGCGCACCCCCGCGGCGAGCGCCGCCGACGTCTTCGCCGCTACCCGCGCGTCCGTCTCGCCAAAGAGCTGTCGCCGCTCGCTGTGCCCGAGGATGACGCTCGTCGCCCCCGCGTCGAGCAGCATCTCGAGCGAGGTCTCTCCGGTGAACGCGCCGCTCCGCTCGGCCGCGACGGTCTGCGCCGCGACGCCGATGGGCTCACCGTCGAGCTCGGCTGCGACGGCCGCGAGCGCCGTGAAGGGCGGAGCGACGACGACCTCGACCCCAGGGCGCACGATCCTCGCGACGCTCGCCGCGAGCTCGCACGCGGTGCGCCCGCCGTGGTTCATCTTCCAGTTCCCCGCGATGAGCGGCTTGCGCCTCGGGCTCACTGCCGGAGCGCCTCCACGCCAGGGAGCTTCTTGCCTTCGATGAGCTCGAGCGCCGCGCCCCCGCCGGTGGAGATGTGGCTCATGTTGTCGCGCACCTCGGGCCCGCAGCGCGCGACCGCCGCCGCGCTGTCCCCGCCGCCGACGACCGAGAAGGCGCTCGAGCGCGCGATCGCCTCCGCCACGCCGAAGGTCCCCGCCGCGAAGGGCTGCGATTCGAAGAGGCCCATCGGGCCGTTCCACAGGATCGTCTTCGCCTTCGCGAGCTCGGACGAGAAGCGCGCGACCGTCTCGGGGCCGACGTCGAGGGCCATCATGCCCTCCGGGACGGCGTCGACGGACACCGTGGTCCCTGAGGTCGCGTCGAGCGCTGGCGCGACGACGACGTCCCGCGGCAGGAGCAGCGTCACCTTCCGGTCCGACGCCTTCTCGAGGAGGGTCCTCGCGAGCGCGAGCTTGTCGTCCTCGATCTTCGACTTGCGGAGATCCTTGCCCTGTGCGGCCAGGAAGGTGTTGGCCATCGCGCCGCCGATGAGGAGGGCGTCCACCTTGTCGAGCAGGCTCTCGATGACGGCGATCTTGTCGCTCACCTTCGCGCCGCCCAGAACGGCGACGAACGGCTTCTCGGGCGCGGTGACGATCCGGCCGAGGGACGAGATCTCCTTCTCGAGGAGGAAGCCCGCGCACCGCTCGCGCATCATGCGGGGCAGCGCGTGCACCGAGGCGTGCGCGCGGTGGCTCGCCCCGAAGGCGTCACCCACGTAGACGTCGCAGAGCTCCATCAGCTGCTTCGCGAATTCGACGTCGTCGCGCTCCTCTTCCTCGTGGAAGCGGAGGTTCTCGAGCAGGCACACCTGCCCGTCGCGGAGATCGTGGATGATCTTCTTGGGCGAGTCGCCGACGCAGTCGTCGGGCAGGTGGACCTCGCACTGCAGGAGCTCGGCGAGCCGCTGCCCCGCGGGCTCGAGCGAGAGGCCCGCGTGCTTGCCGGGCTTCGGGCGGCCGAGGTGCGAGGCGAGGATCGCGCGCCCGCCCTTCTGCATCACGTGGCGGATCGTGTGGAGCGACTCGCGGATGCGCGTGTCGTCCGCGACGACGATCTTGCCATCCTCGCGCTTCTCGAGCGGGACATTGAAGTCCACCCGGACGAACACGCGCTTCTGCGCGAGATCGAGGTCGGCGAGCGTGCGGATGCCAGAGAGCGTCGTCATGACGTCACCCGCTCGCTCAGAGCGACTTGCCCATCAAGAGGGCGAGATCGATCATGCGGTTCGAGAAGCCCCACTCGTTGTCGTACCAGGCGAACACCTTGGCGAACCTGTCGCCCAGGACCTGCGTGAGCGTCGCGTCGAAGATCGACGAGCCCGGGTGCCCGATGTAGTCGCCCGAGACGAGCTGCTCCTCCTGGAAGTAGAGGTAGCCCTTCATCGCCCCGTCGGCCGCCTTCTTGATCGCTGCGTGGATCGCGTCCTTCGTCATGGGCCTCTCGGATCGGAAGGTCAGGTCGACGACCGAGACGTCCGCCGTGGGGACGCGGATCGAGAGCCCATCGAGCTTGCCCTTCAGGGCCGGGACGACCTCCGAGAGCGCCTTGGCCGCGCCGGTCGACGTCGGGATCATGTTGATCGCCGCGGCGCGCGCGCGGCGCAGATCGCCCTTGCGGTGCGGGAGATCGAGGATGTGCTGGTCGTTCGTGTACGAGTGGATCGTCGTCATGAGGCCCGACTCGATCCCGAACTCGTCGAGGAGCACCTTCGCGACGGGGGCGAGGCAGTTGGTCGTGCACGAGCCGTTCGAGACGATGTGGTGCGCCTTCGGGTCGTACTCGCCGTCGTTCACGCCGAGGACGAGGGTCTTGTCCTGGTTCTTCGCGGGGGCAGAGATGACGACCTTCTTCGTGCCAGCGGCGAGGTGCGCGGCCGCCTTCTCTTTGTCGGTGAAGAGCCCGGTGCACTCGAAGACGATGTCGACGCCGAGCTCCTTCCACGGGAGGTCCTTGGGGTCCTTGATCGCCGTCGTCCTGATGGTCTTGCCCGAGACCTTGATCCCGTCGGCCGATCCGGCGACGTCCGCCGCGGGGAACTGCCCGTGCACGCTGTCGTAGCGGAGCAGGTGCGCGAGGGTCTTCGGATCGGTGAGGTCGTTGATGGCGACGACCTCCAGCCCCGTCTCGGCGCGCTCGGTGAGCGCGCGGACCACGCAGCGGCCGATGCGGCCGAACCCATTGATCGCGATCTTGGTAGCCATGGCGCCGGGCTCATAGATGAAGCCCACCGGCTTGTCGAGGACCCGCAAGGGCGCGGCAGGGCCGGCGCACGAGGCGGGCGAGCGATGGCGCCGGTTGGTCGAGCGCGCAGGCAGCCCGGGTGCTATCGTCCTTGGCTCCAGTGTCCTCGTCAACGAACCGTCTGTCCGAAGCGCGGTCGAGCGACGGCTTCGTCCTCCGGGACGATCCACGGATGAGCGCGGCGCACCTCGCGGCGATCGTGACGCCCGCCGAGCTGTCCGTCGTCTTCCAGCCCATCATCGAGCTCCAGAACAAAGGCCGCGTCTTCGCGCACGAGGTGCTCGTCCGCTGCAGCCTCCCCGAGTTCAAGAACCCGCTCGTCTTGTTCGAGCGCGTCGTCCAGGGCAGGTGCTGCGGGCGGCTCGGCCGGATGATCCGCGAGATCGCCGTGCCGCTCTGCTCGGGCATCCCGCTCTTCATCAACGTGCACCCGCAGGAGCTCGTCGAGAGGTGGCTCGTGCGCCCCGACGATCCGCTCTTCTCGCACGATCACGACGTCTACATCGAGATCACCGAGAGCGTGTCGTTCTCGCACTTTCGGCTCTGCATGGACGTCGCGCGCGATCTCCGCTCGCACAGCGGCATCCACCTCGTCGTCGACGACCTCGGCGCGGGCCACTCCAACCTGAAGCGCATCGCCGATCTCGAGCCCAAGGTCGTCAAGATCGATCGCGATCTCGTGATGAACGTGCACCGCTCTCCGCGCCAGCGGCTCCTCATCCGGGGCATCGTGCGGCTCTGCGAGGACCTCGGCGCGAAGGTGGTGGCCGAGGGCATCGAGGAGATCGACGAGGCGAAGGCGTGCGTGGACGCGGGCGTCCATTACGGCCAGGGGTTCTTGTTCGCGCGGCCGACGTACCCCATCCCGACGGCGTACTGGCCGCTCTGACGGCACGGACCGCGAGGGCTCGCGGGGGGGAGCGCCACCGACGGGGCGGCGCCCGAAGCGACGCGGCCGTCGGGGCTCGACGGGCTCCTTCGTGGGCTACGACGCCGTGACGTGGCCTCGCGCAGCCCGGCGCGTCCTTCGCCGGGCGAGCGAGGGCGACGACGCCGTGACGCGGCGGAGCTCAGCCTGGCGTGTCCTTAGCGGGACGTGCGAGGACGACGGCCCCGGCCGTCACGGCGAGGCAGATCGCCCGGAGCAGATCTTCGCCGCGGCGCTCGTGGCGGGCCAGCTCCGCGACCTCACGGACGGTGAGCCCGCGCTCGATCGCGCCGACGACGAACGCGCGGGCCTCGTCGCGGAGGCGGAGCGAGGCGACCGACAGCGCGGACGGCGGCCCCTGGCGGATCACGCTCGCGCCCTCGTGCCGGACGAGCTCATGGACGAGCTCGAGGGACATCGCGGAGAGCCCCGCCTCCGCGAGCAGCTCGATGCCCGAGGGGGGCCGCGGGATCGCGTCGTCGTGATGACGCTCCCCCGCACGCGAGACGAGCGTCCCGCCGCGTACGCTGAGGACGAGCGCGAGCCGCAGCTCGAGCTGCTTCGCGAGGGCGCGGTAGAGATCGACCGGGCGGACGATGCCGAGGCCGACGAGCGCGTCGCCGAGGCGGCCTCCGTGGCGCGGTGCGACCGCGAGGGCCATGTCGCGCTCGACCGGCAAGACCAGCCCCTCCCGCATCAAGATCGCGCCGAGGAGCGTCGAGGGGTCGGTGCAGGCGATGTGCACGAGGTGGCCGTCGTCGAAGAAGAGCTTCGCCCGGAGCGCCTCGGAAGAGACGACGAGGAGCGCCGTCCCCCGGGACTCGACCAGGTGGAACATGCGCGCCAGCGCCGAGCGAGGGAGCCACGGCACCCGCGCCTCGTCGTCAGGCTCGAGATCCCATCGCAGCGACGACGAGCGGACGAGCCGCCGGAGCTCGGGGAGCTCCTCCGCCGGGACGGGCTCGCCGCCGTCTTTCGACACGAGGAACGCGCCCCCGATCCGACCACGCACGATCTCCTCGATGGTCGCGGCGAGCGAGCGCAGGTCGGACGGCGGCCCACCAGGCGGGACCAGCCGATAGAGGGAGCCCGGCGCCTGCGCCGGCTCGGGTGGAGGGACCGTGATCCGCCTCGGCTGCGTGCCCGACGCGCTCGGGGATCGCGAGGCAGCGGCGACCGCGCGGAGCTCTTGGGACCGGGTCTCTCGTCGGACCAGCGCGAGGTGCTCCAGGTACGCCGCGAGCCGCGCCGGGCCGATCGCGAGCCGGCGGCGCCGGACGATCTCCTCGAGGTCGTCGGCGAACGCCTGGGCCGTCGGGTACCGGTCCTCCGCGCGACGAGCCAGCGCGCGGAGGACGACCGCCCGAAGATCCTCGGGGACCCTGGTGGCGTGCGCGACGAAGCCGGAGACGTCTGCATCGCGGATCTTGAGCAGCACGTCGAACTCGTCGCCCGTGAAGAGGGGGCGGCCGACGAGCAGCTCGGCGAGGACGATGCCAACCGTGAAGAGGTCGCTCCGCGCGTCGACCTCCTCTCCGAGGACCTGCTCGGGGGACATGTAGCCGAGCTTGCCCTTCATGTGGCCGTCCTCGGTGCGCCGCTCGACGTGCGCCGCGCGCGCGATGCCGAAGTCTGCGAGCTTGATCGCCCCACTCCGCGAGACGAGGACGTTGCCGGGGGAGACGTCGCGGTGCACGAGCCCGAGCGGCGTGCCCCCGTCGTCCGCGGCGCCGTGGGCGAAGTCGAGCGCGCGGAGCACCGAGAGGACGAGGAAGAGCGTGTCCTCCACGGTGACGGTCTGACCTCGCGCGGACGCGGCGCGGAGCAGCTTCGCGCACGTGGTCCCGTCGACGAGCTCCATCGCGATGTAGAGCTCGCCCGCGTCCTCACCGAAGTCGAAGACCTCGACGAGGTTCGGGTGCGAGAGGCCAGCGCCGACGCGGGCCTCATCGATGAACATCGAGACGAACTCCGGATCCTTCGCGTACTGGGGCAGGATCCGCTTCAGGGCGACGGACTTCGTGAAGCCGTACGCGCCGCGACGGCGCGCGACGTACACCTCGGCCATGCCGCCCGTCGCGATGTGGCTCACGATCTCGTACGGCCCCAGCGCGCGGACGAGGCTCACGCGCGAGGCCCCTTCGGCTGCAGGGCCACCCGCTCGGTGAGCCCTCGGAGCCGCCGGACGACGACGAGGAGGATCTCCTCGCGGATCTTCGGGCGCTTCACCATGATGTCGGCGAGATCTCCCCGCGACAGGGAGAGCAGGGTCGTCGCCTCCTCCGCGAGCACATCCGCGCTCCGCGGCTCACGATCGAGCACCGACAGCTCGCCGAAGACCTCCCGCGAGCCGATGCGCGCGAGCTCGAGCGCCCCGTCACGCACGAGGACGCGCCCCTCCGTGACGAGGAACAGCTCGTCCCCGAGATCGCCCTTGTGGAAGATGAGGGCGCCGGGCTCGTAGCTGACCTCGCGCAGGCGCTCGGCGAGGCTCCGCAGGTCCTCTCCGCCGAGCCCGGAGAAGAGCGCCGTGCTGCGCAAGAAGCTGATGCGCTCGAAGAGCGGGATCAAGGGGGCGAGCGCATCGTAGCGATCCGGGTACCGCTTGCGGAAGCGCTCTTTGTACGTGGCGGCCGCGCACCCGACGAGGTGCTCGTCGTCGAGCTCGAGGAGCACGGGGAGCGGATCGCTCGCCGCGTCTTCACGCAAGAGCCCCGCTCGCTTCGCCGCGGCCACGCGCTCGCGCAGGGAGAGCTGCTCGAAGAGCGGGACCAGCTTGTCGGCCACGCCAGAGGGCAGGGAGAGCTCGAGCAGCTCGGCGATCTGCGCGTCCTTCACCGCGCTCCCCCGCGAGGTCCCGTCCTCGATCGTGCGGACGAGATCGGCCTTCCCGAAGAGCGCGAGGAGCCGAAGAGCCCTCGTGCGCGACGCGACGAGCGCGCGCTCCACCTCCCCCGCCAAGAACCGGAACTCTGGCTCGAACTCCCAGTCGGGCTTCCCGTCGTCGCGCGACAGACCGGCGAGGACGGAGACGAGGAGGTAGGCGTGACGCAGCTCGTGATCCAGCGCGGGCTCGGTCGCACCGCTCGGGGAGCGCCACGTCGCCCGCTGACGGATCGCGCCCGCGAGCGCCTCGGATGCGCGCTCGCGCACGCTCGCGGCCCGATGGGACAAGAGCCGCAGGACCGCTGGGTGCTCGCGTCGCACGAGCTCGACGCAGGCCGCCGAGCCCACGTTGGGGTCTGCGGCGACGGCCTCGAGCCCGTCGCCGCAGACCCCGAGCCTCCCCGCGGCGGCGACGACCGCGAGGCGCAGCGAGAGCGAGCGCTCGCCTACCAACAAGCGCCCGAGCGCGCCCACCACGTCCGCGTCGTCGACGTGCCCCGGGAGGAGGAGCCGCGTCGTGTCCTCCGCGAGCGCGTCATCCTCGAGGAGGCGCGCGGCGGACTCCCCTCGGGCCAGCCGGAGCACGGCGGCGGCGAGGGAGCGCACCTCGGCCTCGTCGGCGCCGGCCGCGGCCTCGAGCGCCCGCTCGGCCCTGTGCCCCTTCGCGCCGAGGCGCGACAAGGCGACGATGGCCGCGCGGCGCACGAGCGGATCCGGCTCGCCCTCGACGAGGTCCGCGAGCCCGTCGAGGGCGCCCGCGGCGCCGAGGTGGGAGAGCCCCTCGACGGCCGCGAGACGCACCGCAGGAGCGGGGTGGAGCACGGCGGCGCGGAGCGCCCCGACGGCCATCGGCAGGCGCGTCGTCCCGAGCACCTCGGCGGCGAGCGCCGCCTCGGCCTCGTCCGTGGATCGTAGCGCGATGGTGAGCGCCTTGCACGCGTCGACGTCGAGCGGCGGCGCGTCCCCACCCGGCAGGCGACGTCCCTCGATGGCCCGGCGGAGCGCCCCCTGGTACGCTCGCCGAACGAACCGCGCGACGACGACCGCCATCGCCGCGGTGAGCCCCGCCGTGACGAGCGCCAGCCAGCGAGCGTCGGTGTGCTCGGGGAGCGCCGCGAGGCACACCGCCGCGAGCGCGTAGCCGAGCGGCCCGATGACGCCGCGCACGAGCGCGCGAGCCTGGGCGCGACGCACCACCGGGAGCGGCATCTGCGTCTGTTCCATGGCAGACGACCAGGTGGACTGTTTGAGGACGCGGTCGCTGGCCCGGAGCGCGACGACGAGCGGGAAGACCGGGAGGACGAACGCGAGGAGGCCCACGCAGGCCGTCAGCGCCGGCGTCACGAGCAGGGCGCGCGAGGCGCCCATCTCGGAGAGGAAGCGGCCCGAGAGCGTGAGCAAGAGCACCATCGCGACCGCGCTCGTGACGCCGTAGTACGTACCAAAGAACGACGAGCACGCGCCCGGCTCGGCGTACCGCTCCCGCGCCGCGCTCATGAACTGGAAGTCCATGAGCTGCTCGGTGATGAGCGCGAGCACCGACAGGACGACGCCGACGCGCATCAGCGGCACGCGCCGGACGAAGTCGAACCCCGCCCGCCACTCGGAGGCGAGCGACGCGCGCTTCGAGCCGCGCTCGACCGCGTCGCCCAGATCGCTCCGCCGCACCGCGACGACCAGCCCCAGGCACACGAAGAGGAGGGCGGGCGCCGCGACGAGGAGCGAGCTCGCGCCGAACCAAGCGACCAGCCCGGGCACGAGCAGCCCGCCGAGCGTCCACGCCGCCGAGGCGCCGATCCCGGCGATGGGGAGCAGGCGCTTCGCGCTCCGCGCGTTGCTCGCCTCGGACACGACGCTCCACGTCTGGATGAGGAGCACGCCCGAGAGCGCCTCGATGACGACATAGAGCGCAAACTTCGCGTGCGGGACGCGGAGGGCCATGGCGACGCGCATCCCGAGGACGACGAACGCGCCGGACACGAAGACGAGCGCGGCCAGGCGCGACGGCCCGAGCCGCGCGGCGAGGGGGACGAGCGCCATCGAAGCGGCCGCGAGGGTGAGCGCCGAGGCAGCGAAGGCCCAGGGGATCGTCGAGCGCGGATAGGCGACGAGGAAGATGCCGCTCTGCGCTGCCTTCAGCAGCACGAGCGCCGCGGACATGGTGAAGATCAGGCCCAGGAGGCGGAGCGCGCGGGGCCCCTCGCCTTCGCGGAGGCCAAGCGCGTGGAGCGCGCGCGCGGACAGCGACCCTTCGCTGGAGAGGGCGCTCGCGTGCGAGGTCACTTCGAGGTGGCGGGCTTCGGCGCGGCGTCGACCGCCCAGGCGGGGCGCTTCGCGAGCGGCGCGCGGAGCTCGCAGCCCTGGTTCTTCGCGATGGGCCCGTCGGGGACGAGGTAGCCGTCGTCGACGCCGGGCATGCCCGTCACCTTCGTCGGGCCCTTGCACCCCTGCGCGATCCACGTCGCCACGAGCGAGATCTGGGCGTCGGTCATCGAGGGGAGGCCGAGCGGCATCCCGAGGGAGCCCCGCGGGTACGGCGGCCTCGCGCGATCCTCGCCGTACGCGACGTGATCTCGCGGCTCCTCGGCGCGGCGGTCGAGCATCACCTGCACGAGGCGAGGCAGCGCCTCCCCTCGCCGCTTCTCGAGCACCGACCTGCGCTCGCCGTCCGGCCCCACCATCCCGAAGACGAGCGTCTCGTACGTGCGCATCTGGAGGGAGAGCCCCTTGTAGCCGAGGCCTCCCTTGTTGCCAGGGCCCGGGTCCTTCTCGTGGTCGTTCATGTGACAGTGCACGCAGGTCCGACCGAGGACCTCTTCCTTCATCTCTTCGTACGAGACGGGGCGCTCCAGGATCTTCGGCGGCGCGGACGCAGGGGGTGGGGCCTCCGGGAGGAGCTTTGGATCGCCGTAGAGCAAGAACCCGGCGATGAGCTCGGCGTCCTCCTCGGAGATCCCGAGCGTCGGCATCGAGGTGCCCGGGAGGAGCTTCGCGGGATCGCGGATCCACGCGACGAGCGCCGCCGGGGTCGTCCGCTCACGGGTGAACCGGAGATTTGGCGCGAGCTTCGCGGCGGGGCCGGCCTTCTCCAGCGCGTCGACCGTCACCCCGAAATCCACGTTGCCGAAGGCGTGGCAGGTCGCGCAGGCCTTCTCCTGGAACTTCGCTCGTCCGCGCGCGAGGCGCTCGTCGCTCGGTCGCGGCGGGAGCGGCGGGGGGCTCGCGCCGTCTCGGTAGGGGTCCTCCGCGCGCGCGACCGCGGCGAAGTAGCGGACCACGGCCCGGAGCTCGTCGGGCCCGAGGCCGTGACGGATCATGCTCTCGCCGAGCCCAGGGCGGAGATCGAAGGGCGCCTCGAGGAACGCCCGCAAGAAGAAGGGGCTCACGCGCCGGGCGATCCCCGTGAGGCTGGGCACCTCGATGAGGTGCTGGATGTTCCGCTGGTAGCGCGAGATGATCTCCTCTCCGTACTTCGCGACCATCGACTTGCGCTGCCGATCCTCGGGCTTCAGATCTTTCAAGAAGATGTGACAGCTCGTGCAGGCGAGGGGGCGGGCGGCAGCGGGGAGATCGTCGATCGTATGGCAGCGGACGCACTGGTGGCGCTCGAGGACGGCGCGCCCTGCGGCGATCGCCTCGGCTCGCACCGGCTCGCTCCAGGCGACGATCGGCACGGCGGGGACGGGCGTGGCCGAGGCGGACGGCGACGAGGCCTGGGCCGCGGGTCCGCCCGAGGGTCGTCTGTCGCAGGCCGCGAGCGCAGCCGCGCCGCCGAGCGCCGCGAGGAGGAGCGCGAGAGTGTGGGCCTGGCGCACGGACCCGACGCTACCACGGGAGCGGTCGGGGCTGTCGTCGGGAGCCGCACCCTCACGACCGAAATCGACGCGCACCACGGCCCGCGTCGCGCGCGGCCGTGAGCGCGACGAGCGCGCGCCCTCACGACCGAAATCGACGCGCGCCACGGCCGCATGGCGCACCGGAGATCGAGGACTCGACGCGGTCCTCGACCCGTTCGACGTGCGCGTCGCCCGCTGCGCAGAGCAGCCGCAGCGCGGGGCTCGATCACTCGACGGGGCCGTCGACCCAGTCGGCGGCGCCGCGCGGGGAGCGCTTCTGGATGATGAACTCGACGCGGCGGTTCTTCTCTCGTCCCTCGGGCGTCTTGTTGTCGGCGATGGGGCGGCGCGGCCCGAAGCCCCGCGCCTCGAGCCGCCGCGCGTCCACGCCGTGATCGATGAGCCAGCGCATCACCGCGAGCGCCCGGCGCCGCGAGAGCGCGAGGTTCGCCTCGGTGAGCCCCACGTCGTCCGTGTGTCCATCCACCGCCACACGCACGATCGTCGGCACGTCGTTCAGCGTCGTCGAGATCTCCTGGAGGAGCGGGAAGCTCTCCTTGCGGATGACGTCACGTCCTGTCTCGAAGAGCACCTGCTGCCGGATGTCGATCTGCTTGTCTCCGACGGTGAGGAGCTTCGGGCAGCCGTTCTGTGCCGGATCGGAGGAGCGCTCTCCACGAAGCTCGGGGCAGGCGTCCACGTCGTCCGTGACGCCGTCCCCGTCCTTGTCGCCGGGGCAGCCGTTGCGAGCTCGATCGTCCGACGCAGGCCCCGGGATCGTCTTGCACGCGTCCTCGGCGTCCACGATGCCATCGCCATCGGAGTCGAGCGGGCAGCCGCTCCGCTTCGGATCGGCTTGCGGCGGGCCGATCACCCTGGGGCAGGCATCCACCTCATCGAGGACGCCGTCTCCGTCGGTGTCCACCCCGGCCTCGGCCTCACGCTCGCGATCGGAGCGACCGGGCGCCGCGCCTCGAGGTCCAGAGGATGCGCCAACGGACGCACCCGGCGGACCGATGACGACCGTGTCCCGCGGCGCCGGGTCCGGCGACGAGAGCGACGAGAAGGAGACCCCGAGGACCGCACGGTAGCTCGGCGTGCCGACCCCGTGCCCGATGCCCGGGCCGGCGGCGGCGATCAGCGTGAGCGCACCGAAGGACACCCTGCCCACGACGAGGGCCTCTGCGGCCGTCGTCTGCCGACCGAGCGCCGCGGTCCTCGAATCCGCGACCGTCGCGCCGAACGCCTCGACGCCGAGCTGAGTCCGCCCGTCGCGGTAGGCGACCGCCGCGCCCGCCGTGGTCTCGCTCCCAGCGACGCGCGGGGTCGCGTGCGCGGACGAGCGGAAGGTGCGTCCCACGGAGAGCGCGCCGACGAGGTGGTCGCCGGACCAGCCGAACACGAGCGCAGGCGCGAAGCGGGCGCCGCCCGCGCCCGCGTAGTCGGCCCCCTGCCCCGTCGGGAGCCACCCACGCAGGGAGAGCGCCACACCCGCGCGGTCCTCTGGGTGCGACAGGAGAAAGCGGGCGCCGAGGCGGACGTCCCCGAGCTTGCCCCCCTTGGGCTCGGCGAAGTCCAGGCCCCCGCCAGAGAGCGCCCTCCCGGACTGTGCGACCACGACCGGCGCCTGCACGTCGAGGCCGAGCCGTCCACCGAGGCGCAACGACGCCTGCGCGTGCGCGACCCATTGAGACGACACGACGCGCACCTTGTCCTCGCCGACCCGGACCGTGAGCGGGCTCCTCGCGTAGGAGCCGAGCACCCCGACGCCTCCCCCCTGGCCGACGTGCGCCGACTCGACGGCGAGCGTCGGATCACCGACGGGCGCGGGCGACAGGCGATCCAGCGCGAGGCTCGGCGGCTCGGCAAGCGACGAGCGCGCCACGAGCGACGCGGCCAAGGCGACCAGGCAGGGAGCGAACCGCACGGGGCGGCCTTATCACGCCACGGCGCGGCCGAGCCAAGCCACGCCCCTTCGAAGCCAATATTTCCGACACCGCGGGGGGCTTTGGGTATCGTTACGGCATGGCAGGTCGGATCGACATGTCGCGCCCCTTCGTGCCGGTGCACCTCGCGATCCTGACCGTCTCGGACACTCGGACGCTCGCCGAGGACGCCTCGGGCGACGCCCTCGTGGAGCGCGCGACCTCGGCGGGACACCAGATCGTCGAGAGGGCGCTTCTCCGCGACGATCTCTCGGCCATCGTGGGGCAGCTCCGCGCGTGGATCGACGAGCCGCGCGTCGATGTGATCCTCACCACCGGAGGCACCGGCGTGACGGGGCGAGACGTCATGCCGGAGGCGTTCGCCGAGGTCTCCGAGAAGGACATCCCTGGCTTCGGCGAGCTCTTTCGGTGGCTGTCGTACGCGAGCATCGGGACCTCGATGATCCAGTCGCGCGCGGGTGCTTGCGTGTCGGGCGGGACGTACCTGTTCATGCTGCCGGGCTCCACGAGCGCTTGCCGCGAGGCGTGGGACGGGATCCTCGCGTCGCAGCTCGACGTTCGACACCGGCCGTGCAACCTGGTCGAGCTGATGCCGCGGCTCCAGGAGCGCTGATCTCCGATGCGAGGCGCGCTCCTCTCCCTCTGCAGCCTCGCCCTGATCCACGCCGCGTGCGGGGGCGACCGGTTCGTGTCGTCGTCGGGACCTGGCGGCTCGGCCGGTGCCGCCGCAGGCTCGAGCGGCGCGGGTGGGGGTCTACCCGGAGGCCAGGGAGGTGACGCCGGGGCTGCGGGTGGAGGGACCAGCGCCGCAGGCGCGGGTGCGGGTGGAGAGACCACCGGCGCGGGCGCGGCTGGAGCCAGCGGCGGGTCCGCGGGCGGAGGAGGCGGAGCGGGGGCACCCAGCGTGGCGCCGCTCGCCACTTGCTCGTGGCGGCTCGCGCAGCACGCCCAGGTTCACGATCTATCGGGCGCGCCGGACGCCAAGCGCGCTTACGCCGGCCGCGTGTTGCTCGTCCGCACGAAGAAGGGCGCGCGCGGGTTCCTCGGCTCCGGGGGCGAGGTCCACGTCGTCGACCTCTCGAACAGCGGCACCTGGAGCGGGTTCTCGTTCGGGGGTGGCACCGACCACGAGACAATCCTCCGCGCGACGCACGGCACCGATCAGACGCTCGTGTGGGCGGACGAGCCCGGCGGCACGCCTCAGATGCTGCGCGTACCCGACGGAGACGTGGACGGGACCTCGGTGACACGGGCTCAAGCCGCGCCCGCCGCCTCGAAGGGCCGCCCCGTGATGGTCGCCGACGACGAGGGAGGCGCGTACGTCGCCTTCGTCGAGGGGAGCCCAGGGAACCTCCGCGTCGGCCGCTGGAGCAGCGGCTCCATCGCGTCGAAGGTCGCCACGACCGGGGATCCCGATGGCCTCGAGCCGACCGGCATCGCTCGCGTGGGGGACGAGACCCACGTGTTCACGACCGATCTTCGACAATTCATCGTCGGCGACACCGGGACGCTCGTGTCGCGCACCTTCGTGACGCCGGTCATCGCGCACGCGTCCTCGAAGCAAGGTGCGATGGCCGCCTTCGCGCTCGACACGGACGGGGCGTCCTCGTTCCTCCGGGGAGGGCGGCTCACCGGGACCGACGCGTCGACCTTCGTACCCACGAAGCTACCCCTCCGCACCCAGGCGCTCGATCCTGCCGAGCAGCCCGACGCCGATCCCGCGGACGACCACCTCCTCGGGTTTGGCTCCACCGCGGGGCACCCGCTGCGACTGCGCGCGGCCGTGACGGGCATCGACTCCAGCCTCCGTGTGGATCAGGATCTCGGTCCGACCGTGCAAGGAGGGAAGACGCTCGACGGGCGGCTGCTCCTCGCGACCGCCGCCACGCCGACGCCGGGCGGGACCGCCGCGCTGTTCGCGCTCTGGACCGAGCGGAAGGGCGCCGGAGCGTCCGCCCATGACGTCGCTTACTTCAACGTGCTCGACTGCACGACGGGCAAGTAAATCGGTCGCCAGCTCACGCGCGGGCGCGCCGTGGGCGCTCCTCGCCCCGAGGGACGCCCACGGCGCGAGCTCACGCGCGCGCGCCGCGCTGGACCAGGCGCGTGAAGGCCTCTCCGGCGACACGCGCGAGATCGATCATGCGCTTCGTGCCGATCATCGAGTCGCCCACGGCCTCCGCGTAGAGGAACGCCGCGAGCGCCCCCTTCGCGCGGACCGGAACGACGGCGACGTCCCCGCGGATCGCGCCGAGCCCTGCGTGCACCGCCGTCTTTGGCACCGGGCCCAGGTAGTGGCCGGTCGCCGCCGAGGTCGCGAAGACGCTCGGGGCCGAGAGCGGCACGACGAGCTCGCGGAACGCTGGGTCATCCTCACGCCCCTCGGGCGCGCGGAAGCAGCGGACCTCACCCTTTCGAACCACGAAGATCGCCGCGCGCGCCGCGACCATCGCGACGCCGTTCAAGAGGAGGTCGAGCACCTCGTCGCGCGACTCCGCGCGATCGATGGCTGCGAGGAGCGGCGACGGATCCGGGAAGGGTCCCCGCGGGGCCTCGAGGGCGTACGGGACCTCCCCGGTCTCGCGCGCGGGGGGTGGATGCGAGAGGAGCGGGATGGGCTCGTTGTCCGACTCCTCGCCGTCGGCTCCTCGCGTGAGCGCGGTGCGGGGGCGGACGAGCGGGATCGGGCGATCGGAGCCGTGCCGCAAGACAGGGACGCCCGCGGCGTCAGCGATGTCGGGCAGCGAGAGGTAGGCGGGCGTCACGCGGCGCTCGACCGGCCGAACGGGAGCGCTCGACGGACGCCGCTCGAGGGCTCGCAGCGCCTCTCGGAGCAGCCCGAGCGGCGCGCGGACGAGCCGGATCGGCGCGCCGAGGTGGTAGGACAGCTCCGCGCGGACGTGAGGATCCGAGGGGTCGAGCGCGGCCACCTCCACGAGGCCCGATCGAGGATCTTCGTGGACGGGGACGGCGTAGAGCGCGCGCAGGAGCCCAGGCGGGACGCGCTCGCACGCGCGCCGCATCGGGAACACGTTCGAGACGCACGGAGTCCCGCTCCGCTCGAGCTCGCCGTCGAGGAGCCGCTCCGACAGCTCGCCCTCCAAGACGAGGGACGCAAGCACGTTCGATCCGCCTTCGAGGTGCGCTTCGATCGCGCGGCCGAGCGCGCCCCTCGAGACGAGCGAAGTCACGACGAGCTGACGAGCGCGTTCGATCGACAAGAGCTGGCTATCGTAGCGCGGGCGCGCCCGTGACGCGAGAGGCTCCGAGCGAGCGCGCCCGCCGCGACGAAGGAGGGAGCGGCGAGAGGAGGCGTGCTCTCGGCCGATAGGGGCGGGCGGTCGGCACGCCCCCCCCCCGAGAGACACGAGAGGCTCAGCTCGCGACGAGGGGTCCTGGTGTCGAAGACCGGCGCGCGCGGTGGAGCCACAGGGCGGCCGCGAGGAGCGCGACGCCGATGATCTGCGACGTCGAGAGGCCGAAGAACGCACCACGGTCGTCGCTCCGGAACAGCTCGAGCACGAACCGCAGGACAGCGTATCCCGCCAAGAACCCGACGAACACCTGTCCGTCGTACCGCTTGCGTGGCTGCAGCCAGAGGTACAAGAAGGCGCCGAGCACGAGCGATCCCGCGCTCTCCAGGATCTGCGTCGGGATGACGGCGAGCGAGGGCATCGACTTCGCCGCGAGCAGCCCGTGCTTCCACTGCCAGTCGCTCGCAGGGCTGAAGGGCGGGAAGACCATGGCGAGCGCCCCGTCCGAGCGCACGCCGAAGCAGCACCCCGCGAGGAGGCATCCCATGCGCCCGAACGCAAGGCCGAGCGCCGCGGCGAGGCCTCCGAAGTCCGCCGCCTTCCAGAAGGGGAAGCCATCGCGCCGCAGCAACCAGTACGCGGTCGGGATCGCGAACAAGAAGCCGCCGTAGAACGCGAAGCCCTGCGTGTTGAAGACGGCGAGGCAGTTCGACGTCTTCGGGTGACAGACCTCCTTCGCGGCGTCCCAGAGCCCGCTGTAGGCCGCGCTCGCGCACTCGTCCGCGGTGATCTTCCAGTCGACCTTCTCGGGCGCGACGCACAGGTTGACGTAGTCCCAAAAGTACCCATCGGCGATCACGTGGAGCACGCGCGCGCCGACGAGCCCCGAGAGCAGCATCGCGATCGACAGATCGACGATGACGTCCGGCTCCTCGCCGATGCGCCGGGCCCACACGGTGCCGATGAAGGTCGCCAGCAGAAACCCCGTCAGCAGGAGCACGAAGTACGAAGGCGCCCCCACGCCGAAGAGCGACCACAGGGTGCCCTTCATCGAGGGTCTAGGCCCCCGGAGGCGACGCCTCTTCGGCGCGCGGCTCCGCGACGACGGGGGCGCCGTGTGTCACGGACTTTTTGTGCCCCGACAGCATGTCGACGGCCATCAGCGCCACGCCCACGCAGATCGCGATGTCCGCGACATTGAAGGTCGGCCAGTGATGAGGCAGGCTCTCCCAGGTGGCCTGCACGTCGATGAAGTCGATGACGTGGCCGTAGCGGATGCGGTCGGCGAGGTTGCCGAGCGCGCCTCCGAGCACGAGCGGCAGGCCCCAGCGCAGGGCGCGCTGGTTCGGGTGGAGGCGCCGGTAGAGCGAGACGATGAACACGATGGCCAGGACGCTGACCACCACGAAGAAGGGCTTTCTGATCTTCTCGGGGTGGTTCTGCAGGAGGCCCCACGCGCCGCCCTTGTTCTTCGCGAGCATGAAGCCGAACACCCCCTTGATGATGGTCCTCGGCAGCGGGACGTCGCCTTGCTGCAGCGCCCGCTCCGCCCAGATCTTCGTCCCGAGATCGGCGACGAGGGACACCACCGACACGAGCGTCAAGAACACGAGGCTCGCGCGCGGTCGCGTCGGCGTGGCGACGGTCTGCGTCGCCGCCGGAGACGCGATCTCGGGAGCCGCATCCGCTCCGAGCGCGGGCTCGACAGGCACCGGCGTGAGCCCCGGGCTCGCCGCCTCGGCGCCCGGCTTCGCCTCGAAATCGACTGGATCGTTGCCTGGCTCGTTCATCGTCTTCGCCTCGCGTCCGCCCCGGAGCGCGGCTTCCGCGCTCGCTCTCCTACGACACCGACGAGGTCGGCGCCAGAGAATCAGTCCTGGGTGAGAGCCTTGAGGAGCCGCCTCGCCTCACCGCGCTCCGACGCGTTCGTCAGCTTGACCGTCACGATCACGTCGCCCTCCTCCGCGCTGGGCCACCCCTCGACCATCGTCGAGTAGACGCGCTCCTTGTCGCTCGTCTTGAACCACTGGACCGTCCCGGTGAGCCGCTCCTTCTGAATGGGGAGTGTCCGCGTGACCGCGACCGAACTCTCCATCTCCGTGAACCCGCTCGGCTTCCATCCGGCCGCCAGGATCGCGGTCCGGAGCTCCGTGGTGGTGAGCTCGCGGAGCGGCCGCCCGAGCTTGCCGAGCGAGCCGCCGATCCTGCCCCGGTACGGCTCCTCCACGACGCCAACGCCCGACGGCGGCGCCTTCGGCGAACCGACAGCCTCCGGCTCCGAGGGCTTCGACCGGCAGCCCACGAGCCCGAGAACGATCAGGAACATCGCCGAGTACGCGCGCATCCCCGAAGCGTAGCCTCCGGGGCCACAAAAGTCGAAAGCCCCGCGAGCCTCCCCCAGAAGGGGAGCCTCGAGCGGGGCTCGCGAGCACAGCAAAGAAGACCCGGCGGCGTCCTACTCTCCCACAGCGCTTCCGCTGCAGTACCATCGGCTCCGAAGAGCTTAACTTCCGAGTTCGGGATGGGATCGGGTGTGGCCTCTTCGATATCACCACCGGAAACCTTGGAGCGTCCTGGCCGTCCGCCGTGTGTCTTGCACAGCGGATGGCGTAGCGTGTCGTTTGCGACGACTCGCAGCTCCAATCCTGAGCGCGAGCGTCGATGTTTGCCTTAGAGATAGGTCAAGCCTCACGGCTGATTAGTACCGGTTAGCTCCGCGCATTGCTGCGCTTCCACACCCGGCCTATCGAACTCGTAGTCTTCGAGTTGCCTTTAGGGGCTTGCGCCCAGGGACACCTAGTCTTGAGGCCGGCTTCCCGCTTAGATGCTTTCAGCGGTTATCCGTTCCGGACGTGGCTACCCGGCTGTGCCGTTGGCACGACAACCGGATCACCAGGGGTCCGTCCATCCAGGTCCTCTCGTACTATGGATAGCTCCTCTCAAGTGTCCTACGCCCATGGCAGATAGGGACCAAACTGTCTCACGACGTTTTAAACCCAGCTCGCGTACCGCT
>CAYNEK010000026.1:37360-58047 GCA_964396175.1 uncultured Polyangiaceae bacterium | reverse complement strand
CGACCTACGCGCGTGAGATCCAGACGCGCGAGCAGGGCGCGGGCCTCGACGGCGTCGTGCGCGCGCGGGCCAGCGACCTCGTCGGGATCTTGAACGGCGTCGACGAGCGCGTGTGGGACCCAGCGACCGATCCGCACCTCCCGGCGCGCTACTCCGCCGAGGACATGCGCGGCAAGGCGGGGTGCAAGGCGGCTCTCCAGCGCGAGGTCGGGCTCCCCGAGCGCGCGGACGTGCCGCTCTTCGGCGTCGTGACACGGCTGACGAGCCAGAAGGGGATGGACCTCCTCGTCTCGATCCTCCCCACCTTGCTCGACGCGGACGTCCAGCTCGTCGTCCTCGGCAGCGGCGATCCTGGGCTCGAGCGCGCGTTCGGCGCGGCGGCGGCGATGCGTGGGGACAGGCTGCGGGCGGCGCTCCGCTTCGACGACGGGCTCGCGCACCGCATCGAGGCGGGGGCGGATTTCTTCGTGATGCCGTCGCGCTACGAGCCCTGCGGGATGAACCAGATGTACAGCCTGCGGTACGGGACGCTCCCCATCGTCCGCGCGACGGGCGGGCTCGCCGACACGGTGTGGGGCTACGACGGCGCGACGGGGAGGGGTACGGGGTTCGTCTTCCACGAGCCGTCGCCGCGCGCGCTCCTCGACACGATGGGCCAGGCCGCGCACGTGTTCCACGAGCGCGCGCACGATCTCGCGAAGATGCGCGCGGCAGCGATGGGTCAGCCCTTCGGCTGGGATCGCGCGGCGCTCGCGTACCAGCAGCTCTACCTCGAGGCGTGGGCATCACGCCGTGGCCGAGCCTTCGCGGAGTGACGGGATCCCGACGGCGTCGGGCCCTGGCACGGGCGCTCGCGCCGAGGGACCGATCGGCCGAGGTTCGGTGGGCGTGATCGCCCAGATTGCGAGCCGAAGAGATTGGGCGTACGCTCGTCAGGTCGTGGTGACCGCTCGTCGTCTGTCGTCGCCAGAGGTCCTGGCCTCGCCCCCCGCTCCGGAGGCGGCGGTGCGGTCTCCGTTCGTCGCCTTCGACGCGCACCTCGTCGAGGGCTCGGGCGTCCGTGCGGTGAAGGGGCTCGACTTCGACGATCTCGCGAGGCATGTGGCGCGGCGCGCACGGGCGCGTGGGTGGATCTCGCTGGCGGTCGGACGTGGCCGGGGGAGCCGGTTCCGCGAGGTGTCGGTCCGGCTCGGGGCCGAGGCGCTCCCGGGCGATCCGCGCTCGGCCGCAGAGATCCTCGTCGCCCTCGCCCAGGCCGTCGGGGCCCTGCCCGTGGTCGACGTCGGCGGGCTCGCGTGGGACCGCGAGGTCGCGCGAGCGCTCCTCGAGCTGCCGACCCGGGGCGTGTGGGTGCTCATCGATCCTGCGTCGCCCCGCGCCGGCGAGCTCACGCTCGATCGAGAGGCCGTCTCGCGCACCGTCGACTCGCTGACCCGCGACGTCATCGACGCGGCCTGCGCCGAGCCTCAGGGCTCGCTCGAGGACCGCGCGCGCCGCGCGCTCGAGGGCCTGACGACCACGAGCGTCGGCGCGGCGGCGAGGCCAGCGGCCGTCCACCTGGCGGCCCTCGTGCGCGCCTCGGCCCGCGGTTGGCCCCTCCACAAGCTCCGGCACCTCGGCGTGCCCGCGACCGTCGCTGCGGACGCGTGCGAGGCCGGGCTCGGCGTGATGGAGCGGGATTGCTTCGTGGCGGTCGGGGACGAGCTCGATCCCTCCCTCGCGGTCGAGGTCGCGGAGGCGCTCGTCGCCGCCTGGCCCATCGACGCGTGGGCCCACGGTCGGGCCGCCGAGCTCGCGCTCCTCGCGGGCGACGAGCCCCGCGGGACGAGGGCTCTGCTCCGCGCCGTCGAGCTGGCCGACGACGTGCTCGCGAGGGCGGATCTCTGGGGCCTCGCCGAGCAGCTGGATCTCGAGCAGCTCGGATCGGGCGCGCGCGTCACCCTCGCGCAGGCCGCGCTGCGGCTGGGAGACGTCGAGGCGGCGGAGACCTGGGCGCGCCGTGCCGCGAGGGACGGCGCGTCGTCCGACGCCGCGTGGGTGGCCCTCGGGCTGGCGCAGCTCGGCCGCGGGGATCTGGTCGCGGCGCACGCGGCGCTGTCTCGCGCGTCTCGCGGGGCGCCCCCACCCTCTGCGATGGCCGGCCTCGCCGAGGTCGCGTACGCGCGCGGACAGCACGACGAGGCGCGCCGGCTCGCCGCGCAGGTGCCCGAGGGCGAGCCCGAGGCGTTCCTCGCCGCGCGCAACACCCTCGGCAAGATCCTGCTCGCGCGGGGGGACTACGCGACGGCGGAGGCGAGCTTCGCCGAGGACGTGACCCTCGCGGGCGTGCTCGGCGAGCCGATGGCCGAGCTCCGCGCGCACGTGAACCGCGCCGTCGCCATCCTGAGCGCCGGTCGCGCCGCCGACGCGCGACCTCTGCTCGAGGACGTGCTCGAAGAGGGGAGGCGCCGAGGAGAGCCTCGCGTGGTCGCCTTCGCGCTGTCGAACCTGTCGGTCATCGCGGCGAACGAGCGGCGCCTCGCGGACGCGCTCTCGCTCGGCGAGCAGGCCGTGACCGCGCGCCGCCGCGTCGGCGAGAAGCTGGGCCTCGCGCGCGTCGTGGCGAACCTCGCCGAGATCCGGCTCATGCTCGGCCTCGTCGAGGAGGCGGAGCACGCGCTCGCGTTCGGTCGTGCGGCCGTCTCGCGAGGCACGACGGACGCGCGCTCGTCGCACTTCGCCATCGTCGCGGCGCGCATCGCCCTCGCGCGGGGGGACACGCTCGTCGCGCGGCGCGAGGTCGAGCTCGCGCTGTCGGTCGCGGAGGCCTCGTCGGACGGCGATCGCGCCAGCGAGGCCCGTCGGCTCGCCGCGCGGATCGGCCTCGAGGACGGGGATCTCGCCTACGCGCTCGAGCACCGAGACGCCGCGGCGCTCGGGGCGTTGCCAGCTTACGCTCGGGCCGAGGTCGCGGTGCTCGGGCTGTCGCTCGCGCGCGCTGCCGGCGACGCCGAGGTGCCGTCGCTCCTGGGGCCCGCGGTCGATCTCGCCCGCCGCGCCGGAGATCCCGAGCTGCTCCGCGAGGGGCTCGTCCTGCGCGCCCAGATCCGCGCGGCGCACGGGGACCGAGAGGGTGCCGCGCGCGACGCCGCCGAGGCGCGCGCGCTCGTCGAGCAGATCGCCGCGTCCTTGCCCGAGCACCTGAGGAGCCGGTTCCTCGCGCGCCGCGAGATCGGCGCGACGCTCGCGCTCGAAGTGGCGGCTCCCGAGAAGCCGTCGACGTCGCTCTCGGTGACTCCGTGTCGCGCGCCGCGGCGCTCGTCGATCGTGGGCGAGCATCGAGACATGCGCGCGCTCGAGGCCCACATCGTCCGCGTCGCGCGCACCGACGCGACGGTGCTCGTCCAGGGTGAGAGCGGCACCGGCAAGGAGCTCGTCGCCGAGGCGCTCCACGAGGCCAGCCGTCGCGCCGACGGCCCGCTCGTGAAGGTCAACTGTGGCGCGCTCGTCGAGTCGCTCCTGCTCTCCGAGCTCTTCGGTCACGAGAAGGGCGCCTTCACGGGCGCGCTCGGGAAGCGGCGCGGGCGGTTCGAGCTCGCCGAGGGCGGGACGCTCTTCCTCGACGAGATCGGCGACATCACCCCAGCGACGCAGGTGGCGCTCCTCCGTGTGCTGCAAGAGCGCACCTTCGAGCGCGTCGGTGGGACGACCTCCCTCCGCGCCGACGTGCGCGTCGTGTGCGCGACGCACCGCGATCTTCGCGCGATGGTCGAGGCGGGCACCTTCCGTCAGGATCTGTACTTCCGGCTCTCGCAGCTCGTCCTGCGCGTGCCCGCGCTCCGCGACCGGGTCTCCGATCTCCCCTCGCTGTCCGACGCGCTGCTCACCCAGATCGCCGCGGAGCGTGGCGAGCCCAAGAAGGCGCTCTCCGACGACGCGCTCCGGGCGCTCTCCTCGCATCGCTGGCCCGGCAACGTGCGCGAGCTCGACAACGTCCTCCGCGCGGTGTCGCTCTTCGTCGATGGAGGCATCATCCAGGCGGCGGATCTCGCGGCGCACGTCGAGGTCTTCCGGTGCGTCGCGTACGAGATCCCGACGACCCCCGATCACGCGCTCGAGCCTGGGGCACGCCTCGACGTCGCTGGGCTCGTCTACGAAGAGCTCCGCGCGGGCAAGGTGGGGCTCTTCGACGCCAAGCGGAACCTCGAGCGCGAGTGCATCGCGCGGGCGCTCGCCGAGAGCGGCGGGAACATCACCCGCGCGGCGGCGCTCCTCGGGATGAAGCGCCCGCGGCTGTCGCAATTGGTGAAGGAGTACGGTTTTCTGCTAAGCTCGGAGGAAGCGTCGTGATGCGTCTGGCTGGTCCCTTGCTCGTTCTCCTCGCCCTCCTCGTCGGCGGGTGCGTGACCGACGTCGACGAGGCGACGCGCGACGAGGTCGACGTCGCCTCGACGTCCGAGGCGCTCACCACGACGCCGTCTCCGTGCGCACCGGTCGCGAAGCCCGAGCCCGATCCGTGGAAGCATCCGATCCACGGCTCGAGCCCTATCACGAAGACGGACGTCGCCCAGGCTGCGCCGAGCCCGTGGCGTGGCGACGATCCCGCCGAGGCCGCGCCCGCACCCGAAGCGCCGGGCACCGAGGTCTCGAAGCCCGAGCCTGATCCGTGGAGCCCCGGCGCGGGCGCCGACAGGGGCACCACGAAGAAGTAGCCGGTCGAGCGGCGGCGCGTGGTCGACTTCGGCTCCGACGTCCGCAAGAGAACCCTCGTCCTCTGCGCCGCGCTCGCGCTCGCCATCGCGGGGGCGGTGCTGCTCCGTGCGCGGTCGCGCCGGTCGCACGTCGTCTTCTCGCTCTTCGCTGCAGATCTCGCGCTCTGGTACTCGGCGCAGGCGCTCTATGGCTTCTTCCAGGCGAGCATCTGGGCGCGCTTCACGGCGATCCTGTCGGTCTTCTTGCCGATCCTGTCGCTCGAGCTCTTCGAGGCGATCCTCCCGACGCCCCGCAGCGTGCCACCCCGGCTGCGACGTGCGGCGATGTTCATCGCGATCCCGGTCACGCTGCTCGTGCTCTCGGACTGGCACGGGCAGGGCTGGGCGCGTGGGATCGTGTACGCGTATGTCGGCGGGTTCTTCGCGGCGGGGCTCTACGCGCTTGCACGTCGAGGGCAGCGCTCGACGTCGCGGGCCATCAAGCGCCGCGTCCAGTACCTGGTGACGACGGGCGCGCTCGCGCTCGGGACGAGCCTCGCCGAGTTCTTGTGGTTCATCGGCGCGGAGCTGCCGCCGGTGGGATCGGCCCTGTCGGTGATCTTCCTGTTCGCGATCGCGCAGGCGCTCATCGAGGAGCGGCTCCTCGGCCTCTACGAGCTCTTCGGGCGCATCGTCGTCGCGACGCTGCTCGCCTTCTTGCTCGCGGGGATCTTCTACCTCTGCGTCACGGTCATCGGGCGCTTCTCGACGATGTACCTGAACGCCATCCTCGCGGCGGTCGTCGTGCTCGTCCTCTTCGAGCCGATGCGGCAGAGGGTCGAGGAGCAGATCCATCGGACCTTCTTCCGCGAGCGCTTCGATCTCGAGCAGACGGCCCACGACGTGCGCGGGCGGCTCGCGCGCGCGGTCGAGGTGGACCAGATCGCGACGATCGTCACGGTGGGCCTCACCGCGTCGCGGCGGATCACCGGGGCCGCGCTCTACCTCCGCGCGCCCGACGGCGTCACCTTCGATCTCAGCCTCGCGGCGGGGTGCGAGCCGCCCCGGCTCGTCGAGATCGCGGCCCTCGCGCCGCTGTTCGAGCGGGCGCGGGCTCGAGGGCCCGTCGTCCTCGACGAGGTGCTGCGCGAGCGTGACGAGCGTGGGGAGGCGGCGGTCGCAGGGATCCTCGCGGCGGCCGGCACGCTCGGACCGCTCGCCGAGGGCGTGATCTTCACGCTCGGAGATCCGCGCGAGCCGGTCGGGCTGTGGGTCATCGCCGACGTGCGCGTCCGCGACGCGTTCTCGCCGGAGGACGTCGGCTTGCTCGACGCGCTCGCCGCGCAGCTCACGGTGGCGCTCGAAAACTCGCGCGCGTTCGTCCGCCTCAAGATCAAGGATCGTCTGGCGGCGCTCGGGCAGCTCTCCGCGGGCCTCGCGCACGAGATCAAGAACCCGCTCGGCGCGATCAAGGGCGCGGCGGAGCTGCTCGCCGATCCCGAGGAGGGCAAGCCCCTCGACCTCGGGACGAAGGATCTGCTCGGCGTCATCCTCGAAGAGGTCGATCGGCTGAACACCGTCGTCACGAACGTCCTCGACTACGCGCGTCCGCCCGCCGGCCCGTCCCCACCCATCGACGCGAACGGCGTCCTTCGTCGCACGCTGCAGATCCTCACGCCCGACCTCGCGGGCATCGAGGTCACGGCCGATCTTGCCGATGACTTGCCCATGGTGCGCATCGATCCCGAGAAGCTCCGCCAGGTGATCTTGAACCTCGTGCAGAACGCGCAGCAGGCGATGGGAGGTCGCGGGATGGTGACCATCTCGTCGCGCGGGCGGGTCCTGTCGCGCGCCTTCGGGGAGCAGGCGGGACGGGCGTCGGTCGAGATCGCGGTGACGGACGAGGGGCCCGGGATGGCGCCGTCCGTCGAGAAGAGCCTCTTTATGCCCTTTTTCACGACGAAGCCCCGCGGCACGGGGCTCGGTCTCGCGATCTCGCAGCGGATCGTGGAGGCGGCTGGGGGGGCGATCGAGGTGACGACCCAGCTCGATCGCGGCTCGAGCTTCCGCGTGGTGTTGCCGGCGTGTGAGGAGGGTGAGGCGACGCCACGACCGGAGGGGGTGGTGACGGCGGACGTGACGGCGCAGACACCGTAGCGGCGCCGGTCGGTCGAGCGATCCGAACCGAGCGAGACGCGTCTCCGTGCCGGAAGTCCGCGCGAGAGGCGGCGCTCGGCCCCGGCCAAGGCGCGCCCCCCCTGCGTCACCGGACTCGAGGCTGGGATCTCGCGATCGACCGGATCGACCGCCTTCCAGCCAGATCGCCGCGCGCGTCCCCAGCGTCGAGC
Source organism: uncultured Polyangiaceae bacterium (assembly GCA_964396175.1). Classification (GTDB taxonomy): domain Bacteria; phylum Myxococcota_A; class Polyangia; order Polyangiales; family Polyangiaceae; genus CAYNEK01. The sequence goes on along the minus strand of CAYNEK010000026.1, from coordinate 51,029 downwards.
CTGGGCGTCCGCACGAGGGGCGACGCCGCGAGACGCTGCGTCGAGGGGCGCTCGCGTCGCCGAGCTGGCTCGACCCCTCCGCTCACACGACGTCGGGCGCTCGGAGCCTCGTGAAGTGCTCGACCCGCGCTCGAAGCTCCGGCGTCTCGGCGAGCCGCACCCCGTACCCAGGGATCCCACCCCCCGCGAGCATCTCGCGCACGAACGCGACGATCCCGCTCGCCTCGACGACGCCGTCCGGGAAGGCCAGCCGCAAGGACACCCGCGCCCCCACCGCGGGCGCCTTCGCGTACGTCGCGACGAAGACCCCGCCGTCCACGAAGACCCCGCCCATGCCGTCGTAAAAGTTCGACTCCGTCGCGGGGCCGAGCTCGATGTCCGTCGTCTCGCCGCGCGGCAGTGTGAAGAACGACGCCTCGACCCGCCGGATCGCCGCGGAGATCTCGTCGATTCGCGGGTCGCTGGCGGCGGCGGTCGCGGGCGGGGGCATGTTCTGGACGAGCTGCTCCAAGACGGCGAGCTCCCTCATCGCGAGGTTCAGCGCGCCGTCGGTGGCGGGCGCCGCGGGAGGAGCCTCCTTGGGCTGCGCGAGCGTCGTCAGTGTCTTGCCGAGGCTCGCGAGCTCCGTCTCGATCCCCTCGAGCCCGCCGGTCACGCGCGTCGCCGGATCGGCCTCGGCGCCGCCCTGACGCACACGCCGCACGAAGGCCGCCCGGATCGCCTCGAGCCGCGCCTTGCCCTTCTCGTCGAGGCGCCCGCGCAGCTCGCGGAGGGCGAGCAGGTTCTCCTCCGCGCTCTGCGTGAGCGTCTGGGACTCGCTCGCGTAGTGATCGTCGATCACCCGCTCGACCTCCTCGGCCGTCATGGCGGGCGAGAGCTTGTCCGCGATCTTCGCCATGTTGCGGTAGCTGCCCTGGAGCTTGAAGGGCGGGCTCGTCCGGTACGCGTCCGCCTGCGACGCCGAGCGCACGTACGCCTCGTTCACCATGAGGAGCGTCTTCTCGACGCGGATCATGTGCCGGAGGAGCGCCTCGAGCTCGGCCACCTCGGCCTCGCCGAAGGCATGATCGAAGGCCGACACCGCGATCTCCTCGCCCGCCGCGCGCCGGAGCAGCCTGTCGAGATCGCCGCGCGTGCGGCCGGTGAGCGGCGCGAGGAGCGGGTGCGAGGCGAGCGCGTTCTCGATGTACGAGCGCTCGAAGACCTCGCGGCGCCCCTCGAGCACGTCGCCGAGGTTGTAGGTGTCGGCGCGGTTGGCCAGCATGTCGGGCACGCGGAAGCGCTCGCCCGACTCGGTGTAGGGGTTGCCGGCCATCACCACGCAGAAGCGCTTGCCGCGCAAGTCCCAGGTCCGCGGCTCGCCGTCGAAGACGCCCTCGATGCGCCGCTGCCCGTCGCAGAGCGACACGAAGCGCTGGAGCAGCTCGGGGCTCGTGTGCTGGATGTCGTCGAGGCAGAGCATCACGTTGTTCCCCATCTCGAGGGCGAGCGCGATCTTCTGCACCTCCTCGCGCGCGGTGCGATCGGGCGCCGCGGCGGGATCGAGCGAGGTCGTCTTCGACGAGAGGGACGGGCCGTTCGCCTTGACGAAGACGAGACCGAGCCGGTCGGCGACGTACTCGAGGAGCGTCGTCTTGCCGTACCCGGGCGGCGAGAGCAGCATGAGCAGGCCCATGCGATCGGTGCGCGCCCCGTCGCCCACGGCGCCGATCTGCTTCGCGAGGTTCTTCCCGATGAGCGGGAGGTAGACCTCGTCGACGAGCTGGTTGCGGACGAAGGTCGAGAGCACCCGCGGCGCGAACGCCTTGGTCCCGAGCCGCTTCTCCTCGCTCGCCAGCACCTCGCCCTTCTTCGCGGCGAAGGCGCGGAACCTCGGGAGATCGTCGCGCTCGTGGCGCCGCACCTCGGCGAGCAGCTCGTCCGCGTAGCCGCGCAGCGCGCGCCCCTCGATGGTCGGGTGGAGCGAGAGCAACCCCTCGACGGCGAAGGCGGTCCGCGCGGACGAGACGGCGCGAGACAGGCGCGGCGTCGCGAGCGACACGGCCGCCTCCTTCGCCCAGCGCGTGTGCTCGGAGTCCTCTCGCGCCGCGAGGAAGGCGCGCACGTGGCTCTCGGCCACCTCGAGGCGATCCTTCGGGCGCGCGTCGAGCGCGCGGAGATCCGCCTCGAAGGCGCGTCGCGCCCCGCGCGTGTCGAGATCGGCGAGGAGCGCCTGCGAGAGCGCCGAGGCCTCTCCAGAGAGGACGAAGCGAAGCTCGTCGAGACCGAGCTCGACCACGAGGTACGTGGCGGCCTCCTCGGCGAGCGAAGGATCGAACCCGAGCGACGCCGCGGCCTCACGGAGCGCGCCCGAGAGCTCCCTCGCGAGCTGCTCTTCGGCGTCGTAGGCGCCGTAGGTGCGCGTGAGCCGTCCTGCGCTCCGGCTGCGCACCACCCACGGCTCGCGCGCCTCGGGCGCGAGGCCCGCGAAGAACATGCACGCGAAGGCGCGGACGTCGGGCCGGTGGAGGAGCCGCCCGCCGAGCTTCGCGACGCCGACGAGCGCGCGGAAGATCGCGGCCGCGTCGACGTCGTGGACGCCGCGATCGTAGCCTTGGTCGAGCCGCGCCATCGCCGCCTCGCGGACGAGATCGTCGATGGCGGAGTCGTCGACGGGCGTGAGGATTCCTCGCGCGAGCAGGAGCGAGCCCGCAAGGAACGCCGCGCGCGCCATCGTGGGCGTCTCGGACGGCACCTCCCACGCGAAGAGCGCGCGCTCGCGGACGAGCGCCTCGTCACGCACCGGGACGTAGAGATCGGTGCCGAGCACGTGCGCCGAGACCCCATCGCCGCGCGGGACGAGCACCAGCTCGGGCTTGCCCTCGTGCACGAGGAAGCGCGCCGCCCCGAGCCGGATGAGCCGCTGCCCGTCCTCGAAGAGATCCGCCCGATCACGGAGCGCGCGGAACGCCTCCTCCTTCGCCTCCGCGAGCCGCGTCTCGAGCTCCGCCGACCGCACGCCATCACCCAGCGCGGCGAGCGCGCGGATCTGGCCGCGGAGCTTCTCGACCATCGGATCGGCGGCGAAGAAGCCGTGCAGGGCGTCGGCCTCGGGGAGCGACTTCGCCTTCTCGAGCACCACCTTCGACAGGCGCGACGCCGCCTCGAAGAGCGCCTCGGCGCGACGCGCGCGCTCCTCGACGAGCCGCTTCTTCTTGTCGGAGAGGGCGCGGACGGCCTCCTCGCGCTTCTCCTCGACGCCGGGGAGCAGATCGACGAGCTCGGCGAAGCGAGCCTCGATCGTCGCGAGCGTCGTGCCGAGCCGGGCGATCGCGGCGTCGCAGGCCTCGGGGCTGTCGGCTTGGGCGACCTCGGCCGCGGCGTTTTGTCCAAAGAGCGAGAGCTCGGCGGCGAGCTCGGCGCGCCCCTCCGCCATCGCTAGCTCGCGGCGCCGCCCCGTGAGCACGGCGTCGGCGCGGTTCTTCGCGGCGAGCGCGTGGCCGAGCCCCTGGGCGATCTTGGTCCGCAGCGGCGCGTCGTCCTCGGCGAGCCCCGCCGACAGCTCTTGCAACGCGACGAGCCCCTCGGCGCCGCGATCGAGCGCCTCGCGGAGCGGCGCGAGCCCGAGCACGGTCGTCACCCCCTGGGCCTCGCGCTCGAGCGCGTCGAAACCCTTCAAGAGCGGGGCGAACGCCTCGCCCTCGGCGAGGAAGCTCGCCGCCGTCTTGCTGACGCCGGCCTCGTGCTCCTTCAGCCGCTCGAGCGCCGCGACGAGGCGCTCCTTGGACGCGCCGCGCCGCTCGCCGAGCGCGACGAGCTTGCCGCGCTGGGAGCGCACGAAGACGAGCGCCTTGGTGACCGCGTCGAGATCGCGGAGCGCTTCGGGTGCGTGGTCGTGGAGGCCGGCCTCGATCGCCGCCTCAATCTTCGCGGTCTCTGCCTCGGCCTCACGCGCGAGGGCGAGATCGCGCTCGATCTCGTCCATCGCGGCCTCGGCGGCGCTCCGGAGCGCGACGAGCGACGAGAGCAGATCCCCGGCCTCGGCGTGGCCGAGCCAGTGGTGGGAGTCGGCGGCGCGCCCGACGGCGCGGACCAGCTCGAGGAGCCGCTCGCGCGTGTCGCACACGAGCCCCGCCTTGCCGACCGAGAGCGCGTCGGCGAGGCCGCGCACGAGATCGCGGTTGCCGATCTTCTCGAGGAAGCTCCCGGTGAGCGGTCGATCGGCCTCGGCGTCCGCCGAGCCGAAGGGCGTCTGCCAGACCTGCACGGGGTGGACGCGCGCCGGCTCGTCCCCTGCGCGGAAGGAGAGGAGCGTCCCGTCGTCGAGGAGCGTGTAGCCGTGACAGACGATCGCTGGCGCGAGCTCTTTGCGGAGCGCGTTGTACGGGAGGAGGAGGTAGAGCCCGTCCTTCTCGCGGAAGAAGGCGAAGAGCACGTCCTCGCCGTTGGGCGACGCGACGCGCGCGATGGGGATGAGATCCGACGGGACGCCGTCGAGCACCTTGGCCCCGACCCCGCGCAGGGCGAGCCCGCCCGGGAAGATGAGCCCCTGGTCCTCCGGGAGCGGCAGGCACGCGACGCCGAGCGCGTCGACGCGGCGGATGGACCTCGTGATGGGATCGAAGACGAGGTAGCGCGTGACCGTCTCGCGGAAGGGCCGCAGCTTGACGACGTAGAGCCCGCCCACCTTGGCCCACGCGATGTCCGCGTCATCGAGCGTCTGGTTCGGGTCGTCGACGGGCTCCGAGTAGACGCCGAGCCCGGTCGTGGTGTTGTTCTCGATCTTGACGGTGAGGTCGCCGCCGATCGTCTCGACGAAGAGCGTGTCGTCGATCGCGATGTGCGGGAACTTCCCGCCGACCTGATCGTCGCGCGTCGTCTGCTTCCACGCGAAGGGGTGCGCCGCTGGCGGAGTGAGATCCTCCTCTCCGCGCGCGTCCAGGTACTTGACGTTGCCCTTGCCGTCGATGACCCAGCGGAAGACCTTGCGATCCGCGTCGTCTCGACCGGACCGCACGACGACGAGGAGCCGCTCGTCCGTGCGGCGAAGCTCCGTGACCCGCGCGCCCGTCGCGTAGCGGAAGGTGCTCGTGAAGTCGCGGACGAAGGCCTCGTCGGCGAGGTAAGGCGCGTGCGACGCGATGGGCACCGGGGACAGCTCGAAGCCGCCGTCCGCCTGGAGGAGCTGGCTCAGCCCGAAGACCTGGGCGACGTCGATCTCGCGTGACAGACCGAGGAAGACCTCGTACCCGACGAGGATCGTCTCGCCGACCCGCGCCATGTCTCGCGGCACGGCGTTTTGCTCCGTGCGCGTCCGCGTGACGCCGAGCAACTTCTGCTCCTGGCCGCCGAAGAGGCCCTTCCGCTTCTCGTCGAGCGCCCGGGCCTTCTCGAGCACCTCGCGCGCGGCGGCCTCTCGCCGACGGCGCAGGACCGAGCCTCCCCCGCTGTCCGACGCGGCCTTCTGGGCGGGCTCGGCGGGCTTCGCCTCGTCGGTCATCGATCGGCGGGGGTCTCACCGAGCTTCGCGCGGAGCTTCGGATCGGCCTCGGCGACGGTGCGCAGGACCTCGGCGACCTTCTTCGCGGCGGGGGAGCCCTCCTTCACGACCTCGGCGAGCATCCCCTGCACGGTCTTGCTCTCGTCGACGAAGGCGTCGATCGACTGGCCGACCGACACGGCCTTCACGAAGCGCTCGAGGAACTGCCCGTCCCCACCCATGATCTGGATCTTCGCGTTGCCGAGGGTCTTGCCGAGCACCTCGGCCTGAGCGACCGCGAGCTCCTTCTTCACGTCGAGCGCGCGGAGATCGACCGCCTTCTCCTTCTCGATCTGGAGGCGGAACTCCTCGTGGCCGCGGCCGGCCGCGTCGAGCGCGTGCATCGCGTTGGCCTTCTGGGTGAGGCCCTCGGCCTCGGCGACCATGCGCTCGCGGAGGGCGGAGGCCTCTGCCTGCCCGGTCTTCTCGATCGCGACCGCCTCGGCCTCGCGGACGCGGGCCTTCGCGAGCCCGGAGGCGGCCTCTTCGGCCTGGATGCCCTCGGCGAGCCGCTGCTTCGCCCGCGCGGTCTTGTCGGCGGTCTCGAGCTCGGCGTCCGCGAGCAAGACCCTCTTCCGCGCCTCGAACTTCGCGGCCTCTTCCTCGGCCTCGGCGGACTTCACGGTGCGGACGCGGATCTCCTCGGCGCGGGCCTCGGCGGCGAGGCGGATGACGTCCTTCTCGCGGGTCGCCTGGGCGACGGTGCGGAGATCCTTGATGCTCTCCTCCTCGGTCGCGACGGTCTTGTCGACGGCGATGCGGGCGCGGATGACGTCGGCGATGGCCTTCTTCTCGACCTCGACGTCCTTCTCCTTGGCGATGCTGACGAGGGCGACCTCGCGCTCACGCTGGATGGCCTCCAGCTGCCGGGCCTTCTGCACGCGCTCCTCCTCGACGCCGATCTCGCGCTCGCGGTTCTTCTGGGCGATGGCGACGCCGCGCGTCTTCGTCTCGGCGGCGACGAGCGCCTCCTCCTGGTTCTTCTCGTAGACGAGCGCGGTCTTCTTCTGCTCCTCGCTCGCGATGCGCGCGCCCTCGTTCTCCTCGCGGGCCTGAGCGACGGCGATCTCCTTGTTCTTCTTGGCCTCCGCCTCGGCGCGCCGCTGCTCGAAACGGAAGATCGCCTCGTCGGCGTTCAGGTTCTGGCTGCCGGTCTCCATGCGCTCCTTCTGGCGGAGCTCGTTGGTCTGGAGGTTCTGTACGACGGTGAGATCCGTGATCTTTCGGATGCCTTCGGCGTCCATGATGTTGTTGCGATCGAGCGACTCGAGCGGCGTCTGCTCGAGGTAGTCGATGGCCGCGTCGTCCAGGATGTACCCGTTGAGATCCTTGCCGATCACCTTGATGATCTGGTCCTTGAACTCCTCGCGCATCTTGTAGAGCTCTTGGAAGTCGAAGTGCTTGCCGACGGTCTTCAGCGCCTCGGAGAACTTCGCGGCGAAGAGCGACGAGAGCGTCGCCGGGTCGGAGGCGCGCTGGCAGCCGATGGACTGCGCGACCTTGAGGACGTCCTCCTCGGTCTTGTTCACCCGCACGAAGAAGTTGACGTTGATGTCGGCGCGGATGTTGTCCTTGCAGATGAGCCCCTCCTTCCCGCGTCGATCGATCTCGATGATCTTGACGGACATGTCCATCACCTCGGCGCGGTTGATGACCGGGTAGACGACCGCCCCCGTGAAGGTGACGACCGGCTCGGAGCGGAGCGTGTTGATGATGAGCGCCTTGCCCTGGTCGACCTGCCGATAAAACCGGCTGACGAGCGTGATGACGCCGAGCAGCACGAAGGCGAGGACGCCCACGACGACGAGAATGGGGAGGATGTTGGGCATGGCAGCAGAGGATCCCGAGGATGGAAGAGGCGAGCGGACGATGTAGGCATAAGCGAACTTTGGAGCCCCGTCACGATCGCCGCCGCGCTCGCGCGGAGCAGGGGACGACAGCGACGATCTAAGCGAAGTGGCCTGGGTGGTCGACGGCTCGGCCGGGGCCCGAGGGGAGCTCAGCGCTTGGGTGGGCGCCGCTCCGAGCGCGCGAGGACGTCCCCGAAGGGCGCGACCAAGAACGCCTCGCGGCGCGCGTCCCACTCGAGGATGAGCGCCTCCTCGCCGCGCGCGAGCCTCTCGCCCTCCGAGAGGCGGATGCGGAGGACGAGCGAGGCGCCGCCCTCGTCGAGGACCCCTTCGCCGAAGCTCTCGGTCACCTCGCCGGTGCGCACGACGCACACCTTCCCCACGAGATCTGCGTTGCCGCGCGCCTTGCGCGTGACGAAGAGCCGCGCGAGCGGGCGGACCGCGACCGACGTCGCGAGGACGCCAAAGACGAAGGAGCCCGCGAAGATCGCGGCGCGGGCGAGCCAGAGGGGCGAGCCGAACCACGACGAGAGGAGCGCGGACGCGAGCCACGCGAAGACGACGACGAGGCTCGCGACGACGGTGACCGGCGCGGAGCGCAGACGCAGCGCCTCGAGCAGCCCGGCGCTGTGTGCGGCGTGCGCCGCCTGGCCTCCGTGGTCGCCGTGCGTGTCCCCGTCGCTCGCGTCTCCGACGTCGTGTCCGGCGTCCAGGGCGCCGTGTGCGGCGCAGCCGACGTCGTGGCCCCCGTGCAAGAGCCCGTGGCCCACGTCACCGAGGTCGTGCCCCACGTCGCCGAGGTGCGCGTGGTGGGCGCCGCCGAGCGCGTCGAGCTCGAGCGCGCCCAGCATGACGAACGCCCAGTAGACGAGGACGACGCCGACGAGCACCGTGAAGACCACCGTCGGGAAGGTGGTCGCCAGGCGGAGGAGCTCCGTCATGGCGCTTGGGGCCTGTCCTTCAGCGCGACCAGGATCTCGTCGAGCTTGGCGAGCAGGGCGGCGTCGCGGTCGTCCTCGCGCGTGGGGGCCTTGGCGTCGGCGAGCGCGCGGGCCGTCAGCGCGGGCCCGAGCGCCGCGAGGACCGTCGAGAGGAGCTTGCCCGCCTCGGTGCGCGGGAAGATGTCCGAGTAGCCGACGCTCATGCTCGTGGAGACGAAATAGAGCGCGTCGGCGAAGGAGGTGACCTTGGGGTTCTCCCCGCGCTCGGCGGCGAAGAAGATCGCGCCGCCGAGGAGCAGCGCCGTCGCCATCGTCCCCATCGGGTCTTCGTCGGCGGCCGCGCGGAGACGCGCCTCGAGCTCCCGCGCGGGGGACGCGCCCGGCGACACGAGCGCCGCACACGCCGCCAGAGCCGCTGTCGACGCGAGAAGGCGGTCGCCCATCATTACGGCTCTCATGACCTCCCTCGGGTCCGCTGAGAAGCAAATTCGGCATTCCGTCCCAGGTGGACAGCGTATGGGGCGGGAGGCAGGAGCGGCTCGGCGAGCCTCGTGGCGCGCGCAGCGCGGCGCACCTCGACGATCGCGTGTCCTCGTGCGGCGTCTGTCGGTGGAGCGCGCCGATCCACGAGGCCTGGAGCGGGTCGCGGCGTGGTGACCGCGGCTCACGCCCGCTGTGCGAGGGCGTCCAGCCTCCCGGCGACGACGAGGCCATCGTCGTGCGCGCAGGTGAAGTGCGTGTCGCCGATCGTGATGGCGCGGACGGTGCCCGTCGCCTCCTTCGGCAAAGGGACGCGGGTCCAGCCCGAGGGGGTGCGTCGGACGAGGCGACCCTCGGTGCCTCCGGCGAGCACCTGGCCTCCCTCCGCCGTCACGCAGAAGAGGTCGCGCGTCGTCTGGACGGGCTCGAGCCGCACGCCGAGATCGCGGGCGACGAGGAGCGCGTGGCCGCCAGTGCCGACGATGTGCACACCGTCGTCGGTCCTCGCGAGCGCGAAGAGGTGCCCCGTCCGGCCCCACGGGAGGCCGCGCGCGGGTCCGGCGCCGAGCACCGCGAGCTCACCCGCCTCTCCGCACGCGAGGATGTTTCCGCTCTCGAGCCGCGTCGCGGCGAGGAGGCGCGAAGAGCCCTCGACCGTCGCCGTCGAGAGCGATCCGCCCTGCCGGAGGATCCCCACGACGGGCACCCGGCGGATCGCGCTCGTCCCGACGAGGAGGATCTCGCTCCGCTCGACCACGCCGCCGACCCAGGACAGATCGGGATCCGCCGCGGCCCACGGGCGCAGCGAGCCGTCTGGCGAGAGCCCGAAGAGCGCGCCGCGCTGCCCGAAGAGCACGACCTCCGCCGCGGGCGAGACGAGCAGGCCCGTGAGCGCCGCCGTGTCGAAGCCCGCGGGGAGCACCACGTGGGCCCAGACCCCGCCCCGGAAGCGGAAGAGCGCGGTCCGACCGAGCGCGTAGGCAGTGTGGCCGTCGGGCGCGAAGGCGATCGCGCGCGCCGTCTCGGGCAAGAGGCTCGAGCTGACGACGCGCACGTCGGGCGCGCGGGTCACCGGGGCCACGGCGGCCGCCGACGGCGCTGATCCAGGGGCCTTCGAGCGGGGACCCGCCGCGAGGCGCGCGGTCGACCCGAACGGGCGCTCGGCCTGCCGGAGCGACTCCTCGATGGCAGCCCAGAGCTCCTCGACCGTGGCGTGTCGCTGATCGGGATCGGCTGAGAGCGCGCGGGTGAGCTCGCGGTCGATGGCGGCGATCAGATCCGCGCGCCCCGCGAGCTCGGGCGCCAACGTGGTGCCGCTCGCGGCGAGCGTGGGGCGCTCCCCGGAGAGCATGCGAGACAGCACGAGGAGCCCGCTCTCGGCAGCGGCGACGGGGAACGCGGCGCTCGCCGTCAGACACTCGTACGTCACCGCGGCGAGCGAGAAGACGTCCGTGCGCGCCGAGACGCGCTTGTTCCCGGCCTCGAACTGCTCCGGCGGCGCGTAGCCGGTGCTCGCGCCGGCCATCATCAAGGTGCCGCGGACATCGATATCGTAGCGCTTGACGAGCCCGAAATCGGTGAGCTTCGCCACCTCGACGCCCGCCTCGGTCGTGACGAGGATGTTCGATGGCTTGATGTCTCGGTGGACGATCTGCGCGCCGTGCACCATCGAGACGGCGCGGACGATCTGGCGCAAGAGCCTCCTTGTGCGCCCCGCCGGGAGCCCCTTGCCGGGCTGCTCGGCCAGGATCTTCTGCAGGTTCGTGCCTTGCACATACTCGAGGGCGATGAACGGCATCGAGTATGCCTCTCGGTCCGGCATCGTGATCCGGTGGATCCCGTGATCGAAGAAGCGGATGAGGCTCGGGGACGGGGCCAGGGTGGACAGCTTCTTCAGCACCTCCGCCTCGCGGAGGAACCGGGCGAGCGCGTCGTTCGATACGACGTCCGGGCGAAGCAGCTTCACGACCATCGGCGGACCGTCCGGGTCGTCGTAGCTGGCGCGGTACACCCAACCCTGCCCTCCCTCGCCGAGCAGCTCCCGGAGGTGGAAGACGACCCTGCTGGTCCCGTCCACCGTCGAGCGCGCGAGCTCGTCGCGGAGCTGCCGGAGCCGAGGATCGGAGATCGTCATGATGCGTCCCGGCGAGGGTACAGGAGAGCCCCCGTCGCACCAAGGGACGCGAGCGGGGGCGAGGTCGGCCGTCTCGACGAGCTGGCCGCCCGGAGCGCGCGCGTGACGCTCCGCGTCCCTTTCCCCACGGGGGGTGCGTCGCCGCGAACCTCGCGGGATTCCGTGGCTCGTCCTCGGCCCGCGCCGCGGGTTGACGCCGTGTGCCAAGGGCACCTACACCCCGCCGCGACATGAACCCCATCGCGATGGGCCTCCTCATCATCGGGCTCCACGTCGTGTTCGTCGTGAGCATGGCGCGCCGGCTCGAGCTCCTCTCGGTCGGGCGCTTCGAGGTCCGGTGGGACCGCATCCCCGAGCGGATCGAGGGCGTCATCGAGTACGCGCTCGGGCAGAAGCGGCTCCACTACTACCGGACCGCGGGCCTCGCGCACCACCTCATCTTCCTCGGCTTCCTCGTCCTCCTCGTCAACACGCTCATCCTCTGGGGCCGCGGGTTCTACGCGCCGTTCAACTTCTTCTTCCTCGGCCACGACACGCTCGTCGGCAGGCTCTACGAGCTGCTGAAGGACGTGTTCATCGTCCTCGTCATCGCCGGCGCGAGCACCTTCATCTACCTCCGCAAGATCCGCGTCCAACGCCGGATGAGCCTCTCGACCGAGGGCCTCGTCATCCTCGGGATCATCCTCGCGATGATGATCGGCGATCTCCTCTACAACGGCTCGATGATGGCGCTCGCCGCGCGCTGGCCGACGCTCGGCTGCGACGCGCGCTACGGGGAGCTCGTCGGCGTGTGCGGCGCCGCACAGACCCTCGTCGCGCCCCTCGGCCCCGAGGCGCTCACGGTCGGGCACCTCGACTTCCACTGGTTCGCGCCGGTAAGCTCCCTGGTCGCCTTCGCCGTCGCCGCGCTCCCCGCGGGCGCGCTCGTCTTCGCCGCGCACCTCGGCTTCTGGGTGCACGCCGCGCTCGTGCTCGTCTTCTTGAACGTGCTCCCTCACTCGAAGCACTTCCACATCATCACGGCCATCCCGAACGTCTTTTTCCGCAACCTCGAGCCGTACGGGAACCTCCCGAAGATGGCGAGCTCCAGCGATGAGCTGATGGAGATCGTCGGCGCGGCGAGCGAGAAGGACGATCCGCTCGAGGCCCCGGTCGGCGTCGCGCGCGCCGATCACTTCACGTGGAAGGCGATCCTCGACTTCTACACCTGCACCGAGTGCGGTCGCTGCAGCGACAACTGCCCCGCGCACAAGACGGGCAAGATGCTCTCACCCAAGCAGTTTACGATCGATCTGCGCAACTTCATGCTGGAGAGCGACGAGGCCCTCCGCACGAAGTCGGCGCTCGGACGCGGGGACTGGTCGGGCGACCGCCTCGCCGAGGAGGGCGACGACCCCGCGTACCCCGCGCGCCCCACGCTCTCTCCGACGGATCTCATCGGCAACGTCATCCACCCCGACGTCATCTGGGCCTGCACGACCTGCCGCGCGTGCGAGGAGCAGTGCCCCGTGATGATCAGCTACGTCGACAAGATCGTCGCCATGCGGCGCAACGTCGTCACCATCAAGGGAGAATTCCCGGCCGAGCTCCAGAAGCCCTTCAACGGCATGGAGACGAACGGCAACCCCTGGAACCTCTCGCGCATGGACCGGACCGCGTGGAGCGACGGGCTCGACCTGAAGACCCTCGCCGACCACCCCGACGCAGAGATCCTCTACTGGGTCGGCTGCGCCGCGAGCTACGACGACCGCGCGAAGAAGGTCGCCCGCTCGGTCGCGAAGCTCCTGAAGGAGGCGGGCGTCGACTTCGCCGTGCTCGGGAGCGAGGAGACCTGCACCGGCGACCCAGCGCGCCGCGCGGGCAACGAGTACCTCTTCCTGACGCTCGCCGAGCAGAACATCGCGACCCTGAACGGCTACAAAGAGAAGGGCCTCCGCAAGATCCTGACGGCGTGCCCCCACGGCTACAACACGCTGAAGAACGAGTACGCCGACTTCGGTGGCTCGTACGACGTCGTCCACCACTCGGAGTATCTCCTCGAGCTGCTCGCGGCCGGGAAGCTCACGCCCAAGCACGCCGTGCGCGAGAAGATCGTCTTCCACGACTCGTGCTACCTGGGTCGTCACAACGGCGTCTACGAGGCGCCCCGCGAGGTCTTGAGGCGAGTGCCGGGCGTCGAGCTCGTCGAGGTCGAGGGGTGGAGCCGCAACAAGGGGCTCTGCTGCGGCGCGGGCGGCGCCCAGATGTACATGGAGGAGCAGAACAAGGATCGCGTCAACGTGAAGCGGACGCTCCAGCTCATCGACACCGGCGCGAAGACGATCGCGAGCGGCTGCCCCTTCTGCATGACCATGCTCTCCGACGGCTTGAAGAGCCAGGAGAAGGAGGGAGACATCCAACAGCGCGACATCGCCGAGATCCTCGCGGACGGCGTCTTCGGGCCCGAGGCGGCGGTCGCGGCGGCAGAGTGATGGTGGACGCCGGGGGCCTCGACGTGAAGGGCGGCGCGGCGACACGAGGCGGCGGCGCGCGGCGGCAGAGTGATGGTGGACGCCGGTGGCCGCGATGTGAAGGGCGGCGCGGTGATGCGAGGCGGCGCAGCGACGTGGACGCGGGGGGCGGAGTGACCACGGCGGCGACGCAAGGCGGCGCAGCGACGTGCACGCGGGGGGCGGAGTGACCACGGCGGCGACGCGAGGCGGCGCAGCGACGTGCGCGCGGGGGGCGGAGTGACCACGGCGGCGAC
>CAYNEK010000026.1:0-37260 GCA_964396175.1 uncultured Polyangiaceae bacterium | reverse complement strand
CGAGGCGGCGCAGCGACGTGCGCGCGGGGGGCGGAGTGACCACGGCGGCGACGCGAGGCGGCGCAGCGACGTGCACGCGGGGGGCGGAGTGACTACGTTGACCCGCATGCCCCGCGCCGCTGTCGATGTCTACGTCACGACCTACTGCCCGTACTGTGTGACCGCGAAGATGCTCCTCAAGAAGAAGGGCGTCGCCTTCAAGGAGCACGACGTGACGCGTGACCCCGCGAAGCGCGCCTGGCTCGTCGAGGCGACCGGACGGAAGACGGTGCCGCAGATCTTCATCAACGGCCGCCCCGTCGGTGGCTCGGACGATCTCCACGCGCTCGACAAGCGCGGAGAGCTCGACGCGCTCCTCGACGAGCCGCCCGCCGCGCCCCCGCCGCCGTCGGAGCCGTCGGACCCCGCGCCCGGCGCCGCCTGAAGGAGCCCTCCTTGCCCTCTCGGAGCTTCCTCGACGCGCAGCGCGACGACCTCCTCGTCTTCGACGGCGCGATGGGCTCGCTCCTCTACGAGCGCGGCGTCTTCGTCACGCAGAACTTCGAGCAGCTGAACGTCGCGCGCCCCGACATTGTCCAGAAGATCCATACAGACTACGTCGAGGCTGGCGCGGACGTCGTCCTCACCAACACCTTCGGCGCGAACCGCTACCGCCTCGAGCGCCACGGGCTCGTCGGCGAGGTCCGCCGCTTCAACGAGGCCGGCGCGAGGCTCGCGCGGGAGGCCGTCGGCGATCGGGCCTTCGTCGCGGGCTCGATCGGCCCCTCGGGGCTCCTGCCGACGGCGTGGACGGGCCGGGACGCGGAGCTCGAGGCGACCTTCGCGGAGCAAGCGGCCGCGCTCGCGGCGGGCGGGGCAGATCTGCTCGTCATCGAGACCTTCCGCCACCTCTCCGAGCTCGAGATCGTCGTGCGCGCCGCGCGGAAGGGCGCCCCCGGGCTCCCGGTCGTCGGATCGGTCACCTTCGACGCGGGCGGCACGGTCGCCGACGGGTCCGAGCCCGAGGCGGTCGCCGCGAGGCTCCGCGACTTCAGCGTCGACGTGCTCGGCGTCAACTGCGGCGACGGGCCGCAGCTCTCGCTCGCCATGGCCGAGCGCATGCGCTCTCCGGGGCTCCCCTTGCTCGTCATGCCGAACGCGGGGCTCCCGCGGAACGTGGACGGGAGGCTGCTCTACATGGCGACGCCCGAGTACTTCGACGCCTTCGCGCGCAGGATGATCCAGGTGGGCGCGACGATGGTGGGCGGCTGCTGCGGCACGACGCCCGAGCACGTGAGGTGGATGGCGCGCTCGGTCCGCATGCTGAAGGATCGCGTCACCGACAGCCCCGCCATCGAGGTGAAGCAGGCGACCCCGTCGTCGAACACGGGCGAACTCCCAACGCCTCTCGCCGAGAAGAGCGCCTTCGCGAAGAAGCTCGCCGAAGGGAAGTTCGTCGTGTCCGTCGAGGTGAACCCGGCGCCGGGGCTCTCGGCGGACTCGGCGATCGCGGCGGCGAAGATGCTCGTCGAGCGGGGCGTCGACATCGTCAACGTCGCCGACGGTCCGCGCGCGATGGCCCGGATGTCGAACCTCGCGTTCGCCGCGCTCCTCCGCGAGCAGGCGGGGATCGAGCCGATCCTCCACGTCTGCGGCCGCGATCGGAACCTCCTCGCCCAGATGGCTCACCTGCTCGGCGCGCACGCGCTCGGCCTCCACAACCTCGTCGTCATCACGGGAGATCCGCCGAAGGTCGGCGACTACCCCGAGGCGACGGCGGTCTACGATCTCGACTCGGTCGGGCTCCTCGAGATGGCGAGCCGCATGAACCGCGCGCTCGATCCGGCGAACAAGCCGCTCCCGGGGGGCAAGACGCGCTTCCTCTTGGCGACGGGCTTCGAGCCGGGCGCGCCCGATCTCGACAAGGAGATCGCGCGGCTCGAGAAGAAGCGCGACGCGGGGGCGGAGCTCGTGATGACGCAGCCGGTGTTCTTCCCCGAGGTGCTCGAGGACGTGCTCGGGCGCATCGCGCACCTCCGCCTCCCGATCATGGTGGGCGTCTTGCCGCTCGTCAGCCACAAGAACGCGGAGTTTTTGCACAACGAGGTCCCCGGCATGCAGATCCCGGAGCCCATCCGCGAGCGCATGCGCAACGCGACGCCGGGCGTCGAGGCGCGGAGGGTGGGGACCGAGATCGCGCGGGAGATGCTCTTCGCGGTGCGCGACAAGGTCCAGGGTGCGTACCTGATGCCGCCGCTCGGGAAGTACGAGCTCGCCCTCGAGGTCCTCGACGGGATCGCCTGAGCGAGCCCGATGGATTCGCCCCGACGGGTGGGCGCGTCCTGCTCATGCAGGATGACGCGCCGAAGACCACCCGTCCCGCGACCTGCACGCTCCAGGTCCGAGAGCGCGTCGAGGACGCGGGGTGAGTCGTCTCGACGATTGGGAGCGCCCCTGATGGGCGTCCCGCGCTCGAGACGGCGATGGGAGCGCGGTGAGTCGCCGAGACGAGTCGCCGCGTGCCATGACGCGTCAATTGCCACAGCAAGATACGCGCCCGAGACCTGCCGAGCGACGTATGCTGCCGCGCCATGAGGATCGGCGTCCCCCGCGAGACCGCGGCCCGCGAACGGCGCGTGTCCGCAGTCCCCGAGTCCGTGAAGCGGCTCCGCGATCTCGGCTACGAGGTCGTCGTCGAGCGAGGCGCAGGCGAGGGCGCTGGGTACACCGACGCGGCGTACGAAGGCGCGGGCGCGACGCTCGCGACGAGAGAAGACGCCTTCGCGTGCGACGTCGTCACCAAGGTGCGCCCGCCGAGCATGGACGAGATCGGCCTCCTCTCGAAGGGCGCGCTCCTCGTCTCGCTGCTCCAGCCCGAGCGCGCGCCCGAGCTCCCCGAGGCGATCGCGTCGCGTGGCGGAAGCTCGCTCGCCCTGGAGCGCATCCCGCGGGTCTCCCGCGCGCAGAAGCTCGACGTCCTCTCATCGATGGCGAACCTCGCGGGCTACCGCGCGGTCCTCGAGGCCGCGACCGAGCTGCAGGGCTTCTTCGGACAGCAGGTGACGGCGGCTGGCTCGACGCCTCCGGCCAAGGTGCTCGTCATCGGCGCGGGCGTGGCGGGGCTCTCGGCGGTGGGGGCCGCGCGCGCGCTCGGGGCCGAGGTCCGCGCCTTCGACACGCGGAGGGCCGCGCGCGAGCAGGTCGAGAGCCTGGGCGCCAAGTTCCTCGAGGTGACCGTCCAGGAGTCCGGTGAAGGTCAGGGCGGCTACGCGAAGACGATGAGCCCCGAGTTCATCGCGGCCGAGATGGCGCTCTTTCGCGCGCAGGCGAGGGAGGTGTCGGTGCTCATCACGACGGCGCTCGTCCCGGGCAAGAGGGCCCCGACGCTCGTCCCGCGCGACGTCGTCGAGGCGATGGCGCCGGGCTCCGTCGTCGTCGATCTCGCCGCCGAGCAGGGCGGCAACTGCGAGCTCACGGTCCCGGACGAGGTCGTCGTGCATCGGGGGGTCAAGATCCTCGGCTACACCGATCTCACGAGCCGCATGGCGAGCGTCGCGAGCCGCTTCTTCGCCGGGAACGTCGCGCA
This sequence comes from uncultured Polyangiaceae bacterium, assembly GCA_964396175.1. Classification (GTDB taxonomy): domain Bacteria; phylum Myxococcota_A; class Polyangia; order Polyangiales; family Polyangiaceae; genus CAYNEK01. The sequence goes on along the minus strand of CAYNEK010000026.1, from coordinate 33,695 downwards.
CCTCGTCGCCGACATGACGAAGGCGAAGGATGGCCGCATCGTCGTCGATCTCGAGGACGAGGTCGTCCGACCGGCGATGGTCGTGCACGCCGGTGAGATCCTGCCGCCGCCGCCCCGCAAGGAGCCGAGCCCCGCCGATCGCGCACCGCCGAAGAGCACCAAGCCGCCGCCTCCCGACGCGAAGCCGCTCCAGCGCGCCATCACGAGCCCGACCCGTCGCGCTTGGGGGACGACGGTCGTCGGGATGCTCCTCATCATCCTCCTCTTCGTGCTCGGTCGCTTCGCGCCGAGCGATTTCTTGCAGCATTTCACGGTCTTCGTGCTCGCGTGCTTCGTCGGCTGGCAGGTCATCTGGTCGGTGAAGCCCGCGCTCCACACGCCGCTCATGAGCGTGACCAACGCCGTGAGCGGCATCATCGTCGTCGGTGGGATGATCCAGATCGACGGGCTCTCGCTCGCGTCGGTGCTCGGCGCCCTCGCGGTGCTCGTCGCGACGATCAACATCGCGGGAGGCTTCCTCGTCACGCAGCGGATGCTCGGCATGTTCCGGAAGGCGGATCGATGACCAAGCTCTTCTCGGACGGCGTCTTCACCATCGCGTACCTCGTCGCGGGGGTGCTCTTCATCCGAAGCCTCGGCGGGCTGTCGAAGCAAGAGACGGCGAAGGCCGGCAACGCCTTCGGCATCGTGGGCATGGCGCTCGCGGTCGTCGTCACGGGCGTGTCATGGGTCGCGCAGGCGCGCGCGAGCGGCGGGCCCTCGCCGGCGGGGCTCGGGCTGCTCGTCGGAGCGCTCTCGGTGGGCGGCGCGATCGGCGCGGTGCTCGCGAAGCGTGTCCAGATGACGGGGATGCCGGAGCTCGTCGCGATCCTGCACAGCTTCGTCGGGCTCGCGGCGGTCCTCGTCGGGCTCGCGTCGTACCTCGGCCACGACGTGGCCGGCTCGGCGATGACGCCGGGGGCGCGCCTCGTCCACCTCGTCGAGATCTGGATCGGCGTGGCCGTCGGGGCGATCACCTTCACCGGCAGCATCGTCGCGTGGGCGAAGCTCCGGGGCTCGCTCTCGGGCAAGCCGCTGCTCCTCCCCGGCAGACACCTCCTGAACGCGCTCGTCGCCTTGGCCATCCTCGGCCTCGCGGCGCCCTTCTTGCGCGAGGAGCCCCCGGCGGGCGTGGCGCTCGTGCTCGTGATGACGGGGCTCGCGGGGGCGCTCGGCGTCCACCTCGTCCTCGCGATCGGCGGTGCAGACATGCCCGTCGTCGTCTCGCTCCTCAACAGCTACTCGGGGTGGGCCGCGGCGGCGGCCGGCTTCATGCTGTCGAACGATCTGCTCATCGTGACGGGCGCGGTCGTCGGCGCGAGCGGGACGATCCTGTCGATCATCATGTGCCGCGCGATGAACCGATCCATCCTGAGCGTCGTGTTCGGCGGCTTCGGTACCGCCGACTCGAAGGCGAGCCACGCGCCCGCCGTGCACGGCGAGGTGCGTGAGCTCGACGCCAGGGCCGTCGCCGAGGAGCTCGCCCGCGCGAAGGAGGTCATCATCGTCCCCGGGTACGGGCTCGCGGTCGCCCGCGCGCAGGGCGCGCTCCACGAGCTGATGGCGACGCTCCGCGACAAGGGCGTCCGCGTGCGCTTCGCGATCCACCCCGTCGCTGGCCGCCTCCCCGGCCACATGAACGTCCTCATCGCCGAGGCGGGCGTCCCGTACGACGTCGTCCTCGAGATGGATGAGATCAACTGCGACTTCCCGAAGACGGACGTCGTGCTCGTCGTCGGCGCGAACGACATCGTGAACCCGGGCGCGCTCGACGATCCGGGGAGCGCGATCTACGGCATGCCCGTCCTCGAGGTCTGGAAGAGCCGCCTCGTCGTCGTGATGAAGCGCGGCATGGCGGCGGGCTACGCCGGCGTCGAGAACCCGCTCTTCTTCCACGACAACTGCCGCATGCTCTTCGGCGACGCGAAGAAGTGCCTCGACGCCCTCGTAGGCGCGCTCCGGGCGTAGCGTCCCGGCGAGCGTCGGCGTCGCGTGTCCCTCACGCGTCGCGTCGTGGCGGCTCTGCGGTCGCCACCTGGGCGAGCGCAGAGCCCCCGTTCTCGGAGCCGACCCGGCCGTCGCGGTGCGCTCGACGGCGACGACGGTGACGAGAACGACGCCGCTCCCCGCCGGCGCCGCGATGAGCACCGCAGTTGCCGCACTGCGGCATGAGGAGTACCATGGCGTGCATGTCCACTGTCTACGAAGACAACTCCAAGGCCATCGGGCGCACGCCGCTCGTCCGCATCCACCGCATCACCGCCGGCGCCAAGGCGACGGTCCTCGCCAAGATCGAGGGCCGCAACCCCGCCTACTCGGTGAAGTGTCGCATCGGCGCGGCCATGGTCTGGGACGCCGAGAAGCGCGGCCTGCTCGGCTCGGACAAGGTCATCCTCGAGGCCACGAGCGGCAACACGGGCATCGCGCTCGCGTTCGCGGCGGCGGCGCGCGGCTACGCTTGCACGCTCGTCATGCCCGACACCATGTCGATGGAGCGGCGCAAGGTGCTGGTCGCGCTCGGCGCGACGCTGATCCTCACGCCAGGCGCGCAGGGCATGAAGGGCGCCATCGCGCGCGCCGAGGCGCTCGCGGCGGCCGAGCCGGGTCGGTACGTGCTCATGCGCCAGTTCGACAACCCAGCGAACCCGTCGATCCACGAGGAGACGACCGGCGCCGAGATCTGGGAGGCGACGGACGGCGGCGTCGATGTGCTCGTCTCGGGCGTCGGGACGGGCGGGACCCTGACGGGGGTCAGCCGCTACTTCGAGCAGCGGAAGAACAAGCCGCTCCTCTCCGTGGCCGTCGAGCCGAACACCTCGCCCGTCATCTCGCAGGCGAAGGCGGGCGAGCCGCTCGTCCCCGGTCCACACAAGATCCAGGGGCTGGGCGCGGGCTTCATCCCGAAGAACCTCGACCTCTCGCTCGTCGACGAGGTCGCGCTCGTGACCAACGAGGAGGCCGTCGCGATGGCCCGCCGGCTCGCGAAGGAGGAGGGCATGCTCTCCGGGATCTCCTCGGGCGCGGCCATGGTCGTCGCCGACCGTCTCGCACGCGATCCACGCTTCGAGGGCAAGACCATCGTCGCGATCTTGCCCGACGCGGGCGAGCGATACCTCTCGAGCATCCTCTTCGAGGGGATGTTCGACGAGATCGCGACCGCGGTCGGGAGCTGACGCGAGGCGCGTCGATCGCCCCGACGGTCCCGCGAGCGGGGCGGTCGGGGCGAGTCCGCCCGTCGCCGCCCTGGCTCGGCATGGGCTATCGCGCGCGGTGCAGGATCGCGCTGTCGAACGAGATCCGCGTGCCGTCGTAGGCCGCTCGATCCGCGCCTCGCGCGTGCGGCGAAGCGAGCGCCTCGTGGCGCGGGCCTCTGCGCTCGTCCCCATGCGCTGCGTCGTGGACGTCAGGGACGATACGGGTTCACCGACAGTCCGTCGTCGCCGCCGGGCTTCGGGCCGGGCGGAGGTCCGCCTGCCGGGCCCTTCCAGGGGCCGCCGCCCGCCTTCGGCGCGGAAGGCGTGGTCGGGGCCGTGCTCGAGATCGCTGGGGCCGCGGCCGAGCTGGGCGCGTCGGCGGACGGGGCCGGCGCGGTGGCCGAGGGGGCGGAGGACGTCGTCGGCGGTGTCGCCGCCGCGACCGGAGGTGGCGTGTCGCGCCGGAGCATGAGCAGCAGCCCGACCCCGCCGAGCGCCACGATGAGCGCCCCCGCGAGGACCCCGATGACGACCGCGTTGCTCTTCGGTGGAGGCTGCTGCATCACCACCGAGACGGGGCCCGAGCGCGTGAGCTGCGGCACCGACAGCGTCGCCGACGAGACGCTCGACGGGACGAGGCGCGGCACGTTGGGCACGCTGTGTTCGCCCATCACGAGCGCGCTCATCGTCCGCACCGCCGCGCGCCGCTCAGCGAGCTCCTGCCCGACCGTCGCCTCGAGGTACTTCGCGACGTCGCGCGTCGAGCCGATGAGCGGCCCCGCCGCGGCCTCGAGCGCATCGACGAAATCCGCCGCCGTCGCGAAGCGGCGGGACAGATCGCGGTCGAGCGCGCGGAGGAGGACGGCGTCGAGGGCCGCGGTGACGTCCGGGTTCTGCGTCGCGACCGGAGGGATCTCCATCTGCAGGACGCGGTGGAGGGTCTCGGCGTCGGTCTCGCTGCGCCCCTTGAAGAGGCGGCGCCCGGCGAGCACCTCCCAGAGCATGATCCCCGCCGCGAAGAGATCGGCGCGGCGATCGACCTCTTCGCCCCGCGCCTGCTCCGGCGCCATGTATCCGAGCTTGCCCTTCAGCTGCCCCGTCGAGGTGTGGGAGAGGCGGTTCATCGCGCGCGCGACGCCGAAGTCGGTGATGCGCGAGGTGCCGTCGGTGCCGATGAGCACGTTCTGCGGCGAGACGTCGCGGTGGACGATGTGGAGGGGCTTCCCCTGCTCGTCGGTGAGCTCGTGCGCCGCGTGGAGCCCGGAGAGCGTGTCGTGGAGGATGCGGAGCGCGACCTTCGTCGGGATGCGGTCGCCCACCTGCGCGGCCTTCGACAGGAGCCGCGAGAGCGTCGGCCCCTCGACGTAGTCCATCACGAGGAAGTAGCCTCGCTCGGCCGTCCCGATCTCGAGCGTCGAGACGACGTTGGGGTGACGGATCCTCGCGGCGATGCGCGCCTCGTCGAGGAACATCGAGACGAACGACGTGTCCCGCTCGAGGTGGGGGTGCAGCCGCTTGATCGCGACGAGCCGCTCGAAGCCGCCCGCGCCCGGGAGACGGCCGAGGTACACCGTGGCCATGCCGCCGGACGCGAGCTCGGCGAGGATTTCGTAGCGGTCGAGCCGCTCGGCTTCCACCGGGAGAGGCTGCGTCATGGCGGCTAGAAGTGTCCCCCCCAGGAGACGCCCGCGCCACCTGGGATCGGCTGGGGGACCGGGATGAGGCGCGCGGCCTCGGTCCGGGGCGCCGACCAGTCGGTGAAGGCGAGCGCGACGACGCCCGTCGCGACCCCGACGAGGGCGGTGGCGCCGAAGAGGAAGTTCGTGCGGCGCTCCTTCGCCTTGCCGGTGGCGTACGCGTCACAGCTCGTCGACTTGCCCGCGCACTGCTCGATGACCTTCGTCTTGCCGGGGTTGTTCTGCGTGTCGATGCCGCTCCAGATGGACACGCCGAGCAGGACGCCGCTGAGCCCCGCGCCGCCGTAGGTGACCCACGGCGGGAGCGGCTTCCTCGCGGAGGGGTCCAGCGTGGCGCTCGTCGACGCCGACGGCGCGGTCGACGTGGCGGGCGGGGCGTCCGGTGCGGGCTTCGGCTCCGTCTTCTTCGGCACGGGGGGCGCGTCCAGCGAGAGCGGCTGCGCCTCGCCCTTCTTTGCCTCGAGCTTGGAGGTCTTCGACCGATCCTGGGTCCATCCGGCCACGACCGTGTGCTCGCCCGGGTCGAGGTAGAGCGCGAACGTGGTCACCTCGGCGTCGCTCGCGACCTTGCCGTCGACGACGAGCGTGCACGCTGGCCGGCAGGTGATGTCCGCGCGTCCGAGGGTCTTGTCGGCCTCGTGGAGGATTCCCTTCGACGTCGCGACGAGCTCCTTCGCGTCCGGGTGCCGCTGGATCGCCAGCGCAGACAGCGTCGCGGCGCGCGCGAGCTGCTTCGCCGACCTCCGGGCGCGGATGGCGTTGCCGATGGACGCCGGGCTCGGCGCGTAGCGATCGGCTGCCTCGAAGTGCGCCGCCGCCTCTTCGTACTCCTTCCGCTTGAACGCCTTCGTTCCCTCGTCGAATTCCTCCGCCGCCGCCGCGAGCTTCCCCGCGTCACCCTGCGCCCAGGCGACGGACGAGGGCGGCGCCGCCCAAGAAACACCGAGGGCGAGGGCAGCGACGAGGAGCGCCCGGCGGGTCCGCATGGAGCTCTGCGATCTCACAGGGTTTCTTGGCGCTCGTCAACTTGCACGGCGAAGAACCGCATGCCGCTCTGCGTCATCGCACGGCCGATCGTGCTTTGCCAAGCGGATCGACTCGGGGCAGAAGGCGGGGGCTCGATGAAGATCCCCCCCTCGGTCTCGGTGCGCCGCCTCACGGCGCGCGCGGTCGGCGTCCTCCTGGTCGTCGGCCCGGCGCTCACGGCGGGGTGCAAGTGTGGGAGCGACAAGCCCTTCGTGCCGTACACCATCGATCCGCTCGACGCGGGCGGGGCGCCGAGCGTGAGCGCGCCGGGGCTCGCGGTGAGCGGCGCGGCCCCTGCCGAGAGCGCGTCGGGCGCGCGCGTGCCCGGCGCCGCGCCGCCTCGAGGCGCGACGGTCTGGGAGCTCGGCGGCCAGAAGCTCTCCGCGCCGCCCGGGCGGATCTTCTCCGCGGGGGTCGCGCTCGCCGACGGGGTCGTGGTCGCGCTCGTCACCGACGGCGCGGGCTCCGCCGGAGAGCTCGTGCGGTACGCTGCGGGGGAGGCCGTCACTCTCGTCAAGCTCCCGGCCTTCCTCCCGTCGGGGGCGGACTGCGAGCTCTCCCCTCGCGTCTACGGGACGGGGCGTGCGTCGGTCGCGCTCGACGTCGCGTCGGTCTGCAAGTCCGCCGATCCCGTCGAGCGTCGGCCCGATCGCTACGTCGCGGTGGTCTCCCTCGCGAGCCGCCACGCCGTCGAGCTGGAGGTGCGTCCCGTCGCGCAGGGCACGCGGCTCGACCTCGACGTGGACGGCGCCGATCGGGACGGCGACGGTCGCGACGACGTGTCGGTCCAGCTCTCGCTGGAGGGCACCCAGGCTCCGGTCGGGGCGGCGACCGCGACGCTCCGGTGGGTCGATCGTGACGGCGGCTTCTCGCGTGAGGCGACCGAGCCCGCGCTGTCGCTCCGGCTCGCTGCCTCGTGGCTCGCGTCCCAGGCCGCGAAGCGACCGGACGTGGTGCGCCCCGGGAGGCAGCGCCTGCTCGCGCAAGAGCTCTGCGCCGAGCCCACGATCGTGCGCGAGCTCGGCGGTCAGGCCTTCGCGTGCGCGGATCCGGCGGCCACCGAGGATCTCGTGTTCGCGGAGGCGCGGGCGCAGCTCGCGAAGGGCGCGATGCTCGAGTCCTTCTCGTCGCTCACGCTCCTCCGCGCGACGCGTCCCAAGGCGAAGCGCACCCTCGAGCTCGAGCGCGCGCTCGAGGAGACCGCGAAGCCCAAGAAGGTGCGCGCGCGCCCGCTCAAGGCGATGCCCGTCCCTTCGAGCGTCGCGCTCCCGCTCGCCTTCGGAGCGGACGGGAAGCTCTCCGTGCTCACGGCCGACGGCGTCGTCTCCGTGGACGCGGTGACGGGGGACGAGGCCGCGCCCGTCGCGGGCACGCCGTTCTCGCCCTTCGCCGATCTCGTCGAGGGGATGCGCGTCGAGTCTGCGACGGACCGCTGCAAGACGGAGCCGGTGCTCCTTCATGTGCGAGGCACGCGCGATCTCGTGCTCCCGCTCGTGGGCGCGACCTCGCCGCTCTGTCCGAAGTCCGTGCTCCCCGCGCTCCTCGACCGGACCGACAGCGGGCTCAGCGTGCTCGTGTCGGGCGTCGCCTTCGAGATCCCAGCCGATGGCTCCCGCGCAGTCGTCGCCGCGTGGCCCGCGGGCGCCGGGGGGCGCGGCACGATCCGCTCGCCGCACGGCACCCTCGCCGCGCTCGCCGGCCGCGATCGCGTGCTGCTGGTGGGAGACGGGCGCAGCGAAGTCTGGAAGCCTACGACCTTCTTCACGCTGAACGCGTGCACCGCCGCCGATGGATGGAAGGCCGTCGCCTGCGTGCTCGACGCCGGCGCCGTGCTGCTCACGCCGTGACGGCTGCGCTCGCTTCGCGCTCGTGCGCCAGCGCCGTGAGGGCGCCGCGTCGCGTCTGCGCGACGCCGTGACGGCTGCGCTCGCTTCGCGCTCGTACGTCAGCGCCGTGAGGGCGCCGCGTCGCGTCTGCGCGCCGCTGTGAGGGCGACCATCACTTCGCGCTCGTGAGCCAGAGGAGTGGCCTCCGGTAGAGCTGCTTCATCCTGTCCGAGGGGACCTCGTGCCCAATGTCGTCGGGCGTCGAGAGCATCACGCGGACCCCCTGGTCCTTCAGCTGCTTGCCGACGCGGCGGGTCGGCTCGACGACCATGTCCTTCTCGCCTGTGAGGAGATAGACGCGGCGGATCTGCTTCTTGTTCTTCTTGAGCTCCTCGCTGCCGTCCATCCCCCAATAGACGTCGTTGGCCGCGAGGATCATCCAGCGCGAGTAGACGTCGGGCTCGCGGACGGCGATGTTCATCCCGACGAAGGCGCCCTCGGAGAAGCCGATGAGGATGTTCCCCTTCTCCTTTGCGCGCTTCTTGTGCTTCGCCAAGAAGGCCTGCATCGTCGCGTCCACGGTCTTCTTGGCGCCAGGCCACTCGTTGTTCCAGCCCCGGGCGCCGCCGCCGCGGTTCTCGGGGCCGGCCGGGCAGAGCAGCCAGCCGAACTCGGTCGTCACCTGGGCCCACTTGCGGCAGTCGGCCTCCGGGTTCCCCCCGCGGCCGTGGAGCCACACGAGCACCGTGCGCTTGCCCTTGCCGCCGCGCGGCGGGACGTAGAACCCGTCGGCCTCGCCCGGGACCTCGAGCCGTCGAGGTGCCCCGTCCTCCGCGGCGGCCTCGGCGGTCGGCACCGTGAGGACGAGCGCCGCGAGCGCGAGGCCCGGCAGCGCCGCCAGCTTCCAGGGAGACGACGTGACCACGAGCACGTGTGTAGCGAAGGACCGCGCCCCTCGCAAAGATCCGTCTCAATGAGGGCTCGACGTCCGGCGACCGATGAGCTAAGAGGTGCGTGAGGTATCGACGTACCCTCATGGGTCTGCCAACAGCGCGCCGTGAACCCCGCCAGGACCGGAAGGGAGCAACGGCAGCGGAAAGCGGGTGTGGCAGGCCCTTTCCCTATTTCTGGGCTACGACGCCCCGGCCCGATGCTCGAGATCCCGTCGACCTGGACCGCGTGGGTGCGCACGTGCGTGGTCACCTTGGGGCTCGTCGGCTGGGGGTGCGCGACGACGCGCTTCGAGGGCGGGCGCTTCGACGATGGGCGCCTCGCGTTCCGTGTCGGGCCGCTGCCGGGCTCCTTCGAGCGGCTCTCCGAGCGGGGCGCGCTCCTCGCCTTCCGGGACGCGGCGACGGGCGACGTCGTGCTGGTCAACGGCCGCTGTGATCGGGACGGTGACGACGTGCCGCTCGAGGCGCTCCGCGCGCATCTCCTGCTCACCTTCACCGAGCGCGTCGTCGTGTCGGAGAGTCGCCGCATGATCGACGGCCGAGAGGCTCTCTACACGCGCCTCGCGGCGAAGCTCGACGGCGTCGAGCGGCGGTTCCACGCCCTCGTGCTCAAGAAGGACGCGTGCGTCTTCGACTTCGTCTCCTTCTCGGCGCGCGGCCTCGACGAGAGCGCGCCCGCGTTCGAGCGGCTCGTCGAGGGCTTCCACCTCGAGCGCCGACCATGAGCGCCGGCCGCGGCGACGCCTCGGTGCCCCTCGGCGCCTCCGCGCGCAAGCCTGGGCCCGAGAAGACGCGGGTCGAGGAGCGGGTGGTCGAGACCCTGGACATGCTCGGGCACATGTCGCTCCTCTTCTTCGGCTCGGTGCGCGCCCTGTTCAAGCGCCCGTTCGAGGGGCGTGAGCTCGCGGTGCAGCTCGAGGCCATCGGCGTGCGGAGCCTCGGGCTCGTGTGGATCACCGGCCTCTTCGTGGGGATGGTGATGGCGCTCCAATTCTCGCTGTCGCTCAGCCAGTTCGGCGGGCTAGAGTACACGGGGCGCATCATCGGCATTTCGTTCACGCGCGAGCTCGCGCCGGCGCTCACGTCGGTCATCGCGGGCTCCTGCATCGCGGCGGGGATCGCGGCCGAGCTCGGCAGCATGGCCGTGTCGGAGCAGATCGATGCCATCTCCGCCCTGGGCGCCGATCCCGTCAAGAAGCTCGTCATGCCGCGCCTCGTCGCGGCGGTCATCGTGCTGCCGATCCACTGCATCGTGAGCCTCGTCATCGGCATCGCGGGCGCGGCGCTCGTCGTCGACCTCCAATTCGATCTCCCGGCGAGCTTCTTCTTGAGCACCGCCCTCGACGCGACGAGGCTCGCCGACTTCTGGAACGGCTACCTGAAGACCCCGGTCTTCGGCGCCATCATCGCGCTCGTCGGGTGCCACTGCGGCTTGACGACGCGCGGCGGCACCCAGGGCGTCGGCCGCGCGACCACGCGCTCCGTCATCGTCACCGCCATCTCCATCCTCCTCGCGGACTTCGCCCTGACGAACGTATACGCCTGGATCTTCCCGAAGTGACCGCGCCGCGCCTCTTCGCCGCGAGCCTCGCCTTGCTCCTCGCCGGGCTCGTCCTCGCGGGGCTCGACGCGTCGCGACGGCGGGCAGCGGCGGCGCGCCGCGCGACCCACACCGCCCGGGTCGCCCGCGCGATGCCGTCGCCCGATCTCGCGGTGGGCGGCAGCTCTCGTCACGTGCGCTTCCTCTCGCTGACGGAGCCGGGCGCCTTCTCTGCGGACGATGTGGGGGCGCACGACACCGAGCCGACGACGCTCGTCTTCGGCGCGCCGGGGGCCGCGCGGTGAGGCGCCTCCTCGCGCTCTTCCGTTTTGCCGCAGGCTCGCTCGTCCGCCAGCGCCGCCGCTCGTTCGCGGTCGTCCTCGCGCTCACCGCGGCGGTCACCGTCCTCGCGGCGGCGCTCTTCGTCGCCTCGGCGCTCTCGGCCGAGGCGGCGCGGGCCGAGGCGGGCGCCCACGACCTGGTCGTCTCGAGGCTCGTCGCCGGGCGGCCCGCGCTCCTCGAGGTGGGCCTCGCCGACGAGCTCGCGAGGGTGCCGGGCGTGCGCGGCGCGTCGGCGAGGGTCTGGGGGCCGCTCTTCGTCCCGCTCCTCCAGGGGAACGTGACCGTCGTCGGCGCTGGGCCGGACGGCGTCGATCCCTCGGGCGGAGGCGATCGTCCCATCCCCCCGGGCGGCTGCGTGCTCGGGGACGTGCTCGCGCGCGCGGTCGGCGTGCGCGTGGGGGACGAGCTCCGCCTCACGGGAGGAGGGGAGCGCGCCTTCGCGTGCACGGTGAGCGCGGTCTTCTCCTCGGACGTGTCGATGATCGCGGCCGACGTCGTCGTCGTGCCCGAGCCGTCGGCGCGCCTGTTGCTCGGGGTGCCGGACGGGCAGGCCGTCGACGTCGTCGTCGATCTGGTGACGCCCGACGAGGCCCCGGCCCTCGCGCGACGCGCCGAGGAGATCCTGCCCGGCGCGCGGATCGTCGACAGGCGCCTCGTGCGCCGCGTCCACGCGCTCGCGCTCTCCCACCGCGCGGGCTTCGTGCAGGGGGCGCTCCTGCCCGTCGCGCTCGCCGCCCTCGTCCTCTTCGCCGACCGCCTCTCGGGCGTCGGCGCGCGTGAGCGCCGCGAGATCGCGATCGTCAAGGCGACCGGCTGGGCGACGGGGGACGTCCTCGCGATGAAGGCCATCGAGGCGGGCATCCTCGCGCTCGTCGGCTCGATGACGGGCGTCCTCGTCGCGTACGCGTGGGCCTTCCCGCTCGGCGCGCCCGTGCTGCGCGACGTCCTCGCCGGGTGGGGCCACGTGGCCGCGCGGGGGCCCCTCACGCCCGCCGTCGGCCTGTCCGACCTCGCGGCGGTGGTGGGTCTCGTGACGCTGCCGTTCGTCGCGCTCACCATCGCGCCCGCCTACAGGGCCGCGTCGGTCGATCCGCTCGCGGCGATGCGGGAGCCCTGACACCGCGGTGGTCCTGCGTTACCTTCTCGAGAAGGGCCCATGATCCGGTACACGCGGCACGTGCGGTTCGAGGAGGTCGACGCCGCCGGCATCCTCTTCTTCGCGCGGTACCTGTCGTACGCCCACGAGGCGATGGAGCACTTCTTCGTGGGCCTCCCTGGCGGCTACCCGGGCCTCATCGTCGGCAGGCACACGGGCTTCCCGGCGGTGCACGTCGAGACCGACCATCGCGCGCCGCTCCGCTACGGGGACGTGGTGACGATCGAGACGCGGTGCGCGAGGTTGGGGCGTCGCAGCGCCGTCCTCGAGTACGTCTTCCTGCGCGGCGACGGGGTGGTCGCGGCCGTCGTCCGCCACACGGTCGTCGTCTCCGATCTCAGGACCCTCACGTCGATCGACATGCCCGCGGACGTCCGCGCGGCGTTCGTCGCTCACCTCTCGGAAGAATGAGCTAAGTTGAGCCTCAGGCCCCCGACGAGATCTCGAAGCGGATGAAGCTCGCCCAACACCAGCACCTCGCGCAGCAGCAGACGCTGGTGATGACCCCCCAGCTGCAGCAGGCGATCAAGCTCCTGGCGCTGTCGCAGCTCGAGCTCATCGAGGAGGTCGGCCGCGAGCTCGAGGCGAACCCGGTGCTCGCGGACGATCGCGTCGAGCCGATGCCGCGCGGCGCCGAGGACCGGGCGTCTTTGCCGCAGATCACGTCCGAGGCCCGGATGGTCGACAACACCGAGCCACCGGCCGCGAGCACGGATCTGGCCACCAGGGCCGACGAGAAGAAGGCGAGCGAGCTCGACTGGGAGCAGCTCCTCGCGAACCGCACGCTCCAGCAGCCGTCCTCGGGGAGCCGCGGGGGACAGGACGATCTCCCGTCGATCGAGCAGACGCTGACGCGGCCGATGAGCCTCGAGGACCACCTCCGTGGGCAGCTCGTGATGGCGGACTTCACCGCGGAGGAGCGCACCTTCGCCGAGCTCGTCATCGGCAACCTCGACGAGCAGGGCTTCTTGGACCTCGCGGGGATGACGAGGCCCGACGGGACGGAGATCCCGGATCTCACCATCGAAGATCTGGCGCGCGAGGCCGGGCTCGATCCCGAGGACGCCGAGGAGGTGCTGCGCATGATCCAGCGCTTCGATCCGGTCGGCGTCGCGTCGCGGGATCTCCAGGAGTGCCTCCGCGTGCAGGCCGAGCTCGCGGGCTTCGACGAGACGGAGCTCGCCGTCATCGACCAGCACATGGCAAACCTCGAGAAGCACAACTACGCGGCCATCGCGCGCGATCTGCAGATCGAGCTCGAGGACGTGTACGAGTGCGCGCGGGAGATCCAGTCCTTCGAGGGGCGCCCGGCGCGCAACTTCTCCACGACCGACGAGCGCAGCATCACCATCTCGCCCGACGTGTACGTCGTGAAGGAAGCCGACGGCGAGTTCCACGTGCGCGACAACGATCGCGGCCTGCCGCGCCTCTACGTGAACAAGGCGCTCGCCGACTCCTTCCTCGGGAAGGATCCCACCGCGAAGGAGTTCATCGCCGAGAAGCTCCGCAACGCGCAGTGGCTCATCCGCGCCATCGACCAGCGGCGGCGGACGATCATCCGCGTGACGCAGGCGATCGTCGAGAGGCAACGCGACTTCTTCGAGAAGGGGCCGCTCTACTTGAAGCCAATGATCCTCCGCAACATCGCCGAAGAGCTGGAGCTCCACGAGAGCACGATCTCACGCGTCACGACGAACAAGTACCTGCACACCGCCCACGGCATCTTCGAGCTGAAGTACTTCTTCAACTCGTCCATCAAGCGCGTGGCCGGCGAGGCCGACGGTGACATCGCCTCCGAGAGCGTCAAGCAGGCCATCAAGAAGATCGTCGAGTCCGAGGACAAGGAGACCCCGCTCTCGGATCAGGCCATCGTGGACCTCCTCGAGCAGGCCGAGGGCATCAAGATCGCGCGGCGCACCGTCGCCAAGTACCGTGAGCAGCTCGGCATCCTCCCGTCGGGCAAGCGCAAGAGACTCTTCTAGAGAAAAGACCCAAGACCCCAGCACCCCGGAGAATCGCCCATGAACATCGCGATCACGTTCCGTCACCTCGAGGCCTCTGAACCCATGAAGGACTACGCCAGCGAGAAGATCGGGCGCCTGCAGAAGTTCCTGCGGCAGCCGATTCGCGCGAAGGTCACGCTGTCCGTCGAGAACAAGCTCCAGCGCTGCGAGGCCGAGGTGACGGCGGGATCGAGCCATTTCCTCGCCAGCGAGGCGGGCGACGATCTCTACGCGTCCATCGACGCGGTCCAGGACAAGCTCGAGCGCCAGATCCGCCAGGAGCGCAGCGCCGAGCTCGCCAAGACTCGCAGCGGCGAGAGCGCGGGCGAGTTCGCCGCGCGCGGCTCCGGCCCCGTCGAAGAGCCGTGAGGCTCTCGGGCATCGTGACGGAGGAGCGGGTCGGTCTGGTCCCGCCCTCCCGGAGCCTCGACAAGAGGCAGAGCCTCCTCGAGCTCGCGCGCCTCCTCTCGACGGCGGTCGAGGCCCCCGAGGCCGACCTCCTCGCGATCCTCGAGGAGCGCGAGGCGCTCCAGTCGACGGGCATCGGTGACGGCGTGGCCGTGCCGCACGGGACGCTCGAGCGCGCGACGGGCCAGGTGGGCGCCCTCCTCGTCTGCCCCGGGGGCGTCGACTTCGACTCCATCGACGACAAGCCCGCGAAGATCCTCTTCGGCGTCGTCGGCCCGAAGCAGGCGGTCGAGCACATCAAGGTGCTCGCGAGGGTCTCGCGCATCCTGCGCAACGGCGCGCTCCGCGATCGCCTGCTCGCTGCGGCCGATCCACGCGCGATCTACTCGCTGCTCGAGGGCGAGGACGACGCCATCGGCGGATGATCGAGGACCCCGACTCGGTCCCCTTGCCCGATGGGGCGCCCACCCTCGGCGTCGCGGATCTCCTCGCCGATCCCGAGCTCCGCGTCGGGTTGACGCTCGTCGCGGGGCACGACGGCCGCGAGCGGATCATCGCCCACCCGCGCATCCAGAAGCCCGGTCTCCTCCTCGTCGGCCACAAGCACGGCGTCGTCCCGACGCGCATCCAGGTCCTCGGCGAGACCGAGATCTCCTACCTGGTCCTCTTGCCCGACGACGAGCGGAAGCGCGCGATCCGGACCTTCTTCTCGCTCCGCTTCTCGCTCGTCGTCCTGACGGCCCGAGATCCCGATGTCCGCGCGGCGCTCGCGCGCGAGGCCGACGCGACCAGCACGCCGCTCGCCGTCTCCGACGCGCGCTCGAGCCACACGATCGCGGCGCTCCACCACGTCCTCGACGAGCGCCTCGCGCCCCGCACCGTCATCCACGGGGTGCTCGTCGACGTCTTCGGTCAGGGGCTCCTCCTGCTCGGCCCGAGCGGCATCGGCAAGAGCGAGTGCGCGCTCGAGCTCGTCATGCGCGGCCACCGCTTGGTCGCCGACGACGTCGTGCACTGCGACTGGCGACCGCCCGGGATCGTGTACGGCGCACCGGCCTCGCTCCTGCGCGACCACATCGAGGCGCGAGGGCTCGGCGTGCTGAACGTGAAGAGCCTCTTCGGCGTGACGGCGGCGAAGGAGCGCAAGCGCATCCACCTCGTCATCCGGCTCGAGCCCTGGGGCGACGACGCGAAGTACGATCGGATGGGCGTCGACGATCGCTTCACCGACGTCCTCGGCGTACCGATCCGAGAGATCTTGCTCCCGGTCCGACCGGGCCGCAGCATCGCGAGCATCCTCGAGGTGGCCGCGCGCAACGAGCTGCTCCGGCTCTCCGGGGTCCACTCTGCGCGCGACTTCTTCGGGACGCTCTCCCGGACGCTCGGCGGCGACGCCCGGGAGCAGGTGCTCCCGCCGACCATCCCGTCCGAGCGCCCGAAGGCGCCATGAGCGCGCGCCTGCGAGAGCTCGTCGTCGTCACCGGGATGAGCGGCGCGGGGAAGTCGACCGCGCTCCACGCGCTCGAGGATCTCGCCTTCTACTGCGTCGACAACCTCCCGGTGCCGCTCATCGGTGAGACGCTGCGCGTCTGCAGGGAGAGCGGGCTCGACAAGGTGGCGCTCTGTGTCGACGTGCGCGTGCGCGCGTTCCTCGATCAGGCGCCGGACACGCTCGTGGCGGTGTCGAGCGACGACGCCTGGGAGGTGTCGGTGCTCTTCCTCGACGCGAGCGACGAGGCCCTGCTCCGCCGCTTCTCGGAGACGCGCCGCCCGCACCCCCTCTCGACGCTCGATCCGTCGTCGCACGCGGTCGCCGTCCTCGACGGGATCCAGCTCGAGCGCGACCGAATGGCGCAGCTCCGCGCGAGCGCGCGCTGGGTCGTCGACACGACGGGCGCCTCCGTCCACGAGCTGCGGCGACGGATCCTGGCGCTCGTGTCGCCTGGGGGCGAGGCGCCGCCGATGGTGACGCGGTGCCTGTCCTTCGGCTTCAAATACGGGATGCCCGTCGACGCCGACGTCGTCTTCGACGTGCGCTTCCTCGACAACCCATACTTCGTGCCCGCGCTCCGCCCGAGGTCCGGCAAGGACCCGGCGGTCGCGTCGTACGTCCTCGGGTCCGACGAGTCGCGAGCGTTTGCGGACCAAGTCGAGGCGCTCCTCCGCTTCTTGCTCCCGCGCTACGAGCGGGAGGGCAAGAGCTACCTCACGGTCGCGTTCGGGTGCACGGGCGGGCGTCACCGGAGCGTCGCGCTCGCGGAGGAGCTGGCGAGGCGGCTCCTCGCCGCGGGGTTCCATGGCGTCGTCGCCGCGCACCGAGACGTCGATCGAGAGGCCGGTCGTCCATGAGGGCCGAGGCCGACTTCGAGATCGTGAACGACCTCGGGCTCCACGCCCGCGCGGCGGTCAAGCTCACCCAGACGGCGTCCCGCTTCCCCTGCGAGGTGACGGCGTCCCGCGGCGCGCAGACCGCCAACGCGAAGAGCGTGATGGGGGTCCTCCTGCTCTGCGGGGCGAAGGGGGTCCGCATCAAGGTCGTCGCGGAGGGCGAGCGCGCCTCCGAGTGCCTGGGCGCGATCGGCGCGCTCATCGCCGACGGGTTCGGGGAGGGGCGGTGACCTCGCCGAGGGGACCCGTCACGTCGGCTCGGTTCGTGGGGATCGCGGCCTCGGCCGGCGTCGCGGTCGGCCCCGCGCTCGTCCTCGGACCCGAGAGGGTTCCCTTTGTCCAGCGGCAGGTCTCGGAGGCAGAGCTCGAGGGCGAGCGCGCGCGGTTCGCGGCGGCCGTCCGGACGGCGCAGGCCGAGCTCGCGCGGCTCGCTCAGGCGTCGCGCGACGGCGTCGCGGGCGCCGAGGGAGGCGTCCTCGAGGCGTACATCGCCATGGTGGCAGATCCGACGCTCCGAGAGGCGGTCGAGCGGCACATGACCCTCGACCACCAGTGCTCGGAGTGGGCGGTCGCGACGGCGGTGCGAGAGTTCGCGAGCGAGCTGTCGCGGCACGAGGACGGCTACCTCCGCGAGCGCGCGCACGACTTCGCCTTCGTCGGCGAGCGGCTGCTCCTCGCGCTGACGGGCGCGAAGCGCGCGATCCCGAAGCTCGAGGAGCCCGTGATCCTCGTGGCCCGAGATCTCGCGCCGCCCGATCTCTTCGACGTGGATCGCGCGATGCTCGTCGCGATCGCCACGGAGATCGGCACGCGCACGAGCCACACCGCGATCGTCGCGCGCGCGCTCGAGGTGCCCGCGGTGGTGGGCGTCGCGGGGCTCGTCGAGGCCGTCGTGTCCGGGGACCAACTGCTCGTCGACGGGCTCCGCGGCACCGTGACGCTGCACCCCCCAGGCGAGCTCGTCACCGCCGGGCGCGCGCGCGCCGAGCGGCACCGAGCGCTCGCTCGTCACCTGCTCGGCGAGGCCAAGCGCAGGGGAGGTCTCGCGTCCGGCGAGGCCATCGAGCTCCTCGCGAACATCGAGGTGACGCGAGAGGTCGAGCTCGCCACGTCCCACGGCGCGGCGGGGGTCGGCCTGTACCGCACCGAGTTCCTGTTCACGAACCGCGCGCGCCTCCCCTCGGAGGAAGAGCAATTCGAGGCGTACCGCGAGGCGGCGCGGCTGCTCGAGGGGCTCCCGCTCACGGTCCGCACCTTCGATCTCGGCGCCGACAAGCAGGCGTCGGGGATCTCGAACCCCAAGGAGCAGAACCCGGCCCTCGGCATGCGCGCCATCCGGCTCTCGCTCGCGCGCCCCGAGCTCCTTCTCACGCAATTCCGGGCGATGATCCGCGCGTCGGCTGCGGGCCCGGTGCGCGTCATGGTGCCGATGGTCGCGACGGTGCGGGAGTGGGTCGAGGCGCGGCGGCTGTTCTCCCGGGCGACCGAGGAGGTCGATCAGGCGAGGCACGAGCGCGCCGATCGCGTGCCGCTCGGGATGATGGTCGAGGTCCCCTCGGCGGCGATCCTGGCGGACGTGTTCGCGCCGCGCGCCGACTTCCTCTCCCTCGGGACGAACGATCTCGTCCAGTATACGCTCGCGGCCGACCGCACGAGCCCCGGGCTGGTCCACCTCTCGACGCCCTTCGATCCCGCCGTCCTCCGGCTCGCCGACCGCGTCGCGAAGGCCGCCGAGAGCGCGGGGAAGCCGGCGAGCGTGTGCGGCTCGATGGCGGGCGATCCGCTCGGCGCGATCCTGCTCGTCGGGCTCGGGTTCCGCTGCCTGTCGATGGAGCCCGCGGCGCTCCCCGAGGTGAAGGAGGCGCTCTCCCGCATCACGCTCGTCGAGGCGCGCGAGACGGCGCGGCAGGCGCTGCTCGCCGTGACCCCCGAGGACGTCGAGCACCTGCTCGCGGCGACGTTCGCGGGGCGGCTCTTCGATCTGCTCTCGGGCGACGAGGCGCGGACGGCGCCGTGAGCTCGGCGCCCGCCGTCGCGCTCGTCGTCACCGGGTTCGGTCCCTTCGGCGACGTGAGAGACAACCCGTCCTGGCCCGTCGCGCGCTCGGTCGGCGACGAGGCGCGTCGCTCCGGGCTCCGGGTGGAGGCGCTCCTCTGGGAGACGAGCTTCGAGAGGGCGCGCGACGGTCCGGGCGAGCTCGTCGCGCGCTGGGGGCGGAGCCTGCTGGTCCACTTTGGCGTCGCGGTGGGTCGGTCGCGCGTCTCGATCGAGCGGCGCGCTCAGAACCTCCGCGGAGGCTCCCACACGGCGACCCGCTCCTGCGCGCCGCTCGATCGAGACGGGCCCGCGGAGCGGCGGACATCGCTCGACGTGGACGCCCTCGTGCGGCTGTTGGAGGGCTGGGAGGCGTCCGACGACGCCGGCGACTTCGTGTGCAACGCGACGTACTATGCATCGCTCGCGGCCACCGCAGGTCGGTCGCTCTTCGTCCACGTGCCGCTCGACGTCGACGTGGACGCGACGTCACGACGCTTCGTCGCGGCCTGGCTCGCCCTCTTCCCCCCACGCTGAGCCGCGCGCACGGCGCTTCCTGCGGCTCGAAGCCCTCGCCGCCGAGGCCTGCGTCGCGCGCGTCACGCGGGGACGGGGCGGCGGAAGCTGCGACGCGACCCTCGCTCTCGCGTCTCGTGCGGGGCGTGCTGCTATCCTGCGACGGACGGCATGCGACTCCTCGTCCTCGGCTCGGGTACCTGCCTCGGCACGCCTCCCGGCGCCCTCGAGCGCCAACCGCCGCTCTTCCTCCTCGAGTGGCCCGGCGGCTCCGTGCTGTTCGACTGCAGCGAGGGCGCGCGGCTCCGTCTCGCGCGGGCCGGCGTCGACCCGGTCTCTCTTCATCACGTCGCCGTGTCCCACCCGCACGCCGACCACGCGGCGCTCCCGCCGTTCCTCCAGTCTCGGAGCTGCGAGGCCGTCCATCGCGGGCGGGCCGAGCCGCTGCACCTCTACCTTCCGAGGCCCTCGGCGGACGCCCTTCCGTCCTTGCTTCGCTTCCATCAGCCCGAGGATGGCGGCGCGCTGCCGAGTCGGTACCCCTTTTTCTTGCATGGCCTCGAGGACGGCGAGCGGGTCGCGATCGAGGACGCGGTGCTCTCGGCGCACGCCGTCCACCACGGACACGGGCAGAACCCGGCGCTCGCGCTCCGGCTGGAGGGGCCCTCCTTCGTCTTCACGTACTCTGGAGACACGGGGCTCTGCGATGGGCTGCGTGCAGCCGCCCAGGGCGCCGATCTGTTCGTCTGTGAAGCGGCGTCGCGCATCGGCGTCGATATGGCCCATGACTACGGGCACCTGACGCCGGCGCAGGCGGGGGCGGTCGCGCTCTCGGCGGGCGCCAAGCGGCTCCTCCTCACCCACCACACCGGCCTCGACCTCGATGACGCGATGCTGGAGGACGCTCGGAGCTCCGGCTATCGAGGGGAGCTGCGCGTCGCCCACGACGGTGACGTCTGGGAGCTCGAGTAGCCCCGGGCCGAGCCTCGCCAACCCGTCGATGAACTCCGCGCCATCGCCGTGCACCTACCCAGGCGGGCCCGAGAGGTCGGTCCCCCAGGTCCCGCCCACGCGATTGACCAGGTGATTGACAGAGCACACCCTGCCGTCTAAGGTGGCTCCTCGCTTCTCCGAAAGGTGCTCTTCTCCATGCGTTCGCGCTTCTCCATCGTGGCTCTCGCGTCCCTCGTGACGGTGGGGGCGTTTGCGCTCCACTACGACGACGCCAGCGCACAAGACGGCGCTGCGGCGCAGCCCGGGGATCTCCAGCGACCCGTCAACCTGAGCCCCGAGGAGATGAGCAAGCGCGCAGACGCCATCGTGGGTCGCGTCGAGCTCGGCGCGACCACCGTCCGCCGCATGCTCGAGAAGGCGCGCTCCGAGCGCGACGTCGTGAAGACCCTCTGCCTCTCCGACAAGCTGAACCAGCTCGACTCCACCGTCGGATCGGCCCGGGAGCGGAAGCAGGCGCTCGACGCCGCCATCGCGCGGAAGGACAACGATCTCTCGGCCCACGAGTTCACCATCATGGGGGTGTACCGTCAGCGCTCCGATCGGTTGCTCTCCGAGGCCAACCAGTGC
This sequence comes from uncultured Polyangiaceae bacterium, assembly GCA_964396175.1. Lineage (GTDB taxonomy): Bacteria > Myxococcota_A > Polyangia > Polyangiales > Polyangiaceae > CAYNEK01. Next base: position 12,992 of record CAYNEK010000026.1, on the reverse strand, counting down.
ATCGGCAGCGATCTCGGGGTCATCGGCGATACCCGCACGACCCAGACCATCGATCCCGGCATCCCCGACGACCAGGTCGGTCTCCCTCCGGGCCCGGCCATCCCGCTGCCGGTTCCCCCCATCCCCGTCAGCGCAGCCCAGTTACGGCGAGAGATCGACGAGCCACCCGTGAGCCGAGCGCGTTCTACTCTCCGAAGCGGTGTCTTCGCTGTAAGCCTCGCCGTGGGGTTCTTCGGCGTACGCTCCGCGGCGGCCGACGAGGTCGCCAAGCCGGTGTCGAACGAGGTGTGGGTTCGTGACGCGCGCTTCCAGCGTGGGCCCGGCTTCGTGGGCGAGCGGTACATCATCTCGCCGTGGGTGGGCGTCGGCCTCGAGTACGACTCCAACATCTTCCTCCGCTCGGGCAACCGCAGCATCGAGGGCGAGGCCCCCAAGGTCGACACCTTCCGACTCGCGCTGACGCCCTTCATCGGCATCCAGCCGCGCGGCGACCTGAAGGGCCGGAGCTACGCGCTCTACTTCTCTGCCGGCGCGACGTACTACGAGTACTTCCAGGCCTTCACCAAGCCTGGGCCAGGCGACGACCTCAAGGCGCACCGCAACGCGGCCGTGACGGGGAACGCGAAGATCGTGTTCGCGCCCGGGACGCGCTTCTCGGGGGATATCCACGGCGGCGTCGCGCGCTCGGTCCAACCGGGGAACCTCGGCGATCCCTCCGCCGCCTACAACCGCACGACGCCCTTCGCGGGCGCCGGCGTCTCGTGGTCGCCTGGTGGGGGGCTGTTCACCTGGGCCGCCGGCTACGATCTCGCCTTCACGTTCTTCGACGAGGCGCGCTACAAGACGCTCAACAACACCGCGCACTCGGTGTCGACGACGGCGACCTGGCGCTTCCTCCCGCGGACGTCGGTGTTCACGGACGCGCGCGCGACGATCTTTCAGTATGCGAGCCCAGAGGCCTCGACGCAGAGCGGGGGCAGCTCGGTGTCGGCGAAGGCAGGGCTGAACGGCCTCGTGACCAACGGCTTCGGCTTCCTGGTCGCGGGCGGGTGGTCCTCGACCTTCTTCGACACGAAGGGCGCGAGCACTGGCGACTACGACAGCTTCATCGCGCAGGTCGAGGGGCGCTTTTACCTCGCGCCGCCGCCCGTCGACAAGGACCAGCCGGGCGCGTACCCGAGCATGCTGTCGCTCGGCTATCTGCGTGACTGGCAGCAGAGCTACATCGGCAATTACTTCCAGCGCGATCGCGCGTACGGGAACCTCGGCTACTTCCTCGGGGGCCGGTGGTTCGCGACGCTCGGCGGCGGCTTTGCGCGCCTGCACTTCCCGCAGACGATCTTCCCGGACGGGACGCTGCGGAACGCGCCCTTCAACAACTACGCGGCCGACGTCCAGGGGGCGCTCGAGTTCCGCCCCACGTCGCACGTCGGCATCTCCTCGACGGTCGCGTACACGCAGATGCTCAGCGACACGAAGCTGCGGACCGACGCTGGAAACCCGGCGCTCGTGGACGATCAGGCGTACTCGCGCCTGACCGCGATGCTCGGCCTCCGCTACCTCTTCTGAGCGGTGGCGGCTCGCCGAGCTCTCGTCGTGATGCTCGCGCTCGCGTGGCTGGGCGGGTGCGGGCCGTCGCAGCCGATGCGTCGCGGGACGCTCCCGCCGCCTGTCCACACGTCGAACCTCGGGCCAGGCGATCGCTTCGCCCTCGTCGTCTACGGCGAGGAGAAGCTCCCCAAGGAGTACGTGGTGGGGACGGACGGGATGGTGGAGATCCCGTACATCGGGCGGCTGAAGGCCTCCGGGCTCGATCCGACCGAGCTCCAGCTCGCCATCAAGCACGCCTTCATGGAGAAGAAGGTGCTCCGCGATCCGACGGTGCTCGTCGACGTCAAGGAGATCAACTCGCAGCGCGTCATGATCGACGGCGCGGTGGCGAAGCAGGGAGAGATGCCCTTCGTCCGCGGGCTCACGCTGCTCCGCGCGATCGGCGCGGCGGGTGGCTTCACCCCCACGGCGAACCGCGGAAACGTGCTCGTGACGCGCACGATCTCGGGAGGCGGTCAGAAGACGGTGTCGTTCTCGGTGTCGGAGATCGCGGAGAACCGCGCGCCCGACGTCGAGCTGCAGGCGGGCGATCGCATCCACGTGTACGAAGCCTTCTTCTGACCGTGAAGCGCCTCGCGCTGCTCCACACCGGCGGGACCATCGTGATGCGGCGCGCGGCGGACGGCTCGCTCGAGCCAGCGGCGACGACGGACGCGCTCGTCGGCGAGCTCCCCGTGCTCGCGCGGCTCGCCGAGCTCGAGGTGTCCGTGGTGGCAAACCTCGACTCGGGCGACATGCAGCCTGGCGACTGGATCGTCATCGCGCGGGCGGTCCACGCGGCGCTCTCCCGGGACGACGTCGACGGGGTCGTCGTGCTCCACGGGACGGACACGATGGCGTACACGGCGAGCGCGGTCGCGCTCGTGCTCGGTCCGGTGCCGAAGCCGGTGGTCTTCACGGGGGCGCAGCGGCCGCTCTTCGAGGCCCGCACCGACGCCCGGTCGAACCTCGTGGACGCCTGCTGGCTCGCGGCGGGCGACGTGTGCGAGGTGGGGATCGCGTTCGCGAGCAGGATGTTCCGCGCGGTGCGGACGACGAAGCGGGACGCTTGGGCGCTCGACGCCTTCGACTCACCGAGACACCCTCCGCTCGTCGATCTGGGGGTCGGCGTGGCGAAGAGCCCGCTCGCGCGGCCAGGTGGCGCGCTCGCGCCGCTCGATCCGCGGGTGGATCCGCGGGTGCTGGCGGTGCGGGTGTTCCCTGGGCTCGAGCCTGTGGCGCTCGTGCGTGCGCTCGCGTCGGGGACGCGCGGCCTCGTGCTCGAGGCGTACGGATCGGGGAACCTCCCGCACCTCTCGGGCTCGCTCATCCCGGTGCTCCACGACGCGCGCGACCGGGGGATCCCGGTGCTGGTCGTGACGCAATGCCACGCCGGAGCGGTCGAGCTCTCGAGGTACCGTGGCGGCGCGGAGGCGGCGCGCGCGGGGGCGATCTCGGGGCGCGACATGACGATCGAGTGCGCGATCGCGAAGACGATGGTCGCCCTCGGCCGATACGATCGATTGGACGCCGTGCGCGGGTACCTCGGGACGGACCAGGTCGGCGAGATGTCGATGGGTTGAGGTGTGTGGGGGGACAGAGCAGGCGGGTCTCTCCGCTTCATCGACATCAGCCCAATTGTCGTCTGATCCTCTGCGTGACCATGCCGCCGAGGGCAATGTCTACTTCTCGCGTCACCCTCGTCACGGTCTCCCTCGGGGCTCTCCACGTCGGGTGCAGTGACGGTGAGTCGAGCCACGAAGGCGACGCCATGGGCGGGATCTCACCCGATAGGGGCCGCGGCGGCGCGGGTGACTCAGCTCTCCTGGCGCCGGTGCCTCGGGGGCGTCGGCGGACGCTGGCGGTCGGATCGAGCTCGACACGGCGTCCGCGTCGGTCTGTGCGTCGACGCCCAGGTGCCTCGCCCGGGACGGCCGGATCCTCGTGGTGGACGACCCGGTGCATTGCGTAGTCTGGGACCAGAAGAGCTGACAAGGTTGCCTTCGCGATGTCCTCGGCCTGGTGGACTGTGTCGTCATGCCCGCGGGGCACCTCAACAAACCCCAGGACGGCCCGACGACCGAGTGGCTCGTCCACAACGAACTCTACGGCGAGCCCTGCGTCGAGGGATCCGGCTGGGCGCCGATGTCCATGAGCCTCCCCGATGAGCTCCCGAATGAGCCCTGCGCGAGGTCGGCTCGGCGTACGGGGCTGGCGCTGCGCCTCACACGAAGAGGAGGCGCGGCGTCGCTCGCTGCCTCGTCGCGCGCGCGATGGCCTCCGCATAGAGCGTCACCTGCGCATCGTAGGGGCCCCCTGGCTCGGGCACCGCCCGATCGGTCTTGTGGTCGACCACGATCCAGCCCTCGCCGTCGAAGAAGGCGAGATCGACCACCCCGCCGAGCACCTCGCCGCCGTCGCGCGTCCCCGCCCACACTTCGCGCCGCACGTCCGTCGCGCGTCGCGCCGCGCGGAGCGTGTCGGTGCCGAGCGCGTCGATCACAGCCTTCGTGGCGTGGGTGGTCTCGTCCGCCGTCGCCGCGAGGAGCCTCGCCACCCTCGCTGTCACGCGCGCCACGGTGGCCCCGTCGGCGTCGAGCGGCACCTCGGCTAGGATCGCGTGCACGAGCGTCCCGAACCGTGTGCCCGCGGGACGGTCTTCTGCTCGCCCAGGCGCGATCTCTCGCGCCACCGCGGCGCACGCCATCGCCTTGGCCGCGTCGGTCACACGCGCCGTCACGATCGACGGCGTCGACGCGCGGGAGATCCGGGCCTCGCGCGAGGCCCGCCAGGCCTCGTGATCGGCGAGCCCCTGACGGACGTTCGTCTCCCCCTTGTCGGCTCGAAGGATGAGCTCTTCGCGTACCCCCTCACGAGGCCTCGCGCCCAGCGCGAGCGTGCCCGGATCCCACACCACGAAGTCGAAGCCGTCTGGCGAAGTGTAGCACCCGGGTCGATCCGGCGCCAGCGTCGGGAAGTCCCGCTCGGGCGCGTCGAGGACCGTCGTCGAGCCGAAGGCCGGGCAACCGGGCGCCTCCCGGGGGCGCTGGCCGCGCGAGGGGCGGAGGGCCTCACGCAGGCACGCCACCCACGAGTCCTCCTCGCCCTTGTAGCTGCACCCGACCGTGGGCACGACGAGGAGGTCGCGCGCGCGGGTCGCTGCGACATAGGCGAGCCGGACGTTCTCCTCACGGTCACGCGCCTGCACCTCGGGGGCGCGCTCGCGGAGATCTCGAGGGATCGCGTGGGCGAGCGGGATGGCCGACAGACGCCGCGCCGTGTCCACGTAGCGTGAGGGGCGCTCGTGGGTCGCGTCGACCGAGGGCGTCGCCAGCACCACCACCGGGAACTCGAGCCCCTTCGACGCGTGGACCGTCATCATCCGGACGCCGTCGGTGTCGGCCTCGACGAGCGGCGTGTCGGCCTCCCTCGCGCGCGCCTCGGCGTCCTCCTCCATTCGCTCGACGAAGGCCCGGAACGAGGGCGCGCCCCGCGTCTCGAAGCGGCGCGCGAGATCGACCACGCGGAGCGCGTTCGCGAGCGCTTGCTCGCCCGAGGGCCAGTTGGCGAAGGTCGCGTGCGCGCGCGTCTCGCCGAGGAGCTCGAGCAGCGTGTCGGCGACGGGCCGGCGGTTTCGCGCGCGGTGGAGCCGCCGCAAGGTCGAGAGCGCGTCCCACACCTCACGCGCCTCGTCGGTCATGGTGGCGGGCGCCGTCGTCCGGAGCGGCGCGAGGCCGCCGAGCGCGGTCTTCGAGCTGAGCAACGCGCCATCCGTGAAGGCGAAGAGCGGCCCCTTCAGCGTCGCGTAGACCGACAGCTCGTCATCGGGCCGCTCGATGGCCGCGAGGGCGTTGCGCAGGACGCGCACCTCCTCACGCTCGTGGAAGCCTCGGCCTCCGACGAGGACGTGTCGCACCCCATGGGACTCGAGCGCCTCGGCGTAGGGCCGCGCCAGGTCGTCCCGCCCGGAGCTGAGGTTCTTCAGCAGGATGGCGACGTGGCGCGCCGCGATCGGCACCTCGCGCTCGCCCTCGCGCACCGTCCAGCCGCTCTCGCCCAAGAGCCACGCGACGAACGCCCCCGTGGCCTCCGCGTAGCTGCTCTCGATGGTCCACTTCGACACGAAGGCTCTGTCGCCGTGCGGGCGAGGCGCGGGCAGCGCGACGAGCGTGGGTCGCGTCGAGATCGGCGCGCGGGTGGGGAGCAGCGGGACGTAGCGGGCTTGGCCATCGCCCTGCATGGCGCGATGGAAGGCGGCGTTCACCGCGCGCTGGATGGATGGATCGGCGCGGTGGCTGCGCGAGAGGAGGACGACGCGCGCGCCCCCATCGACGAGGTGCGCCTTCACGCGCTCGTAGACCGCGATGTCCGCGCGCCGGAAGCGATAGATCGACTGCTTCGGATCGCCGACGACGAACAGCTTGCCCGGTGCGACGTCCGCCTCCCACGCCGACGTGGCGCACGGGCCCCGCGACGCGAGGAGCAGCAGGATCTCGGCCTGGACGGGATCGACGTCCTGAAACTCGTCGACGAGGACGTGCGAGAACCGCGCCGCGAGCTTCTCGCGCACCTCGGGGCGCCGGAGCAAGAGATCGCGGGTGCGCACCAGCAGATCCAGGAAGTCGAGCCTCCCGGAGCGCGCCATCCGCGAGACGTAGGCCTCGACGAGCGGGCGAAGATCCTCACGGAGCTCGGCCGCGAGCGCGGCGTCGAGATCGTCGAGGAGCGCGCGGAGCTTCGCGTGCGTAGCGTCCCGACGCCTCCGGACGTCCACGATCGCGTTCCCCTTGGCGAAGAGCCCACCCGCGCGCCCCTTCCAGTGGAACTTTGCGCGCGCGACGAGATCCCGCAGCTCGGCCTCGAGCCCGTCATGATCGCGCGCGCCTCCGCGGAGCTCCTCGCGACACCGGAGCTCCTCGACGAACCGGCGCACGTGGAGGAGGTTCTGCGCGAGGAAGTCCGTGGGATCGATCGCCTGCCCCGCGAGCTCGGCGAGCACCGTGAGCTCGGTGAGCACCTCGTCGATGCGCGCCTCGCGCTCGACCGGCGCGCGTGTGTAGGGCGCGTCGAAGTCGCGGTCCATCACGAGCCGCCACCCGGCCTCGAGGAGGAGCTCGCGGGGACCCTCGGCGCGCGGATCGCGTCGCCTCCGGCGGAGCACGCGTCGCAGGCCGACGCCGCGTCCGGTGATCGACGGGGCTCCCTCGACGACCTCGGCGAACCACGCGTCGAACACCTCGGCGTAGATCGCCCTGGCTTCGTCTCCGGCCACCTGGAAGAGCGGATCGACCCCGGCCTCGAGCGGGTGCTCGCGGAGGAGATCCGCGCAGAAGCCGTGGATCGTCGTGATGCGCGCCTCTTCGAGCTCGGCGAGCGCCCGCTCGATGTCCTGGCGTGCGCCCGCCGCGCTCCCCTCGCCCGCTCGCGCGCGCTCGAGCCCCGTGCGCAGGCGGAGCTTCATCTCCGCGGCGGCCTTCTCGGTGAAGGTGACCGCCGCGATCCCGGAGAGGCGCGCGCGTCCATGGAGCACGAGGGCGACGACGCGCCGCACGAGCTCGGTCGTCTTGCCGGTGCCCGCGGCGGCCTCGACGACCAGCGTGGCGTCGAGATCCTCCCGGATGGCGCGCCGCGCCTCCCGATCGTGGAGGAGGGGATCGTCCTCCGGCGTCATCTGTGCGCCCTCAACCGCTCGAGGGGGGCGATGAGCGGCTTCCCACGTGTGCGGCGCTCCTCGCCGCCGCCGCAGACGGCGAGATAGTCGCAGTAGGTGCACGCGCCCTCGCGTGGCTTCGCCGGGAAGGAGCCCTCCCGGAGCGCTCCGCCCACCGTGTCCGCCACGAGCTTCGCCGCCGCACGTGCCGTCTCGTCGAAGGGCACCCGGACGACGTGGAAGTCCCCGGCGAACGTTGCGTACGCGAGCCGACCTCCGTCGATCGCCTCCCCCGGGAAGAGCGCCTCGAGCACGAGCGCATAGAACACCGGCTGGAGGATCTCGCCCTTGCCGATGATGCAGTCGGCCTGGGCGCGCTGCTTGCCCGTCTTGTAGTCGGTCGCCACGAGGCCCTTGGGGCCGCGCTCGACGAGATCGATCGAGCCGCGGAGCGTGATCCCCACCGACAAGGGCAGAGCGGCGTCGACGCTCGCCGCGTCGCGCGCGCCGGGCTCTTCCTCGGTGAGGCCGAAGGCGAGCTCGAAGTGCGTGGGCACGAGGTCGGGCTCGAGGATCTTGCGTCGGAGCCACTCGTGTAGATCCGCGCGGATCGACTGGATGCCGTCGTCCCACACGCGGCGGACCGCGGGATCGTGGCGCTCGCGGTACACGCGCTCCACCTCGACGAGCACCTCCTCGAGCCGCTCGACGGCGGCCGCGTGCGTGCGCTCGTCGATCGGCAGCAGGCCCGCGTCGCGGAGGCGTACGTGGAGCCGGAAGAGGGCCTCGTGCGTGAACGAGCCGCGCAGGAGCGCGTCGAGCTCGTCCAGGCGCTCGGCGGTCTCGCGCGGGCGGAGCCGCAGCACGGTGTAGAGGTAGAATCGGTACGGGCACGCGGCGTAGCTCTGGAGCGCGGTCGGCGAGAAGCTCCGCGCCTCGACCTGGTGGGGCGCGAGCGCCGCCTTCGCGGCTTCGGACGGGCGGAAGAGGCCGTCCTCGGGCGTGAAGCCGGACAGTCCGCGCGCCACGCGCCCGCGGAGCGCCCGCGCGAGGTGTCGACTCTCGAGGAGGAGGTAGCGCGCGAGCCCGACCTTCTCGGCCGTGGGGCGCCCCTCGAGCTGGCGGAGCGTCGCGAGATCGTACTCGGTGACGTCGATCGCCTGCGCGCGGTCGGTGGGCGCCGGCCACGCGAGCCGCGCGTCGCACTCGGCCTGTGCGCGTCGCTCGAGCTCGTCGAACGATGGGAGCCTGCCCGTCACGGCCCGCAGCACCTCGAGCGCGTAGAACGACGGCGTGCGCTGCCGCCGCTGCTCCGTGTCGATCCTCGAGAACGACACGTAGAGCCGCTCGGTGGCGGCTCCGACGGCGAGCGCGAGCGCGAGCCGCTCTGTCGCCGCACGATCTGCCTGGACGGCGAGCTCGACGCTGCACGCGCGCCGCGCCTCGTCGGAGAGCACCGGGTCCTCGGTCAGCTTCTGCGGGAAGATGCGCTCCGCGAGGCCCGCTACGAAGACGACGTCGAGCGCGCGCCCGCGTACGGCGTCGGTCGTGCCGACCAGGACGGCGCCTGCTCGACGCGCGTCGGGCTTGTGGTGCAGATCGGTGAGCCGTGGCGCCAAGACGTCGCGCACCTCGGTGAGCGACACTGGCCCCACGCCCGCCATGGGTGAGAGCTCCGACAGCACGCTCCTCACGCGCTCGGGTGAGGCGAGCGCGCGGTTCGCGAGCCGCTCGAGCGCGAGCTTCCACGTCCCCCAGGGCGCGCGCTGGGGCAAGCGCTCGAGCTCCTCGATCAGAGGCAGCGCGAAGCGCTCGAGGGCGGTGAGCTCGTCGCGCTCGGCCAGGAGCCTCCCGCTCTCTTCGTGGTCCGCCCGCGCCGCGAGGTCTTCGAGCCTCTCGCGTCGGTGTGCGAGCCGAGCCCGCCAGCGGGCCGCGCCGTGGAGCACCGCGCTCGCGACGAGGAGCCGCTCCCAGCGGTGGGGTGCCCGCGGTGGCGCGACGTCGTCGGTCACGGGCGGCTCCGCGTCATCCGTGCGGGGCAGGGCCTCGTCGTCGGGTGCGACGTACGACGCCTCATGCAGCGGCGATGGAGGGGCCGGCGCGCCGTCCTCGAGGTGCGGTAGCTCCCCGAGCGACATGTACTCGGCGAAGCGACGAGCCGAGCAGTCCTCGAGCCTGCAGGCGAGGAGCGCGAGCAGCGCACGGCCGCTCGGATCTGGGAGCCGCACGCCGAGCGACAGGTGGGCGGGGATGCCGGCGCGTCGGAGCGCGGCGGCGAGGTGGGCGCGGTGGGGCGAGGGAGATCGGACGAGCACGGCCATGCGATCGAAGGGGACCCCGCGCGCGGCCTCGCGGTGGATCCTGCGAGTGATCTCGACGGCCTCTCGGTCGTCACCCGGGGCGGAGAGCACAACGACCGATCCGTCGTCGTCCCCGACCTCGACGTGTTCGGCGAAGAGCCCGCTCGCCGCCCGTGCGACCGAGGTGGTCCTCGTGGGGTCGAGCCGCGTGGGCGCGACACAGAGGGCGTGCTCGAGCCGCCGCACGCTCCGCTCGTCCGCGGCGGGGGCGCTCGCGAAGACGGAGCGCGCCGCCCGAGTCGTGTGCTGCAGGAAGGCGGCCTCCGCCCGGTGCTCCACCGCGACGTCCAAGACGATGAGGTGCGCGTCGAGGGGCGTGTCGACGGACGCCAGGCGGAAGAGGCGCGCCCGATCGACGAGCCGGGCCGCGGCGAGGGCGTCCTCGAACGCGCGCGCGATCCGGGCGAGATCGGGGTCCACGGAGGATGGATCGGCCTCGGCGAGGCGGAGCTCCTGGATCGTGCGAGCGAGCGCGACGGGCAGCCCGGGCAGCTCGCCGACGAGCCCAAAGCGCCCGAGCTCACCCCGCGCCGCGAGATCATGGACGACGGACGCCATCACCGCGTCGAGCGAGAGCGCGGACGCCGGCGACAGCCCCTGCCTCGCGAGCTCGGGCGCGGCGAGCGTCGCCGCGAGCCTCGGGAGCGTCGTGGGGCTCGCGCCGAACCGCGCGCCGGCCTCGGGGAGCGCGTCGCGGAGCAGCTCTCCGGCGACTTCGATGGTCGGAGCGACGATGACGACCGGGGCGTCGGCCTCGATCCCGGCGAGGTGATGGAGCGCGGCCTCTCGCCGATCCCTCGCGTGCGGCGAGACGACGAGGGTGGCGCTCACAAGACGACGTCGAGCATCTGGAGCCGCACGAGGTGCCGCTCGAGGTCTGCGGCGTACTCTCGGATCAGCGGATCGAGCGTCACGGCGACGTGCTCGTCCGTCACGGCGTCGACGATCCCTGACACCGGGATCTCGAGCTCGGGCGCGATGAGCACGCAGGAGAGCTCCGCACCGCGCTCGAGCTCCTCGCCGTTCGCGCTGCGGGCGACCATGAGCCACTCGTTGGACAGCCAGGCGACGTTGCGCTGTTCCCCGTCGTCGAAGCGGACGCGCGTCGGGATCGATCGGGTCGGGGCGACGAGGTAGCGGCTCTTCTTGTTCTGCTCGATGAGCGCGTCGATCTCCTCGAAGAGCAAGCGAGACAGCTCGGTCTCGGGCGCGGCGAGGAGCGCGTCGTGCATGCGCTTCAGGCTCTTCTGCGTCTCGATGATGTTGGCGCGCATCTCGTCGAGCCTGCGCTTGTCCCGCGAGAGCTTGTCGGCGACGACGTGCAAGAGGTTGTGATGGAAGGGGTAGGCGACGTCCCCGTGCGCCTCGAAGAAGCGCATCAGCGCGCCCATCGAGATCGTGAGCACGTCGCACGACGTGGCCGCGGTCGCCGTAGACGTCCGCTTGAAGCCGCAGAGCGCACCGAGCTCGCCCACGGGCGCGATCGGCCTCAGCCGGAACGACTCGCTCCCCTGGGTGACGAGCACCTCGCCCGACACGAGGAGCAGGAGGCGATCGGCCACCTCGCCGCGCTCGAAGAGCGCCGCGCCCTTCGCGAGCGTCCGGCGATCGAAGATCGCGAGCAGCTGCTCGATGTGAGCGTCCGTCATGTGCGCGAACAGCGGGAGGGCGCGGAGATCTGCCGGTCTTACGCTCATGGGCCCGAGGGTAGTACACAATCGTGGGCGCTGCGCGCCAGCGCTCCGCGACGCTCCCGCTCCCGCTCCCGCCCGCCTCGTACTACGATCGCTGGCCGTGCGCCGCCCCTCGTCGACAGACCACGCCCACTGCGCGGGCGAGCGACGGTCCGCGGCGCCTCACGCCTCGGGAGGGCGCCCCGAGGGCGGGGCTTGTCCGGGGCTCGCTCGCGTTCGTCGCTGGAGCTGAGGTGCGGGGGCGACGGTCACGACGCGGCGGACGGTCTCTCGGCGGGTTCCTCGGGCGCGGAGCTCGCGTGGCGCTCACGCTCTGGGTGTTTGGCGTGGTGACGGGCGCGGCGGGGACGCTGCGCGCCGACGAGGGGGCGCTCGTCGTCACGCCGCGACGATCGCCGGCGGGGCTCCTGGTGGTCGGGCACGAGGTCGTCGCGGACGACGATGACGGCTGGGGCGCGCCGACCGTCCCGATCGATCTCGAGGTGGGAGCTCCCCTGTCCGAGCCCGCGGTACGCCGTGTCCTCCACGACTTGCTCGCGACGGGACGGGTCGCTGAGGCGCGGGCCGAGCAGGTGCCCGAGGCAGGGGGGGTGCGCGTGCGCTTCCTCGTCGTCCCGTCGCGCATCGTCGCCGGGATCCAGACGAGCGGGAGCCTCGACGCCGCGGACGCGCTGCGTGCGGCCGGGATCGGGCGGGGTCGAGCGGTGACGCGCGCCCGGCTCCGCGAGGCGGGGCGTCGCGCGCTCGAGCAAGCGAGGCGCGTGGGGTACCCCGACGCGCGCGTGCGGATCACCACGCGCTCGACGGACGATCCTCGTCGGATCATCGTCGCCGTGGAGGGCGAGCTCGGGGCGCCGCTGCGGCTCGCTGGGGTGCGGCTCGAGGTCCGCGCCAAGACCATGCACCCGCTCGTCCGCGAGCTCCTCCGTGGCTACGGCGCGGCGCGCGGCGACGTGGCCGATGACGAGGCGCTCGAGCAGCTCGACCGTCGCTTGCGCGACCGCCTGCAGGCGAGCGGGTTCTTTCGCGCCGAGGTGCGCCATCGTACCTACGAGGTCGACGCGAAGACCTACCTGCTCGTCGAGGCGACCCCTCAATCACTCTACCGAGTCCAGTTCTGGGGCAACGTGTCCGTCGACGCCTCGGCGCTCGAGGACGCCGTCGACCTCGAGAAGGAGCCCGAGAAGACGCCGTCACGCGTCGCCCAGAAGGTGAAGGAGGCGTACCGCAAGCTCGGGTTCCTCGACGTCGCGGTGGTGGCCGAGGAGCGCGGCGAGCCGACCGATGCCGAGCGCGATCTCGTGGTCACCATCCGAGAGGAGCCGCGGGTGCGTGTCGCGCGCCGCGTGTACCCGTGCTTGGCGGGTCCCTTCTCGGCGCGGCGCATCGACAAGGAGATCGACAGCTTCCTCGAGGAGGATCTGCCCGGCGCGACCCTCGTCGGTCCGGCCGATCCCGAGGTCGTCGACGCCTCGCTCGGCCCCCCAGGCCAGCGTGGCTATCGGGAGCAGCCGCTCTGGCTGTCGCCGCGTCACGTCTACGCGCCCGAGACGTACGAGCGGGCGATGAAGCACCTGGTCGATCTGTACCGCGCCGAGGGCTACCTCCACGCGGCGATCGGCCCGCTCGAGGTCGTGCGCGGCGCCTGCGATCCAAGGAGCCCCCCTGGCGCGTGCGAGCCCCTCCCGATCGCCGAGC
>CAYNEK010000025.1:32532-58536 GCA_964396175.1 uncultured Polyangiaceae bacterium | reverse complement strand
GCCTCATTGGATTCCAATGCTGCGATCCCTGTCCGCTCAGATTGGATCTCCACCCATCGTGTCCTTCGTCGCTGCGCTGGTGCTGGCCGGCGGAACCCATGAGGGCGGACGTCACTATGACGCGCTCAGAATCTACGCCCAGAGCGGCGCCAAGAAGGTCTCCCGCGGCGCCCTCTATGCGTGGTTCACCGCTCCTCTGGAGCGCCTGCTCGAGAAGCTGCTTCGCCTCGCTTTGGAGGAGGGACAGCGGGTCCCCAAGCTGCTCCCAGGGATCTTGCGGACCGTCACGGACTGGAGGGTGGTCGACTCGACCACTGTCAAGCTCGACGACGCCTTGGTGGCCGAATGGCCGGGGACCGGGGACTACGCCGCGCTCAAGATTCACAAAGAATGGTCGGTGGGCACCGGCGACCTCGTCGAGTATCACCTCTCGCCGGCGCGGGAGCACGACGCACGGCACCTCGTCGTCGACGAGGCGCGCCGAGGCTCTGGGCTGCTCGTCGACCTGGGGTACGCGAGCCTCCAGCTGCTGCGCGACTGCGAGGAGTACGATACACGCTACGCGCATTCGCCTCAAGGATGGCTGGAAGCCACGGGTGGGCCGCGTCGTCGTCGGCTTGGCCGGTCGGGACGTCGTGCCCACCAAGGAGTTCTCCGTGTACCTCGAGCAGGACCTCCTGGTGCGGGGCGGCACGGTCATCGACCTCGACGTCACGGTCGGGCGCGACGAAGGGGCCGTTCGAAGTCGGCTCGTGGGCGTCCCGACCCCCAAGAAGGGCTACTGCTCCTTCCTGACGAACCTCCCCCGGAGCACCCACGGGCCTCGCCAGATCGGGGATCTCCATCGCGTCCGGTGGGAGATCGAGATCGACAACAAGCTGGAGAAGACGGGGACGCGCCTCGACGAGATCGCGGCGAGGACACCGGTCAGTGTGCGTGTCCTGCTGCTCGCGTCGATGATCGACGCGACGCTCGCGAGGACCATCGTGCAGCGGGAGAAGCTCGCGATCCTCGCGGAGAAGCGCGCAGCCAAGTCCGCGGCTGCGCCCCGCGCGCCGCTCCACCCGATCCAGACGGTCCGGGCGATGATGGTCGCCTTCCCGCTGCTCCTTGCCTTCCTGCGGGACGAGGGCACGAGCATGTTCCAATGGAAAGATCTGCTTGGCCGCGTCCGCATGTCGGGTCATGATCCCGACTGGCGTCGCCGTCCGAGCGTGCTCGACACCATCCAAGGCCTCACCGCGCCACCAGGCCGCCCGAAGCCGACCCCCTCGACGTGACTGGACGTGCGGGAACACTCCGGGGAATGTGGCCAAACGGATCGCGCAGGGGTGCTGCTGGTAGCGCGCCATCCCGAACCTGCGCGAAGACCGTCTGTTGCCGCTGAGGCGCGCCTTCGGTGAGATCGTGTCCAGTCACGCCGCGTTCCGCGAAATCTTTGGGCCCATTGGAGCGGATGGGCCAGCTTCAGCCCGGCATGCCGCGGCCGACGCTCGGCACCGCGTCATCCGCACTTCGACGAGACGCACGCGCGCTCGCACCCTGGGTCGTCGTGGCACCCTGCGACGCAGCTTTGCACGCACTGCTGTCGCTTCTTCTTCTTGTCCTCGCCCCCTCCGGCGGCGGGAGGGGCGTTCGCGGCGGGCGTCGCGGCGTCGCCGCCGCGGTTCACCGTCGCGCCCTTCGCGGGCGCACCGGCCGCCTCGGCGGTCGGGAGGCTGTCGATGCTCATCGCCGTCGAAGAGGGTGACGGCGCCGAGGCAGACGGCGCGGTGCCCCCTTTCAAGACCGCCACGAGCGCCCCGTCGATCTGCTTCCGCAGCTTCTCCATCTCGGCGGACCTCGCCTTCGCGTCCGGCCCGAGCGCTCGCTCCGCCGCCTGACGATCGGCGAGCGCCTTGCGATATTCTTCGGTCTTCTCTCGGTAGTCCTTCTCGTACTCCGCCACGGCCTTGCGATGCGCGGCGCGGTCGTCGGAGGCGCTCTCTCGGTCTGCGATCCGGACGACGGTCGCCTCGCGCCCGTCGCGGCCGACGTCGGCCATGATCGTCTCTCCCGTGTCCTCGACGAACCCATGGAGGAGCGGTGCGTCCGGACAGACGGCGTCCTTGATGAAGTAGTACTTCTTGGCCGACTGAAGGAGGACGCCGTCCTTGTAGCAGGTGTGAACCCTGCCCCCGAGCGGGAACGCGCCCATGTATTTGGGCGCGTCGTGCTCGGGCTTGTCGGGGACCGGCGGCAGCGCCGCGCCTTGCTCCTGCCGCTCCAGCTCCGCGAGCCTGTGGAGCAGGGGCTGAATCGTCCCGGTCCGCAGATCGGGCACGCCTCCGGCGACGGCCGCTGCCTCTTGCCCGGAGACCAGCGCCACGAGCGCTGTGTACGCCGCCCGTCTCTCCTGGGGGCCCTTGTCGGCCGTCGCCTTGAACGCCTGCCACGCGCTCTGGATCGCTTCGTCCTTCGTGGGCGCTCCAGGCGTCGACGCCGACGGCGCGGGCTGGGCGAGCTCGGCGGGAGGGCCCCCCGAATCGGGGCTTCGACGGCAGCCAAACACCGCCGCCGCCAACGGCAGCAGCAGCCACGCCGCCCTCTTCACAGGCCCTCCAGCAGCGACGCCGCCTCATCCGCGTGCAGCCCCGCGGGGAACTTGGTTCGGTAGATCTCCACGCCTGCGCAGGCGTCGCGCGTCTGCGAGCGCCTGCACGTTTGGACACCTGCCGACGCCCATGCGTTCTCGTCTTTCTGGACCATCTCGAGCTTGGGCTTCGCCTTCTCGAGCGTCCTCTTCGCCTCGTCCGCGTGAGCGCCGTCGGGGAAGTCCGCGAGGTAGCGCTGGACGCCGTCGCAGGCGTCCGTCCGGCGCGGTTCCCGGCACGCGACCTCGTTGGCGGCGATCCATGCATTCTCGTCCTTGCGCTTCCGATTGCTTTCGATCTTGGCCTTCTCGTCGGCCTCTCGCTTGGCCTCCGCCTCTTCCTTCGCTTGCTGCTTCCTTTCGTCGGCCGCAGTGCGCTCGGCCCCGACGGCGCGAAGCTTCGCCGAGCGCGTGAACGCTGCGGCGATCGGGGCGAGATCCCGTTCGGTGACCTCGCCGCACACCGCGGTGAACGCCGCGGTCGCCTGATCGACGACGCCGCCCGGGCCGTTCAAGGTGGCGCGCAGGGTCACTCTGCACCGCTGGTTCGAGACGCCGTTCACGTTCGCGACGAACAGCTGCTGCTGAACGGCGGCCGACATCGTGGCCCGGACCTCGAGATCCTGATCGGTGGCTTGCTCGGTCTCGACGCGGAAGCCGGCGGACACGAGGGCACTCTGAAGCGCGGCGTCGACCTGCGTGTGTCCCGTCGGGACGACGAACAAGCGCAGCTTGGCGACGTCCTTCGAGAGAGGCGCCGGGGCTACAGGCGGTGTGTGCGGTTCGGGTTCCGCCCCCGCGCAGGCCCCCAGCACAGCGGCGAAGACCGCAGCCATCCCGCCGACGCCGAGCAGCCTGGCCGGCTTCCACCGGCCGCCATCGATCCGCGGCGGCCGCGTCGCGGGGGCGAAGATCTTCGCTGCGTCGGGCGCGGTGTCGATGGTGCACCCCTTCCCGGGTGCAGAAGAGCGGATCGGGGCAGTCGGCATGGGGGCCTCGACTTTGCTCTCTCTCTCTCTCTCGTCAATTCGTTTCTTGGGAGCCGGCCCTGGTCCCGGGCGCCGAGCCCGAGCGCCTCCTGTAGCCCCCGACGGGTCGACGGCTAGGGAACCCGAACGCTCTCCGACCACCAGCGCGAGCGTACGCGCCCTGCTCGCCCCGCGGCAACCCCGTTCTTCACCCCCGTCTCGCCACTCCGCCACCCCGCGCGCGCACCGCGGCCTCGCGCGAGGCACCCGTGCCCTCATGCCGGCTCGTCCCACGCGGACACGCCCTGGCGCGGAGGCGCCCGCGCCGGAGCGGCCGGGTCGAGCCCCGTCGCGACGAGGATCTCGCGCACGGGCTCGGCGCCGGTCACGAGCCGCGCCTCCTCGAATGTCTGGCGCTCCTCGCGCGTGAGGCGACGGGCGCGCCGCCGCACTCGGCGCGAACCAGGGCCGACGGTCGAGAGACCGAATCACTCTTCCCCATGGAGCGAAGCGTACGGCGAGACGACCTCTCGTGGCCAGGGCTCCGCCGCGCTCGACACGTGACCAGCGCCAGGAGCCGCGCCTCGACGTCCGCGCGCGGTGTCGCCAGACCAAGCGTAGCGAACTGGCCCAGATGGCTCCGAACCGCCGGCGTCGTGGCAGGGGCGAGCGGACCAAACACGACCGTCAAGGAGCCGTCGTGGACGAAAACGCGAACCGAGGTAGACTCTCGTTCGTGACGACCACTGCCTGAGACCGCCGCCGGGGCCCTCGTCCGGCGGAGACCAACCTGAGCTCGCCCCGCCGCTCGTGCGTGAGGCGCGCGGATTCGTCTTGGTGCAAGAGGTGTCTCATGGTTCTCGAGTCTCTCGGCTACCGTCCCGAGGTCGACGCGTCGTTTCGCGCGCTCGGCCAGAGTTCTCTTCGGCCGGCGCGTGTCGTTCGGGCGGAGCATCGTCGCGCGTGGGTCGCGTGCGAAGAGGACGATCGCGTGCTCGTCGTTCCGCCGCGGTTCCATGCGTCCATGTTTCCGGTCGCCGGAGACTGGGTCGCGTTCGAGCCCTCGACGGGTGTCGTCACGCACGTCCTCCCACGCCTGTCGGTCTTCGAGCGGCGCAAGGTCGGCAGAGCCGAGGCTAGGCAGGTGGTCGCGGCGAACGTCGACCTCTTGGTCGTCGCGATGTCCCTCGACGACGACTTCAGTCTGCGCAGGCTCTCGCGTTACTTGTCGCTCGCGCACGGCAGCGGCATCGAGGCACAGGTGCTCCTCACGAAGGCCGGGCTGTCCGATGGCGTCGACGAGCTCGTCCATGCGACGAGGGATCATGCGCGAGGGGTTCGCGTCGACGCGGTCGACGTGCATGCGGGGCTCGGGCTCGATTCGATCGCGCGCCTCGTCCGGCCCGGGCGCACGATCGCGCTCGTGGGCTCGTCGGGCGTCGGAAAGTCGACGCTGGTGAACCACCTCCTCGGGCACGAGGTCGTCTCGGTCCGCGCCGTGCGCGGGAGCGACGGAACGGGGCAGCACACGACCACACGGCGCGAGCTGCACCGCCTTCCCGAGGGAGGCCTCGTGCTCGACACGCCGGGGCTGCGCGAGGTGGCGCTCGTCGGTGACGAGCGCGGGATCGACGTGGCGTTCGACGACGTTCGCGCGTTCGCGGAACGCTGCCGCTTCCGTGACTGCCGTCATCGCGAGGAGCCCGGGTGCGCGGTGTCCTCGGCGGTCGCGCGCGGCGAGCTCGACGGCGAGCGCGTCGCCGAGGCCGCGTCGCTCCGCGACGAACTCTCGCGGACCCGGAGGAGAGCCCTCGAGAAGGTGCGCGGGCGGCGGATCGCCAGCGCGATCCGGGAGATGAAGCGGCACGAGCGGAACGGCGACTGACGCCAGGCCATGACCAGCGTCAGCGTCGCAGCGCCCGCCTTCGCGGGGACCGACTCTGGCCTCAGGAAGAAGAAGGAGATGCTCCACGGCTTCTGGGCCAAGAAGACGCGCAAGGCCGGCATGAACTTCCTCACCAACTGGTGCCACTCGGCCACACAATCGCGCCTCCCTGCGTTCGGGCGCGTCGCGGCGACGCTCACCCAACATCAGCAGCTCCTCCTCAACTGGTTCCGCGCCAAAGACGCCTTTGCCAAGGGCGCTGCAGAAGGCCTCAACAACAAGGCGAGAGTGATCACCAGAAGATCGTACGGTTTCCGAACCACGAAAGTCGCTCAAGTCGCCCTGTTTCATGCGCTCGGCGAGCTCCCCGAGCCCGATTGGGTCACCCACAGATTTGGTTGACGAGGCGGACAAAGGTGGTGCCCGCGGCGGCGCCGAGCACGATCGAGTGCAGACTTCCGGCATCCGCCGGTGTCACCTGGACAACCGGGCCAGCGGACAGCGGCCGAGGCGCGCAGTCGCTCGGCGCTACGCTGGCGCCGCGGGCACCACTGGTGCCGCCGCTGGTGCCCGCGTTCACGCCGCTGGTGCCGCCACCACCGGTGCCCGCCTTCGCGCCGCCCGCGCCGCTGGCGCCGCCGCTCGCGCCACCCGTGTTGCTCCCGCCGTCGTGACCGGCCACGCCGTGGTTGTCGCCGCCCACGCCTTCACTGCCGCACGCGCCGCCGCAGAGCGCGACCGCGCCTGCGCTGAGGAGGTAACGCATGGGCGTGAATTTGGTGAGCACGGCTGGCGTGTGTCCAGCCGGAGCCGCGGTCGCCGCGCGGATGGATGCGCGCGCGCCGCCGCTCGCGGTCGCTCGGGGCTCGGCTTCGTGTCGAACCGACAACGAGAATCATCGCCAATCCACCGGGTCCAAAGGGGTATCGAGGGACGAGGCGCGGTGCTCGGTGCGGCGCCGGCCCTGGCGGTTCGAGGACCGCGCTTGACACGAGGTGAATTCGCGCTACACATCTGCGCAGCCATGGGACGCTCCGATGGCGGCCGCGGCGCGGCCGTAGGACGTCAGGGCAGCCGCCTGCCCAGCGTCCTCCCATGCCTCGCTCCCTCGGCCCCTCGCTCGCCACGCATCGCGCCCTCGCGCTCGGCCTCGCCCTGCTCTCCCCGATCCTCGCGCCGCTCCTCGGCGCTGGCTGCGGAGGAGACGACGCGACGACCGGCAAGCGCGTCACGCTCCACACCACCGTCACGTCCAAGCCGGGCACCTACGCCGCGCGGAGCGGCTGGTCCGTCGAGCTCTCGACGGCGAAGCTCGCCGTCGCGTCGCTCCACTACTTCGACGGCGCGCCCGTCGTCGAGGCCCGGCTCGATCGGATCCGCGCGCTCCTCCTCCCCTCGGCGCACGCCCACCCGGGGCATTATCAGGAGGGGACGGCCATCGGCCAGATGCTCGTGCCCGCCACGGTGGATCTGCTCGCGGGATCGGTGCAGCTCGCCGACGGAGACGGCGTCACCGGGACGCTGCGCTCGGCGAGGCTCACGCTCGGCGCCGGGACGGGCGATCTCGCCGGCCGCGTCGCCATCGTCGAGGGCACCGCGTCGAAGGATGGGACGCCCGCGGTGCACTTTCGGCTCGTCGCGACCCCTGACGAGCTCCAGAAGACCGCCGTGGACGGGAAGATCGAGGGCTGCCCCTTCGCCCCCGCGGACGTCGGCGGCGACGGGACGGTCACGGTGACCGTCGATCCGGGGCGGTGGTTTGGGTTCGTCGATTTCGAAGGGGTGGCGCCGGGGACGGCGGAAGCCCCCACCGAGCCCGCGGCGACCGACACGGCGCGCATCGGCTTCGTCCTCGGCCTGGGACAGGCGCCGGCCTATGGCTTCTCCTACACACCCTGAGCGATCCATGATCGGCGACCCTCTCGTCGGAGCTCCACAGACGAACCATGAACCACCGCTTGCACACCCTGCCCGGTCCCTGATCGGCGACGCTCGCGTCGGGGGGCGGCGCGCGCTCCGGGCGTTTGTCTCGGCGGCGGGGGTCGCCCTGGTCGCCGGGATCTCGGCCTGCGGAGGCGACGATGGAGGGACAGGCACGGCGACCTTCACGACCTGGGGCGAGGAGTACATCGAGGAGGGGATCCCGGCCGATCCCACGGGGCAGGAGGGGTTCGTGGACGGGTGGGCGCTCGTCTTCGAGAAGTTCTTGGTCCACTACACGGGGATCACGGTCGCAGACTCGGGCGGCGCAGTGGGCGCGCGCCTCGAGGGCTCTCGCCTCGTCGACAACGTCCACCCCGGAAGGAAGACCCTCGTCCAATTCGCCGGGCTCGAGGCCAAGAGCTGGGATCGCGTGAGCTACCAGATCACGCCCGCGAGGGCGGACGCCGTGCTCGTCTCGGCGACGGCGGACGATCGCGATCGGATGGTCCAGGGGGGCTACTCGCTCTACGTGCTCGCGACGGCGACGAAGGGCGCGGTCACGAAGAAGCTCCGCTGGGGCTTCGCGATGGGCACCGACTACACGCTGTGCGAGGCCGAGCAGGGCGGGAAGCTCACACAAGGCCTCGTGGTGCGCGACGGCGCCGAGGACGTGAGCGAGCTCACGACGCATGCGGATCACCTCTTCTACGATCGGCTCCAGGCCGGCGCGACGGGCACGGTGACGAGCCTCCGGTTCGACGCGATCGCGGCGGCTGACACCGACGGCGACGGCGAGATCACCCTCGACGAGCTAGCGAAGGTGCCGCTCGACGTGAAGCTCTACGATCCCTCGGGGCTCCCGGCGGGGGACATGAAGGCCTTCGTGACAGCCCTGGCGCGTACGGTGGGTCACTACCGGGGCGAGGGCGAGTGCGCGGTGCGACCCGATTGAGCCCGTGAGGCGCGGCTCGGCGTCCTCCGGGAGGCGGGCGCGAGGCGAGTGCGTCGTGCGACCGCGCTGAGCCGGCGCGGGCATCGCACGCCGCCACGAGGCCGCGCCCAGGCGAGCGGGCGGTGCGGCGGCCTTCGGTCTCGCGCGCGCCCGGGTCGACGAGGAGCGGCTCTCGGGTGCGCGCCCGCGGTGTGATCGGCCCGGGGCCGGTTTCGACGAGCACCTGGCTCGCCTTGTGTGCCGACTGCAATCGCTGCGGTGTGATTCGGTCCGAGGTCGGCCTGCGATGACCACGCGCGACCGACTGGACAGCGCGCGCCGACGGCGGTACCGTGAAGGCCATGCGCTTGTTTCCTTCGTTGGTGCTCGGGGCGTCGTGGTTGGTTGCGTGTGGCGGCGGTGCCGGGGATGAGTTCAACTCGTCCCCGCCGGGGGCGTCCGGTGGCAGCGGGACGAGCGGTGCACACTCCGGATCCGCTGGCGTTCCAGCCGGCGCGGGCGGCGCGATGGGTGGCACGGGCGGCGCGACGGGTGGCACGGGCGGCGCGACGGGCGGCGCGGGCGGCGCGACGGGCGGCGCGGGCGGCGCGACGGGTGGCACGGGCGGCGCGACGGGTGGCGCGGGCGGCGCGACGGGTGGCACGGGCGGCGCGACGGGTGGCACGGGCGGCGCGACGGGCGGGACCGCGGGTGTGGGCGGCGGCACGACCTGCGACAGCCCTCCGCTCGACGCCTCCGGCGTCTTCGTCGCGCCCGACGGCGACGACACCGCTGCAGGCTCAGCCTCCGCGCCCGTGAAGACGCTGGTGAAGGCCGTGTCGCTCTTGGGTACCGATCGGCACACCCTGTACCTGGCGTCGGGCGCTGCGTTCAAGGAGCCGCTCGCGATCCCGGCGGGGCTGGGCACGGTCAAGGTCCATGGCGGCTACGCACCGGGGCCCGCCGGGTGGGCGCGGACGTGCGGCGAGCGGGCGCGGGTCGACTCTCCCGCCATCGTGGGCCTGAACGTCCAGGGCGGCGATCTGGACGAGGTCCACGTGACCGATCTCCGGGTGAAGTCCA
Source organism: uncultured Polyangiaceae bacterium (assembly GCA_964396175.1). Taxonomy (GTDB): domain Bacteria; phylum Myxococcota_A; class Polyangia; order Polyangiales; family Polyangiaceae; genus CAYNEK01. The sequence goes on along the minus strand of CAYNEK010000025.1, from coordinate 49,114 downwards.
AGTCCTTCGCCACCCCCGCCGCCGGGGGCACGGACGCCGGGACGAGCATCGCGGTGCGCGTCGCGGGCACGCTGACCGTCACGCTCCTTCGCGTCGAGGCGACGGCCGGAACGGCGCAGGACGGCGCGGCGGGCGAGCCCGGCGAGCCCGCGGCTCCAAGCAGCGCCTGCGCGCCGTCCTGCGCCGACGGAGGCGCAGGCGACCCCGGGGCGCCCGCGGCAGCCAGCGAGCCCGGCGCCTTCACGGCGGGCGGGTACACGCCAGGCGACGGGAAGACGGGCGACCAAGCCACCGGCGGGAAGGATGGGACCCACGGCGAGGACGAGAAGAAGGTGACGGGATGCACGACCAAATGCTGGGGCTGCGGACAGAGCGAGTGCATCGCGGACACGACCGCCGTCGTGACCGTGAAGGCCAGCACCTGCGGCTGCGGCGGTCCGCCGGGCCATCCGGGGAGCCCTGGGGGCGGTGGAGGCGCGTCGGTGGCCCTCTTCGTGTCGGGGGCTCCCTCGGTGACCGTGAAGGACTCGACCCTCCGGTCCGGCCGCGGCGGTGACGGTGCGCTCGGAGGCAAGGGGTCCCCGGGCCTCGAGGGCACCTCGGGCAAGCGCGGAGACGCGATCCCCTACGACGAGCCTCCCCGCGCGGACGGGACGGCCGAGTGTCACCAGGGGGACAGCTGCATCAACACGAACCCCGGCAACCCAAACTGTGGTTGCTACTACAAGGACACGGCGCCCCCTGGCTACAACCCCATCCCCAAGAAGACCGTCCAACCCAACGCACCAGGTGGCAAAGGGGGCAAGGGTGGGGACGGGCCGGACGGCGGCGCAGGCGCGGGAGGGCCCTCGGTCGTGGTCGCTCGCTCGAAGGGCGCGACCGTCACGCTCGAGAGCGACGTCGTGACGACCCCAGGCGAAGCCGGCAAGGGCGCGGGGACAGCGCCGGGCGGCACCGTCGAAGCGCTGATCGAGTACTGAAGGGCTCGCGCCGCGCGACCCCGATCCGCTCGGTTGCGTCACGGCGGTCGAGCGGTCCCATTGGACGGTGGGTGCTCGCGTCGTGGCGCCCGCGCCGGCCGGCCGGACACGCGAGCCGCTCGCGTCAGGGATCCGTGGGGTCGCCGTGGGCCGCGGCGCGGGGGCCGGAGACCGGACGCACACACGACTCTGGCCAGGGCGCCGTTCGCGCGAGTCGTGTGTGCGTCCGGTCTCCCTCGCGCGGATCGCGGTGACCTCAGCGCGGGGGCGGCGGTCCGGGGACGGTCTTCGGCTCGAGCCGCTCGACCCCCGCCGTCGCGTCCGCGTCTCCGGGCGCGCGCGCGAGGATGCTCCGGTACGCCCTGTACGCCACGATCGACGCACCCGTCGCCTCGGCCGTCCTCGCGAGGAGCCGCTGCGCCTCGAGATCGCTCGGTGACGAGTCCACGGCCTTCCGCGCGGCGATGAGCGCGCCGCCGGGATCGCGGGCGTCGAGGTGCCACCCCGCGATCACCCTCCAGGCCTCGGCGCAGCGCTCCTCGGACACACACCTCCGCGAGGCGTACTGGCGCTCCACGCGCGCCAGCAGGTCGAGCTGCCTCGCCACCGCGGCGCGTGCCGCGAGCCGCTCGATGCACGCCGCCTCGTCGCCCCACCCGCGCTCGCAGGCGCGCTGGAGCCGCGTGAGGCTCTCGTCACGCCGCCCCTCGCTCCACGTGAGCTCGATGCGCGTCAGCTCGGCCTCCTGCGCCGCCCCACACGCCTCGAGCCGCTCCGCGTCCTCCCGCGCCCCGTCGGCGCAGGCCGCGCGCGCCGCCTCCTGGCACGCGGGCGTCTCGAGGGCCGCGACGCGGGCCGCGGCGCGCCGCGCGAGCACCTCGACGTCGCACGGGGCCCGCGCGAGGGCGCGGGTGAAGACGAGCTCCGCGAGCGGCGCGTCCACGGGGACCGCGAGGGCGAACGCGCGCAGGTACGCGGCCTCGTTCTTCGCGCCCCTGGGCAGGGACGCCAGGAGATCGTCCTCGGTGCGCGTGAGGGGGACCGCGTGGGCGACCACGTACACCTCCCAGCCTGGGCAGCGGAGCGCCGCCTCGCGGAGCTGGAGCCGCGCCTGGGCGGCGTGCCCGCTGCGCGCCAGGACGTCTGCCGCGGCGAGCAGGACGTCGAGCTCGTTGGGCGAGAGGACGAGCGCACGATTGTACCACGCGAGCGCCCGCGACGGATCGCCCGCGTCGCGGCCGCGCGCCGAGAGCGATCCCGCGAGGAACGAGAAGTAGGGATCCGCTGGGAAGCGTGCCAGCGCCTCCGCGAGACCGGCGGGCGTCGTCGCGGTGGCGAGCGCGTCGCGTCGCGCCTCCTCGTCGCTGATGGGTCGCGCGGCGAAGGCCAAGAGGCACACGAGGGCGATCGCTCCTGCCGCGGCGTGTCGCGCCCATGGGGCCACCCGGACGGTGCGCGCGCGCGCGACGGCCCCGAGGACGAGCGCCGCGAGCGCCGCGACGCCCGGCAATTCGAGCCCGTAGTCGACGAGGTTCTGCGCGATGAGCGCGAGGAGCCCCGTCCCGAGCACCGCGGTCCCCACGCTGCGGCCGATGCGGGCGCCGCGGAGCGCGTACAGGAAGGCGAAGAACGCGATGAGCGAGATCGGGACCCCCCACTCCGTGAGCCACTGGACCGCGATGTTCTCGGGGTGGGTCCAGAAGGCGTCGGGGAACCGCTGCTTGTACGCATGGAACGCGCTCCCAAAGGCCCCGCGCCCGACGCCCGTCCAGAAATTGTCGCGGATCATCGCGAGCGAGTCCCCGGCGACGACGAGCTTCTGGAAATTCCGCTCGCCGAGCCCCTGACGGATGGCGCCCTCGTACCCCAGCACCGCGAGCCCTGCGCCGGCGACGACGACGGCCGCCGGGAAGGCCAGGCGCTGGGCGACCGTCGCGCCGCTGTCCCGGTCGCGCCCGACGCGGTACGCGGCGGCCGTCGCGAGCACGGTCCCGGCGACGAGCGCGGCGACCGCGCCCCGCGAGGCGAGCAGGACGATCCCCGTGACGAGGGCCGTCGCCGCGGCAAGGAACCCGAGGGTCCGCGCCGGCTGCTTGGTCCGATCGGCGAGGGCGAGGGCAAGGGCGGCGTAGACGCCCAGCGAGAGGTACCCCGAGAGGTGGTTGACGTTGAGCAGCGGCCCGACGTGCCACCGGGGGAAGTCGGCCTTCGGTGTGTAGAGCCCGTACACACGCCCGAGCCCGAGCGCGCCGTGGACCAGCGTGATCGCGCCGACGAGGAGCGCCGCGCCGAGCGCGAGCCGGGCGACGGGGGACGGGCCGCGCCGCCGTGAGAGGCGCTCCCCGAGCCAGGCGAGCGCCCCGTACGACAGCCACTTGGCCGCCTCGACCAGCGTGAGCGCCGGCGCGAGCGACACGGGCCTCGGGGTCACGGGGGTGCCGAGCGGCCCGAGCGCGTTCGACCAGATCTCCGCCGCGTGGGGGCTCGCGATCCGGAGGAGCGGGACCGGCAGCGGCACCGCCTGGAGCAAGGTCAGCGCCCCGAGCGCAAAGAAGGGGATCGCGACGAGCGGGAGCCGCGCCTGCTCGTCGCGGCGATGGATCGCGAGCGCGAGCGCCGCGGCGGCCGCGGCGAAGAGGGCCCACCCCGGCATGACGCCGCCGAGCGGCAGGACCGCCGCGAGGAGCGCCGCCGCCGAGGGGCCATAGACGGTGAGGAGTACGAGCCGCGAGGTCTCGCCCGAGCGCACGCGCCCGCATCTTGCCACGAAACCGGCCTCGCCAGGAGCGCCGGCTTGCGCTAGGAGGCGCGGTCATCCGGGCGACGCCAGGAGGCCATCCGGCGCGCTCCGGGCTGAACGTCTCCCGCCCTCCGCGCAACGAGCATCGATCGCGGCGCGCCGTGCGGCCCTTGGCCCCCAGCCCCTTCCGTAGCAGCCTGACCTTGTCCACCCCCCGATGTCCTCGATGACCCCTCCGCCCGCCGAGGCGGACGGCGACGCCAAGCGCGGCATTCGGTCGGCGGACCTCCCCGCAGCCCCCTGACCTTGTCCACCCCCCCGATGTCCTCGATGACCCCGCCGCCCGCCGAGGCGGAGGTGGACGGCGACGCCGATCGCGGCATCCAGCCGGCGGACATCCTGCGCCTCGTCGCGAAGCACGCGCTCACCATCATCCTCTGCGCGACCCTCGCCCCGGCCCTCGCCTACTTCTACACGGCCCGCCAGACCAAGGTCTACGGCTCCCAGACGAGCGTGGTCTTCGACTTCCCCGCGTCGGCCTTCGTCGGGCGCAAGGTGGAGGTCTTCGATCCGTACTCCGACTACATGTCGAAGCAGCAGCAGATCGAGACCGAGCTCGCGATCATCCAGTCGTCCCGGATCGTGAAGCAAGCCGTCCTCGACATGGGGCTCCAGCTCGATCGCGCCTACTGCAAGCGCGCCTTGGGGACCGAGAGGCCGACCGTCGACGAGCTGACGGCCGACATCCGCGGGAGGATCTCGGTCGAGCAGTCACGCACGGCGTACACGGCGTTCATCCGCATCGAGGACGGCGATCCCGCGATGGCGCAGCGCCTCCTCACGGGCCTCGTCGAGACCTACTCGCGCGTCTCGGCCGAGGACTCGCTCGCCGCCTCCACCGCCGCGATCGACTGGCTCGGCAAGCAGCTCCAACGCCTCCAGACCGAGGTCGAGACGACGGAGATGTCGCTCCACGACTTCAAGCTGAAGCGGAACCTGCTGTCCGTCTCGCTGAACGACCAGAACAACATGCTGAAGGACGAGATCGACGCCTTCAGCAAGGCGGTCACTGGCGCGAGCGTCCGGCGCGCGCAGCTCGTCGCGCGGGCGAACGCGCTCGCGAAGGTGACGCACACGACACCCGAAGACATCCCCGCGTCGGAGCTCCTCGCCGATCCGCTCCTCCAGACGCTGCGGGGCAAGTGGCTCGAGGCGCGCCAAGAGGTCGCCAACCTCACCATCGCCGGCAAGGAGGTGGAGCACCCCGAGGTCAAGGCCGCGCAGTCCCGGATGGAAAACGCGCTGTCGGCCTACATCGCCCAGGTGCGCAACATCCAGGCCTCGGCGACGCGCGAGGCCGCCATCGTGGGCAACGAGGCGTCGAGCCTGCGGGGCCTGCTCGAGCAGGCGAAGCAGCGCGCGCTCGATCTGAACCTCCAGGAGATCGAGTACCGGAAGCTCAACCGCTCGGCCGCGTCCAGCCAGAAGCTCTACGAGAACGTGCTCGAGCGCATGCGCGAGGTGGATCTGTCGCGCATGGTCGCGGCCCGCACCGTGAAGGTGCTCGAGCCCGCGCAGGTGAACCACACGGCGATCCGGCCGAAGTCCGCGGGGACCGTCGCCATCGCCCTCGCGCTCGGCGTGGTCTTCGGCGTGCTCATCGCGGTCGTCCGCGAGCTGCTCGATCGCCGGCTCAAGTCCCCGCTCGATCTCGAGCAGCGGCTCCGGCTGACGACGCTCGGCGTCCTGCCGCACACCGAGACGGCGAGCCAGAAGAAGCCGCGCCGAGCCCGTGGGCCGTCGCAGGGCGCCCCGGAGCTGCTCGTCCACGACGCGCCATCGTCGATGATGGCCGAGGCCGCGCGGACGGTGCGGTCGAACCTGCTCTTCATGCGGCCCGACGCGCCGCCGAAGACGATCCTGGTGACGAGCGCCGGCCCCGGCGAGGGGAAGACGACGACGGCGTGCACGCTCGCCTGCGTCCTCGCGCAGACCGAGGCGCGCACGCTCATCGTCGATCTCGATCTGCGCCGCCCGCGGGTCCACCGGGTCTTCGGCGTCTCGTCGGACAAGGGCGTCACGACGGCGCTGATGGGCAAGGGCCTCGACGACGCCATCCACCAGACGGAGGTCCCGCACCTCGACGTCCTCCCCGCAGGCCCCATCCCGCCGAACCCGTCCGAGCTCCTGATGAGCCACAAGATGGCGGAGCTGCTCGAGGCGCTCTCGGCGCGCTACGATCGCATCATCATCGACTCCTCGCCGGTGAACCCGGTGACCGACGCGGTCATCCTCTCGACGCGCGTCGACGGCGTCGTGATCGTCGGCCGCGCCTTCCAGACGACGATCGACCAGCTGAGGCTCGCGCTCCGCACCATGCGCGACGTCGGCGCCCCCATCCTGGGCGGCATCCTCAACGCGGTCGATCTCTCTCGCGCGGACTACAAGTACTCGTCATACTACTACTACCGCGCCGACTACTCGCCGCGCCCCGACGCCTCGAGCTGAGCGGCCGTGCTGAGCCTCGCGCTCGTCGTCTTCTGCGGGCTCGCGGCCTTCCTGATCGCCAAGCGGGTCGCCGTCGGCCAGGACGCTCGGCTCGTCACCTGGGTGGCCACCGGGGGCTACGCGCTCCGGATCGGCGTCTCGCTCCTCGTCCGCCAGGTCTCGTTCTTCTCCCACGAGGGCGCGGGCGACTCGCAGCAGTACGAGGACTTCTGCTGGTACCTCGTCGCGTACTGGCACCGCACCGGCGTCCACTGGATCGACCCAGCCGAGGCGGCGAGGGTCTTCGACTCGGGGACGATCCTCTCCGCGCCCGGCTTCGTGCAGCTCTTCGGGCTCATCCAGTACTTCGACGGAGACAAGACGCGGCTCGGGATGGTGGCCATCAACGCGCTCCTCGCGTCCATGACCTTCGTCGTCACCCACCGGTTCGCGCTCGAGGTCGGGAGCCGACCGAAGGCCGCGCGGATCCTCTCGCTCTGCTTCTTCTTCTCGCCCGCGTTCTTCTTCTACACCGCGGACTCGTACAAGGACCCGTGGGTGATCGCGTTTGGCGTGGGGTGCCTCTACGGCGCGTACCTCATCTGCGATCGCGGCGTGCGCCGCGGGCTCCTGCTGTTCGTCGGCTCCGCCGCGGCCCTGTGGTTCGTGCGGCGGTACCTCGTCTACATGCTGCTCGTGCCGCTCGGCGCGGCGATCGTCTTGCGCCTCACCAAGCGCGGGAAGAACCGCGTCCTCGCCGTCACCCTGGGGCTGCTCGTCGGGATCGTCGCGCTCGTGGTCGTCCCGCCGATGCTGAAGGACGCCGGCGAGACCGCCACGGCGACCTACGAGACGGCCATCGCGACCAACACCCGCGCCTGGAACGAGCGCGGCGGCTCCGGGATCGACTTCGAGGATGGTGGGGATCCTTACGCGAAGCTCGCCCCCAAGCTCCTCTATACGCTGTTCTCGCCCTTCCCGTGGATGACGGGCTCCGCGGGTTTCCAGATCGGCAAGCTCGACGCGCTGCTCATGACGGCGACGATCTTCTTCGCGGCGCGCGCGCTCGTGCGGCGCTGGCGCGACAAGAAGAGGGAGATCATCCTGATCCTCTCGTTCGTCCTCCCCGCGTCGTTCGCGTACTCGCTCACGATGGCGAACATCGGGCTCATCGTGCGCCAGCGGTTGGTCATCGAGATCGGGTTCCTCGTGCTCGGCAGCCTGAGCTTCGTCGCCACGGCGGCGCGGCGTAGGATCCCGGTCGCTCGGCGGCTCCCTGCCGGGCTCGCCGCGCGCCCGCGCCCGAGCGTGCCGATGGACGATCGCCCGATCTCCGCGCGCCGCGGCGCGCCGCTCGGCTGATCCCGTGGTTATCGAAGTGGCGCGCGTTTCTTGGCCGATGCGCGCGCCGTCCCGTACGTGGCGAGCACCTCCCAAGGAGACCGACCACGATGAGCACCCAAGACGAACGCCGCGAGACCGGCGGCCAGCGCATCCCCTTCGAGGCCCTCGTGGTCGTCGCCGACGACAAGAGCGACAAGGCCGCGTCCCCCTACGAGTGCGAGGCGGTCGACCTGTCCGAGCACGGGATGCACCTCCGCACCGCGTACCTGCCCGAGCTCGGCCAGGCGCTCACCTTCCGCTTCGACGGTGGCCTCGGCGAGGTCGTCGCGGAGGCGACGGTGCTCTGGCGCGACGAGCAGGCGAAGGGCGGCGAGTTCGGCGTGCGCTTCACGCGGCTGGACGACGCGAGCCTCCGCGCGCTCCGCGACATCTGCGGCATCGAGGCGAGTGGACCCGAGACGAAGGCGAGCGGCTTCACCCCGGCGCCGAAGGGCAACCGGGTGCGCCTCCACATCGACGGGCTCGGCTCGCCGATGCGTGCGCGGGTGCGAGACTCTGCGACGGCCCAGGTGCTGGTCGGATCGAACCTCGAATTCCTGAAGGTGGGCAAGGCGCTCGACCTCGAGGACGCCGAGCTCGGGAAGAAGCGCCCCGCGGTCGTCGAGCGGGTCGAGGTCGAGGTCGACCAAGAGACCAAGATCCCGCAGCTCATCGTCCGGCTCCGCTACGGCGATCTCCCGAAGGAGCTCTCGGATGCGGAGAAGCTCGACGACGGCGCCGACGCGCCGCGTGGGGCGGAGGCGAGCCCTACAGAGGACGAGGAGGACGATCTCCTCGCGGACAAGCCGACGGCCCTCGACGCGATCTCGGATCGCGCGAAGGCGCTCGCGCTCGCCGTCGGTCCGCGCCTCTCCTCGCTCGGCAAGAGCGCGCGCGCGGGCTTCGGGGGGCTCGTCGCCAGAGTGCGCGAGAAGCGCGCGGACCAGCGGGACGACGACGTCGTCGACCCCAAGAAGCGCGTGACCTCACCGCCGCCGCGCGGTGCGCTCCGCGCGAACGGACGCGCCGTGACGCGTGGTGAGAAGGGAGACCGGGAGATGACACAAGACGAAGAGGCCCTCGACGAGACGGACGACCGGAAGCAGAAGGAGAGGCGCCGCGCGAAGATCTTCGCGGGCTCGGCGGCGGCCTTCTTGGTGCTCATGATCGCGCTCTTCGCGCTGCGGACGAAGTCCTCGCCGCCGCCCGGCGACGCGCACGCGGAGGACGCCTCCGCCGCGGCGCCCCCGCCGCCGACTCCGCCCGTGGGTGCCGCTGCGAGCGGTGAGGCCGTCTCGGCCAATGTCCCGCTGTTCGGCCCGACGCCGCTCTCGACGACCGAGGTGGTCCCGCCGCCTGCCGGTGCGGTGGCGCCAGGCGCCCAGCCGTCGGAGGGCAGCGAGGGCGACGAGACCGCGCAGAGCGACGAGCCCATGGAGACGACCTTCGGCAAGGGCGCGGTGCGAAACCCCAAGATCGTGCGCATCAAGATGGACGCGCCGATCACCGGCCTCAAGGGCGCGACCGACAAGCGGTCGATCACGATCTCGCTCGCAGGTCGGCGCAACATCGAGCCCGCGGGCAACCTCGCGCGCAAGGACAGCCGCCTCTCCGCCGTGAAGGCCGTCTCGAGGGACGGCGGCATCGACGTCGTCTACACGTTCAAGGACGCGGTGCCGCCCTTCATGGCGAAGGTCGACGGAAAGTACCTCGTGATGGAGCTCGGCGAGCCCAAGAAGGCGTCCGCCGACGCGGAGGAGCGCGAGGAGAAGACCGCGAAGAAGGGCAGCAAGAAGGGCAAGAAGTCGAAGGCCGTCGCGACCCACGGCAAGAAGAAGGGCAAGAAGTCGCAGCGCTGATCTGCGCGACCGCTCTCGGGGTCGAAGGCGCGCCGCTCCCAGAGGGGGCGGCGCGCGGCCGTGGGAGACCGGCGAAGCGGCGCTCTCGACGACGTCTCGTCGCGCAGGGGCTGGAGGCCGGCGCGTGCAGTCGGGCGACGTCGCGCTGCGTGCAGTCGGGCGACGTCGCGCTGCGTGCGGTCGGGCGACGTCGCCTGCGCCCGTCCTCGGCGGGTCGAGCCCATCCCCGAGCGTCGTCGAGATCGAGCTGCGCTGAGCTCCTGGCGACACGCGGCGGACGCCCCGCGTGGGCGGAGGCAACTTCCACGGGGTTTGACGCGTGGATCGGGGGCAACTTCACCGGGCAGGCCCGCGGCGTGGGCGGAGGCAACCTCCACGAGGTTTGACGCGCACGACGGCGCGACCTACTCTCCGGCTCACCGTGCGCGTCGCGCTCCTGCACCTCCAGCGCGCGGTCGCGCGCCGCCATCGCCCTCTCGGAGGCGCGCGGTGAGCCGCGGACGGACCGCGCTCCGGGTGGTCGTGGGCGTCGTCGCCGTCGTCGCGGTCGGCGCCATGGCCTGGCGCTCTCGCCAGAGGTCGAGTCCACCCTCGACGAGCACGCCCGCTGCATCGACGAAAATCGCCGTGGACGCAGAGCCCGCGCCAGCGGCCGATGGATCCCTGGAAGAGCCCGACGCGGCCGTGACGGCCATCTCCCTCGAGCCCGCGCGGAGTTTGCTCCTCATCACGGTCGACACCCTCCGGGGCGACCAGCCCTGGACCGGCTACATGGCGATCGAGACCCCGCGGCTCTCGGCGCTCGCCGCCGAGAGCGTCGTGTACACGAGGGCGTACTCGGTCTCCAACACGACGACCTCGAGCCTCGCGGCGGTGATGACCGCGCGCTACCCGTCGGAGATGCAGCGCGACGACTGCGGCTTCGCCGGCTTCAAGCTCGAGAACCCGCTGGCCTCCGTCCTGTCACGTGCCGGCATCCACGGCATGGCCGCGCACGCCCACGCCATCTTCGCGAGCTCGTTCGCGCCGAAGGAGGGCTTCGACGAGTGGAGGGTCATCCCCGGCGTCGGTGGGAAGACGCAGGAGAACGGCGCGATCACGGGCAACGAGGTCGCTGGTCTCGTCGTGTCGTTCCTGCGCAGCCCGAGCCGCCCGGCGCGCTTCTTCGCGTGGGTGCATTTCGTCGATCCGCACGACGCGTACGCGGCCCACGCCGACATCCCGCCGAGCGCGACGCCGCTGAGAGGCCCGTACGACGCCGAGGTGATCTACACCGATCGCGCCATCGGAACCGTCCTCGACGCGCTGCGCGACGAGGGGCTCGACGAGACGACGGCCGTCATCGTCACCGGCGATCACGGCGAGGCCTTCGGTGAGCACCAGCGCTTCCGGCACGGCCACACCCTGTACGATGAGGAGATCCACGTGCCGCTCCTCGTCCGCGCGCCGGGCGTCGCGCCGCGGCGGATCGAGACCCCGCGGAGCGGCATCGATCTCGCGCGCACCGCGGCGGCGCTCCTCGGGGTGGCGCCCGAGCCCACCTGGCGCGGGGTCTCGTGGACCGAGGACTGGGACGGCGCCCCCGCGCCGCGTCCGATCCTCGTCGACCGGCCCGAATTCGCGAACCTTCGCGCGCTCCGCGCCACCATCGACGACCGTCGAAAGGCGACCTTCCACGACGGGAGGCCGCTCGCGGCCTTCGATCTCGCGGCCGATCCGTCCGAGCTGACGCCGCTCGACGCGACGGCCTCGGCCGAAGTGTACCAGCGCGCGGGCGAGCTGTTCGCGGGGCTCCAAGCCGTCGCCACGACCCCGTGTCGTCGCGATCGGTGAGCGTGGGCGCGGCGCGGAGGGGCCAGGTCGTCGGGGCTTGCGGCGCCGCCCGGGATCCAGAAAGACCGGCCCCGCATGATCCCTCGCTACAGCCCCGACGACATGGTGCAGCTCTGGTCTGCGGACGCGCGCTTCGCGACGTGGCTCGAGGTGGAGCTCGCCGCGTGCGAGGCGATGGAGCGCCGGGGGCTCGTCCCCGAGGGCACCGCGGCCGGGATCCGCGCCCGCTCCCTCTCGCTCGACGCCTCCCGCATCGACGAGATCGAGCGCACCGTGAAGCACGACGTCATCGCCTTCTTGACGCACGTCGAGGAGCTCGCCGGGCCGCCCGCCCGCCACCTCCACCGGGGGATGACGAGCAGCGACGTGCTCGACACGAGCCTCGCGCTCCTGCTCGTCCGCGCCGCAGATGCGCTCATCGCGCGGCAAGAGGCGCTCGTCGTCGCGCTCGCCGCGCGCGCGCGGGAGCACGCGAAGACGCCCATGATGGGGCGATCTCATGGCATCTTCGCGGAGCCGATCACCTTCGGGATCATGCTCGCCGGGCACGCTGCGGAGGCGCGTCGTGGGCTCGAGCGGCTCCGCGTCGCGCGGGACGAGATCGCCGTCGGCAAGCTCGCGGGCGCGGTCGGGACGTACGCGCATCTCGAGCCCGCGGTCGAGGCGGACGCCCTCGCGCGGCTCGGTCTCCGCCCCGAGACCGTCTCCACACAGGTCGTCGCGCGCGACCGTCACGCCGCCTTCTTCATGGCGCTCGCCGTCGTCGCCACGGGGATCGAGCGGCTCGCGACCAACGTCCGGCACCTGCAGCGCACCGAGGTCGGCGAGGCCGAGGAGGCCTTCACGAAGGGCCAAAAGGGCAGCTCCGCGATGCCCCACAAGCGAAACCCCATCTTGTCGGAGAACCTCGTCGGCCTCGCGCGGCTCGTGCGAGGCTACGCGATCCCCGCGCTCGAGGACGTGGCGCTCTGGCACGAGCGGGACATCTCGCACTCGTCGGTCGAGCGGATGATCGCGCCGGACGCGACGACGACGCTCGCCTTCATGCTCGATCGCGCCCGCGCTCTCGTCGAGCACCTCGTCGTCTACCCCGAGCGCCTCCAGAAGAACCTCGCGCGCGCCGGGGGGCTCTTCTTCAGCGAGGCCGTGCTCCTCGCGCTCGTCGATCGCGGGCTCCCGCGACAGGAGGCGTACGTCCTCGTGCAGCGCAACGCGATGCACACCCTCGAGCACGGCACCGACTTCCGCGAGAACCTCGCGCACGATCCCGACGTCGCACGGCAGCTGTCGCGCGCGGACCTCGACGCGGCGTTCGATCTGGAGCACGCGCTCCGCCACGCCGAGACGATCGTGCAGCGCGCGCTCGCCTGAGCAGAAGTTGGCCCGCCCGCTCGGCGCGGCGTAGCGCACCCGTCATGCAGAGGCTCCTGTCGCTCGCCTTCGCGGTCGTCGTCGTGACGCAGGTCCTCGCGTGCGAGGAGCTCGGCCAAGAGCTCGCGCAGCAGGCGGGCGCGGGCGGCGCGGCGGGCGCAGGCGGAAAGCCGGCGTGCGATGGCTTCGTCGACATCGAGGGCGCGTGCCTCTACCTCACCTGCCTCGGCACCCCGACGTGCACCAACGCGACGGCGAAGCAGGCCTGCGGCCCGCTCGGTCCGAGCGGCCCCGCGACGTGCCTCGCCGGATGGTGCGGGTACGAGAACAGCTCCCAGTCTTGCAAGTCGGGCGCGGACTGCCCGTGCGGCATCTGCGGAGCGAACGGCCACTGCTACGAGGACCAGGGCGGGGGCTGCGGCACCTGCGCGAAGGGGAGCGTGAGCACCGAGTCCGTCGCGTGCAAGGCGTGCCTCTCCGACTGCGCAGGCACGGGCCCCTCGTGCTGCAAGGGCTGTGGCTGCATCTGCGAGGGGCAGTGCGGCGTGTGCAAGTAGCGAGGCGCAGCGCGGTCAGGCCGAGGATCAGGCGGCCGTCGCGGAGCCGGCCGCGCCGATCCGCGCGGTCGTCACTTCGGCAGGACGAGCTTCACGCGGACACCGAAGTGGTCGGAGAGGGGGACCAACGCATTGTTGCCCTTGGGGTCCTTGCCGTCGACGACCCTGTCGTCGAACGTGCGAGCATAGGAGACGACCGAATTCGGGGGGAAGCCCTTCAAGAAGACGTGGTCGATCCACTCGGGCGTGTAGAGTGGCTTGTCGTCGGTCGGGATGTTCTCGTTGTCCGGGCAGAAGGTGCAGAACGGCTTCGCGGGCCGTGCCGCAGGGAAGGCCTGGTCGAGGATGTCGAAGCCCGCGCCGCCGTCCGACTTCGAGATCACCGTGGCGCCGTCCTTGATCTCGGGGCTCGCGTTGAAGTCGCCCAGCACGATGGCGGGCCCCTGCGACTCCGCCTTCGCGAAGGAGACGGCGAGCGTCGCGTGGAGCATGTGCTCGTTGACCCAACGGTTCTTCGTGTCTGGTCCCGCGCCCCAGGAGCCGGTGTACGGGTAGAGCATCGGATCGGAGTACACCGGGTTCGTGTGGTGGCAGTAGACGTCGATGTCGCCGTCCGGCGTCTCGACCGTCGCCTTCAAGATGACCCGCCGGAACCAGGTCGCCGGCATCACGAAGGTCTTCGTGGCCTTGAGCGGGTGCTTCGAGAAGATCATCGGGCTCGACTGCCCGCCGAAGGCGAGCGCCGAGTACGGGACCGTCTTGCACGACGAATCGATGTCGGAGATCTTCTCGGACGCGAGCTGCGGCGCGAGGCAGCCGTAGCAGCGCTTGTCGTCGGCGTTGCCGTTGAGGAGCGCGAAGGCGTCGAGGAGGCACTTCGATTTCGGGCAGTCGAGGCCCGTCACCGTGCCCGAGGTGTCCCCCGGCTTCGTCGAGCAGTTGGTGGTGATGCACTGCATCGCCTTGTCGAACTTCGACACGCTCGCGCTGCACGCCGGCGCCGTGGACAGGGTCGGGAGGTTGCCCTCGAGGTCGTGGAGATCGTCGACCGCGGTCGTGTTGTCGGTCTTCATCTCGAAGTGGTGCGGGTACGCCTTCGCGGCCGCGGCGACGAAGGCGTCCTTGTCGGCCTGGAGCCAGGCCTCCTGCAAGCACACGACGTCGGACGTCATCCCGGCGAGCGCGTCCTGGAGCGGCTTGCGCCGCGCGGTGGCGTTGGGCACTGCCGTGCCGGCGAGCCCGGCGTTCAGCGTCTCGACCGTGATCGTGGGGCCGGTCGGAGTCGCACCGCCAGTCCCAGCCGCACCCGCATCGCCGCCCCCGCCGGAGGTACCGCCGCCGCCGGAGGTACCGCCGCCGCCGGAGGTACCGGCGCCGGAGGTGCCGCCGCCGCCGGAGGTGCCGGCGCCGGAGGTGCCGCCGCCGGAGGTGCCGCTCGAGCCCGCCTTGGTGCCGGCGCTGCCGGCCGCGCCGCCGCCGCCCTTCCCGGCCTCTCCGACGACGATCCGTCCGCCGTTCCCGGGCTCCGCGGTGGGATCGTCCTCCTTGCAAGCGGTCCCGAGCGCGACGAGACCGAGGAGGATGAGCTCGGGGAGCCTGATGATGCCGACGGAGTGCATGGACCGCATTGTGAATCGTGATCGGCCCTCCTGACAACCAGGGAACGCGGATCGTCCGAGGGACGGCGGGGTGGTACGTGGGCCCGTCGTCCGCGCCCGGCCTCTCGCGAGCGGGGCTGCGGGTCGTCCGAGGGACGGCTGGACGGCGTGGATCCTCGCGCGCGCCCTCGACTTCTCGACGAGGTGGGAACGCGAGGCCCTTGAGCGGTGTCCCTGTCGATGTACAGTGTCCACCGTCGTGCACGGCTCCTCGACCCCGTCGGCCCCTTCTCCGCTCGCCTTCGGGCCCGGCGACGGCGAGGCCGATCCGGATCTCGCCTCGCTCCCCGCGCCGCCGCGGCGCGAGCGGCGGCTCACGGCGGCGGTCATGGCGTCGACGCTCGTCGCCTCGGTCGTGCTCGCCTTCGCCCTCCGCGGCGAGGTGAGGTACGCGCTCTCGTCGTCGACGCCCGTCGAGGTCGGCGATCTCTCTCGCGCCGCGCCGCCCGAGCTCGAGAACCGCTACGTCCACGCGACGGGGCTCATCGCGACCGTGGGCGCCATCCGCTACGAGCGCCTGCTCGAGGGTGACAGCTTCCGCCTCGCGCCGCTCGCCGGCAACCCTCGGGTCTGGGTCGAGGTGCGCGTCCCAGAGGGCATGGAAGGACCCAAGTTCGCGCCTCCGACGTCCTTCGTCGGGCGGCTCGTCCCGTTCGGCGCAGCGGGGATCCGCCACGCGGGGCTCGCGTCGAGCGTCGCGGCGGCGGGCGGCGTCGCGGTGCCCAGGGACGCCTACCTCCTCATCGACGGCGCCTCGCCGCGCGCGTCGCGGTGGTCCATCGCGATGGTGGCGCTGCTCGGCTACTTCGCGGCGTGGAACGCGCTCGGACTCGCGCGCATGTTCAAGAAGGTCCGCGACCCGGCGTGAGCCTCGTCGTCGAGCCGATCGGCCTGGTCCGATCGCCGTTCCGCGAGAAGGTCGATGCGCCGCGCCAGGCCGTGGTCGAGGGCGACGTCGAGGGCGTGATCGAGCTCTTCCCGACGACGGGCTTCTTGCATGCGCTCTCGGGCCTCGAGGGCTTCTCGCACCTCTGGGTGCTCTTCCACTTCCATGAGGCGAGCGGCTTCTCCCCGAAGGTCACGCCTCCTCGTGGGGGCGGCGCGCGCGTCGGGGTCTTCGCGACCCGCGCGCCCCACAGGCCCAATCCCATCGGGCTCTCGCTCGTCGCGCTCGTCGCGGTGGAGGGGCTCTCGGTGCGCGTGCGGGGGCTCGATCTCATCGACGGGACGCCCGTCCTCGATCTCAAGCCGTACCTCGCGTACGCCGACTCGGTGCCCGACGCGCGGTCGGGCTGGCTCGAGGCGCAGGATCCGGGGCGCGCGTGGGAGGTCGCGTTCTCGGCGCTCGCGACGGAGCAGCTGGCCTTCCTCGGCGAAGAGGGACGCGCGCTCGAGAAGCGCCTCCGCGACGTGCTCCGTCTCGGCCCCGAGCCCCAAGCGTACAAGCGGATCCGGGAGACGCCGGCCGGCCTCGTCATCGCGTCGAAGGCCTGGCGCGCCCGCTTCGTCGTCGCCGAGGAGCGCATCGTCGTGACGAGCCTCTCCTCGGGCTATCGACCGAAGGAGCTCCACGCGCGAGCGGACGTGCACGCGGCCTTCGTGGCGCGCTTCGGGGACGGCTCGGGCCGCTGAAGGCGCCGCGGTCGCGAGCGGACGTGCGCGCGGCCTTCGTGGCGCGCTTCGGGGACGGCTCGGGCCGCCGAAGGCGCCGCGG
>CAYNEK010000025.1:28599-32432 GCA_964396175.1 uncultured Polyangiaceae bacterium | reverse complement strand
AGCGGACGTGGGCGCGGCCTTCGTGGCGCGCTTCGGGGACGGCTCGGGCCGCCGAAGGCGCCGCGGTCGCGAGCGGACGTGGGCGCGGCCTTCGTGGCGCGCTTCGGGGACGGCTCGGGCCGCCGAGGCCGATGCGACGGAGCGAAGAGATCCGCGACGCGCGTCGCCTCCCCGCGTGTCGCTCCGTCGGGCGCTCGCTCACACGGGCGGGACGAGGTGCTTTCGTGCGGGGCGCGGCTCGCGCTTCTGGGCGTATCGCGCGAAGCGGCTCGCGAGCTCCTTGCGAAGCGCATCGGGCGCGACGACCGCGTCGACCACCAGCTCGCTCCCGAGCTTCATGAGATCGATGTCCTCGCGGTACTCGTCGCGGAGCTTCGTGACGAAGGCGTCGCGCTCCGGGCCGGCGGGGACCTCCTGGATCTTGTTGAAGTAGACCGCGTTCACCGCGGCCGTCGGGCCCATCACGGCGATGCTCGCCGACGGGAGCGCGAGGCAGGCGTCGGGCTCGAAGGCCGGGCCGCACATCGCGTAGAGCCCCGCGCCGTACGCCTTGCGCACGATGACGGAGATCTTCGGGACCGTGGCCTCGGACATCGCGGCGATCATCTTGGCGCCCGCGCGGATGATCCCCTGACGCTCGACCTTGGTGCCGATCATGAAGCCGGGGACGTCGGCGAGGAAGAGGAGCGGTACGTTGAACGCGTCGCACAGCCAGAGGAAGCGCGCGGCCTTGTCGGCGCTGTCGACGAAGAGGACGCCGCCGAGGTGCTTCGGCTGGTTTGCCACGATGCCCACGGTGCGCCCCTCGATGCGCGCGAAGCCCGTCACCATCTCCTTCGCGAAGAGGCGCTTCACCTCGAGGAACGAGCCCTCGTCGACGATCGAGTCGATGACGGTCATCATGTCGAAGGGCTTGTTCTCGTCCGCGGGGATCAGCTCCTCGAGGGGCCTCTCGGCGGTCTTCGGGGGGCGCGGCGCGGCGAGGGGTGGTGCGTCGCGCCAGCTCGTGGGCAAGAAGGCAAAGTAGCGCTTCGCCCACGCGATCGCGTCCTCCTCGGTCTTCGCGAGCACGTCGCCGCAGCCCGACACCGAGCAGTGCATCTTCGCGCCGCCCATCTCCTCGAGCGTGACCTTCTCGCCGATCACCATCTCGGCCATGCGCGGCGAGCCGAGGTACATGGACGCGTTCTTGTCGACCATGACGACGACGTCGCAGAAGGCGGGGATGTACGCGCCGCCGGCCGCGCTCGGGCCGAAGAGGAGGCACACCTGCGGGACGACGCCGGAGAGCGACACCTGGTTGTAGAAGATGCGCCCCGCGCCGCGCCGCCCCGGGAACATCTGGATCTGATCGGTGATGCGCGCGCCCGCCGAGTCGACGAGGTAGAAGAGCGGCGCCTCGAGATCGCGCGCCGTCTCCTGGATGCGCAGGATCTTCTCGACGGTGCGCGCGCCCCAGGAGCCCGCCTTCACCGTCGAGTCGTTCGCCATGATGCAGACCGCGCGACCGCCGATCGTCGCGGTGCCCGTGACGACGCCGTCGGCGGGGAGCGTGGGATCGAGGTTGTTCGCGAGGGCCGCGTCCTCGACGAAGGAGCCCTCGTCGATGAGCTTCGCGATGCGCTCGCGTGCGAAGAGCTTGCCCTGCTCGCGGTTCTTCTCGTGGTATTTTGCGTCGCCGCCGCGCTGGATGCGGGCCTCGGTGTCGCGGAGCTTGTCGGTCAGGGACATGGTCGCTGGGCAGCGTGTAGCAAACGCGGGCCGCGTCGCATAAGGGAGCGTGCGCGCTTGAGCTTCACGGAGGGATGTGGGATAGGACCGCGCCTCACGGCATCGTGCGTGCCTGGAGAGATGGCCGAGTGGTCGAAGGCACACGCTTGCTAAGCGTGCGAGGCCCAAAACGCCTCCGAGGGTTCGAATCCCTCTCTCTCCGCGAGACGGCGCCTCCGGGGCGCGTGACCTTGGTCTGGGGCGGGATCCGCGCGGCCTCGTCGACGAGGCGCGGGGCATGCGACGTTGCATCCGCCTCCGTCGGCGCGTGACCTTGGTCTGGGGCGGGATCCGCGCGGCCTCGTCGACTAGGCGCGGGGCATACGACGCTGCAGCCGCTCGACGAGGGCGACCAGGGTCTCGCTCCAGGTCTTCCAGCTCTCGTCCGGGAGCGGCTCGCTCATCGACAGGCCGTACGCCGAGAGGACGAGCCACGCGTTCCCCATGCTCGAGCGCTCGGTCTTCACCTGGGCGTCGTGTTGGAGACAAAAGCGGCTGGCCTCCTCGAACGTCATCGGCCCAGCGAGCCTTGCCCCCGGCGCGTGCTGCGGTCAATCGGCGTGATCGCGCGCTCGGCTCGCGCCGCCTCGAGACCGTCCTCGTCGCGGGCGCGCGCCGCCGTCAATCGGGATTGTCCGGCGGGGTCGACGGTGGGCCGAGCGAGGTCCTCGTGGGCTCGATGCTCTCCGCGCGCTCGGCGACGCTCGCGAGCGCGCGGCGGTGGCCCGTCGAAATCGCGCGCCACGCCGCGAGCGCCGCGTCGGCCGTCGGGAAGCGCGCCTCCCGATCGCGCGCCAGCGACGCGGTACAGAACCGCTCGATCGCGCTCGGCCACTGCTCGCCGGTCACCTCGGAGAGGCTCGGCGGATCGCGCTCCAGCTTGGTCGAGATGAGCATCGTCGCCGTCGTCGCCTCGAAGGGCAACCGCCCCGCGAGCGCGCGGAAGACGACGGTGCCGACGGCGTAGAGATCGGCCCGGACGTCGACGCGCGCGGCGCCGCGGACCTGCTCGGGCGCCATGTACGCGAAGCTCCCGAGCGTCGCGTCGAGGTGGGTCAGGCTGCGCTCTTCGCTCGCGCGGCCGCGGCGCAGGATCTTCGAGATCCCAAAATCCAGGATCTTCGCATGCGCGCGCGGGTCGTCCGCGGGGAGGAAGATGTTCCCTGGCTTGAGATCGCGGTGCACGACCCCGAGCCCGTGCGCGATCCGGAGGCCCTCGAGGAGGTCGTCGACGACGGGAGACAGCTCCGAGAAGGACATGTCCCCCTCGCGCTTCAGCTGGTCCGCGAGGGTCTCGCCCGTGAGCAGCTCGAGCACGAGGTAGAGCTCGCCCGCCTTGGAGCGCCCGGCGCTCACGAGCTCGCACACGAAGGGGCTCTTCACCGTGGCGGCGATGTGCGCCTCTCGACCGAAGCGCTTCACGAGGTCGGGGCTCCGCGCGGCCTTCTCGAGGAGGAGCTTCAGCGCGACGCGGCGCTCGTCCGCGAGGCGCACGGCCTCCCAGACCTCGCCCATCCCGCCGCGGCCGAGCAGGCGCTCGACACGGTAGAGATCGTCGAAGAGGTCGCCTTCTCTCGGCACGCGCGGTGTGTTACTATATCGAGTTTGGTGTCGCGCGGGGCGCCCGGCGAGATCTGTGGTACCGTCGCGGCCTCGCCCGCCGTGCCGCCCTCTCCGCTCCTCGGCTTCAACAACAACATCCGACACAAGGGCATCGTCTTTCATGTCCAGACAGAGGACTCGGGCGTCCGGCACCCGCACGTCATCACGCACCTCTTCATGGACGGCGGGCGCATCGTCAAGACGCTGAAGACCTCGTACGCCGAGCACGTCGGCACCGAGAAGTATGAGGACACCGTCAAGAAGCTGATGAAGGAGCAACACAAGGCGATGTTCGTAGCCTTGCGCAACGGCGAGCTCGACCCGCTCATCGAGGCGAAGCTCCGCGCGACCGACGCGAAGCAGGCCGAGGCGCGCGCGGGCGCGCCGGCGAGCCCGCGTGGGGAGGAGGCGCGGCCTTCGACGGGCGCCGCGCCGTCCGCAGAGGCGGCCCGCGCGGCGTC
>CAYNEK010000025.1:0-28499 GCA_964396175.1 uncultured Polyangiaceae bacterium | reverse complement strand
GGACGAGGTGGACGGAGCGCGTGGCGCGCGTCGCCCTGAGAGCGACGCGACGCCGGCCCGCGCGGCGTCGGACGAGGTGGACGGAGCGCGTGGCGCGCGTCGCCCTGAGAGCGACGCGACGCCGAGGGTCGACGTTCCGCCGAGTCCGCTCACGCCGATCGAGGCGCTGCCCGAGCCCGACACGATCGACATCGACTCGGACACGCTCCGATGGGCCGCGGCGGATCCGGGCGTCGTGAGGACCGAGCTGCTCGACGATCTTCCGCCACCGCCCGAGACCCTCGGCGCGCCCGCGCAGATCGATGGATCGTACCGCGCCGTCGCCGAGCGGCCGTCCTCGCCGCGCCCGAAGGCGCCCTCGACACGCTCCTCCTCCCAGCCGGCCTCTTCCAAGTCGGCTTCGTCTCGTCGGCCGCTCGCCTCGGAGGGGTATCATAGCGAGGTCGTCGCGCCGCGGTCGCGCCGTCCTCCGCGCTCGTCCGGGACGAGCGATCGAGCCGCGGGCCGCTCCTCGCCGCCCGAGAAGGACTCTTCTCGTCCGTCGTCCCGCGAGCGCCTCCGATCGAGGACCTTCGACGAGCGCGCGGAGCGTCCGACGTCCGCCGAGCAGGACGAGCGTGTCGAGCGGCCGTTCTCTTCGCGTGCGGGCGAGCGGACCGAGGTCGCGTCGTCGTCCCGCCCGGCCGAGCGCTCGACGTCGACCCGCCCGGAGGGCCACGTCGAGCGTCGCCCCTCGCTCTTCGGTGACGAGCACATCAGCGAGCAGTCCCTCGACGAGGTCATCATGGGTTACCTGGAGGAGCACCTCGATCCGACCTCCAAGCGCTGATCTGCGTCGCGCGTCGCGAGGGTCGGTCGGAGCGAGGTCGCCGCGGCCCTGCCATACGAGCGTCGGTCCGCGGCGAGAGTACGAGCCTTCTCGCCGCGGAGCCGTCGCGCCTCCGCTCAGCCGACGCGGTTGCGGAGCGCGGCGTGCTCGTCCCAGAGCGCCTTCGGCAGCCGATCGCCGAACTTGTCGAAGAACTTCTTCTGGAGCTCGGTCTCGCCCTGCCACGTCGGCTGGTCCACCTCGAGGAGCTGACCGACCTTCTCGGGCGAGAGATCGAGGCCCTTCGTGTCGAGCGACTCGGGCGTCGGCACGTTCCCGATCGCCGTCTTCGTCGCGCCCGCGCGACCCGCGATGCGATCGATCATCCACGCGAGGACGCGGACGTTGTCGCCGAAGCCCGGCCAGAGGAACTTCCCGTCGGGCCCGGTGCGGAACCAGTTGACGTGGAAGATCTTGGGCGGGCTCTTCGCCTTCTTCCCCATCTCGAGCCAGTGCCCGAAGTAGTCTCCCATGTTGTACCCGCAGAAGGGGAGCATGGCCATGGGGTCGTTGCGTGGGACACCGACGGCGCCCGTCGCCGCGGCCGTCGTCTCGCTCACCATCGTCGCGCCGACGAAGACGCCGTGCGCCCAGTCGAAGGACTCGAAGACGAGCGGCGCGGCCTTGGCCCGTCGGCCGCCGAACACGATCGCGCTGAGCGGCACGCCGCGCGGATCGTCGATGTCGGCCGTGACGCTGGGGCAGTTCTTCGCGGGGACGGTGAAGCGCGAGTTCGGGTGCGCAGCCTTCTCGGTCGAGCCGCGCTTCCACGGGTTGCCCCGCCAGTCGGTCGCGGTCTCGGGCGGATCGCCGTCCATGCCCTCCCACCACGGCGTGTTCTCGGGCGTCAGCGCGACGTTGGTGAAGATCGCGTCGTGCTGGCAGCTCGCCATGGCGTTGGGGTTCGTCTTCGAGCTCGTGCCGGGGGCGACGCCGAACATGCCCGCCTCGGGGTTGATCGCCCAGAGCCGCCCGTCCTCGCCGACGTGGATCCACGCGATGTCGTCGCCCACGGTGGTCACCTTCCAGCCAGGGAGCGACGGGACCATCATCGCGAGGTTGGTCTTGCCGCACGCGCTCGGGAAGGCCGCCGCGATGTAGTGCTTCTCGCCCGAGGGCGCCTCGAGCCCCAGGATGAGCATGTGCTCGGCCATCCAGCCCTCGTCGCGGCCCTGTGAGCTCGCGATGCGGAGGGCGTGGCACTTCTTCCCGAGCAGCGCGTTGCCGCCGTAGCCCGAGCCGACGGACCAGATGAGCCGCTCCTCGGGGAAGTGGAGGATGAGCCGGTGCTCGGGCGACAGATCGCCCGTCGAGTGGAGCCCGCGGACGAAGTCCGAGCGCTGCCCCAGCGCCTCCAGCGCGACCTTGCCCATGCGGGTCATCATGCGCATGTTGAGCACGACGTACAGGCTGTCGGTGATCTCGACGCCGACACGGCTCGCCGGCGAGCCCACGGGGCCCATGAGGTAGGGCATGACGTACATCGTCCGGCCCTTCATGCACCCCTGGAAGAAGGGCCTCGCCTTGGCCTTCGCGTCCTCGGGCGCCATCCAGTTGTTGGTCGGGCCAGAGTCCTCGGCCTTCTTGGAGCAGATGAAGGTGAGCTGCTCGGTGCGCGCGACGTCCGTCGGATCCGAGCGGTGGAAGTAGCTGTTCGGGAACTTCGCCTCGTTCAGCTTCCTGAACGTCCCCTGCTCCAGCGCGAGGGCGAGGAGCCGCTCGTACTCCTCCTGGGATCCATCGCAGTAGACCACCTGATCGGGCGTGGTGAGGGCCTTCACCTCGTCCACCCACTCGAGAAGTGCTTCGTTGTTCGTCATGGGGACGTGCTTTGACTCCGTCGGGCCCCGCGGGGCAGGCTCCGCCGGAGTGCGGGGCGCCCTTCTCGGGGTGCTTGGACTGGGCCACCGCCCTTAGCACAAGCCGACCCCATGCGGGAGCCATCGCCGTCGTGCCCGTTGTCTGGCGGCGCCCGGAGCCAGCGCGTCTCTACTCGTGGGCGCCCGCGCTCGCGCGACGAGGGTTGACGACGCGCGCGGGCGCGAGGACGCCTCGCCGCGATGACCCACCGCAAGGACACCCTCGCCATCCACGCCGGCCAAGAGCCCGATCCGACGAGCGGCGCCGTGATGCAGCCCATCGTCCTCTCCAGCACCTTCGCCCAGGCCGCGCCCGGCGAGCACAAGGGCTGGGACTACTCTCGCAGCGGGAACCCGACGCGCGACGCGCTCGAGCGGTGCCTCGCCGCGCTCGAGGACGGCAGCCGGGGCCTCGCCTTCGCGAGCGGCTGCGCCGCGACGACGGTCCTCCTCCACACGCTCTCGCCCGGCGATCACGTCGTGTGCGGCGACGACGTGTACGGCGGCACCTTCCGCATCTTCGACAAGGTGATGCGCCCGAAGCACATCGCCTCGTCCCGCGTCGACATGACCGATCTCGCCGCCGTCCGCGCCGCGATGAAGAAGGAGACCAAGCTCGTCTGGCTCGAGACCCCGTCGAACCCGATGCTCAAGGTCTTCGACATCGAGGCGATCGCCGCGCTCGCGCGGGCGCACGGCGCGGCGTGCGTCGTCGACAACACCTTCGCGACGCCCATGCTGCAGAGCCCGCTCGCGCTCGGCGCGACCGCGGTCGTCCACTCGACGACCAAGTACATCAACGGCCACTCCGACGCCGTGGGCGGCTTCGTCGCGACGAGCGATCCGGGCTTCGGCGAGAGGCTCCGCTTCTTGCAGAACGCGATGGGCGCCGTGCCGAGCCCCTTCGACTGCTACCTGGTCCTCCGCGGCGTGAAGACCCTGCCCGTGCGCGTGCGCCAGCACTGCGCGTCCGCCGGCGAGCTCGCCGAGCGCCTCGAGAAGCACGCGCAGGTCGCCCGCGTCCATTACCCGGGCCTCGCCTCGCATCCGGGGCACGCCCTCGCGAAGCGCCAGATGCGCGGCATGGGCGGGATGATCTCGTTCGAGCTCCGGGGCGGCCTCGCGGCGTCGCGCGCCTTCCTCTCGCGGCTGCGGGTCTTCGCGCTCGCCGAGAGCCTGGGCGGGGTCGAGTCGCTCGCGGAGCACCCGGCGATCATGACGCACGCGTCGATCCCCGCGGCGGACCGGCAGGCCCTCGGCATCTCGGACGGCCTCGTGCGCCTCAGCGTCGGGCTCGAGGACGTCGAGGATCTCTGGGAGGATCTCGACGCTGGCTTCGCCGCCGCGCGCGCGGTCTGAGGGATCGGCCGCCGTCGCGAGAGGCCTTTGGGCGCGCGACGTCGCCCCGCGCGTGCGATGAGCAGAGCGCGCGGCGCCGCCGCAGCGAGGCGAGCGCGCGACGTCGCCCCGCGCGTGCGATGAGCAGAGCGCGCGGCACCGAGGCGGGCGCGCGACGTCGCCCCGCGCGGCCGATGGGCGACATCGCCCGTCAGTAATTCCAGAGCGCGATGCCGCCGAGGAGCCCGGCGACGTTGTCCGTCACCTTGACGCCCTTCGGGAGCTTGCCCGTCAGGGCCTTCGCGTTGCCGCCGCCGAGGTAGAGGACGTCCGGGTTGAAGATCGGCAAGATCTGCTCGATCACGTCGCGCACGCGTTTGTTCCACTTCTTCTTGCCGAGGCGCTTGCGGACTTTGTCCGCGATGTGATCTTCGTAGGTGTGCTTGCTCTTCAGCGGGTGGTGCGCGAGCTCGACGTTCGGGACGTAGTGCCCATCGACGAAGATGGCGCAGCCCATGCCCGTGCCGAGCGTCAGGATCATCTCCATGCCCTTGCCCTCGATGACGCCGTAGCCCTGCACCCCGGCGTCGTTCAGGACGCGGACCGGCCTCTTCGTGTGCTCCTCGAGGAGCTGGCCGAGCGGCGTGCCCGCCCAGGTGGGATCGAGGTTCGGGGCGGTGTGGACGACGTTGCGCTTCACGACGCCGGGGAAGCCGACGCTCACGCGATCGAAGGCGGGCACCTTCCCGATGATGGCGTGGATCACGCCGAGGACCGCGTCGGGCGTCGCGGGGCGCGGCGTGGGGATGCGCTGTCGCTCGCAGAGCGGCTTGCCAGCGGCGTCGAGGACGATGCCCTTGATGCCGGTCCCGCCGACGTCGATGCACAGCGTGGCGGGCGTGGAGGACGCGGACTTCGGGGCGGTCGGGCGGGAGGCCCTCGCGGGGCGCGCGGCGGACATGGCGCCGCGAGGCTACCAGGGATCGACGCGCGCGGAGAGCGTGCCGTGATGGAGGCCTCTTCTTGCAGGTTCTATGTCGCGTTCGAACCGCGATCACGAGACAACCAACGGGGCGCTATTTCCGAGGCTTCTTCTTGCGGGTCCCACCCTCAGTGGGCCTCTTCTCGTCCTTGTCAGCCCTCGCCTTCTTGTCGGATCGGTCGGCGGCGTCCTTGTCGGCCTTGTCCGCGGAGTCCCGCTTGTCGGGCTTGTCGTCCCGGCGCTTCGAGTCCCAGACGGGGAGCCCGGCCTTCTCGGTCCAGCCGACGCTGCCGGTCCTGCCAGGATCGCGAGACTCGATGATGCCGTCCTCGGTGCCCGCGCGCGCGCCGGGCCCCTGGGTGAGCGAGAGCATCTCGTCCGCGGTGTACTCGGGGTGCCCGTCGTCGGCCGGCGTAGCCAGGCCGTCGCCCGTGCCCGTGCCCACGCGGATGATCTGCGTCGTCGGCGGGTACGTGTCGACGAAGCGCTCCCGCACCGCGAAGGGGCCCTCCCGCACGACGCGGTACCGGTGCAGCTTGAAGCCCGGCACGCCTCGCTGGCTGAGCACCCGCACGCCCTCGGGGATCTTCGGATCGGGTCGCTCTTGCTCCTGGTAGGGGATGATCTCGTCGATGCGGCGGATGAAGGTGACCGTGCGCGTCCGCGTGGGCCCGAGGATCTCCGCGCGCACGACCCCGTCCTTCACCGTCTCGTGGAGGACGACCGGGAAGGGGAGCGTGTTCTTGAACTTGAAGTTGATGGTCGGGTAGGCGACCGCCGCGTCGAGCCCCATCTTGATGTAGCCCGACGGGCGGGTGTGGGGCGTGCGGTTCGTGATCTCGAGCCCCGCGAAGAACACGGCGCCGTGGAGGGTGCCGGTGATCTGGCAGGTACCGCCGCCGATGCCGTCGACGAGCTCGCCCTGCGCGATGACGGGCGCCACCTTGTACCCGCGCGCCTCGTTGCGCGGTCCGACGAGCTTGTTGAAGTCGAAGACGGCGCCCGGCATGAGGACGTGCCCGTCGAGCTTCGAGGCGGCGAGCCGGAGGTTGTAGGTGCGGGCCTCGTGCCTCTTGTCCGGCGAGTACCGGGTCTCGAACCAGCCGAGCACGCTGTCGAAGGTGACGTCCCCGATGCCCTTCGCGTGGACCTGGGGCTCGACGACCTCGGCGGCCACCGTGACCTCGCGGTCGCCGCGGGCGAGCGCCTCGTCGAGCCTGGCGAGCGTCGCGTAGACGTCGATGCGGTAGCCGTCGCGCTCGGGGACGAGCTTGCGCGAGTCGAGATCGAGCCGCGCGTCCTCGGCGTGGCGATCGAGCTCCTCCTTCAGCGCGAGGAGCGCCTTGATCGCCTGCGTCGAGTTCACGAGGACGCCCGTGGGCAGCACGATGGCGTCTCGCTTCTCGCGCATCGCGTGCTCCCGGCGCATCGCGCTCCGCGGATCCTTCGCCTGCGTGACGAGCTCGGCGAGGTACGCCTTGTCGATCTCGGCGCCGAGCGCGGAGCGCGTCAGCTCGCGCTTCGAGCCGTCGGGGAGCTTCAGCTGGACGGGCGCCGCGGCGTACCGCCGGACCACGTCGAGCACGCGCTCGGTCAGCCTGTCCTCGGTCACGCGGAGCCGCTCGCTGGCCACGACGATCTCGGGCGGCGGCGCCTTGGGGTCCGGCGGCGTCGGGCCCCGCGGGATGAGGAGGAGCGTCGCCCCGATCCCGCCTGCGCCGAGCAGCCCTGCCTGCAGGCCGCGGCGCGCGAGGGGCGAGAGCGTGGGCATGGCGAGCGCGCTCATAGCGCTCCCGGGCGAGGCAGGCCAACCTGCCAGCCGCCGCTCAGAGCTCGACCTGCATGCCGAGCTCGACGACGCGATCGGGCGGGATGCCGAAATACGCCGTCGCCGACGGCGCGTTGCGCGACATGAAGGAGAAGAGCGCCTTCCGCCACGAGGCCATCCCGGGGCGCGCGCTCGAGATGAGCGTCTCCCGCCCGAGGTAGAAGGTCACCGTGTCGGGATCGATCGCGAGCCCGAAGATCGCGCACGCCTCGAGGATGGCGGGGACCCGCGGCGTCTCCATGAAGCCGAAGGCGCACCGCACGAGGAAGAAGCCGTGGCGCAGCTCCTCGACGGCGATGCGCTTGCGCGGCGAGACGTACGGCACGTCGGTGCTCACGATCGTGAGCAAGACGACCTGCTCGTGGAGCACCTGGTTGTGGCGGTAGTGGTGGAGCAGGACGGGGGAGACGCCCTTCGGGTTGGCGGTCATGAAGACCGCGGTGCCCGGGACGCGCGTCGGGGGCCCCGTGTCGAGCCCTGCGAGGAAGTCGTCGAGCGACATCGTGCTCCGCGCGACGAACTCGTAGAGCCTCTTTCTGCCGAGCTTCCAGGTCATCATCGCGGCGAAGATGCCGAGCCCCATGGCGATGGGGACCCACCCACCGTCGGCGATCTTCACGATGTTCGCCGCGAAGAAGCTGAGGTCGAAGAGGAGGAACAGCGAGACGAGCACGACCGCGCCGGCGAGCGATCGCTTCCACGTCTGGGTCCTCACGACGAAGTAGACGACGGACGTGATCGCCATGGTGCCCGTGACGGCGATCCCGTACGCCGCCGCGAGCCGCGACGACTCGCCGAAGGCCGCGACCAGGACGACGCACGCCACCATGAGGCCGTAGTTGACCTCGGGGATGTAGATCTGGCCCTCCTGGTCCTTGGATGTATGGACAATCCGGACACGGGGCGAGTAGCCGAGCTGCACGGCCTGGCGGGTCAGCGAGAAGGCGCCGCTGATGAGCGCCTGGGACGCGATGACCGTCGCCGCCGTGGACAGCACGACCATCGGGTAGAGCATCGCGCGCGGCACGAGGGCGTAGAAGGGCGCCTTCGCGGCGGTCGCGTCCGCGAGCAGGAGCGCGCCCTGCCCGAAGTAGTTGAGCACGAGGGCCGGCATGACGAGGCAGAACCACGCGAGCCGGATCGAGCGCGCGCCGAAGTGGCCCATGTCCGCGTAGAGCGCCTCGCCCCCCGTGAGGCAGAGCACGACCGCCCCGAGGGCGAAGAAGCCGTGCGCGCCGTGGTGCGCGAGGAACTGGATGGCCCAGAGCGGGTTCAGCGCGTGGAGGACCGCGGGGTTCTTGAAGACCTGGGCGGCGCCGAGCGCCCCGATGGCGAAGAACCAGAGGACCATCACGGGGCCGAAGACGGCGCCGATCCCCGCCGTGCCGCGCCGCTGGACGAGGAAGAGGGCGACCAGGACGCCGATCGTCAGCGGCACGACGACGGGCCGCAGCGTGGTGGTGGCGACCTCGAGCCCCTCGACGGCGGACAGGACGCTGATCGCGGGGGTGATGACGCCGTCGCCGTAGAGGAGCGCGGCGCCGAAGAGGACGAGCGGGACGAGCCAGCCCCCGGCGCGCCGCGCCTCCTCGGGGACGAGCGCGAGGAGGGCGAGGATCCCGCCCTCGCCGTGGTTGTCCGCCCGCATGATGAAGACGATGTACTTGATGGCCACGACCGAGGTGAGCGACCAGAAGATGAGCGACAGGATGCCGAGCACGCCCGCGCGATCGGGGGTGACGGCGTGGGGCCCCGAGAAGCATTCCTTCATCGTGTAGAGCGGGCTCGTC
This sequence comes from uncultured Polyangiaceae bacterium, assembly GCA_964396175.1. Taxonomy (GTDB): domain Bacteria; phylum Myxococcota_A; class Polyangia; order Polyangiales; family Polyangiaceae; genus CAYNEK01. The sequence continues at coordinate 19,834 of CAYNEK010000025.1, read as the reverse complement.
CCGAGGTCGCCGAAGACGACGCCGAGCGCGGCGAGGCCGAGCGCCGCGAGGCTCCCGGGGTGGGCCTTGGGGAGGCGGCCGCCTCGAGGCGTGTCCGTCGCCGAGGACGTCCCCTTGGGTCGAGGCGTCGGATCGGGCTCGGGCATGGGCGCGCGTCCTACGCCGAGACGGGGCGCGCCGGCAAGGGTGTCCGCGAGCGTGAGTCCAGGCTGGAGGGCGCGTCGCACCCGGTGGTTGCGATGGCGCGTCGCGCCGACGGCCCGATGGCGAGCGGTCGCAGAGTGGAGCCGCCGTCTCCATCGCGTGTCGACGGTGTGGTGGCGAGCGGCGGTGGTCGGGCGGCGGCCCCAGATGTCGAGAACGATGAGGCGGAAGCTGCGGAAGCGCTGGCAGGTGGCGGGCGGCCGTCGACCCTCGCTGGATTTTGGGCCAACATGCTTGGGATGATTCCAGATCTCGCTCGGTCCTCACGGTGGCTCTCGTGCTCGCTCGCCGTCGCGCTCGCGGCCTGCGGAGGCTCGTCCGAGGGCGAAAGGCCCGCTTCGCCCGGAGGTATGGGAGGCGCGGCGGGCCAGGCTGGATCGACGACCGCCGGACAGGCTGGCGGCGACCACGCCGGTGACGCAGGCAACTCAGGGCAATCGGGGCAGGCGGGGCAGGCGGGGCAGGCGGGGCAGGCGGGACAGGCGGGACAGGCGGGGCAGGCGGGACAGGCGGGACAGGCGGGACAGGCGGGACAGGCGGGACAGGCGGGGCAGGCGGGGCAGGCGGGACAGGCGGGACAGGCGGGACAGGCGGGCAGCTCGCCCTCCACCCTCACTCTGCTTGCAGATGGCCTCACACAGCCAGCGCGCATCGTGGAGCATGGCGGCGACCTGTTCGTGAGCGAGCGAGGTGCGCCCCCTCCCGCGAAGTCGGGTGCCATCCGGCGCATCCCAAAGGCAGGTGGCCCTGCCTCGGTCCTCGTCGGCCAGCTCGGCACGCCCATGGCGCTCGCGGTTGGCCCCGATCGGCTCTACTTCCACACGATGGGAGACGGCGCCCTCGCGCGCGTCGGCTTCGACGGCGCCAGCCTCGAGCAGCTCGCGACCGGCTTCACCGGACAGGCCACCCCGAGCGACATGGTGTTCGTCGGCGCGACGCTCCATTGGTTCGCGCTATCGGGAGAGATCCGGATCCCCTCTGGGCCGATCACGACGCTCGGGCCAGGGGGCAGCCGGCTCGCGACCGATGGGACGCACCTCGTCGCTGCCGCGGGCGCGACGGGCGCAGCGTCGCTCTACGTCGTCGACGTGGCGAGCGGCGCGCACGAGGCTGTCGCGACGGGGCTCGACGAGGTCGGCGGCGTCGCCGTCGGCGGCGGGATGGCCTTCGCGGCCGACGCGGCGAAGGGCCAGATCGTCGCGGCCCCCATCGACGGCAGCGTGCCCGCGAAGATTATCTCGACGGGCGAGGCCGCGCCGTGGGCGATTGCGTCGGATGGTCAGCACCTTTATTGGGTGAACCACGGCGCGGATGATTACGCGATCTGCACGCCGGGCGCCGTGCTCCGCGCGAAGCTCGACGGCACGGAGCGGACCCAGCTCGGCGACGTCGAGTGCCCGGTCGCGCTCGCGCTCGACGTGGCCCACGTCTTCGTCGTGTCGAAGGGCAGCACGGGGAAGCCCGACGGCGCCGTCTACCGTGTCGGCAAGTAGCGGCCTGCGCGGTCCCGCGATAGGACGTCGCGTCGTGAGCACCCCCTCGCCCTCTCGTCGCGCGGCTCGTCGGACCGACCTTCCCAAGAAGGGCGTGGCCGCCGCCTCGGGACGGAAGAAGCCGCCGGTCGCGAAGGCGTCGCACGACGTCGAGCCGCCCGCCGCGCTCATCGCCTTCATGATCCGCGGGTGGGAGAAGCCGCCACGGGGTGGACCCGAGCCCATCGAGCACGCGGCCGAGCTCCGCGCCCGCCGCCGCGCGCTCTCTCGCCGCTTCCCCGGCGAAGTGCTGGTGATCCCGACCGGCCACGAGAAGGTGCGCGCGAACGACACGCACCACCGCTTCCGCGCGGGGACGGACTTCTTTTACCTGACCGGCAACCACGAGCCCGACTGCGTCCTCGTCCTCGAGCCCACGAAGACGGGTCACCGCGACGTGCTCTACGTCGAGCCCAACCCGGGCAAGAGCGACAAGACCTTCTTCACCGATCGCGTGAAGGGTGAGCTCTGGGTGGGGCCGCGGCTCGGCGTGCCCGAGAGCAAGCGCCGCTTCGGCGTGCACGAGGCGCGCAGCCTCCGCGCGCTCGCCGACGATCTCGCGAAGCATCGTCGCTTCCGGCTGCTCCGCGGCCTCTCCGACGCGCTCGACGGCCGTCGCACGGCCGGGCAGCGGCCCGAGGACAAGGCGCTCGCCGAGCACCTCTCCGAGGCGCGCCTCGAGAAGTCGCCGAGCGAGATCGTCGAGCTGCGCGAGGCCATCGCGTCCACGCGGCGCGGCTTCGACGACGTCATCCGCTCGATGAAGACCGCGAAGAGCGAGCGCGAGATCGAGGGCGTCTTCAACCTCCGCGCGCGCGTCGAGGGCAACGACGTCGGCTACGGCACGATCGCGGCCGCGGGACACCACGCCTGCACGCTCCACTGGACGCGGAACGACGGCCGCATCAAAAAGGGCGATCTGCTCCTCCTCGACGCCGGGGTCGAGGGCCGCGGGCTCTACACGGCGGACGTGACGAGGACGCTCCCCATCTCGGGCAAGTTCTCGAAGGCGCAGCGCGAGGTGTACGAGCTCGTGCTCGAGGCCCAGCTCGCCGCGATGGCCGAGATCCGGCCAGGCCAGGACTTCCTCGCGCCGCACCGCGCGGCGATGAGGGTGCTCGCGAAGGGGCTCGAGCGGCTCGGGGTCCTCGAGGACGCCGAGGACGCGCTCGCCGAGGAGAAGCAGCTCTACAAGCGCTACACGCTCCACAACGTGAGCCACATGCTCGGCCTCGACGTCCACGACTGCGCGCGCGCGCGCCAGGAGACGTACAAATACGGGAAGCTCACCGCCGGGATGGTGCTGACGAACGAGCCTGGCCTCTACTTCCAGACCGACGACCTCACCGTCCCGGAGCGGCTGCGCGGCATCGGCGTGCGCATCGAGGACGACGTGCTCGTGACGCCCGACGGTCACGACGTGCTCTCGGCGGACATCCCCAAGGCGGCACGAGAGGTCGAGGCCTGGATCTCCGACGTGTGGCGCGCTCGGTCCACCGGGGCGTAGCGGCGACCCTCCGCGCGTCGGCGCAGGACAGCGGGATGGCGTGGCGGCGTGGCGGCGTGGGTCGGCGTGGCGGCGTGGCGGCGTGGCGGCGGGACGGCGTGGGTCGGCGGGTCGGCGGGTCGGCGTGGCGTGGGCTGGGGCTCGGCCTCGCGGGTGGTCCACCGGCTGGCGGCTCACTTCTGCGTGCCGAACGGATCCAGCGCCCTCGTCGGCGGCTTGACGGTCGGGACGGTCTGCCTTCGCTTGGGCGTGGGGAGCGTCGCGCTCACGCTGCCCGAGGGTACGGTCGAGTCGCCGCGAGGCGTCGCGGGCGACGGGGTCGAAGACGCCGCCGCGACGACCGGCGAAGGCTCTCCGGGGACCTCGGAGGTCGATGACGAGGCGGTCGAGGCGATCCCCTCGTCGACCCTCGCCGAGGGCTCGGGTGGGACGACGCGCGGTGGAGCGTCGCCTGGAGACGACAGGATCCCGAGCGCCGCGCCGCCTGCGACGAGCGCGACGAGCGCCGTCGCGACGATGAAGTGGTGCGGGCGGCGCCGCGCGGTCGGTGCAGCGCCGGACGACGAGCGCTCGGCGAGCGCCGGTCCGTCCGCGGCGCTCGTGGCGCGGTGCGAGGGAGCGCTCGGCGCGGCCACGGGTCGGGCCCCCGCTGGCGCGCCGAGCGCGAGCGGCGCCTCGGTCTGCGTGGGCTCGTCCGCAGGAGGCGGAGGTGCGTGCTGGCGGATCGCGCCGCGCAGCGCGTCCTCGAGCGCCTGCGCCTGCGCCCTCGCGGAGGGCCATCGAGCGACGGGGTCACGCGCGCACGAGCGGAGGAACCACGCGTCGAACCCTGGCCCTGCGCGCGAACCGCGCTGAGAAGGCGGCGGCAGCTCGGAGAAGAGGATCTGGGAGAGGACCTGCGAGACGGTGCCACCGTCGAGGTAGCTCCGGCCCGCCAGGCACGCGAAGACGACCATCGCGAGCGACCATTGGTCGGCGGGGGGGCCCACCGTCCTCGACGACTGGACCTGCTCGGGCGCCGACCAGCGCGGCGTGCCGATGAGCGAGCCGTCGGCCGTGTGGGACGTCAGGTCTGCGACCTTGGCGACCCCGAAATCGATGACCTTGACGCGCGTCTCTCCCTCCTCGCCGCGGATCAGGAAGACGTTGCTCGGCTTGAGATCGCGGTGCACGATCCCTGCTCTGTGCGCGCGCTCGAGGGCGGCGGCGATGTCGTGGGTCCAGCGGACGATGTCGGCGGGCTCCTGCGGACCTTCCCGCGCGAGCCGCTGCCCGAGATCCTCGCCGTCGAGGAGCTCCATCGCGAGGAAGGGCGCGTCGCCGAGCTCGGGGAGCGTCCCGGCGTCGAGCACGCGGGCGACGCGATCTCCGCCGATGGCCGTGAAGGCGCGAGCCTCCCGCTCGAAGCGCAGCGCCGCGGCCTCGTCGTGGGCGAGGGACGAGAGGATCTTGAGCGCGAGGTGCTCGCCGGTGTGCTCGTGCACGACCTCGAGCACGCGGCCCATCGCGCCTGCGCCGAGGAAGCGCACCGGGCGGTAGCGTCCGCCGAGCAGCGGCGGCAGATCGATGCCGTCGAGAGCGACCACGCGAACTCGTGGAGCATACCCAAGTCCGGGTCCGGCGGCCTGCCCGAAGTGCGCGAGGAGGTCCCTGCGGACTCGCAGCCGCCGTCCGATCCTCGCGGAGGACGCGTCCGCCCCGGCGGTCTTCGCGCCGACACGAAGGCCCGGCGCGCGCCTGTCCGGTGTCGGGCCAGGAGCGCTCCTGATCGTGCGCGACGAAGGGACGCTCCTCGCAGAAGAAACGCCGGATCGGCGCAGTCCTTGTGGCCGACAGAGCCTCACGCCGTGGGCGCTGTTCGATGGGAGCGATCGTTGCACGCTGGCGTGCTGGCGAACCCAGGGGATCGTGGATGCGGAGCGGGTGGCCTTCCGTGGGGCCGTGTGCCTGGGGTGAAGCCGGCCGATGCGCTTCGTGGGTTCGACGACCCTCGAAGCGCCGCGTCGGCTGCAGGCCGCCGAACCCCCGCGCCGCACAGGCCGAGGTGCGGGCCTGCTCGCGGAGAGGTGGGACGATCGTCGCGCGCGCCGCGTGGCTGCGCAGGTTGCGCAGGTTGCGCAGCGCACGTCGCGCAGCTCGGCGCCGAGGAGCTCGCATGCGCCGGGGAGTCGGCGGGGCACGGTCGGTGCATTGCCCGGTCCCCCATGAAGCCTGCGCGCGCCGCCCTGATCCTGTCCGCTCTCGCGTTCACCATCGCCTGCGCTGAAGAGGGCACGACGAGGGCCGCGCCCGTCGCCGACACGGCGGGAGCGGGCCACGCAGGGACCGTGGTGGCCGGCGCAGCGGGCGGCCCACGGGCCGGCGCGAGTGGAGCCGGGGCGGGTGGGACGGCCGCCGCGGCCGGGAACGCACCTGGGGGCAGCGGCGGCGCGGCGGGACAGGTCGGCGGCGGCGCCGCGGGTACGGGCGGGAGCGCGGGGAAGGCGAGCGGCGGGACGGGCGGGAGCGCGGGAAAGGCGAGCGGCGGCGCCGGTGGGGCTCAGGTCGGCGGCGCAGGCGGTGACGCGCAAGGTGGCGGCGGTGGGAGCGCGGGCGGGAGCGGCGGAGCCCCGCAGCCGCTCGCCGGATGCCAGGCCCAGCTCTTCGTCGACACCATCCCGGCTGCGTCCTGGGTGGAGCTGAAGGTCCAGCCTTCGGCGGGGCTCGCAGGCATTCGTCAGGCCATCCACGCGGCCCGCGACCAGCACCCCACCTCGCCCGTCCGCGTGCGGCTCGCGCCGGGCCTATACGCGGACAACGTGGGCTCCGAGCTCTGGGTACAGCACATCCTTCGTCCGGCGAGCGCACCCATCTGGATCGTCGCCGACGATCCCACGCCCAACGCGACGCGGCTCGGCCACGGGCTCAACTTCGTGGGCGTCTCGTACTTCGCGTTCGAGGGCCTGACGATCGGGCCGCCCGCGGTCGGAGCGTGGAACGGCAGCGCCCACGCGAACCCGCAGCCCCTCGCCGCCCAGGCGGGGATCCACATCTCCGGCGCGGCCAAGGATGGCGGCAAGGGCGCCAACAAGGGCGGCACGCTCGACTCGGCCGTCTACGGTCAGTACGAGCCGAGCCACCACATCATCGTCCGAAGGGTCACGATCCAGAACCTCTTCTCTCAGGGCGCGCAGTCCGCCACGACCGACGACGGGCAGAGCATGGATGGCATCAAGTTCAACCAGGCGACGGACGTGTGGGTGGTGGACTCGTCCGTCGAGAGCACCTCGCGGCACGGCATCGACAATGTCGGCGTGCACCGCGCGACCTTCTGCGGGAACACCATCGCACACACGGGCGGCGGGCTCGGCATCGAGGCGAAGGGTGGTTCCATCGACGTCCTCTACGAGCGCAACGTGTTCTTCGACGTCCGGCGCGTCGAGCTCGGGGGCGAGTCGACCGACGCGGTCTATTATTTCTCTTCGGACGGTCTCTACTCGTACGAGGCGCGGAACACGATCGCGCGGAACAACCTCATCGTCGACGCGCGCGAGGCGGCGCTCGAATTCTCGGGGTGCCTCGATTGCGCCGCCATCGGCAATTCGGTGCTCTTCACGGCGTCGTACGTCGTCCCCGGCGGATCGAACGCGACCGGCGGCGACGCGATCCGCATCCACGACAGCGTGTTGCTCGGTGCGAACGACGGCGCCGGGAGCGACTGCGTGTCCTGGAGTCCCCAGCAGAACGACTACCTCTACTTCAACAACTGCTGGGGTGTCGGCTCCCACGCGCCCGCGCCCATCGGCAAGAAGCTCCCAACCAAGAACGCCCGCGCGGTGAACAACCTCTTCGCGTCCGCGAGCGGCATCTGGGCCCCCAAGAACGGCGCGAACAACATCCCCTGCCCGCTCAACCCGAGCGGCGGCACGCCCGCCTCGGCGCTCGCGCTGGACGGCAACCACTGGTGGAACGGCGGCAAGACCTTCGCCAACGGCGGTCAAGGCTGCGTCGCGCTCGCCGAGGGGCCGAAGTCCACATACTCGCTGGCCGCGCCGACCGCCAGCCCGACCCTGACGGCGCTCACCGTGAAGAGCTCGCCCTTCTCGGCGCTCCGCGCGAGCGCGGCGGCGGCGCTCCGGCCGCTCCCAGGGAGCCCGCTCTCCGGCGCGGGCGTCTCGGGCGTCTCGGGCGGCGTACCCTTCGACTTCCTCGGAGTGCCACGCCCCGCGGCCTGGAGCATCGGCGCCATCGAGCCTTGACGGGTTGACTCCTGCCCGTGCACGAGGAGAAATCGTCGTCGTGCGGGCCCGACGCGCCATCCTCGCCGTCTTCGCGATCGTCCCGACGGTGGCCTCCGCCCGCGAGCCTTCGGCGACCGAGCGGGCGCTGGCGAGCGCGCTCTTCGAGGAGGGACGCACGCTCCTCGCCGAGGGGCGAGCGGCCGCGGCTTGTCCAAAGCTCGCCGAGAGCCAGCGGCTCGATCCCGGCGGCGGCACGCTGCTCAACGTCGCGCTCTGCCACGAGCGGGAGGGTCGGCTCGCCACGGCGTTCGCCGAGTTCCAGCAGGCTCTCGCCTGGGCGCACCGCGATCAGCGGCCCGATCGTGCGTCGGCGGCGGAGGAGCACCTCGCGGCGATCCGACCGAGGCTCTCGGGCATCGTGGTCCTCGGCGGGGCGGCCTCTCCGGCGGAGCTACGGATCTCGCTGGACGGGGCGCTCCTCGGCGAGGGCGGCATCGGCTCCAGGCTGCCGCTCGATCCGGGCCCGCACGAGCTCGTCGTCACGCACGTCGATGGTCGACGCGCAGCGCGCCGCTTCCGCGTGGAGGGCGAGGGCCTGTTTCTCGAGATCGCGCTGCCCGCGCTGCCCGCGCTGCCCGCGCCCGCGGGCACCTCGGCGGCCGTGCCGCGCCCTTCCGCTCCATCGCGCGTGGGCCCGCGCGTCGCGCCGTGGGTCGTCGCAGGCGGGGGCGCGGCGCTGATGGGGGTCGGCCTCGTGTTCGGTCTGCGCGCGACGCGCCTCCGCTCGGACGTGACCGCGCTCTGCCCCGAGCGGTCCCGGTGCACCGAGGAGGGCCGCGCGAAGAACGACGACGCCGTGCGCGCCGCCGACGTGGCGACGGTCGTGACGGCGGTGGGGATCGCGGCGGTGGGCGTCGGGGTCGCGCTCCTCTTGCAGAAGGGCCCTTCGACGTCGGCTCACGTCGATCCGTGGACGGTGCGTTGGTGAGGAGGGCGCCCCTCGCGCTCGGGTTCTTGGCGCTCGTGGGCTGCCGACAGCTCCTCGGCGTGCACGACGACGTGACTGTGCTGGAAGGCGCACCCCCAGGAGGCGACGGCGGAGCTGGCGCGGGAGGCGGCCCGGGCGCAGGGACGGGAGGCGTCGGCGCCGCGGGCGCAGGAGGTGTCGCGGGCTCAGGGGGTGTCGCGGGCTCAGGGGGCGTCGCGGGCGCAGGGGGCGTCGCGGGCTCAGGAGGGATCGCGGGCGGAAGCTCGGGCTGCCCCGCGGCGGGAGGCTCGCCGCTGGTCCGCGTGGGCGCTGTATGCATCGATGCGCATGAAGGCACCTACGCCGAGGTGAGCGCCGTGCTCGGGGCGAAGCCCATGCCTCCCCCAGGGCCCTGCGCGACCTCCAACCTCGGGATGCCCCTCGCGGCCTCGGATCCGGGCACCTTCCCCGCGCGGGGCCTCACCTTCTGCATGGCGACGACCTTCTGTTCTGCGGTCGGCAAGCGGCTCTGCAGGATCATCGGGGGCGTCGACGAATGGCGCGTCGGCTGCACCGGGGACACGCCCGGGCGCGTGTACACCTACGGGGACACCTACGACCCCGCGCGCTGTGTCGCTGACCAGTACCTCGGTCCCACCTCGTGCAAGGACGACGCGTCCTGCGCGCCGGTCGACGCGCTCGCGCCCACGAGCTGCGACGACGGCCTCGGCGTCACACACATGTCCGGCAACGTGCAGGAGTGGGTGGATGTCTGTGCCGACGGCTCGTGCGAGGTGCGGGGTGGATCCTACGCGGACTATGGGTCCGATACGGCGTGCTCTTACCCCGATCCGCACCCGCCGCGCGTCGTGGGGATGGGCGACGCGCTCCCGACGGTGGGGGTCCGCTGCTGCGCCGATCCATGATCCGCCTCCCCATCGACGAGACCCTGCCCATCGACGCGCGCGCCGACGTCGACCGAGACGCGCGAATCCTCGTCGTGTCGGGCGAGCGCGCGGGACTCTCGGTGCCGCTCCCGAGCCACGGCGAATGGACGGTCGGTCGGGACCCGGGCTGCGATCTGGTGCTCGACGAGCCGTCCCTCTCGCGCCGACACGCCACGCTCCGCATCGCACGCGGCGGCGTCTCTGTCGTCGATCTCGGAAGCAAGAACGGCACGCATGTCGGCGACGTGGCGCTCCGCCCCGGAGAGCCCTCCCCCCTCTCGGCAGGTGCGCGCGCGCTCCTTGGTCGCGTCTCCGTCGTGTTGCTCGATCCGCCGGAGCGACGGAGGCTGCCCCCTTCGGTCACCGAGCGCGATCACGATCTCGTGGTGACCCCCTACCTCGGCGCGCTCCTGTCCCTCGTCGAGCGGGCGGCGGCGACCGATCTCCCGGTCCTCGTGGTCGGCGAGACGGGCACCGGCAAGGACGTCGTCGCCGAGCACCTCCACCTCCTCTCACGCCGCGCCGAGGGGCCGCTCGTGCGGATCCACCCCGCGTCCCTTGGCGAGTCCGTCTTTGAGAGCGAGCTCTTCGGGCACGAGCAGGGCGCCTTCACCGGTGCGCAGCGAGCGAAGCCTGGGCTCCTCGAGACCGCCCACGGGGGTACAGTGTTCTTGGACGAGATCGCCGAGATCCAGCCGTCCGCGCAGGCCAAGCTCCTGCGCGTCCTCGAGGATCGCCGCGTGCAGCGCGTCGGCTCGCTCTCTCCACGCCGCGTCGACGTACGCTTCGTCGCCGCGACGCACCGTGATCTCCGCGCCGCCGTTGGCAGGGGTCAATTTCGTGAAGACCTCTACCAGCGCCTCCGGGGGATCGAGATCCGGCTCCCGCCGCTCCGCGAGCGCCGGGCGGACGTCGTGCCGCTCGCCGAGGCCTTCCTCGCGCGCGTCGCGCGAGGGGTCCGGCTCGGCGACCGTGCGCGCGCGGCGCTGCTGGCGCACCCCTTCCCGGGCAACGTGCGCGAGCTCCGCCTCGCCGTCGAGCGCGCGGCGGCGCTCACGCTCTCGGACACGATCGACGAGGCTGCCCTGGACCTCGAGGGGACGGCCCACGCAGCGGGCCCCGCCGACGGGCACGAGGACGAGGCAGCGCGCATCGCGGCGGCGCTCGAGAAGACCGCGGGCAACCAGACCGCGGCGGCGAAGCTGCTCGGGATCTCGCGCCGCACCCTCGTCACGCGGCTCGGTCAGCTGGGTCTTCCGCGCCCGCGATCGTGAGGGCGGCGGGCGCGTCGCCCCACGCGCGGTTGAGGCCGCCAGCGCGTGCGGCGGCGTCGGGAGAAGTCGTCGCGCGCTACGGACGATGGGCCGTCGCGACGAGCTGCCACCCGAGATCGAGCGCGTCCAGGTTGGCGTGGAAGAGCCTGGAGAAGACCCCGAGCGTCGCGCGGGCGAGCCACGGGAGCTCGCCTCCGTCCCGATCCCGCGCTGCGTCCGTGACGAGCCGCTCGCCCCGCGCGACGACCGCGAGCCGGTACAGATTGAAGAACGGGAACCCCACTCCGCGCACGACGACGTCGCGGTACCCCGCGCCCTCGAGCAGCCCCTCGAGCCGGCCCCTGTCGAAGTGGCGTCGGTGGCCGATGTGTACGTCGAAGGCCGAGCGCGGCCCCGCGGGCACCGTGACGACGAGGCGCCCCCCTGGCGCGAGGAAGGGCATCGAGCATCGGAGGAGCGCCCCCGGATCGTCGAGGTGCTCGAGCACCTCCGAGCACACCGCGCGCGTGGCGAAGCCGAGGAGCTCGTCGGGGAGCGACAGCGGCTCGGAGAGGTCCACCCGCAGAAACCGCCCCGTGGGCACCCTCGCCGCGGCGATCCGGCACGCGGTCCCCGAGCCATCGAGCCCCACGAGCTCGGCGTCCGGTCGGACCCTCGCGATCCGCGCCGCGAGCTCCCCCGTCCCGCAACCGAGCTCGAGGACGCGCAGGGGCTCGCCGGCGTCGCCGAGCGCGAGGGCGTCCGTGATGAGCCGCTGCCGGAGGTGCTCGGCTGGGTTCTTCGCGTGGGACGCGGCGAATTCGGCCCAGTGTGTGTCCCAGCCACCCCGATCCCGCCGAGGGGTCGCCGGCGTCGTCACCGCTCACCCAGCCTTCTTGCACACCGCGAAGGTGTTCAGCCCGAGCTTGTGGGAGAAGCAGCGGATATCCTCCGGGACGAACCCAGCCCGCACCAGCAAGGGCCAGAGATCCCTCGTGTCATAATACGTCTTGTGATCGTTCATCTCGTCGGCGGGGCTCATCCCGAGCGTGAAGGCCGAGAACTCGAGCGCGCGCTTGCCCGCCCACGAGGGGACGTTGACGAGGCAGCTCCCGCCCGGCGAGAGGATCCGGTGGATGTGTGTGAGCGCCGTCGTGGGGTCCCACAGGTGCTCGAGGACCGACACACAGAGGACGACGTCGAGCGACCCGTCCGGGAGCGTGGGGAGGGTGTCCTCGAGAGGGCCGGGGCGCGCCTCGATCTTCGCGTCGGCGCGGAGCTCCGGGGACAATGTGACGTCCGCGAGCACGACGTGCGCGGCCTCGCCGAGGATCGATCGGGCGAAGCGCGCGTCGTACCCACAGCCGAAATCACCCACTCGCTTGCCTCGAAACGAAGGCGCCCACCGCCGGATCTGGCGCGCCGACAGCCAGACGCCCAGCCTGTCGACGACCGTGAGCCGCGCCGCTTGCCCAAACGAGCCCTGGCGCGGCGCCCTCACGGCCGCCTCCACGCCGCGACGCGCGTCGCGTGGAGGACGAGCATGAAGGTGAAGGTCGTGAACCCCACGATCATGAGGAGCAGCCCCGTCACCCCGAGGTGCACGACGGTCGCACCCGGCGAGAGCGCGTAGCCTCCCTTCACGTACGCGCGGGCGAGCGCGACGTCGAGCCCGAGCCCGGCGGCGAAGAGCGCCGCAGAGACGAGGGCCGTCGGGGTGTACGGGAAGCGCGCGCACCAACGCTCGGTCGTCTCCCCCGAGTGATCGTGGAGCACGTGCGCGAGGATGCCCACGTAGCTGCTGTTGAGGCCCAGCGTGGTCAGCGTGAGGCCGAGGAGCATCGAGAGCAGCGAGAAGGTCACGCGGCCCACCGTGATGGGGCCGAGGCTCAGCGGGAGGGTCAGCGAGAGGCCGACGGTCGTCAGGGCGACGCCCGGCTTCAGCAGGAAGAAGTCCGCCCCGTACACGAACATCGCGCGCAGGTTGATCCAGGCCGCGACCCACGGAGACCACCACCCCGAGCGCTTGTGGTGGCTCTGGCGACCTTCGACGTCCTGGAGGAAGTGGATCGGCACCTCGGCGGTGCGGAGCCGCATGTGGACGGACTTCAGCACCATCTCGGACGCATACTCCCACGACTGCGATCGGAGCCCCATGCGCTGGAGCGCGTCCCGGGTGATCCCGCGCATCCCGCAGTGGATGTCCGAGAACCGACTCGAGAAGATGACGTTGAGGATCCAGGTGGTGACGGGGGTCCCCAGGTAGCGGTGGAGGGGCGGCATGGCGCCGGGCTCGATGGTGCCGGCGAAGCGGGAGCCCATCACGAATTCGGCCCCTCGACGGAGCTCGTCGACAAAGGGCGTGAGCTCCCGGAAATCGTAGGTGCAGTCGCAGTCGCCCATGATCACGTACGTCCCTCGGACGTAGGGGAGCCCGTCGATGTATGCGCGCCCGAGCCCTCGTCGCGGCGCCCGAAGGACGCGGGCGCCCGCGGCGAGCGCGAGGGCGGCGGTGTCGTCGGTGGAGCTGTCGACGATGAGGATCTCGCCGCGCGCCCCGGCCTTCGCGAGCCCCTCGCGGCACCAAGCCACGAAGGCGCCGATGGTGCGCGCCTCGTTCAGCGCCGGAACGACGATCGACACCTCGGGATCCAGCACCTCGCCGTCGCTCGTCGGGACGAGCAGCTCGGTGTCCGCCTCGACGGACCCTCCTCGCGCTGCCGTCGCGCTCGGCTGTGGGGGCGCGGCGTGCTCGGTCGTCGAAGGGCTCGGCGAGGAACTCCGTGTCACGGCGCGAGCGCCTCCGCCGTGAGGATTGCCCGCGCGACCTCGACGAGGGAGCCCGCCACCGCCGTCGGGCGTGCGCCCAGGCCCATGGGCTGCCCCCGCAGAGGGCAGAGCTCACAGCGGCCCGCCGGGAGGACGAGCGCCGTGCGAAGACCGGCCGCGTCCCCCGCGGCGATGTCCGTGCGCGAGTCTCCGACCATCCACGTCGCCTCTGGACGGAGGCGCAGCTCGCGGACGAGCTCGAGGAGCATCCCCGGCGCTGGCTTGCGGCAGGCGCACGGCCCGATGAGCGCGCGCGCTCCACCGGGACCGCCCTCGGGGTGGTGCACACAACAGGCGACCTTCGTCAGCGTGACGCCTTGGCTCGCGAGGAGCTCGACGAGGGCGTCGTTGGTCCGTGTGACGGCCTCGATCGACACCTGCCCCTTCGCGGGGCCGGGTTGGTTGGTCGCGATGGCGAGCACGTAGCCCGCGTCCGCGAGCGCGCGCAGCCCCTCGACGACCCCGGGGAGCAACCGGAGCTGCGAGGGGTGGAACGCCGTGTGGACCGTGCCCGTCTCCTCGTCCCGGACCACGTCGACGAGCGTGCCGTCGCGATCGAGGAGGACCCCCTTCATCTCGGCGCACCACGGTCGCCACCGAACGCTGGGCACACAGGGAGATTGCGAACGAGGAGGCCCGCCTTCATCTCGGCGCACCGCGGTCGCCACCGAACGCTGGGCACACAGGGAGATTGCGAACGAGGAGGAGCCCCTTCATCTCGGCGCCCCGCAGTCGCCACCGAACGCTGAGCACACAGGGAGATTGCGATCGAGGAGGGCCCCCTTCATCTCGGCGCACCGCGGACGCCAACGAGCGCTGGGCTCGCAGGGAGATTGCGAACGAGGAGGCCCGCCTTCATCTCGGCGCACCGCGGACGCCAATGAGCGCTGGGCTCACAGGGAGATTGCGATCGAGGAGGCTCGCCTTCATCTCGGCGCACCGCGGACGCCAATGAGCGCTGGGCTCGCAGGGAGATTTCTGAACGAGGAGGAGCCCCTTCATCTCAGCGCAGGGACTCCCATTTCGTCGGCAAACGCTGGAGCGCGGGGTGGCTGACGAGCAGGTGCCAGAGGACCGCGCAGAGCCCCTCGGTGTGCGGCGTGATGCGCTCTTCGGAGACGACTGGGACGAGCACGCACCCATCCGCCGCGCGCGCCGTGAAGCCTCCGTCTCTCCCCACGATCCCGAACACCCTTGCGCCCACCTCCTTCGCGAGCTCGACGGCGCCGACGAGGTTCGCCGAGACGTGCTTCTCGCGGTCGCCGCCGCCCACCGAGAAGACGAGGAGGGCGTCCCCCTCGCGCAGCCGGGAGCCCCGGAGCCACCCCGAGAAGACCGTGTCCCACCCTTCGTCGTTGGTCCGCGCGGTCAGCTCCGAGACGTTGTCGGTCGGCGCGTAGGCCTCGAAGCCGCAGAGCTTGCGGAAGTCGTTGACCGCGTGGCTCGCGTGGCCCGCCGAGCCGCCGACGCCGAGCACGAAGAGGCGCCCGCCGCCGTCACGCACCGACGCGAGCGCCCCCGCCAGCGCCTCGATCGCGCCGACGTCGAGCGCGTCGAGGATCCGATGGGTCTCGTCGAGGAAGGTCTGGGCGAAGGTCAAGTTCGGGGTCTCGGGGCGCGGCTCAGGAGCGATGGAAGTTCGCGACGATGCGGGCGCCGTCCCGATCGAAGCGAAAGGACAGGGGGCGGAGCCCGCGGGCGACCATCGCCTCGGAGAGACGTCGCCGCTCGGCGGGGCGCACATAGAACAAGAAGAACCCGCCTCCGCCCGCCCCCATGAGCTTACCCCCCACGGCGCCGGCCCTGCGCGCGGCCTCGTAGTGCTCATCGAGGCTCGGCGAGGTCATGTTGGAAGCGAGCCGGCGTTTGTCCATCCAGTGCTCGTGGAGCAGCTCTCCGTACCGATCGACGTCGCCGCGGAGCAGGAGCGCCCGCGTCTCGTGCCCGAGCGCCTTGATGCGGTGCATCCGGCCCACGGCGTCGTCTCGATTGGCGTCGATGGAGCGCTGCTGCTCGGTGAGCACGGTGGACGCGGCGCGCTCGACGCCGGAAGAGAAGACGACGAGGTTCTGCTCGAGCTCGCGGACGACCTCGGCGGCCACCGGCAGCCGCTCCACCTCGACCCTCCCGTCCTCGTGGAAGGTGAAGGCCGTGATGCCACCGTACGCGGCGATGTACTGATCCTGCTTCCCGATGGGCTCGCCGAGCAGGTCGATCTCGAGGTGGCACGCCTCCTCGGCGAGCTGGGCGCTCGAGACGAAGTCGCGCTCGTAGGCGTGGAGGGCGTTCAGGAGGGCCACGGTGAACGAGCTCGACGAGCCGAGCCCGGAGTGGGCGGGGACGTCCGAGATGCTCACGAGCTCGATGCCGGCGCGGACCTTGGAGAGCCGGAGCGCCTCCCGGAAGACGCGGTGCTCGATCGCGTCGACGCTCTCGACGATCTCGGTCTGGGAGTACGAGAGCCGGATCGAGTCGTAGAAGCGTCGGTTCGCGGCGACGAAGACGTAGCGATCGACGGCGGCGGCGACGACGAACCCACCGTGCGCGCGCGCGTAGCTCGGCAGATCCGTGCCGCCACCTCCGAGCGAGAAGCGCACGGGCGCGCGCGAGACGATCATCCGGGGCTCCGGCGGGGCACCCACGCGAGTCGCCGCGAGGAGGAGCGCACGGGCGCGCGTGAGACGGTCATCCGGGGCTCCGGCGGGGCACCCACGCGAGTCGCCGCGAGGAGGAGCGCACGGGCGCGCGTGAGACGGTCATGGTATCTTGAGGTGCTGGGTGAGCGTGGCGAGGCCCTCGGGGGACCCGATCTCGAAGAACCTCTCACGCGCGACGAGGGCCCGCAATCCCTTCCGCGCGGCGAGGTCCCGTTGGACGACGTCGAGGCCGCCGACGTGACCCTCGGGGAGCGCCGCGACGACCGAGCGCCGGAGCGCGAGCGCGCCGCAGTCGATGTGATCGAAGGCTCGGTCGATCGTCCCCTTCTCGTACGCGAGCACCCACGCGCCGTCGGTGCGGACATTGGACGCGTCCCAGCGCCCCGCGTTGGGGTAGACGCTCATCACGCCGTCGGAGTCGGTCGACGCGTGGAGGAGCTCGAGCGGCGCCGCGTAGTCGAAGGGGAGGTAGCTGTCGCCGTAGGTGACGAGGAAGGCGTCCCGGAGGAGCGGGAGCGCGAGGCGGAGCGCGCCCGCGGTGCCGAGCGCGCGGTCCTCTTCGTCCGCGTAGACGACGCGGAGCCCGTGCGCGCGGCCGTCGCCGACGTGGGCGCGCACGAGGTGCCCGAGCCACCCGATCGAGAGGACGACCTCGTCGAACCGGGACGCGCGGAGCCGCTCGAAGAGCCAATCGACGAAGGGCCGACCAGCGACGTCGAGCAGGATTTTGGGGATCTGCTCGGTGAGCGGCCGCATGCGCGTCGCGCGCCCACCGGCGAGCACCACGGCCTGACGGATCATGGCGCGCCGAAGACCTCTCGGGCGATCTCCGAGACGGCGCGCTCGACCGCCTGGAGGGACGAGTGCCGGGCGCGGAAGCCGAGCGCTGCGAGCTTGTCCGGGCAGAGGCGCGAGACGGGCACGTCGCCGCGCCAACCCTGGGCGCCCCCCGTGCACTCGATGCGCGCGGACGGATCGGGCGACCGGGCGACGCAGAGCTCGGCGATCCGCTGGACGGTCGTGACGTCGGGAGGCGCGAGGTTGTAGACCGCGAGCGGCTCTCGAGCGTGATCGAAGACGAAGAGGAGCCCCTCCGCGCAGTCGGTGACGTGGAGGTACGGCTTCGCTTGTCGTCCGTCGCCGAGCACCTCGAGGAGGCCTGGGTGCGCGCGGAGCCGCAGACAAAAGTCGCGGATCGCGCCATGGGTCGCGCGCGCACCGACGACGTTGCCGAAGCGACAAATGGCGCCCCGGAGCCCGAAGCACTCCACGTAGCTCGCGACGAGCGCCTCGCCGGCGAGCTTGCTCGCGCCGTAGAGCGAGATGGGGAGGCTTCCGAGATCGTCCTCGGCGCGGGGGGTGGGGACGTTCCCGTACACGGTGCCGCTCGACGCGAAGACGAAGCGCGCGATCCCGTTCTGTCGCGCCGCCTCGAGCGCGTGGTGCGTCGCGATCGTCCCCTGCTCGAGATCGAGCCGGGGGCGCTCGAGGCCCCAGCGGGCCTCTGGGTTCGCCGACAGGTGGAAGATCACGTCGTGCCCGCGCGCCTCGGCGACGAGCCGGTCGAGATCGAGCGCGTCGGCCACGACGAGCCGCGCTGCGCCGCTCGCGAGGTGCCGCTCGACGAAGCCCGGCCTCCCGACGCTGAGATCGTCGTAGAGGGTGACGGGGCCGCGCGCGACGAGGAGATCCGTGAGGTGGCTGCCGATGAAGCCCGCGCCGCCGACGACGAAGGACCGCACCCCGCGCCTCACCCGCCGCGTTGGCGGCGCCTCCAGCGGGTCTGCCAGTCGTAGAGCGAGTCGACCGCCCGGATCACCATGGGCTCGTAGCGCCGAAAGCGTGGCGGCAGGATGTGTGTGTCCTCGGGATCGGGCTCATCCTTCGGCACCGGGGCGTAGAGCGACTCCATGACCTTCTCGACGCCCTGCCGGACGAAGGCGCGGATCGGCACCTTGGCCATCATCCCGTACATCGCCGCGGTGCCCTCGCTCGCCCTCTCGGGGTGAGCGCGTACGGCGGCGACGCTCGCGGCGAGATCCTCGAGGTACTGGGGGATTGCCTTCGCGTGGTTGGACGTGACGGTGACGTGCACGCTCGCTGGATGCTGCTGGCGATCGACGGTCCAGCCCCGCGCGGACAGCTCCTCGGCGACGGCGTAGACGTCCACCTGGGGGTTGCCCGTGTCCCAGCCCTCGGCCGCCCACGCGAGCAGCGTCGAGTCGGGCTCGCCGAGCACGGTGATCCCCGGGATGGCGTCGATGCCGCGCCGGAGCGCCTCGTGGGCCTCGATCGCGCGGCGCGTGTGCTCGAGGTAGCCGGACTCGCCCATGCCGACCATCGCCGCCCATGCGGCCGAGATGCACCCGCCCGGCCTCGTACCGGGCATCGTCGCCGAGGCGTACACGCCGCCGGACCAATCGGTCGAGATGAAGAACTGGTGCTTCAGGTAGTCCATCGAGCGGTACACGACGACGCTCGCGCCCTTGGGCGAGAAGCCGTACTTGTGGACGTCGGCCGAGATCGAGGTGACCCCGGGCACACGGAAGTCCCAGCGAGGGATGGGTCGCCCGAGCTGCTCGAGGAACGGCAGGACGAAGCCGCCGATGCACGAGTCGACGTGGAGCGGGACGCCCCGGCCCGTCGCGAGCGCGGCGATCTCCTCGATGGGATCGAGGACGCCTTGCGGGTACTGCGGCGCCGAGCCGACGAGCATCACGGTGTTCTTGGTGACGAGGCGGCGCATCGCGTCCACATCGACGCGGAAGTCGCGCCGCACGGGCGCCTTCTTGAGCTTGACCTGGAAGTAGTGCGCGGCCTTCTCGAAGGCGACGTGCGCGGTCTCGGGCATGACGAGCTCGGGCCGCGAGATCCCGCGCTTCTTGCCGCGCTCGCGGTAGGCCTTCACGGCCATCAGGATCGACTCGGTCCCTCCGGTGGTCATCGTGCCCACGGCCTCGGGGCCGCCGTGGAGCATGGAGGCCGTCATGCGCACGACCTCGGCCTCCATCCGCCGGAGGCTCTTGAAGGCCATGGGGTTCAGCGCGTTCTCCGAGAAATAGAGGTTGTGCGCCTTCTTCAGGAAGGCGGAGAACTCGTCGCCGGCGTGGTAGACGAGGCTCCAGACCTTGCCGCCGCGCCAGTCCGCGTCGCCCTGGCGGAAGGACTCGAGCTCCTCCAGGATCTCGGCGTAGGGCTTGGGCGTCTCGGGCAGGCGGTCACGGCGCATCGCGCGCCGACGCTACACGCCTTCGGCGCCTGCTGCCCGCAGGAAGTGGGGCATCTGCGCGCGGCTCGAGAGGCTCCGTGAGGCCCAGTCGGACGTGCCTCGGGCGCTCGAGGGGGAGGAAGCGCGCCAAGGCGGGCTCGCGGGGGCGCTCGGGGGGGAGGAAGCGCGTCAAGGCGGGCTCGCGGAGGCCTCTTCGAGCCAGACGCGGGTCCGTCGGGCGTGGGTGTGCGTTCGGGCCGAAGCCCATGTCCGCGCGTGCGCGCCTTCATGACGCCCTCGGGCGCGGCGCGCGGGCCGGACACGGCGCCGTGCCCAGCCGAGGGTCGGCCTGGATGGCTGCCGCAGAAGCAGCATCCGCGCGGCGAATCGCTCGAGCGTCAGTATGCCCGGCCGAGGGTCGGCCTGGATGGCTGCCGCAGAAGCAGGGCAACCGCGCAGGGCCGGCGCATCTAATTCCTGAGCCACCTCGATCCGACTGCTGAAGCCTGT
>CAYNEK010000024.1:0-60084 GCA_964396175.1 uncultured Polyangiaceae bacterium | reverse complement strand
AAGTAAGAACAAACCTACATCGAGGGTCTTGTCGGAAGGCGCGCCGGCCCTGGGCCGCGAGGCGCCGCGCGAGTGCACGGCGGGAGGCTCGCATCGAGCTCGGCGCGAAGCGACGAGCCGAGGCCGCGAGGCGCCGCGCGAGTGCACGGCGGGAGGCTCGCATCGGGCTCGGCGCGAAGCGACGAGCCGAGGCCGCGAGGCGCCTCGCGAGCATGAGCGCAGACCCAGTTGCAGCATCACGGCGGGGCTCCGATGCGGAGGGGTACGACGATGCGCGCGTCGCCCGAGGGGCGGGGCCAGCTGGCGCCTTCGAGGACCCTAGCGACGCAGCGGCGAACCTCGGGATCCGCGAAGGCGCTCTCCGTCTCCGCCACCTCCCCCGCGCGCCCCTCGCTCGTCACGTCGACGCGGAGCGCGAGGCGCCCCCAGAGCCCTGGGTGGCGGGTGCGCGCAGGGACCACGCACGCGTCGAGCTCGGGGCGGAGCCCGCGGACGACGTCGCTCGCTGCCGCGAGGTCCAAGGAGCCTTGACGTGGCATGGCCTCGCGCTCGGGCAGCGGCGCGTCCCCGGGCCACACGTCGATGGCGACGAGCAAGACGGCGGGGGCCTTGCGGGGTGCCGGGAGGGTCGCGCCCTTCATCGCGCCCGCGAGGCACGCGACGACCTTGCGGTTCGGCATCGCCGTCTTGTGTGTCCGCGGATCGGGGACGCCGCCCTTCACGGGGCGTGCCGACGTCACGAGGCCGCCCCGCGCGACCGAGAGCGAGAGCACCGTGCGACCGTCGAGGGTCGGGTGCTCTCGCAGCTCGGGATCGTAGCACCTGCGCACGGCGCCGTACTGCTCGCGGCGGAGGACGCGCATCGCCTCGCGCGTGTCGAGCTTGCCCTTCTTCACGACCGGCTCGCTGATGACGACCCTCGGCGCGGGGTGCCATTTCTCGTCCGCGCCGAGCCCGCCCGTGTTCCACGCCTCGAGCTCCACGAGTCGCCCCTTTCTTGCCTTGGGATCGCCGGGCCAGGGGTACCTCCCCGCGAGATAGAGGTCCTCGAGGACGAAGCTCTGGGGCACGGGCGGATCGGCGCCCCTCGACGTGGCCGCTGCGGCGCTCGCCGAGGGCGAGGGGGGAGGAGCGAGGACGGAGGAAGCAGGGAGCGGCGAGCTCGCGTCGGCGGGCGCGGGAGCGAGCGCCGACGCGGGGGGCAGCGCCTCCGTCGACGCGACCGGCGGCGGCGGGGCGGTCGAGGGTCGGCCGGGCTCTGCGGCGCAGCCTCCCACGAGGGCGAGCCCGAGGGCGAGCGAGCGCGCCGTCCATCGCGTCGGAGGGTCTGGATGAGCCCGAGGTTTGTCTCGCACCGCCCATCGCGTCGGAGGGCCTGGGTGAGCCCGCGGGGTGTCGCTCGTCGTCATTCGCGTCGGAGCGCCTGGATGGGATCGAGGTGTGCCGCGCGCCGCGCCGGGAAGAAGCCGAAGCCCACCCCGATGGCCGTGCTCGTGGCGAGCGAGATCGTGAGCGACAGCGCGCCGACCTGCATCTTCCACTCGAGCGCCCTCGAGAGGAGCGCGACGATCCCGAAGGACAGCGCGATCCCGAGAACCCCCCCGACGAGCGAGAGCACCACGGCCTCGACGAGGAACTGCACGAGGATGTCGCTCGCCTGGGCGCCGATCGCCATGCGGATGCCGATCTCGCGGGTCCGCTCCGTCACCGAGACGAGCATGATGTTCATCACGCCGATCCCGCCGACGAGGAGCGAGACGGCCGCGACCGCGACGAGCAGCGCCGTGAGGGCGCCCGTGATCGACTGGAGCGCGGCCTGGAACTCCGCCTGGCTGCGGACGATGAAGTCGGGCTCCTTGTCGTCTCCGATGCCGTGCCGCTGGCGCAGGATCGCGGTCGCTTGCTGTACGGCCCGGTCGTTGACCTCCGCGCTCGTCGCCGAGATGAGGATGGCGCCTGCGCGCCCCTTGGGGGACCAGTCGACGTGGGAGCGGTAGGTCGCGAGCGGCATGAGCACGACGTCGTCCTGGTCGCCGCCGAAGGGCGCCTGCCCCTTGCTCTCGAGGACGCCGACCACCTTGTACGCGTATCGGCCGATGCGGAGGGTCTGCCCCACCGGGTCGAGCGTGCCGAGGAGGTTCGTCGCGGCCGTCGCGCCGAGGACGACGACCTTGTCGCCGATGGACTCGGCGGCCTCGTCCCAGAGCTCGCCGCGCGCGACGCTCCAGGCGCGGATCTCCATGTACGAACGGTGCGTCCCGATGACGTTGGTGGCCGAGGCGCGCCCCTCGAAGACGGCCTGCGCGCTCGCTCGCACGACGGGCGCCCACGCCTTGATGCTCGTCGACTCGCGGACGAGCGCGCGGCCGTCGTCCTCCGTGAGCCGTGGCCCGAAGCCCTGCTGGCCGCGTGCGCCCGAAGCGTTCGCCGCCTGGGGGAAGATGATGATGACGTTCGATCCGAGGTTCGAGATCTGGCCGCCGACCGAGTCGCTCGCGCCGCCTCCGAGCGCGACGACGACGCACACCGCCGTGATGCCGATGAGGATGCCGAGCACCGTGAGCGACGCGCGGAGGGCGTTCCGCCGGATGGCGCGGAGCGCGAGCGCGGTCGACGAGACGAGCGTGCCGAGCATCGGGATGGGCCCGTCTTAGCGCAAGCCTCCCACGCGCGCCGAGGAGCTTCCCCCGTCGTCCGACGAGGAGCGTGTCCATCGGCGTGATCCGGCGCTGGCCCTCGACGCAAGCGGGTCCTGCGGCGCGCTTCGAGCTTTACGCGCGCGGGGCACTCTGCGACCCGCACGGCGTCATGTCCCACGAAGATCTGGAGAAGCTCGTCCACGAGGCCTTCGAGAGCCGCGCGCGGCTCGCCGAGCGGACGCACGAGGAGGCGGTGCGGGAGACGCTCGCGCTCCTCGATCGCGGCGCCCTCCGCGTCGCCGAGCCCACCTCGGGCGGCTGGGTGACCCACGCCTGGGTGAAGGAGGCCGTGCTCCTCTACTTCGCGATCCAGAAGATGGAGACGCTCGAGATCGGCCCCTTCGAGTTCCACGACAAGATCCCGCTGAAGCGCGGGCTCGCGGCGGCGGGGGTCCGGGTCGTGCCGCCGGGGACGGTGCGGTACGGCGCCTTCCTCGAGCCGGGGGTGATCGTGATGCCGGGCTACGTCAACATCGGCGCGCGCGTCGGGGCGGGCACGATGGTGGACACGTGGGCCACGGTCGGCTCGTGCGCGCAGATCGGGCGTGACGTCCACCTCGCCGGCGGCGTCGGCATCGGCGGCGTCCTCGAGCCCCCGGGCGCGCGGCCCGTCGTCATCGAGGACGGCGCCTTCATCGGCTCGCGGTGCGTCGTCGTCGAGGGCGTCGTCGTCGAGGCCGAGGCCGTGCTCGGCGCGGGCGTGATCCTCACCGCGAACACCCCGATCCTCGACGTCTCGGGCCCCGAGGTCGTCGAGCACCGTGGGCGCGTCCCGGCGCGCAGCGTCGTCATCCCGGGCGTGCGTGAGCGCCAGTTCGCGGCGGGGTCCTTCGGGGTGCCGTGCGCCCTCATCATCGGTCGACGCACCGAGAGCACCGATCGCAAGGTGAGCCTCAACGCCGCGCTCCGCGACTTCGCGGTCGCGGTCTAGCGGCGCGGCGCGCTCTCGCCGTCGCCGCGCCCGACGCGCGAGGTCCACCCGAGCCGCGTGGAGCGCCCAATGCCCGGGGGATCCGCCAGCGCCTCCCCGCGGGGCGCGGCGGGCGCCTGCTCGTCGTCGCGCCCGCCGCGCCCGACGGACGCGGCCCGAGGGGTGATATGTGACAAACAATGTCCTATCTTCCCGCCGCGGGCTCCTCGCGGCCGAAGGTGCGCTTTGCGCGCGAACTTTCGGGGCAGGCGTGCGAAGACTCGCCCCGTGTACGACACGGTGGTCGCCATCCAGCCGGGCTTCCTCGAGCGGAGCGTGCTCTTCGCAGGGCTCTCCGAGGAGGCCTGCTCCCACGCGACGCGGTGGTTCGAGCCTCGCGGGTTCTCTCCAGGGGAGCGCCTCGACTCGGGGCCGCAGGGCTTCGGCGTGATCCTGGACGGGAGCTTCCGCGATGCCGCGGGGAGGGCGCCTCCGCGCGCCGCGGGGGACGTGGCCGGGACGCTCGGGCCGGTGCTCGTCGCGGAGGGGCGCGTGCGCGTCGCGTGGCTCTCGCTCGCGAAGCTCGACCAGATCTCCGTCCAGCACCCCGGGCTCGGGTACGAGCTGCTCCGCCGCGCCCTCTCGCTCGCGACGACCACCCCGAGCGCCCTCGGCGCGCCGCTCGCCGAGCGGCTCCCTCACGAGATCGGGGGCTCGGCGGTCGTCGCGGCGCGGATCGGCGGCGTGCTCGTCACCTTGGAAAACGCGATCGGCGACGCTGGGGACGTGACCCCGGTCACCACCGACTCGTGGGAAGGGAAGGACATCTACCGGAGGAGCGCCTCGATGGCTCTCCTCGCCGCGGCGGCGCGGATCCGGCTGCCGATGCGCCTCGGTCCGACGCTCACGACGGGTCGGATCGTCCACGCGACCGCGAGCGAGGCCGAGCAAGCGGCGCTCCTCCGCGCGCTCCAGGCCGTCCTCGCCGAAGATCTGCCGATCCTCGTCGAGACCTTCCGCCTCGCGGACGCGATGCGCGTGCTCGAGCCGGTCTCGCCCGAGGCCGCGGCGCTGCTCTCGCTCGAGTCTTCCTCTGTCGTCACCTTGCTCCGCGCCGGCGACGCCCACGCGCTCTCGCTCGGCCCCGTGCTCCCGAGCACCGGGCGCCTGTCCAACCTCGCGCTCTCGACGCACCCGGAGGGGCTCTTCCTCGACTTCGGTCCGGCGGTCCGGCGGTCGCTCTCGCGCGAGGAGAGGACGACGCGCGTCCTCGAGCTCGCCGCGCCGCGCTTCGGAGGCGAGATGGTCCTCGCGGGGCGCGGGTTCCTCTCGCGCCTCGGCATCACGACGGTCGCCGATCTGTCGCGCTCGTCGGTGAGCGGGAAGGTGCGCGAGCTCGTGCGCGTCGCCGAGGGCTTCCACGAGAAGCGCATCGCGGGGATCGCGGACGAGATCACGGCGCGGCAGCCGGGCACGCGGGTCGTCGGGATCGCGGGCCCCTCGTCGTCGGGGAAGACCACCTTCATCTCGAGGCTCTCGGTGCAGCTCGAGGTGGCGGGCGTCCGGCCCGTCGCGATCTCGCTCGACGACTACTACGTCGATCGCGAGCGCACCCCGCGGGACGAGCGGGGGGACTACGACTTCGAGGCGCTCGAGGCGCTCGATCTCTCACGGCTCCAGGACCACGTCGCGCGGCTCCTCGCGGGCGAGACCGTCAAGATCGCGCGCTACGACTTCCAGACCGGCAAGAGCCACCCCGAGGGCGGCCCGGAGCTCCGGCTCGAGCCGGGATCGGTCCTGCTCCTCGAGGGCATCCACGCGCTCGCTCGCTCGCTCCTGCCCGCGCTCGGCGCCGGCGAGATCTACCGCGTGTTCATCCACCCAGCGCTCGCGCTGCCCTTCGATCGGCTCACGCTGCTCGAGCCCTCGGAGGTGCGGCTGCTCCGGCGGCTCGTCCGCGACCGGCACCAGCGCGGGCACACGGCGAGCGCGACCCTGGCGCGGTGGCCGAGCGTCCGGCGGGGCGAGCGGCTGCACATCTACCCGCACCTCCCTCGCGCCGACACGGTCTTCGACAGCTCGCTCGCGTACGAGATGGGTGTCCTCCGCGTGTACGCCGAGCGCTACCTGATGGAGGTCGACCGGTGCGATCCCGCGTACGCGACGGCGACGCGCCTCCGCCGGATGCTCGAGCACGTCGTGCCCATCCACCCCGAGCACGTCCCAGACGGGTCTATCCTGAGGGAATTCCTCGGCTCCCGAAGCTCGTCGCTCTGAGCGTACCCGCCGCGGAGTGTCGGATCAGGAGCCGCATGGAGGCTCGACGTGAGCGCGGACGGGGCCTGGGCCGATCTCGAGGCTCGCCAGAGGGTCGCGCGGGCCCTCGACGCGCGCGAGCGTCGGCGCCGTGAGCGCCGTGCCCGGTCTTGGGAAGAGCGATGCGGAAGGGCGCGCTCTCCGTCGGCGCCGCGGGCGCCGTGCCCGGTCGAAGGGAGCGACCTCGATGGTGGGCGCGCCCGCGAGTGCTCCCCTCCGAGGAGGGGCCGGACCGTCGAAGCGCTTGACCCCCGGGCCGGGTTCGTGGTCTAGGCCGCGGCCCCAAGGACACCGTCGTGGATTCTTTGCCCCTTCAGTCCGTCGGAACCGGCGGAGCCGCCCTCGTCGTCGCCCTCATCCTCTACTTCCGGGTGAAGTCGCAGCCCGAAGGAAACGAGGCGATGGCGAAGATCGCCCGCTACATCCGCGAGGGGGCCATGGCCTTCCTCGGCCGCCAGTACCAGGTGCTCGGCGTCTACGCCCTGGTGGTGTTCGGTCTCCTCGCGTGGAAGCTCGGGGTGCTCGCGGGCGCCTCCTTCCTCGCGGGGGCCTTCCTCTCGCTCCTCGCGGGGTTCTTCGGCATGAAGAGCGCCACGTACGCGAACGTGCGCACCGCGGAGGCGGCCCGCGCGAAGGGCAAGCCCCAGGCGCTCGTCGTCGCGCTCGACGGCGGCGCGGTGATGGGGCTCTGCGTCGCGGGGCTCGGCCTCGTCGGGATGGGCGGCATCTACTGGGGCTTCCGGCACCACGCGCACTTCGCCGAGATCATCCACTCGTTCGCCGTCGGCGCCTCGTCGATCGCGCTCTTCGCGCGCATCGGCGGCGGCATCTACACGAAGGCCGCCGACGTCGGCGCCGACATCGTCGGCAAGGTCGAGGCGAACATCCCCGAGGACGACCCCAGGAACCCTGGCGTCATCGCGGACAACGTCGGCGACAACGTCGGCGACATCGCCGGCATGGGCGCGGACATCTACGAGTCGTACGTCGCGGCGGTCGTCGCGGCCATGGCGCTCGGTATGACGATGCCCGTCGCCGAGCTGCAGCGGCTCGCCCCGGGCATCGCGGACGAGAACCAGCTCCGGGTGCTCGCGGTCGCGCTCCCGCTCCTCCTCGCGACGATCGGCCTCGCGGTCTCGATCCTCGGCATCTTCATCACGCGCAGCCTCTCGAAGCTGCCGCCCGCGACCGTGCTCCGCATGGCGCTCATCATCCCGCCCTTCCTCGTGACGGGCGCCGCGGCGCTCCTCTTGCCGATGTTCGGCATCGACAAGGGCGCGACGGTGACGCTCGCGGCCGGCGCGCTCGGCGGCGGCATCGTGGGCCTCGTGACCGACTACTACACGTCGATGAAGCCCATCCGCAACATCGCCGAGTCGTCGCTCACGGGCCCTGGGACCAACGTCATCCGTGGCCTCGCGGTGGGGCTCGAGTCGGTCGGCATCCCGCTCCTCACGCTCTGTGTCGTCGGCTTCGTGTCGAACCACTTCCTCGGCCTGTACGGCATCGCGATCGCGGCCGTGGGCATGCTCGCGGGCACGGCGATCGTGATGACGGTCGACGCGTACGGCCCGATCGCCGACAACGGCGGCGGCATCTCCGAGATGAGCGGGCTCGGCCCCGAGGTGCGGAGCATCACCGACGAGCTCGACGCCGTCGGCAACACGACGGCGGCGGTCGGCAAGGGCTTCGCGATCGGCTCGGCGGTGCTGACGGTCGTCGCGCTCTTCGCGGCCTTCAACATGGAGGTGAACGCCGCGCGCGCGCTCCGTGGGTTGCCCCCGCTCACGCTGATCTTGACGGAGTCGAAGGTGCTGATGGGCCTGCTCTTCGGGTCGATCTTGCCCTGCCTCGTGGGCGCGACGACCATGACGGCGGTCGGCCGCGCCGCGGGCGCGATCGTGGAGGAGATCCGCCGGCAGTTCCGCGAGATCCCGGGCCTGCTCGAGGGCAAGGACGGCGCCGAGCCGCAGCCGAAGATCATCGTGGCCATCGCGACGAGCGCGGCCATCAAGGAGATGATCCTCCCCGGCGCGATCGCGGTCGTCTCGCCGCCGCTGATCGGCTTCCTGTTCGGGGCCGAGGTGCTCGCGGGCGCGCTCGCCGGGGCCCTCGCCGTCGGCGCGACGCTGTCGCTCATCATGGCGAACGCGGGCGGCGCCTGGGACAACGCGAAGAAGTTCATCGAGAAGGGCGGGCTCGACGGCCACAAGAAGGGCTCGGACGCGCACAAGGCCGCCGTCGTCGGCGACACCGTGGGCGATCCCTTCAAGGACACCTCGGGGCCCGGCATCGCGATCCTCATCAAGGTGATGAGCGTCGTCTCGCTGCTCATCGCGCCGCTCCTCGCCTGACATCTCGACCCCGGCCGAGGGAGCCGAGAGGGCCCGCTCACGCCGCGTGCGCTCCTATTCGTCCCTGACCAATCGTCTCGCCCGAGGGCGGCTCGTGGGGCGCGCTCAAGCCCTGGCCGGGGGGGGCTGGCCGTCCTCGTGAGGAGCCCCGCTGGAGGGTGGCGAGGGACACCGTCTCCTCCCCGCGCGATAGGTCGTGCTCCCTCGCGCGGCAGGTCGTGGAAGGGCCGCCCGTGACTTCGCGCGCGCCCGCGTGGTAAGGCCCACGGCTCCATGCTCGCCTACGAGCTCCGCGCCGCGCAGCTCTCGGACGAAGACCAGCTCTTCGCCGTCGCGAAGCACCTGAACACGGTGAACCTCCCGCACGATCGGGAGGCCATCCGGCGCATCCTCGCGCTCTCCGAGAAGAGCTTCCTCGGCGAGGTCCCGGAGAACCGCCGAGAGTACGTCTTCGTGCTCTCCGACGTCGAGGACTCGAAGGTCATCGGGACCTCGATGATCATCTCGCAGCTCGGCCGCCGCGGCGCGCCCTACATCTACTTCGACGTGCTCGAGGAGGAGAAGTACTCGGAGACGCTCGACAAGCACTTCCAGCACACGGTCTTGCGCATCGGCTACTCGTACCAGGGGCCGACCGAGATCGGCGGGCTCATCCTCGATCCGAGCTACCGCCGCGTCCCCGAGCGACTCGGCCAATTCTTGTCGTACGTGCGGTTCCTCTACATCGCCGCGCACCGCGCCGAGTTCCGGCCGCAGGTGCTCGCCGAGCTCCTGCCCCCGCTCGGGGACGACGGGACGTCGCACCTCTGGGAGGCGCTCGGGCGGCACTTCACGGGGATGAGCTACTCGGAGGCCGACGTCCTGTCGAAGCGCAACAAGGAGTTCATCAAGCAGCTCTTCCCGGACGGGTTCATCTACGCGAGCCTCTTGTCGAGCGAGGCGCAGGACGTCATCGGGAAGGTCGGGGCGCAGACCAAGGGCGTCGAGAAGATGCTGCGGCGCGTCGGCTTCCGTTACGCGCATCGGGTCGATCCGTTCGACGGGGGGCCGCACTTCCTCGCGGACACCGACGAGATCTCGCTCGTGCGGCGCACGCGACGGCAAGAGGTGAAGGCCATCGCGGCGCGCGGCACACACCCGACCCGGGGGCTCGTCGCGGTGGAGAGCAAGGCCCCGCCCTTCTTCCGCTGCGTGCTGGGCGGCGTGGGCGCGTGGCAAGGTGGCGCGTCGATCGGCCAAGAGGTCGCTGAGCACCTCGGTGTCCAGGTGGGCGACGAGATCGTGGCGCTCGAGCTCGAGTAGCCCCGGCGCGAGCCCATCGTCGCACCCTCGCGCGGGCGACGCACCGTGAAGGCGAGGACCCGTGGGCGCCGCAGCGTCGTCGCCGGGCAAGACGGCCCTCGGTGTGTGCGACGGGCCGATGGGACGACGCGCCGTGGGCGCCTGCGGCGTCGTCGCCGGGCGAGGTCCTTTCGTGTGGGCGAGGCGCCGATGGGACGACGCGCCGTGGGCGCCTGCGGCGTCGTCGCCGGGCGAGGTCCTTTCGTGTGGGCGAGGCGCCGATGGGACGACGCGCCGTGGGCGCCTGCGGCGTCGTCGCCGGGCGAGGTCCTTTCGTGTGGGCGGACGTGCCGCGGGGACGACGTGGGCCGTGGCGGGCGCCGCGTGATCGCCGGCGCGTCGCCACCTGGATCGCCACCTCGAGCGCGTCCAGCCGCGACGCTCCGTTTGGCACGGCTGTCGCTACGGGCATGGACATGCTCGCCACTGCGCAGACGACCTCGCTCCTCGGGCTCTCGGCGCACCTCGTCCGCGTCGAGGTGGAGGTGTCGCGCGGTCCGTCGACGTTCGATCTCGTCGGGCTCGCCGAGGCGAGCGTCAAGGAGAGCCCCATCCGTATCCGCTCCGCGCTCGCGCAGCTCGGCGTCCTCCTCGAGGAGCACCGCGTCGTCGTCAACCTCGCGCCCGGCGATCTCCGCAAGACCGGCAGCGCCTTCGATCTCGCCATCGCCATCGCGACGCTCGCCGCGCTCGGCGTGGTCCCAGCCGAGTCCATCGCGGGCGCCGTGTGGCTCGGGGAGCTGTCGCTGACGGGCGAGATCCGCCCCGTGCGCGGCGTCCTGCCGCAGCTCGCGAGCGCGCGCGAGCTCGGCGTGACGCGCGCCGTCATCCCACGGGCGAACGGCGGAGAGGCGGCCGTCGTCGCGGGGATCGAGTCGTTCGTCGTGGACTCGCTCTCCGACGTCGTGCGGGCGCTGACGGGCAAGCTCGCGTGGGAGTCGGCGGAGCGGGGCGCGCCCGTCGGGGCCACGGAGATCGTGGATCTGTCGGACGTGCGGGGACAGCCCGCCGCGCGCCGGGCGCTCGAGATCACGGCGGCGGGCGCGCACCACCTCCTCATGATGGGCCCGCCTGGCGCGGGCAAGACGATGCTCGCGCGGCGCATCGGGACCATCCTGCCGCCGCTCGAGGAGGACGAGGCGCTGTCGGTGACGGCGGTGCACAGCGTGGCGGGGCTCTTGCCGCGGGGCGCGGGGCTCCTCGGCGCGAGGCCCTTCCGCGCGCCGCACCACACGGTGTCGGTGGCGGGGCTCGTCGGTGGCGGCTCGCCGCTCCGCCCAGGCGAGGTGTCCCTCGCGCACCACGGCGTGCTCTTCTTGGACGAGCTCGCGGAGTGGCGCCGCCCGACGCTCGAGACCCTGCGCCAGCCTATGGAAGATGGCCACATCGTGATCGCGCGGGCGAGGGAGGTCGCCACCTTCCCGGCCTCACCGATCCTCGTCGGCGCGTCGAACCCGTGCCCGTGCGGCTTCCCATCGTGGTGACAGGTACGGCGGTCTCAGGTTGGTCATCGCTCGACGATCAAGTGCCTTCCCCGCGCTTCGATTTGCAGAGGGCTGCACGGAACCTTCATCGCGCTCGCGCAGGCCCGCTGCGCCCTCCTCGCGACGCCTTGATGCGTCGACTTCGACCTACAATCGCCGCATGAGCGAACCGCCCATGCTGTGGCCCGACGTTCCGCGCGTCGGTTTCGGTCCCGATGAGCCGCACCACCTGGACGCCTGCGTCGGCTGGATGCAGTCGCGTCCTCGGGACATGGAGGGCTACGTCGCGGGCTACCGAAGGGCCGCTGTTGCGCTCTTCCGGGCCGCCGAGGCAGGCGACGGAAGCCCGGACTACTTCGTGTTCCCCCTCGCGTTCCTGTGGCGACACCACCTGGAGCTGGCGCTCAAGGACGTGATCGCAACGGGCCGAGCCGTTGCTGGCGACGAGTGGGGGTTCCCGGCGCACCACCGCCTGATCGATCTCTGGCGGGAAGCTCGACCCCACGTGGCGCAATGCGGCGACCCGGCGGCTCCGGAGCTTGCCAACGTGGAGGCCAATCTTCGTGAGTTCGAGGGCATCGATCCCGGGTCGGATGCCTTCCGCTACCCGCTCAACCGAGACCGCACGGACCGCAGCCTGTCCAACGCTCCCGAACACGTGAACCTCCGTGCGCTTCACATCGCCATGGAGGCCCTCGCGAACTTCCTATCCGCCGTTCGGTCAGAACTTGGCTGTCGCCTCGACTTCAACATGCAGGCCGAGGCCGAGATGCAGCGGGCCCACGATCAGAACGAGTAGAGTTTGCCAATGGCCCGCCTGCCGGTCTTCGACGATTCGACGCTCCAGAAGCTCTGCGAGATCCTGTCCGACGGCATGAGCGGCAGTCAGATGACGCCGCTCCTTGCCCGCGTGAACGCACCTGACCCAGGACAGGGGCTCACCAAGTGGAAGCGCCTCCATCAAGCGCTCGGCGAGTGCCAGCGACGGCACTCCGTCGGGAACCACGTAGCGCAGTTCATCCAGTTCTCCATGGATCCGGTGCGCTTCGCGGGGGAGGCCCACTGGTTCGAGGACCTCCGTTCGCGGCTCAACGTCGTGCTGGCGTTCGCCGGCTACCAGCTCGGCGACGACGGCAAGCTTCGTGCGGCGGAGAGCGTCACGAACCTCACCGACGCTGAGCAAAGAGCCGGACGGCTTCGGGCCGAGCTGTTGAGGCGCCGGGTTCACGCGGACGTGCTGAGAGCCTGCCGAGCCGAGCTTCTCCAGGACAACTACTTCCACGCGGTGCTGGAAGCGATGAAGAGCGTGGCCGAGAAGATCCGCGTGCGAGCAACCCTCAAGACCGATGGTCATCGCCTCGTCGATGACGCCTTCGGCCTCGCGTCAGGAACGCCACTGCTCGCGTTCAACTCGCTGCGGACCGACACCGAGCGCAGCGAGCACTTGGGCCTGATGAACCTGATGAAGGGGACGTTCAGCGCGTTCAGGAACCCGACCGCTCACGAGCCCAAGACCCGCTGGATCGTCAGCGAGGAGGACGCGCTCGACCTCCTGTCGGTCCTGTCGCTGCTTCACCGACGACTCGACGCGGCGGTCCGCGTGCCAGGTCCGCCGCCCTGAGAGCCCGCCGCTCCGCGTCGGGCGGGCCGGGTCCGCCCCCGTCGTCCCGTCGACGCCCACCGCAACCGCTTCCAGGGTAGCCTCGACCGACCATGCAGGGCTTCCAACGGCCGATCACGGTGATGTCGGCGCTTCGCTCGATCCGGGACCGCTCGTACCTGCTGCCGGCGATTCAGCGGCGCTTCGTGTGGTCGAGCGACAAAATCGAGGCGCTCTTCGACAGCCTGATGCAGGGCTACCCGATCAACTCCTTCATGTTCTGGAAGATCACCGACCCGACGGTGAAGAAGACCGTCCGCTTCTACGACTTCCTCCAGCATTTTCGGCAGCATTTCAAGGAGCAGAACGCCGAGTTCTCGACGCACGGCCACACCGACTTCTTCGCGGTGATCGACGGCCAGCAGCGGCTCACGGCGCTCTATCTCGGGGTCTTCGGGTCCTACGCCTACAAGATGCCCCGCGTCTGGCTGAAGGACACCGAGGAGAACCTTCCGACGCGCCACCTCTACTTGAACCTCTCTGCGCGGCGTCCCGAGGACGACGAGCTGGGCATGACGTTCGACTTCCGGTTCCTGACCAAGAGCGAGGTCGCGACGAAGAGCGCCTCTGCGACCTGGTTCAAGGTCGGTGACATCGTGGACTTCGACACGGCGGAGAAGCTCGACGAGCACATCGACGAGCACGGGCCGCAGGACAAGGACGCCCGCAAGACCCTGCGCCGGCTGCGAGAGGTCGTTCACCAGGCCGAGGCCATCAACTTCTACGTGGAGCCCGTTCAAGACATCGACCGGGTGCTCGACATCTTCATCCGCACCAACAGCGGGGGCGTCCCACTCGGCTACAGCGACCTGCTGATGTCGTACACGACAGCCCAGTGGAAGACCCGGGACGCACGTGCGGAGTTCGACAAGCTGATCGACCGCGTGTTCAAGATCGGGACGCCGGGCTTCATCATCACGAAGGACTTCATCTTGAAGACGTGCCTCACGCTCTTCTCGGGGGACGTTCGGTTCAAGCTGGCGAACCTGAACTCGTCGGTCATCGACGCGCTCGAACTCAACTGGGATCGGGCCGCGAAGGCGATCCTGGCGGCGTTCGAGTTCCTGGCCGACCTCGGCTTCAACGAGTTGAACCTTCGCGCCAAGGTGCCGGTGATCCCGATCGTGCAGTACATCTTCCGTCGGGCCGCGGACGGGAGCTTCAACAAGCCCCAGATGCACGTCGAGGAGAAGGCCGCGATCCGCACGTGGCTCTGCGTGTCGGTCTTGAAGGGCGTCTTCCGGAACCAGACTGACCATCTGCTGAACCAGCTCCGAAAACAGATCGACCTTGGCGCCGGTGCGACACCGCCGCACTTCCCCTTGGCGGAGATCCGAGCCGCCTTTGAGGGCAGTCCGAGCCGCAGCCTGGCATTCGACGACGCCTTCGTCGCCGAGATGCTTGGCAAGGCGATCGACGACGCGGAGACGTTCCCGCTCCTGACGCTCCTCTACTCGCACCTCGACTACACAAGGCAGCGCATCGACATCGACCATCTGCACCCGGCCGCGGAGATCGCCCGGATCTCGAAGCTGCCCGAGGAGCAGCGGCCCTCCGACTGGGCGTTCATCGTCGACCCGGCAAACTGGAACACGATCGCGAACCTGCAACCCCTCAACGAGTCGTTGAACAGGTCGAAGCAGGACCAGTCCCTCATCGACTGGGTGGCCGAGAAGAAGATCGATCGTGCGTCGCACATGCTGCCGGCCGAGGTCGACCTCGACATCGGCTCTTTCAAGACCTTCATCGAGGCACGCCGGCTCCTCCTGGCGAAGCGCCTGCGCGAAGTTGCTGGTGAGGGCGGGGTGCCGTCGTGACCGCGGCACGAGAAGCACAGGGAGCGGGGCCCAGATGAGCGTCTTCGACGAGATCGATTGGGACGAGGTTCGGCAGCACTACGACGAACGGGTTGAGACGCACGAACGTCTGCTGAAGCTTCACGATGGCGGGCTGCGAAAGGAGTTCTTCCGGCTCGCGCTCGGGATCGAGCGCAGCTCGGGCAACTACAGCGCCGCGGAGCACGCGATCGGCCCCAGGGTCGCGGCGGAGAACCCGAAGCACGAGGAGCGGGTCTTCAACCTGGCGACCGAGCTACGCGCGGTCACCAACGGCCGCACGGTCCCGAGGACGGTCCGAGCCGCCGGACTTCGCTACGTCGCCGTGGGCGTCGGCTCCGAGCTGTCCTGCATGGTGAACCCGCAGGTGTGCTGGGTGGCAAACACGCGCACGATTTGGACGCACCTCGTCGTGAAGCACGCCGACAACGTTGCTCTCGCGGACGAAGAGCTTGATCTGTACCGCGATGGCGACGCCTCCTCCGAGATGGCATACGCGAAGTGGGCGGCGATCCACCGGGAGTTGGACACGGCGATGACTCGGATCGCAGACCTCGGGACGACGAAGGCAAGCGCCGCGGACGTTGAGCCGGGGGACATCAAGTACCTCTGGGCGGACGCTATCGCGAACTACCTGTACGCGGCCCACCACTGAGGTGCTTCCGGCGGCGTTAGGGCCCGCGTGGTGCGCGGCAGGCTCGCGTGTATCATGGCCATGATGGCCGCCGAGCTTCACGACCCCGACCTGACGCCGCTCCTCCGTGAGTGCAGCACGGAGGAGCTTCAACCTCTGGTGGAGTACGTCACCAAGACCCGAACGAACACCTACGGAAGCGCCACGAAGGAGGGCGTCTACACGAGCCCCCACAATCGGCTCGTGGACGATCTCGTGCATGAGATACGCACTTTTGGGGGCAACTCGCTCGTGAACGTGGTTCGTGGAGGAGGCGTCCCCTACGCCGAAGTGGTTCGCGATGTCGCTTCTCAGCTCAAGGTGAAGGCCGCCAAGGACGCGAGCGTCGAGGAGATCGAGCTGGGCGTCCTCCTCAAGATCCTCGACGAGAGCATTAAGAAGATGTCACCCGAGGAGCGTGGGGCTCTTGAGGACGAATTCCGGCGGGCTGGCGTGAAGAACGTCAACCTCGGCGCCGGAGCACCGATCGCGACGATCCTCGCGCAAGCCGGCGTGCAGCTCACCGGGTTCTTCGCGTACCGAACTGCGGCCATCGTCGCCAACGCGATAGCGAAGCTGATTCTGGGCCGAGGTCTCTCGTTGGGCGCCAATGCCGCCTTGATGCGGATACTCGGCGTGGCTGCGGGCCCTGTCGGCTGGGCCGTGAGCGGGATCTGGACGGCCGTCGACCTCGCGGGCCCCGCGTATCGCGTGACGATCCCCTGCGTCTGTCACGTGGCCTTCCTCCGCCAGAAGCGCAAGTTCGGGGACCTCGCGGACGCATGACCACCGTCACGCCCTTCGTTGAGGTCTTGTTCGAGGTCCCGTTGGAGATCGCGAAGGGGCTCGCGTCCGGTGACATGATCCGTCGCGGCGGAGTGGTTCAGTGGGCGGGGGGCGCGACGAAGGGCGAGGTCGTCGCGTGGCTCAGAGAGAGCGGTGGACTGGCTCGCGGAACCAGCGCTCTACCTGCGCCCGTGCTGGGGCAGCTTCAGAGCCTCCAGATGGCGACGAGCGCCTTGGCAGTCGGGCAGGCGATCACCTTGGGGTTCTCGGTCCTGAGCTTCGCCGTGCTGAATCACAAGCTGAACGTTCTCGGCCGGAAGCTTGACGATCTCCTCGCCAGCCTGGCGGAGCTGAAGCAGGAGGTCGCCTGGCTCGATCGGCGACAGGACATCGCGCTGGCGGCCCGCCTCCGTGGAGCGCTCGACCAAGGCAACTGGGCTTGCGGGAGCGGGCGACTCGAAGCGCTCGTCGGCGTACGAGCCGTTCTTGTCGAGGTCGAGCACCACTACGCGGGGCTGCTGGAAGGGATGCTGGAGTCGCGCAGAGCACATGACCACGCGGAGCTGTTCGGCACGTACCAGGGCTACCTCGCCCTGGCGGCGGTCGCTCGGACCCGATGCGAAGTGAGCCTCGACGGAGCAGAGGCCGGCGTGCCGTCCATCCGATCCGCGCAGACGCTCCTGCTCGCGATCGATACCGGCTTCCGGGAGCCACTGAGGAACGTGGGGGCATACCCCGAGATGCTCCGTCTTGGAGTCGGTGCTGAGCGCTCGCTTCGGCCCGCACTGGAAGCCATGAAGGAAACGGCGCAGCGGGTCGACGGCTACCAGACCGAGTTGAGCTACTGCGCCCTCAAGGGGATCGCGATGTCGGACTGGGAGCAGCTCGGAGGCGACGACGCGGATGGGCGTCTCGCCTTGGTGCTCCCGAGGGCCGAACGACGGACGACCTGAAGGGGACGCGCTACTCACCCCCTCCCGACCTCGGCCGCCGCGAGCCACGTCCCCTCGTCGGTCACCCACCAGGCGACCGTGCCTGTCCCGTCCGAGGGGACGACGACGTGCAGCTCCAGGCCGACGCCTGCGGTCAGCCGCTCGTGCAGCTCCAGCACGCCGTGGTCGTCGTCGAGGTCGTACCAGCAGAGGTCGGGCTCCATGCTCGTGTATCGGCCGGAGGCGGCGGATGGTTGCGTGAAATCGACCACCCCCGCGCGACGGCCGACGCCAAGCAGGCCGGTCAGCTCGGCTTGTGGCCGATTTCCTCCCCCAGCTCGACGAGCCCGCGGGCATAGTCGTCGTGCTCCTCGGGATCGCAGCTCGCGCACACCCAGGCGCCGTTCGGCGGGCTCGAAGTCGGCCGGCTTGAAGACGATCGTGTCGTCGCATCCGCAGGTCTCGCATCGGCCGAAGCGCCGCCACTCCACGGAGCGCAGCCTATCGCGATTCCCCGTTGAAGGTCGGCCCCCTCGCGCGTCGGAGGTAGAGATGCGCGTCACCGTCGACATCGCGACGCTCGACCCCGAGGTCCTTCACCGGGCACTCAAGGCCATGAGCCTCGGCTTCAACGAGGTGGCCGGCGGCTTCCACCTGGTGGAGGGCGGCGTCACGGTCGACGTGACCACCGGCCTCGTCACGGCCGACACGGACGCCGGGCGTTCCCTCGTGGGCTCCGTCCAGCAGCACTACGCCGAGCAGACCTTCCTCCTGGAGGCCAAGCGGCAGGGCATCGCGGTCGTGGCTCGCGAGCACAGCAGGAACGGGGACATCGTGATCCGGTGCCGATGCTGAGCGTCACGGCGGCCGAGGCACATCGGGCAGAGACAGCTTTGGCAGCATCTTCTTCACGCCGCAGGTCCACCCGTTCCCGTCGGCGTACTCGATAATGAAGTCCCGAACGCTCTCGACAGCCCACTTGGCGCACCCGTAGCTCATGCAGCCCCTCGGGAAGGCTGGCTCGGTCGCGTCGAAGAATGGGCTGAATGCGAACTTGCTCTGGAGGCGCTTGCCGAGCTTCGCGTGTGCTTCCTGCTCGTCCGGCCACTCAGGCCGGAAGTGAACGAGCGCGTTCCGAAGCTCGACGAGCGTCGCGACGCTCTGCCCGGGGTTCTTCCCGAGGTCAGGCTTGGGCATCCCGTTCAACACGGCGAGGAAGGCCAGCCGGTCGAGCAGCGGTTGCCGCTCGACCATGATGAGCGACGACCGCACGAGTTCCGGAGACGTGTTCTTGAAGTGCTCGCTGGGCTCGAAGGCGACCTCGTTCACGTAGGCTTCGAGCGCGGCCATCGACGACAGCACCGACGCGACGACTGCCGCCATGATCTCTTCGATGAAGGCGCCGAAGGGCTGCCCGAGGTTGGCCGTCTCCACGGCGTGCGCCTGGAGGGCGAACCGGTGGGCGTGCATCAGGTGCGTGTTCGCGAAGTTCATCCGAATGCGTGCGGCGCCATGAACCTGTAGGGGCTGCATAGACACCGACTCTATCGCGGGGGGCGTTGTCGGAGATGGCGCTCTCGAAGTGGGGCGGCGCGATCGGCTGCTCAAAATCGGTGCCGGGGCGACGGGCGCTGTCGCCTCCGTGGCCGGTGTGGCCGGTGGAGTGGATCCACGGACGCGATGCAGCACGTCGAGGGCAACCGGCCGCAGCAGCTTCCTTTCCCACGGCATCAGGTTGGTCGAAACCTCCAGGTTGCTGGTGACTACGATCTCGTTCGGCTTCCGCGCCATCGCCGGACGATACGACGAGAAGCGCACGCCTCACACGCCTCACGGTCACCCGCGGTCCGACCGACGTGACCTCCAAGCGGAGTCGGGGAACCGGAGGTAGCCGTCGAGCCGCTTCGCGTGCGGCGGCCGATCGGCTGGCTTCCCCCGGTCGTAGTAGCCGGCCCTGTGTGCGTCGGCGACCGTCGAGAGTCCGAGATGCGCGGCTCTCTTCGCCCGGTCGGCGCCGCTCCTCCTGTCGCCGTGGACGAAGTGCAGGTGAGCCACGCGGTCGAGAGCCTCCGCGTCGTCCTCGTCGATCGCGAGCAGCTCCTCGTAGAAGGCGACCGCCTCCTTGGTCTGTCCAAGACGCTCGTGGACGTAGCCGAGCTGAAGCAGGACCCACGGCGTGCCGGGACACGCCACGTTCGCGGCGACGAGCTTGGCGCGGGCGGCTTCGTCTCGACCCTCGTTCATGAGGACGATCGCGATCTCGACGCGGGGCCGGTCCCACGCTGGGTCGAGTTGGACCGCGATCTCCAGCTCGTCGAGGCCGGCCGGCACGTCACCGACCTGCCAAAGGTCGCACCCGAGGCGGAAGTGAATCTCGGCGTTCGTCGGGTCTTTCAGGACCGCAGCTCGAAGGAGTTCGATAGCGCCGAGGAGGTCGCCTCGGTTCGATGCCTCACACGCCCGGAGCTTCAGCTCAAGGGCCCCGAGCGGACCGTCCATCGCGGCCATGCCATCCATGGCGGCAGCGAACGCAGGATGTCGGGCTTCCTCCTCCTTGCTCGCTTGCATGGTGAACGCCATCACGTCGAGGTCCTGCGGGCTTGGCGGCCGGCCGAAGATGGCCGCGAGGCCGTCGTAGTCCGGTGGGCCCAGCTTGGCGGTGATCGCCTGAAGGTGCTCAAACCAGGATCCGGTGAC
The DNA here is from genome assembly GCA_964396175.1 of uncultured Polyangiaceae bacterium. GTDB lineage: Bacteria > Myxococcota_A > Polyangia > Polyangiales > Polyangiaceae > CAYNEK01. Next base: position 40,397 of record CAYNEK010000024.1, on the reverse strand, counting down.
GGCACGCAGGGTCGTGCGCCAGACGGGGTTGTGCTCGTTGCGCCAGAGATGGTTGACCATCGAGCAGATCCACTGCGCCCCCATCATCTCGGCCCCGAGCGTGCCGGCTGTGAGGGCGATCCGCATCTTCACGTCGTTCTCCTCCACGGGCTTGCTGCTGCTCCTGGGGAAGCCCACCATCTCGTTCGCGTAGAAGGCGACCCGCTGGCAGATGCCGAGAGCTTGGGGTCGCCCGACGACGGCCTCGATGCGGCGGAAGAGGTCTCGTGCCGCGAACGCGAGCCGGAGCCGGCGCCGTAGGTCGGTGTGCTCATCGGCTCCGTTCGTGAGCGCCCGGGCAAGGTCGTCGATGTTCTCGAAGGAGGGCCTCACGTCGTTGTCGAGCCAGCCGTCGAGCGTCGTTGGTGCCACGTTGACCGAGGCCGCGAGCGCATCCCGCGTCTTCCCCGTTGCGTCCACCTTGGCTCTCAGCCACGTGCCCATGCCCCCCGGCGTGGTCCAGAAGTCGAGCACGGGCTGCTCGTCGGGGTTCCGCGTGAGCCAGAGGAGCGCGGCGATCCGAACGGCAACGTCCACAGCCACGAGGCGGAGGCACGCGCCCGCCGCGTGGCCTGGAAACGCGACCGGTGCCGTGGACCGTCGAAGCGCTCCGGCGAGCGCATCCCAGGTCTCCGCGTAACGCGCCAACGTGACCTCCACGATCGCGGTCGGCGGGACATCAGGCAGCCCTGGGGGCGTCACCGGTAGGAGGTCGGCTAGGGTGAGCGAGGCGGGGACCAGATCGGAAGCTACGAGAGCTTTGGCGACGGCCTGATGCACCGCGGCTTCTGCGTCGGGGCTGACGCGCTCGCCCGCAAAGTACCGACGGGCGTTGCGGGCGCCGAGGGTCCCTCTCGGGTCCCACCGGCGAAGGTCGAGGACATCGACGAGCACGTCGAGGACGGCGCCCGAGAGAGGCGGTTGGAAGGAGGAGGCCATGGTGATGCCGAGGAAGTGGGGGCCGAGGTGTTGTCCCTCGGCCCCCGAGGTCCTACTTCTTGCTCTCCGTGGTCGCGGTCTGCTCCGCCGTGGGCTTCTCCGCAGGCGGCGTGGTGGTGCTACCCGCCGAGGAGCCGGCGCCCGCGGACTCGCCGCGCGAACTCCAGTAGGCGGAGTTGTTCGGGTTCATCTGGTTGGCGTGGTTGTTGGCGGCGGCGCGGGACGAGCTGTTCGCTTTCATTGGGATTCCTTGGTTCTGGCCGATGATCCGGCACGTCGGATGATTGGTCGAGAGAGGCGGCTGGTCAGCACGCCGGCCTGGCCAAAGTTCGCCGTAGGACCGCCAGCGCGTCCGTTACCCTCGGAGGGTGCGCCCGATCTTCCTCCTCCTCGCCGTGGTCCCTGCCCTCGGGTGCGCCCCGTCGGCCCCTGCTCGTCCTCCGGTTGAACCAGCGGCAGTCAGGCCCGTACCACCGGGCCTCGACGAGAAGAGGTCGGTCTCGTGCTCCGACCGCAAGGAGATGAAGGTCACCTTCTACGACGCGGGGCAGGCGCTCGCCGCCCTCGTCGAGCTGCCCGACGGCCGACGGGTTCTCGTGGACACCGGCGAGCACCCGAAGCGCCCCGGCTGCTCGCCATGCAAAACGTGGCACAAGCGCGTGATGGACGGCCTCACGCGGGACATCGGCACGAGGGCGATCGACATGCTCTGGATCACCCACCAGCACTCCGACCACCTTGGCGGAGCCGCTGATGTCCTCGGCACCTTCAAGGTCCGCGCGTACGTCGACAACGGGCTCGACCTCGACAAGCCGACCGTCGCAGCAACGCGGAAGGCCGCCGACGATCACGCCGTCAACGTCGTGGTGGTCGACCCGGATGCGCACGCCATGCCGCTCGCGAACAGCGAGACGGTGAAGCTCACGCCGGTCCTGCCGAAGAAGTGGCCGGCGTCCTGCGGCTCCAATCCGAACGACTGCTCCATCGGGCTCCGCGTCGACTACTGCCAGACCAGCGTCCTCTTCACGGGCGACGCGGAGGACGGCGAGGAAGCCGCGCTGGCCGTCGAGCCCGTCACGCTTCTTCAAGTCGGGCACCACGGGAGCGACACGTCATCGTCGGATGAGTTCATCTCGGCCGCGAAGCCGAAGTACGCCGTCGTCGCATCCGGCAAGATCGACGAGGGGACGAACAAGGGCTACTGCCACCCGCGCCTCTCGACCGTGGATCGACTCACCAAGGCGCTTGGAGGCCCGGGCTCCAAGCGGATCGCGGCGTTCGATGCGGCCGTGAAGTGTAAGGACAGCGAGCCCTCAAACTGGCGCGAGACCGCGACGAGCGACCGGATGTGGTTTACCGCCCGCGACGGCGAAGTGGTTCTCGTCTCCAAGGGCGACGGCACCTTCACGAGGGAGGCGACGCAATGAAGCTGCTTCGCTACGGGCGTCCGGTCGGCACGGTCTTCGATCTCCTCGGCAGCCGTGAGGACGACATGACCTACGCGCTCGGCTTCGTCGCGTCCCGGTCGACGGCCTTCGCCCAAGCTCTCGCGAAGGCCGTGGGCGGATCGCCCAGCGGCAGCGAGGGCGTGGTTCGGCTCCAGGAGGTCGAAGGTGACGGCCGCACCGATGTCGAGCTGCTGTGGCCGAAGACCTTCCACGGCGTCTTCGAGGCGAAGCGCGGCCCCCATCTTCCGACCGTCGGCCAGCTCAAGAAGTACGCGCCGAAGTTGAAGGCGTCGAACGCGAAGACCAAGGTCCTTGTAGCCGTGACCAACGCCACGCAGGCCTACGCGGAGCGTGCGCTTCCGAAAGACCTCGACGGCGTACCCGTCCGGCACCTCACGTGGCGCCGGATCCGCGATCTCGCTCGCCAGGTGCGACCCGAGGAGAACAACCGCAACAAGCACCTGCTAGACGAGTTCGACGCCTACCTCACGGAGATCCTCGGCATGGAGAACACCCGCTCGAACATGGTCTACGTCGTCTCGCTCGGTGACGGTGGCGCGTGGGGCGTCGACTTCAAGGAGATCGCCAACAAGCGCCAGCGGTACTTCTACCCGACGAAGGGGCACTGGCCGTCGTCGCCGCCGAACTACATCGCCTTCCGCTACGACGGGCAGCTCCAGAGCGTCCACCACGTGGACGAGTACGAGGTCTTCGCCAACCCGCACGATGTCTTCCCGGACGCGAAGGACCACAAGATCGACCCGCACTACCTGTTGAAGCTCGGGCCTGCCATCCGGCCACCGAAGGAGGTCAGGACGGGCGACAAGATCAAGCGGTCGATGCGCGTCTGGGCCATGCTGGATCTCCTCCTCACGTGCTCGACGATCACCGAGGCGCGGGACAAGACCAAGGAGCGGCTCGGCCGCGACGCCGACGACATGAAGGACGAAGAGGGCGACTGACTCCCGGTGGTCATCTTGTACGGCGCCTGTCGACGATGTGCCGCTCCAAGACGCCCAACATCGATCCGTTCAACCCGTTCCGCGCCGACCTCGCGCCCGAGATGATGAGCATGATCAGCGGGCTCCGCCAGGCTCAGCGGAACGGGCGAGAGCCTCTCCCCGAGTACATCCGACTCCTCATGCCGAGCCGTCGGACCGCGCTGGTGGCCGTCGCGTTCCGGCACCTGAGCATTGAGGAGGGCGGCGAGGCGATCGACGTTCATCGGCGGGTCCGCGGGCGGAACGTCCCGCCCCTCATGAAGCGCGTCGCCCGCCGGCTCCACACGACCGTCGATCGCGTCCGAGCCCTCTGCTCGCTGCTGATGGTCCCCGGTCTCCCAGCGTGCGCGTGGGAGACCATTGACCAAGGGTTTCCCGCCGAGCGCATGTGGGAGGTCGTCAAGCAGCTCGACCCGAACGAGCTGGATGTCGACCTGCCTTCCGCGCTCATCGAGGCGACGGCCGACTGGGTGATGGCGTCGCCGAGGAACCGGCTGTCCTGGCCGAGGAGACGACACCTCCGCCTCGTCGCGTGAGGAACACGATCGGAGCCCGCGTGGTTGAAGGACGCCCCGCTCCGCCGTCGTACCTTCGAGATGCCCTTCCGCGTCGCCACTGCTACGGCTTCGTACCGCGAGGCCACCGAGGACCGGCTCGGCGTTCACCAGCTCGACGGCGGGTTCGTAGTTGTCGTTGCCGGTGGCGTGGGCGGCATCTCCGGCGGCGGACGGGCCGCGGACCTCGCGATGAAGATCGTCGGCGAGGCCTCTGAAGAGCACTTGCGGAACGGAGGCTCGCTGTGAAAAATGAGGGCACGGGACGCTGCAACGTCCCGTGCCCTCGGCTCTGGGGTCAGCGGTCGAACGCCAGCAGGAGCAACCCGAGCACGGTCAGGGCGCCTGCCATCTTGAAGCAGGCGTCCGACCGGGCCGGGACCTGCACCATCAGTGCGTTCCGCCGGATCTGGATCTGGGTCATCGCTTTCCACCTCCTTTCTTTCGACCTGTAGTCGGAGAGCTTCTCGCGCGGGCAACCTTTGCCCCCGCAACGGCGCCTCCGCTCCGCCGTCCACCGGCCTGCTCGCCGAACACCGCGTCGAGCAGGTGATAGAGTCCAAGGAGGCCGCCACCGATCAGCAGCCCCTTCGCGATTCCTTCGGCAACGTCGTTCTGGCGCTGCGCATCCGCAGCGGCCATCTGCTCCCGAAGGAGCCCCAGGATGCGGAGCTGGAACGGGTCGATCGCCACCTCAACGGGTCCGGCGGCCTCCCATCGATAGACCGTCGAAATCGACGCTCCCAGCAGCTCGGCGAGTTGCTGCGGGGCGAGCTGAAGTCGCACGCGAAGAGATCGGATTGCGTCGCCAGTCATGTCCTAGGTGCCTCTCATCTTCCTCTAATATAGGAATCGGTGTCAAGGCTCTTCGGGGAGGTCACCGGATGCTCACGCCCAGTAGATGGAGACCGCTCCCTTGTCGGCGACGAACATGACGAACCGGTCGAAGTCGGCGAGCCGGCGCTGGAGATAGTTGTCGTCGATGCCGGCCACGATGACCCGGACGTGGCCGGAGCGCTTCATGTCGACGGGCTCGCGCGTGAACGAGCCGGCCCGGCGATCGAACGTCGCCCTGGCGCGGATGACCGCCCGCCTCGCCTCGGGGAGCGACACCTCACCCTGTAGCTCGTCGCCGAGGCCGAGGAGCCCGAGGAGGGCGACCGCGTTGCCGTTCGCGACGTTCACGTGCGCCGAGTGATCAAGCGGGATCCTGATCGTCGAGCCGTCCGCTCGCTGGCCATAGAACGTGATGCTCACGAGCTGAATGACGTGCGAGCGACGTGGGCTTCAACCGGGACGGCCCCGCAATGCAGATCGACCGCGCACCCCGCCCACCGCGTCGGCCGTGGTAGATGTCGCCCTCGCTGACCCGGCCGGCGGTGGACGGGTGACGTTCCCGCCCGCGGAGCTTCGACGAGCTTGGCAGGGTGGGGCACGCCCGGGAAGGCGGCCGTGGCTGGGAACGGTCTCGGCACGCTGAGAGCGTGCGCATGACGTGACGCTCGTCGGCCGACGCGACCCAGGCTGAGCGTCGCCAACAGGATTCGCCGAGAAACACGAGGTTCTGAACTGCGGCCGGAGCCGGACGCGCACCCGCTCGCACAAAAGCGATCGGGGCCTGTCGATTTCCTCCTCGCACGCGGGCTTCGGCCAATCGCCGCGGTGTAAGGGCCAGAGAGGAGCCGATCTCGGCGCCTCCCGAACGCCAAGGAGGCGTCAGATGAACATCGAATCCAACACGAATGAAGACGCAACGCCCAAGCCGGCTGCCAGGCCCCGGCGCACGCCGACGCAGAAGCAGATCGAGGTGCTCGCCTCGCTGGATGACGACCACCTAGTCGAGAAGGCCCTCACGGCGCTGCACGCCCTCAACCGGCGGGCAAAGGAGATCCGCGACCGCCGGAACACCTATCGGCGGGCGGGCTTCTCCGAGAAGCTGGAACTGGAGAAGGAGGCCATCTACGCCCTCAAGGATGACCTCCTGGAGGCGCTCGTCCTGGCCGGGCGTGCGACCGTAGGCGTGTTTACGTCGGTCGTGGAGACGCGGGAAGTGCGCTGCGACTGCTGCGACAGGACGTGGTTTGGCAGCACGTGGTGCTATCGCTGCGACGACGACACAGGCGAGGCCGTGTGGGATCCGCAGACCTGGTACGTCATCGACTGCGGCAACGGCTACCGCTTCCACCAGCCCGAGGAATCGGTCTCGGATGATGTCGCGGACCTCGCCGTCAAGATCGAGCCGCACGATCCGACCCAGCCCCAGCGCGAGATCCCGAAGGTCGGGCTGACCATCGAGGCGCAAAAGGCCTGCGTCCGGCTCGCGATCGAGCGCCTCACCCCGCCAGACATCTCCGAAGCGGACGCTCCCGAGTCCGACAACGGCGCCGAGGCGTGCCCCGAAGGAGAAGCGTGAGGTCAGGCGACGATCGACCGGCTGTTCCGAGCGGGGTGCCTGCCCATGTACCTGGACTCGATGCTCCAGCCCCACCCGGACGACTGGAAGACGAACTGCCACAACAACACGGCGAACATCGCCCACGACCTGATCCGCAATGGCGAGGACCTGGGGTGGTCCTTCCTCCTCGGTTGGTCCAGCATCATCGGCCCGCACTCCTGGCTGGAGTACGGCGACGCGGCCGTGGACCTGAGCCGCGACGGAGTTGTGATCCTCTGCACCGCGGAATTCCACGTCGACTTCCGCGACATCACGTCCTCGCGTCGGTTCTCCGGACGGAGCGGGTTTTGGGAGTACGTGCGGCTCGTCCCGAGCGACCTCACGGACCCCATGCGAGGCTTCCCGCCCTTCGAGCCCTAGGGAGGTCGAGGAGAGGTCAACCATCGAACGGCACGTGCAGTAGCTCCGCCGCCCGGCGCTTCGTTCGATCCGGGCGGCGATCATAATATGCGCAGGTCGTTACCTGGGCGTGTCCGCACAACGATGCAACCGTGGCCAAATCGGCGCCCGCGTCGAGCAAGTCGCCGATGAAGGTCCTCCGCAGGTCATGGGGGGAGAAGCTGCTGACGTTCGCCTTCTCGGCGAGTCGACGAAGCAGCATGTAGACGGCCTGGTCGCTCATGCGCCGACGCACGAGCCGGTCCGCCTTGTTCACGGGCAAGAAGAGCGGGCCCGCCTCCTCTCCTCGCGCTGAGAGCCACGTCTCCAGCGCGTTGCGCGAGCCGTTGGTGACGAACGCCGTCCGCTCCTTGTTCCCCTTTCCGCGGACAACGAGGACGCCGGTCCGGCGATCGAAGTCACGCAGATCGAGCCCGACGATCTCCGAGCGTCGGAGGCCGGCCCCGTAGGCGATCCCGAGGAGGGCCGCGTCCCGAGCGCCGGCCATGGTGGTCAGATCGCACTTCGCGAAGAGGTCCTTCAGCTCGTTCTGCGTGACCGCCCGCCCCTTCGCGACGCGCGAGCCCTTGACGCTCTTGACCGCAAGGATACGGGCGTACCGCTCGGCGTCGATCAGGCCGAGCGCGAAGGCCTGGCGCACGACGCCCTTCATCGCGGCGAGCGTCTTATTGGCAGTCGTCGGAGCGTAGGTCTCTGCAAGCCGTGACCGAACGGCCGCCGCGTGCTGGTAGCCGAGCTGGGCCCACGGGAAGACCATCGCGTCGGCGCCAGCGACGAGGAGCCCGGCGATCACGTCGAGGGCCTGCCGCATGGTCCTCCGGGAGCCCGGGGCCAGGGTCGCCAGGTACACCCGCACCGGATGACGATCGGCCGGCCCGGCTTCACGGACGACGAGAGACCCCTCGACCTGGTGGGCGACGGGGACCAGCGCCTCACGGGCGCCGTCGAGGTCGCTGCCGGGAAGACCCATTCTCATAAGTGATCCGACGTAGCCGGCAGCCGGTCTTCAACCATGCTTCTCGCGATTCGCGAACCACTTCCGCAGCATCGGGGCAACCGGCGGTCCCTCCGTTCCGCGCCGATCGCGGTCAGTCCCTGAAGTACCCAATGAGGGGTGGATGGGTTTCATCCGCTGGCGCCATGAGGCGCTCCCTCACGCTTCTGCCGAAGCTGGCGGGCGGAATCCTGTATTCTTTGTCGATCAGGATGAACTGCGTCTCCTGTAGTTCCGACGCTGCGAGGTCGTACACCATGTCGTAGAACGACTCAAAGAGTGCCCGATTGTTTCGCTCACTGATGTTCTTCATCGGTGTGTCCATTATCAGCAAGGTAGGCAGCGGCCCGTTTACGCGGGCCGCAAGTCGATGAAGGGCGATCGCGTAGCAGCACTTGAATATGGTGACCTTCCCTCCACTGCTGAGGTTGCCATGGTTGGCGACGATGAAGTCCTCCTCGCCCGGCCGAACGACATGCGGGTAGAAGTTCGCCGCCTCGATCTTCACGACGTGCTCAGCGCCAATCCCCGGAAACTTCGCCCGGACAAGACAGTCTTTGAAGAGGTCCTCTAGGAGGCGCAGGTTGCCAGCATCCCCCTCGGCCTTCTCCCGCGCCTCCCCCAGGTCGCGCCTGACGCGGCTCTCCTCAAGGCCAAGTGCGTCGGCAGACGCGAGCATCTCTGAGACTCGAAGCGGAAGCACGCGCAGCCGCTCAAGGCGATCGCTTTCAGAGGCGAGCGCCGCCTTCTTGTGCTCAAGATCAATCAGCGATGACATGAGCAGCGAGTCATACTGTCTCAGCGCCTCCGAAAGCTCGCCGTCTGTGGTGGACTTCGCTCGCCGAAGCTCGTCGAGATCACGTCGAAATCTCCGCAGCTGCGCCGTCCGTCTGCGAATCGACTCCTGAAGCTCGCCCTGTCGCGCCTCGGCGTCTCTCTCTGCCAAGTCGAGTTCAGCTGCAGGGACTTCACCGTCATCATGTTGACAGCAAAGGCCACACGAGCCGACCCTCTTTGGTGGAAGCGCCTTCGAGCACAACGGACAGGTCTCGAACGCTACCCCCGCCAAGAGTGCTCTTGCGGCATCCGAGCGTCTGAAGCGGACACCCAACATGCGAAGCTCATTGAGATGTCGCCTCTCGTCGGCGATGAGCTTCTCGACAGCCGTAGTGGCGTTCTCGGTCGACTCGATCTCCTCTCCGAGAGCCCGCCCTCTCAGCCGTAGCGCATCCGCACCATGGCCCTCAACGGCCTTCGTCCGTTCGCGCAGCCCCGCGGCCTGCTGCTCCACCGCAGAGACTTCCTCCCTGATAGCTTCCAGCCGCGCGTCGATTTCGGACTCCGACGCCAAGTTGGCTTCCTCTAGCGCTGATCGCAACGTGCTCGCGCCCTCCTCGGTCGCACGGCGTCTGACGCGGAGGTCATCCAGCTCTTGTTCCAGGGCCGCAACTTCCTCGTGGTGAAATCCCAACACGAACCGCAGGACATCGCGACTCTTGAGGCGTCGGGGAAAGTCCGATGTGGGCTCAAGGTGGAACAGGCTGCTCTCCATGTGCGCCTGATCCAGGTAGCAGTACCAGAGAAGATCACGCAGGCTCAGGCGCACGATCTCCGTTTCTTCCTTGAGCTTGCTCTTGCGAACCCGCGGGACCCGCATCCCAGCGACATGGAAGAGCAGATCCGACAAGACCTCGACGCCCGTTCCCGGCAGCACCTCGCCGGCACCGTTGCGTGCCGGAACGCTCACGTCGAAGGAGTCCTCACCGCGGCGCCACGCGGCGTGAACAAAGGTCGCTCCCCGAGGCCTGACCAGGACCACATCGGTCTCACCAACACGCACCTTCAACTCAGCCTGTACGAATTCGCTTTGAAGCGCCGGCGTGTCGTGGAGGGTTCCGCCCAGACAGTAGTCGACGATGTGAGCGATGCTCGACTTCCCAGCCCCGATCTCGCCGTGGAAGTACGAGATGTCGAGAAACTCGACGACCTCTGTTGCTCGCTTGCAGACTAGGGTCAGTTGAACAATGCGGAGCTTCACAGGACGATCTCCTCACCCCAACGCATGTTCGTCAGCTCAGGGAACACGTCATAGATGAAGTCCTTCAGACGCGACCCCGAGAGGTCGCCGAAAGCCTGGGCGACGACACGGCTTCGAGTTGCAATGTCGACGAACGCTTCCTGGTCGGCGACCCTAGCCGCGATCGCCCGACCCTGCACGGTGAGGCGCAGCCGTACGGTGCGGCCTTCCACCGCGGCTTCGACCAGTCGGCGTGCCCGGAGCAAAGCGATCCACCGCCTGTAGCGATGGTCCCAGGGACCATAGCGAAAGCGGATCATCGACGTCTCGATGTTTGCCCGCTCGTAAGGCTGAACGTGGGCCTTGCTCGGATCCTTACTCGCAGCCTTGAGCGCCCGTTCCAGACAGTTGGGGTAGCGCAGCAGGAAGTCCAACTTGGCCAGCTTCGTCATGCCATCCACAGGGCGCTCGCTCTTCTTCTCAGCAGCGAGAAGCAGCAAGAGGATTCGGGCCTGGTGCGGCTCGTCCATGAGTCCGACCCGGGCAGCCGATCGAATCATTCGGAGGCTCACTTCGCCCCCCTGAGGTCGAACTTTGGTCCCCACCAGAGCTTGCACTCAGCCGTGAGCATCGCCGCAACGCCTACAAGCAGTTCATAGGGCTGGCGTTCTACCATCTCCGGCCGACTCGCAGCAGCAGCTCGCAGTCGCCCATAGACATCCTGCAAGAGCGGGCGACCGTATGGTTGCGCCAAGTGCTCCGCAGCGAGAAGGGCCTCCGCATACTCGCCCCTTACTACACCTACGACTTGATCGAGGAGGGGTTCGGTCTTCTCAGGCGCAGAGTCGGCGATCTCAAGTAGACGCCGCTCGGTCGCCAACATCCGATCACGAAAGGTATCGACCTGACTCTGCAAGCCGGCGGCAATCAGCTTCGCCTCCAGGACGGGAAGCTTCTCCTGAACATCACCAGGGCTGAGCGATCCAGTGCCGGGGAGGTAGCGGAAGGGTGCCTCTTGGCGATCCGCGACGAGATCCAGGACGTCCTGAATGGTGATCCGCTTGGCGGCGATCTCCGGATGGTTTCGGTCCTCGCCGGTGATGCAGCACCAGTGACGAGCGGGATCGTCACTGGCCAGTGAGGACGCCTTGTAGACCCGAGCGACCAGCTCATCGCGTAGAGCATTGAGCTGTGCCCGAGGCAGGCTGGAGCATCCCTCAAGGTGGGGCACGTGGTTGTGGGCGATCTCCGCGTCAAAGCTCTCGCGCTGAGGCCCGCTTTCCACCGACATCTTTCGGAGCGCTGCGAACAGCGCGTCGTGGCCGTAGCTGATGTCGGCGGCGAGCTTTTTGAAGGCCCCGTCAAATGGCGCGTGCAACGACCCGTGCGTCGAAGCGCTTCCTACAGCGGCGAGTAGACGGCAAACAGAGCGGTGGCTGCTGCCTTCGGCGTTGGTGTCGAGGAAGCGGGCGTTTGAGACGACGTGAAGCTTGGAAATGCGATTCGGGAAGCGAACGTCGAGATGCACGAGATGCTTGATGGCGCCACACATCTCAACGTCTCCGAGGGTCCACTCTCCTTGCTCGCGTTCGCGCGTCTTGACTTGATAACCGTCCCAGAGGCCATCATTGCGCTCCGCAAGGAGATCCTCGTGGTGTTCGCACCAGACGGCGACATATGGGTGCCTCTTGAGGGCTGCACCGATGAGCAGGATCACGCCGTAGGCGTGCTGATAGCGAAAGTTTCTCTGCGTCTCGTCCCCGCGATCGTCGGTATCGAAGACTTCGCTGGGGGGGTCGCCCGTGGGCTGTGGTGCGCCTCGCTTCGGAGGTCCCCGCTTCTTCTTCGCCGGCTCGCCGCTGACTCCTTTCCGAGGCGCCGCCACTTGACCTACTCCCTCTCGAACGCGGCCGTCTGGAACTTGAGCGTCTTTGCGTTCTCGCTGACGGTCCGGACAGCCGTCTCTTTAATGCCGTCGGGGACGCGCACTCGCATCTCCAGGGTCACCTCGACTTCGGCATCGGGAAGCGTCGACAGGTGTTCCAGAACCTCGACGACGGCACGGCCGGCGTCCTTCACCACCCGAGTGGGGTCGAGCTTCACCGAGGCGACGAAGGTGTTGGGCGGGAGCTTGGGCGCCCCCGGGGCGGGCATCCGCTGGGACACCGGCGAGCCGTCGATCCCTGACGGGGCTCGGCCGCTGTCGTGGGCACCGGGCGTCGCGGTGGGCCCACGTTCGCGGTCTCGCTGGGCCCAGGCGACCTGGGTCTTCACCAGGAGCGTGCTGCGGTCGACAACAGCGAGTTGTCCCTCACCGACCTTCAAGCCGCTGTAGCGCTTCTTCGCTTCGTCGAAGGTCGCAGCCACGGCGAACGTGTCGTCCGCTGTGATCACGGAAGCACCGTCCTGTGCGGCGAGTTCGAGCACGCTGCCATTCGTCACGCGCGGAAGGTACAAGTAGCGAGCGAACCACCCGGCGAGCTGAGCGACGCTCACGTGATCGCGCTCGACCCAGAGGTGCTTGTCGAGGAGGCCTCGAAGCTCGACACCACCGAGCTTGGAGCGGAGGACCCACTCCGTGGTGAAGCGAGCTGTAGCCCGCTCTGCGAAGGAGCCTTCCCCCCCGACCTTGAACTCCTCCCACTCGATCTCCGCTGTGGGATCGGCCTGCCTGGGCGCGATCCCCCATGCGTAGGTCGCGTGCAGGCGGACATCCAAGGTGTTGTCGAACTCCTCGACCTTCGTGCCGACCTGGTTCTCCTGGAACTTGTCGAGGTTGAGGGGCGTGGACTCTTTCTGAATCGACTTCCACGCGAGGTAGTGAGCTGCCGCGTTCAAGACGCCATCGAGGTCCTTCAAGTCGGGCGCGAGGAACAAGAGGCAGTTGCGTTCGAGCCTCGGCCCCGAGCCCTTGCTCTCCAAGATCGCCCGCGCCGATTCGACGGCAGCGCTAGCGTTGTCCTTCCCCGTCTGCCCCTTCTTGTGGGGCTGCTTCGGGGACAGCACGACGAGGCGAGCGGTGGGCTCGTCCACTACGTCTCCGCTGGTCTCGGGGCAGGCGTGGACAGCGGCGAAGTCACCTCGCTTCTTGGCGTCCTTCTGGATGCGCGAGACGATCTCGGCGTAGAGGGTCTCGGCGTCGCGGAGGTTCGTGCTCGCTCGATCTTCGGCGAGCCGGTTGAGATTGGCCTTCGTCGAGATCCAGTAGCGGTTGCCGTCCTGGTGGATGTACTTCGCCCGATCGCTGATCCGACGGAGTGCGTCCCCGAAGGTCGCGACAGACTCACCCGGCTGGACGCATCCGAGGCGGACGCGACGATCGTCGATGCCCGGGTTCTTGTTGTCGGCCCCAGGGGCCGTGCCCATGTAGAGGGTTCGGGCGACCCGACGGCAAGCGGAGACCTTGCCGAGGTTGGGGGAAGCTCGATCGAGTTCAAGGGGTAGCGAGTGCTCTCCGTCCACGTCGAGCGAGATGATCGGCTCCCACACGTCGGGCAGGTAGCGGGTCAGCTCGGAGCGGACGGCGCCGTCGTACATGGGCACGCTCGACGGCAGGATCATCAAGCTCGCGTCTTGGCTCTCCCAGAGGCGGTGGACGACCTTCGCGAGCAAGCGGAGGACACCGCGGGTCCGCTGAAATTTGTCGAGCGTCGACCAGTCGTCGTAGAGGCGCCGGAACAGCTCGGGGTGGATCGGGTAGGCGTTGATGATGTCGCGCTCGTACGCCTTCTCCCCGCAGCCGAGCGGGAAGTCGTCCGACGAGTCCTTGTACATCTTCACGAAGCTCCGCACCACGGCCTCGCGTGCGGTGATGGCGTCCTTCGCATCGATCGGCTCGAAGAGTCTGCGACGGACGATCTCGAAGCCTTCATCCGCGGACGCTGGACGCCACGGCTTGCCGACCCGCGTGAAGACGTTCTTCAAGGTCTCCAGCGCAAGCTCGCCGTTCTCGCCGCCGATCTCGATCTTCGAGGCCGGGATCGAGGCCACGACGAGCGTCTTCTCCGCGGCCTTCGCAGCTTCGGTCAGCGCCTGGGCGAACGAGGTCTGAGCCTCGAAGTCGCCCGAGGGAAGGTCCCGCTTCCCGACGACCTGGCGTGCGTACGCGACCCACTCGTCGATGAGCACCACGACGGGCCCATACTTGCGGAACAGGTCGACCAAGACCTTCGAGCCCGGGCTCGTGCCCTTGGCGTCCGAGTCGGAGACGAGCTTGTACGCCTCCTTGCCCTTGCCGCCAGCAGACTCGCCCAACTGCCACGCCAGCTCGCCCCACATCGTCCGAACGACGACGCCATCGTGCTTCTTGGTCTCCTCACCGGGGGAGAGGGCCGTCCCGACAAGCACGACCCGACGAGCTTTCGGGAGGTCCTTCAGCTTCGCGTCGGCAAGCACCTCATCCATGCCCGCCAGCTTCCCCTTCGGGTCTCCGAAGATGTGGAAGAGAGCGAGCATCGAGTGCGTCTTGCCACCACCGAAGTTGGTCTGAAGCTCGACGACGGGATCGCCACCGGACCCGGCGATGCGTTGAAGGGCGCCGACGAGCAGGTCCTTCAAGCCCGCCGTCAGGTACGTCCGCCGGAAGAACTCGACGGGATCCCGATACTCGTCGCTGCCTTCTCCGCGATGCACCTGGGCGAGGTCCGCGGCGAACTCCGCCTGCATGTACCGGCCCGACGCCACGTCCTTGTGGGGAACCACGATCTCACGCCATGCCCTCAGCCCCGCCTTGGTGGCCATCTCGATGGCGAGCGGGTTCGTGGCCTCGACGGTCTTCTGCTCCGCCAAGACGCCCTGTTGAAGCTCGCGCTTCAGCTTGCCGCACTCCTCGGCCTGCTTCTGTGCGTGAGCGGCTTCGAGGAGACGCTGAGCCGTGTCGATGGCCCGGTAGGCGTCGTCGTTCGTGAAGCTCTCATCGTGGGCGTGCTTGTTCCGCACGTCGCGAAGCTCGATGGCGTAGTTCCGGTCGACCTGCTGGAGCGAGAGCTTGAAGACCTCGTTCCAGAACTCGTTGCCGACCGCCTTCAAGAGCGCCTGGGTGTCCCAGTTCGGAGACCCGTCGCGTCCCGTCTGAAGGGTGAGCCGGGCCCGCGCCATCTCCTGCCAGTTGGTTCCCAGACGGTTCCGCAGCTCGCGTTCGACGTAGGGCTTCAGCCCCTCCCGAACGTGGTCCAGCGCCTTCCGTACACGATCACGAGTCGAGATCATTCGTCGTCGTCCCCCTGAAAGAGTCGAGCTTGGCCCTTGTCTGTCCTCTTCGCCTTCGTGCCCTTCTTGCCCGGCTTGCTCGGAGCTGCCGGCGGGGGCTCGTCGCCAACCTTGGCCGCGAGCTTCTCCAGCTCGGGCCACGCGAGGATGAGTCCGTTGTAGGAGCGAGCGTCCTCAGCCCACTTCTTGCGCTCGCACGTGTTGTAAAGGCGATAGGCCAGCTCGCGGGTCGCGTCGGATGCGGAGCCGAGCTTCTTGAGCAAGCGAGCCGCTGCCTCTTCGCCCTCATCTTCGAGGACGCGGATCATGTGCTGGGTGAACTCCCAGATCGTGGGCCGCTCATCGGCTGCGGGGTCGTAGTCGAGCGGTCGCATTTCAGGCCGCTTGAGGATCCTGACCTTGTTTCCGCCGCTATGACAGATGCCCGCCTCGACCACGCCGCTGACCGAGACGTTTCTGGCTTTGGCAAGGGTCTCCGCGTCGCCAAAGGGCCCCGCGGTCCACCCGTATTGCTCGTACCAGGTGATGGCGAACCTGGTGTCGGCATCGAAGTCACCCTCTCCGGACGCGAGGTACTCGTCGAGAACCTCGTTGATTAGCTGCAACGCCCCACGGACCTTCATCGGCGATCCGTCTGCTTCGAGAACCTGCCGATGCCGCGAAAAGATCGCCATGCCCGGGCCGATGGACGCCTGAGCCACGTCCACCGGGGCAATGTTTCCCTGCTGAAGCTTCTTCAATGCGTCCGGAAGCTCCTTGCGCAGAAGCCGCCGAAACTCTCCTCGTGTTGTTGTCCCCGCGTCGTCCGGTCTCTTCTCACAGACCAACAGGATCGAGGAGGCCAGAGCGTTGCGGCCAAGCTCTCGCAACCCGCTTGAGAGTTCGGTGCGCAGGGGCCAGGTTCCCGAAACCGTAAGACCACTGCCGCAGAGCGCCGTGAGCATCCTCTCCCACCCCGACGACACCGTTGCGTCTGGCCCTCCGTCGGTGTCTGCGCTCGCGGTTTCGGCCTGTTTGAACGCATAGAAGATCGTGACTGGAAAGGAAGGGGGAGTGCTTCGACGAATCTTCTCGAAGGCCTTCGCAAGTCCGACCTCGAAGTGTTGTTGAGCGTCTTCCTTCGAGGCGAACCGCCCGGGTTCCGAAATTAGCTCCTCATCCTTAGGCGTGAGCACGCTTGCCGTAAGATCTCGATACACGTTCCGAAGTGCACGCCGAAGCCAGACGTAGAAGAAGTCAGAGAGATCCGCATAGCCGATGTTGTCGTAGTAAGGCGGATCGCACGACACGATGGCGCGATTTGAATCTTCTGCATCAGTCGCGCTTCGCTGCGAAACCACTCCAACCGGCACGCCTGGGGAGGCAGGGATCGCCTTCGCCACGTAGTCCACGACGCCGAGCCACCCGCCGCTGGAATCCGCAAACGGATTCGTCTCAGCGTAGTCCGGCGCCATTACAAGCGCGTTTCGAGAGAAGACCTGTTTGACCAGCTCGTCTTTTGGGTGTGAACTCCACACGCACAGGCAGGAGGCGTAGTTGGCCATACGTGATACCGCGAGGCCGAGGTACGTAGCGACAGCGTTCGCGTAGTCGTCGGTTGCCGCTGCCGCGACCTGCGCCCGGACCTCATCAACCAGCTCACAGAACGTGGTCAACATCACAAGTTGTCGTGGGCTGAAGAGGTCGCGATGGCGCACCAGTCCGTAGGCTTGAACGCGAAAGCCGAGTGCCTGGCGAGGCAGCTCCGTGTCGAGTACGTCGGAAAGCGGGAGCGCCTTCTGGGATGCACTCACCTGCTCTGCGTCCGGCGGGATGTAGAGCCGACTCTTGGAGGCGCCTACCACGCACGCTGTTAGCCGGGTGCCTAGTCGCCCGGCTCTGCCTTCAGCCCGGACGAGTTCCATGGGAATCGGTGCTTCGCAGGCTACGCACCGAGCGCCTACCCGGGAGATGGTTGGCGCAGGCGGTTCCCGTCCGACGCCAGGCGTGCCGATTGCGAACCCAATCTGCGGAACGGGCCCTCCACGATGCACGACCACATCGATCCAGGTCTCCTTTCCTGGCTTCGTGGAGAGGGAGGTTGAGCGCATCAACGGCACCTCTGCACGACATGCGGGATTCGGACATGTGACGGTCCGCGACCACAGCCAAGCTATGATCGGAGCCTTCCCGCTTGGCACTTCTTCCACCACAGCTTCCGGATAGAGCTGTCCGATCCGACGCTTCGCTTGTTCGTACATCCACGAGGCGTAGTGCCGAACATCCTCGGCAAGTCCATCGGCGCCGGGCCACGTCCTCAGCTTGCCCGTGGCCCGCGATTCCGCGTTAACGGGGCTCTTGGTCGCGTACTTCGGGGGGATCTCGATGAGCGCCTTGTTGATGATGACCGCGACCGGGTTCAGGTCCGTCGCTATAGCTCGCAGACCAAGCCTCTGAGCTTCGAGAGGAATGGTTCCCCCGCCGGCAAACGGATCGTGGACTGGCGGAAGCTCCGTCGCGAGATACTCGTTGACGACCGTCGGCTTCACGCCCTCCGCAAGGAGTGCCTTCGCTGTCGATGAAAACGAGGACCGAGCATGGCTACGAGCGATCTCAAGCCGACACGCATTGAGAACCGTCTCGTTGTTGGAGTTCTCCCACTTCACGAGTTCTTCGATCAGACGAAAGAGGCGCTGGCGCTCGTGATTCTGTGCGTCTTCGGTCGGGAACAGGTCCGGCCAGGAGGACGGGTCGTCGACCAGTTGCGCGAACAGCACGGCTCGGGCCGCGGCCAGAGGGCGCCGAGCCCACCAGAGGTGGAGCGTGGACGGGTGACCGTGGCGGATCGACTTCTCCCTCGCCGACGCGACGTTGATCGCTTCAAGTGGAAGCGAGACCTCGATGAGCTTCTTCCGGTACGTGCTCATCGTGGCGGGCCCCCGCAGTCGAGGAGGTGCTTCAACGAGTACGTGGCGTTCGTCTGCGCGAACCCTGGCTGGCCGAAGTCGAAGTTGGTGACGTACACGGGAGGACGAGCGACGCCGTTGTCGATCAGCACGATGGCAAGCCGGAACCTTTCGGGTGCGTTCAGAGCGCAGAGGATCTCGTTGCGGGTGAGGGTCACGGAGTCAGCGTGCGCCAGCCGTCCTTTGACCTCGATGAAGAAGAGGTGGCTCTCCTTCGACTCTTTGGACTCGATGTCGTAGCCGAGCCCCCGTTCGGCACTTCGGTCCGTTGTCGTTCGACCGAGCGCAAGCTCGGCTGCGAGCACGGCCTCCATGGCGAGCCGCTCCGTCAGCTCTCGATCCGCATCGGACTCGATGGGCTGACTTGAAGCAGTCAAACCGATACCGAGCTTCGTCAGAAGACCGCGGGGAACGACGAGAGCCCCGCCCTTGATCACTGGCGGCAGCGAGAGGAGCGTCCGCTCCGCCGAGAGCTGGAGCATCCGAGCCTTGAGCCGGTCACCGAGGCGGTTGGCCCGGTCTTCAGCGACTTGTGCGGGTAGCTTGGTCTTCTTGCCAGCCCGCTCCTTCGCCTTCAACTCTTCGGCTCGCGCATCCCAGAAGCGGATCTCCTTCATTAGGCGCGACTTCACCTCGGCCTCGATCTTGGCGACGAGCGGAAGCCTGTGACGTTTGACCTCTTCGAGATGACGAGGGGCGACGTTCTGGATAGCGAAGCTCATGACGAGCGCTTCCCAGTCCTGGTTTAGCCAGGCCTTCTCGACCTCCGCTCCAAGAGCGACTCGCTCCGCCTCGGTGGCTCCCCGGTAGTCGAGGTAGGGAGCGGCCCCCGCATGTCTGAACGTGCCGTCCGCGGACGCTTCGACGAACTCCAAGCGCTGCGAGATCACGTTGTACGTGCCATGCCGGCCCTTCCGACCGTCTTGGAGTGCGTGCTCCAGCGTGAACAGCATCCGAGGGACGACGCCTTCGTCACCGTCATCCACGAGGATCGCCCCACGCTTCAAGAGGTCGACGTGCTCGTCGAGGGTGCAAGAGATCGTCGCTTCGAGTAGCGGACTACCAGGGCAGATCAGGTGAGCGCGAGGCTGCTCGTCCACGTACCCCTTGTCGAAGGTCACACGCTCGTAGCGGAGCTGCACCGGGGCCCCGGTGCCAACCACGCGATCCCTCTCGCGAACTTTCGCAGGGACATGGGTGATCTCGAAGCGCCCCTCTTCGCGACGGTGCATCTGGCCACCGAGCCGCCGGAACGCCTCCGCGAAGAAGCTCTGGATGAAGTGGGGCTGGAGCCGCTTGGCGTACGCTCGCTCCATGTCCTCGCGGATCGACATCACCTTGGAGATGTCCATCTCGTTGTGGACGAGGGCTCGACGCTCCATCACCGAGATGATGTGCTGGTGGTCGACGGCTCCATCCGTCTGCCGCAGAAGGTCAGCCCTCCGTGCGGGATCAGAGCCGTAGCGAATCGCCTCCATCAGCAGCTCGCGGAGCGGCTTGTTGTCGAAGAGCTGCCCGAGCACGTCGAAGACCTTGCCGCCAAGGGCCGCGCTCTCCGCCTCCAGCTTGGTCAGCAGCCGGATGTAGACATCGCCCTCCCGCGTCTCCTTCGCGACCAGGTTCCACAGGTGGCAGACCTCCTTCTGACCGATGCGATGGATGCGACCAAACCGCTGTTCGAGACGGTTCGGGTTCCACGGCAGGTCGTAGTTCACCATGAGGTGAGCCCGCTGAAGGTTCACGCCTTCCCCGGCTGCGTCGTTGGCCACGAGCACCAGGACCGTGGGGTCATTCATGAACGCCTCGACGACGCGGCGACGGTCGTCTCGGGTCACCCCGCCGTGAATCTCGACGACCGCCTCGGGTCTGCCGAGCCGCGTTCGGATCCGACGGGCCAAGTACAGCAGCGTGTCCTTGAACTCGGTGAAGACGACGAGCTTTCGACGGTGCCCGTGCTCGTCCACCATCAGCGGGTCGTCGAGGATGCGGCTCAACTCCTGCCACTTCGTGTCCTCGCCCGAGGTGTTCACGCCCTTCGCGACACCTTCGAGGTCTTTGAGCCGGAGAATCTCCGCCTGAAGCTCCTCGACGGTTCGAGCGGCAGTCGCGTGGTCCACGACCTTCTGCTCGATGTCTTCGCGCTCTTCCTGCGGGGCCTCGTCGTACAGCTCGTCGATGTCCTCCTCGTCGAGCTGCGGGGCACCGTCGCGTGTCGTGAGCCCCCCTGCCTCCTTGCCGCGAAGCACGAGCTTCTCCTCGCGGATGCGAGCTTCGAGCCGTTCGCGACGGCGTTGAATCGAACGGAAGATGGCCTCGGGTGATGACGCGAGACGCCGCTGAAGCGTCATGAGGGCAAAGCCGACGTTGACCCGTCGAGCCGCGTCCTTGTCGGCGAAGCGCTCTGCTCGATTCATCTCGGTGCGGACGTACTCGGTGACCTCGGCGTAGAGGTGGGCCTCCTCGGACGACAGCTCGTACTGGGCCGTGTACGACTTTCGCTCGGGGAAGAGCTTTCGCCCGTCGAACCGGAGAAGGTCCTCTTTCACCATCCGCCGCATCAGGTCGGAGGGGTCCCCGGTGTGTTCACCTTGGCGAAACCGGCCCTCAAAGCGGTCGCCATCGAGAAGCGCGAGGAAGATGTGGAAGTCCTCCTCGTTGCCGTTGTGCGGCGTAGCCGTCATCAGGAGCAGGTTGCGCGTGTGCTCCCCGAGAACCTCGCCGAGCAGGTAGCGCTTCGTGTACTTGATCTCGTCGCCGAAGACGTGCCCGCTCATCCGGTGTGCCTCGTCGCAAACCACGAGGTCCCACTCGGGCGCAGCCTTGAGCCGCTCTTGAACGTCTTCGTTTCGGCTGAGCTGGTCTAGCCGCGCGACGAGCAGGTTCTTCGACTCGAAGGGGTTCGCCGTCCTTGCGGCAGCGATCATGTCGCGCGTGAGGATGTCGAACTCCAGGCCAAACTTCTCGGCAAGCTCGTCCTGCCACTGCTCCGTCAGGCTCCCGGGCGACACGATGAGGCAGCGCTCCAGGTCGCCGCGGATCATCAGCTCCTTGATCAGCAGGCCGGCCATGATGGTCTTGCCGGCACCAGGATCGTCTGCGAGCAAGAAGCGCATGGGCTGGCGGGGAAGCATCTCCTCGTAGACCGCGCTGATCTGGTGCGGCAGCGGCTCGATGGTCGAGGAGGTGATCGCGACGTATGGATCAAAGAGCCAGGCAAGCTCGATCCGACGTGCTTCGGACACGAGCCGGAAGAGGTCGCCGTCGGCGTCGAAGGACCACGCCCGACCGGACTCGACGAGATCGAGAGAGGGCTCGTCCTCCCGCGAGACGATGCGCGTGTGGAGCCCGCCCCGGGCGTCGGTGAAGATGACCTCCGCTGCGTTCGACCCGTGGAACTCGATCGACTTCACGGTGGCGACACCATCGACGGCGAGGCCACGGACGCGGGCTCCCTTCTGGAGCTGCTCCAACTTCATCTGCGCGTCCCCCGTCTTTCGATGGGAGGAGGCCGGAGTAGAGGCGGCCCGTCAGCCCTCACCAAGCTCATGGCCGCACCTCGCCGTCGGGTTTCGCCGCGAAAACACGTACATGCGAGCGGGAGGGTACCTGAACTTCGGGAGGTTCGTCCGCCGTTCTGCGCTTGCGCGGGGCTACGCCTCTGCCCCACCCGCCGCGACCGGCTTGATCGGCAGGTGCATCAGCGTCGCTCCCCCGGCAGCGACGACAACCACCCGGACGGCTCCAGGCCGGCACGGGCCGCTAACAGCCCCCGCGACGAGCGGGTGGCTCTCCGCGAAGAGCGCACGTGCGACGCGAGCATCGAGGACGGCGAGCCCCGTCGGGATCATGTCCTTGCCGAGCGCACGACGTTCCTCCGCGTCGAGATCGAGGTCTCCGGACCGCTCGACGATCGCGGCGGTAAGCTCGCGAGCCACGGGGTCGCGCGTGTCGGCGAGAATCACGCACACGCTCTCCGCGTCGGCCCCGGCCGCCACGGCCTTGCCGATCGCGATGGCGATCAGGTCGACGTTCGCCCGCGCGAGATGAACGCGCTCTTCGATCTCGCGTGCGCGGCGGCTCATCGTCGGCCCCCGAGGAGACGACGGGCCACTTCACGCCGATCGGCGGGCACGGTGGGATCGCGAAGCTGCACGGCAGCACGACCACGTACCCGGTCGTCTTCAACCTGCGCAAGGCGATCCGCGAGCCGCCGTCGGAGGTCGAGCGGGGCCGGTCCCAGCAACGTGAGCCACACGAGGCGATCGAGCGCCGTCGGGGGCACGGGCTCGTGCGCGAGGATCGCTTTGACGAGGAGCGTGGTCGAGAGAGCGAGCGCCTCGGCCGAGTGCGGCCTCGGATCCAGCAAGACGCGGTAGGCGGCGACGACCCCCGCGGCGGGGAACGCGATGACGTTCACGAGGCGCCTCCGCCTCGCTTCGGGTTGGCCCACGGCCAGGGGACGATCCGCTCGACTCCGCGCACGACTTCCGGGCGGTCGAACACGGTCGGAAGCTCGCGACGAAGCTCGGCGAGTAGGTCCACGAGGAAGACGGCGACGGCCGCTGCTGCTGCCTCCTCGACGCGAACATCCAGCGGCAGCTCTCGCCGGTGGCCCCCGGCTCGGACGACGATCGTCCAGGAGGGAGGTGCGGTCGTCGGGGCCTGTCGGTGGATCTCGACCTCGGGGTCCTCGCCCGTGACGGTCATCGCGAGGGCGATCTCATCGTGGAGACGGGGACACCCGAGGGAGATGCGGCGCCAGATGTCCGTCGGCGCCAAGAAGATCCTCATGGAGCTACGACGTGCGACCAGGCCGAGCTTCAACCGGCCGGATCGAAAACGAGCCTGAGGTTGCCCCATCGGGCCCGGACGAGGTGCCGCCGGCCGCGACGCCGAACCACGACGAGCCCGGCCTCCTCCAGCCGCGAGACGTGGACCGAGACGGTCCCGATGCTGCGGTCGACGCGCTCTGCGATCTCCCCCACCGCAAGAGGGCCGTCTGCCAGCGCAGCGAGGATGGCGACACGGCTCGGGACGGCGAGGGCTCGGACGACAACGGTGGGTTCCACGTCGGATCGCCGGACATCAAAGGATCCGGGTTCGGCGCCGGGTCGAGGGGCCGGGCAGGCCGCGTGGGCGCCGACCTCAGGCACGGTGGTTTCGGCCCCCGAGGCCCTGCCGCACGGGGGCGTGTGAGGGCTGGGTTTTCGGCAGTTCAGGAAAATCGCCGGTCACCGGTTGAAGGACCTCGGGGGGCCACGTCGTAAGGGCATGGCAACGACCAAGACCCGCAAGAAGACCCCGAAGAAGCCCCCCAAGAAGCCGCCGACCCCCAAGCCGGCCCCCAAGAAGCCGAGCGCCAGCGAAGGTGCCGAAGCCGCGACGCTCAAGAAACTCTGTCTCCGCATCCGGACGACCCTCAGCGGTCTCGCCCGCGCCGACCAGATGGCCGAGGCGAAGGCGCTCTACGAGGCCGTGTACCCCGAGACCAAGCAGGGCGGAGCCGCCGGGAAAGCCGGTGGCGGGAAGGCCAAGAATGCAACCGTTGCAGGTTTCGTCCGCTACATGTCGCGGGAGACGGGGCTCGCGCCTCGGACCATCGCCTACGACGTGGAGATCGCGACGGGCATCCTCCCCGAGGTGAAGGAGAAGCTCGCCGGGACGCCTCTGGCCAACGCGACGCGCGACCTGATCGCGCTCACGAAGCTCAGCAAGGCCCAGCAGAAGGCGGTCGCGAGGAAGCTCGTCGAGGGCGTCGCCGCCGCTCGGAAGCAGCTCAAGGACTGGGCCCCGGAGCCGAAGGCGAAGAGCGAGACCCTGATGATCGCCACCTGCGAGGTCATGCAGGGAAAGCCCGCGGTCATCCCGTTCGGCTCTGCGAGGCTGCTGATCACCCTTCTCGCGCTCGATGGCGGCATCGCGCGGCTCGAAGTCTGCCGGGCGAGCGACGAGGGCGCCACGCCGATCGGTCTCCTCGGTCCCGGCCCTGACGTGGACGCGCAGGCGCCGCAGGTCGCGGACGCCGATGGCGACGACACCACCGACGCCTCCAGCAGAAGTGAGTGTGCCAAGGAGGTCGACTTCGCCACTCCCGACCACTTCATCGGTCCCGACGACGCCATCGGGCCCGACTGGGCCCGCCTCGCCACGCTGCCCACGCAGGCACTCAGCCAGGCGGACGCCGATGCCGCGTTCGGAACCTACGTGGAGGCCGCGGCGGTCTCCGGCGTTCGGCTCGTGATCGACGACGGCTCCGACGCACGCGACCTCGTGTACGGCGACCTCGCGGAGTTTGTGAACCGCTCACTCTCTCGCAGCCCCGGTACCGCGAAGAAGTACGCTCGCGATGCCGGTCTGCGCCTCTTTGGGGAAGTCGAACCCTCTCCGGGACTGGTCGTCCTCATCGCCTACGAGAACACCGGCGCCGGCATCTGGCCCATAGGGATCACCCGGCTCGATGAGGCCGGAGAGGTCCCGTCTGAGGTCTACCTCGCGGTCTCTGGGCCGGATCACCCCGACAGCAACGTGGCCGTTCGCGTCGCAGGTTCCACGCCCGCCCTCGGCAAGGTCCGGGGCATGTGGGCGGTCGGCGGTGTGCTCGCGGCCAGCGAGTAGCCGTTCTCCCCAGATCGATAAAGCACTTATCGCACTGCTCCAGTGCATCCCGCACCACGTGCGGCGAGCAGGAGACCGACATGGCCCAGAAGACTCCCCGGACGCTCACGCTCAACCTGAGCGAGGCGACGCTCGACCAGATCGCGTCGCTCCACGACCAAGTGCCCATGGTGACGAAGCACGCGGTCGCTCGTGCGGCCCTCCTGCTCGGGCTGGAGGCGCTGACCCACAACCCCGGCACGCTCACCCGCTGGCTCGTTGCGAGTCGCCAGCGAGCCGCCTGAAAGATCCGAGCCCGGCTCGCGGCTTCCTCCGCGTCCGGGCTCTACGACCGCCCCCTGTCGGGGAGGAGACGATCATGACCGAGAGTACACCGGACGGCGCGAGTGCGCCGGTCCCGACCCGCGACGACTTCAAGGCACGGCTGGTGGAGCGCCAGAGGGACGCTAGTTCACGGCAGGCCGACCTCGACTATCAGGTCACCGCCCAGCTCAACTTCCTGCGGTACCGGCCCGGCGATCGGGTCGTGATCGAGTCGCTGAAGCCGAAGCTCGCCAAGAGGTTCGCTGCGAACTGGTTCGCGTGGGCAACGGTCTCCGCAGATCCCGGCGCGAAGGTCACGAAACTGGTCAACGCCTTTGGCGAGGAGAGCGTCGGTCTCTACATCCACGCGGACACGATCCGCGCTGACGCGACGGCACGCCTCGCATCGGAGGCGTGGACTCGCCAGGCTGAAGGCGCTGGCTTCACCGTGGGCGACGTGACCGACCTCCGCGTCCTGAAGATCGACGTGGACCCGACGCGCGAGGGCGGAACCAAGGACGTATCGGCGAACGCGACCGAAATGAAGCGTGCCGTCACAGTGGGCGCTCGAATCTACCTCGACATCGCCGAGGTTGTTGGAGCCGACGAGGCCTTGGCGTTCCTCTTCTCGGGCAACGGCGTTCAAGTGCATGTCGCGCTGGATAGGATCGAGAACGCGCCCGGAGTCGTCAACGAGATCAAGCGTCTGCTCTTTGTGCTCGACGCGATCTACTCCGGCCAGGGAGTGACGGTCGATACGTCGCTCTGGGACCCGCGCCGGCTGGTTCCGCTGGCCGGAACCTTGAAGAGGAAGGGCGCCAACGACACCGAACTCGGCAGGGTTCACCGCCTGGCATGGATTGCCGTTCCGCCCGAAGTTCGGCCTCTCCCTCGGGCTGCGTTGACGGCGTTGGCGGCAGCGTTCGACAAGCGCCTCTCGTCCAGCCAGACGGAGGCCGTCGAGGCGAAGTTGAACGGCAGCAAGGGGCAGGTGACTCCATCGGCGCCCTCCGCCCCACGTTCCACGCCCGACTCCGAGTTGTCGCGCTGCGACGCCGTTCCGATCCGGCTGGTGGCGGAGAAGCTCGGGATCGATCCTGACAGCCCGAAGTGCCCGGTCTGTGGTGCCCAGGGGAGCAAGGGCGACACGAGCGTTCGGTTGCTGGAGAGCGAGAACTGCCTGAAGTGCCTGCACGCGACGTGCGGGAACTACTCTGCGCACCCCATCAAGCTCGTGGCGAAAGTCGTCCTCGGCCTCGACACGCTGAAGGGCGACGCGAATGCCGTGCGTCAGGTCGTCGCTTGGTTCGAGGCCAACCTCGGAGTTGTGCCCCAGCGTCGCCCGTCAAGAGCTTCCTCGCCGCTGCCGAGAGGGTCCGACGGTGAGCTGACTCTCGGGGACGACGAGTCGTCTCCAAACGGACAGCCGGGGCGGGCGACCATCCGCCTCAGCGCAGATACGCATCGAGTGGTCGACGATGCCGTTGGCGCTCTCGCGAGCAACCCCGAGGTGTACGTGCGCGGGAACGTCTTGGCTCGGGTGCTCCAGCAGAACGCCGAGCGCGGGCCGGTTGCCGACGCGCTGACGGTCTCAGTGCTCCGCTCGGTCCATCTTTCGCGAGCTGCACGGTGGGAGAGTTGGGACGACAGGACGAAGGCTTGGAGGCCCGCAAAGGTCCCAGAGGACATCGCTCGGGCGGTTCATGAGTTGCACGAGTGGCCTTCTCTCCGGCGCCTCAACGGGATCGCCGACACACCGATCATGCGGCGGGATGGGTCCGTCCTCGACGTTGCCGGATACGACGAGGCCACGGGACTGCTCTACCTGCCCAAGCTGGACTTTCTGCCAGTGCCGGACCGGCCCAGCCAGGCTGAGATCGACGGCGCGATGGCGTTGTTGTTCGAGGTCGTCGCGGACTTCCCGCTCGTTGCGAGCGGTAGAGCGGCCTGGCTTGCAATGTTGCTTTCGTTCTTTGGGCGGCCGATGTTCAACGGGCCCGCGCCCGGGTTCGCCGTAGATGCGAACAACAGGGGTATCGGAAAGGGTCTCTTGTGCGACGTGACCGGCCGCGTCTGCGCTGGTCGCTCGCTGTCGGTAACGACGCCCACCGACGAAGAGGAGGAACTGCGGAAGCGCATTACGTCCACCCTCATCAAGGGGGCGGGCATGGTGCTCGTCGACAACCTGCCCAAGAGCGGGGAGTTCGGCAACGCCACATGGGATGCCCTGTTTACCGCCGAGAGTTGGGAGGACCGCGTGCTCGGCGTCAGCGAGAACGTGACCGTCCCGAACAACGCCGTGTGGGTTGTGACGGGAAACAACATCCGCATCAAGGGCGATACGACGCGCAGGCTCATCCACGTCCGCCTGGAGACGGAGGACGAGCACCCTGAGCGTCGCGACCCCGCGTCATTCAAGCACCCCGATCTGCGGGGGTGGGTCGCACGAAATCGACCGCGGCTCGTCCAGGCCGCCCTGACGCTGCTGCGAGCTTGGGTAGTCGCCGGCCGTCCGCGCGGAACCGTCCGACTCGGCTCCTACGAATCATGGGCGGCGACGGTGGGCGCCTGTGTGCAGTGGCTTGGACTGGGAGATGTGACTGACACCCAGACGGAGTACGAACGGCGCCTGGGGGACACCGGGGATGGCGGTGTGCTGCGCCCGCTCCTCGCTGCCTGGCAGGCCGCTTTCGTCGCGGAAGCCAAGACAGCATCGGAGGTGTTGAGGGTCATCCGGGACGAGGACGCTCGCGTGGCACGCGAGCGTCGATCGTCGGTGCAGCCACCGGAGATCGGTCTGGACGATCCGACGATTTCGGTCGTGCATCGCTTCCAAGACTTGCGGGACGCCATCATCGAGTTCTCGCCCTCGAAGGGGCGTGGGCTGCCGGACGCGCCGGTCTTGGGGAAGCGCCTCGGCGGCGCCGTCAAACAGGTCGCTGGTGGTCGGCGCCTCGTCGGACAGCAGGACCGCAACGGCATCATGCATTGGAGTGTCGTCGCCGTTGCGGGGGCAAGCGGGGGGACTGCGGGGGCAGCCACGAGCAATGCCCCCGCACCTTCCGTGCAGCAATTCACGGAAGAAGGCAAAGAGTGCGGGGTCAGCGGGGGCATTTCTGGCACCCCTAACGTGGGAGAATGTCAGCCAGACGATCGGCGCTCTCCGGGTCGTGATCACCTGCTGCATGATCGGTACCCGGCCGCCGCCACCGAAATGCCCCCGCTGCCCCCGCAGCCGATCGAAAGGCCTGCGAATCCGGCCGCGAACGCTGCGGGTGCATCGACCGAGAATGCCCCCGCACTTGCCCCCGCCATGCCCCCGCAGATTGGTACGCCCGGGCGCCTCTCACCCTCTCCCGAGACCTTGCCGGCCGGACGCCACGTCGCACTCCCGAGGACCATCGAGCGCTTCGACGATGGCCTCGTCGTCGAGTTCGTCGTCCCCCCGGGGTCGGGGGCCCTGTTGGAGCACCTGATCAGGATGCGCTCCAGCGAGGAGAATCTTGGGCAGTTCGTCACCCGGCTCGGCTGGCGTGGTGAACGCGATGAACGCCACGCTCTGGTTGGCTTCGACGCCATCGTCGAACTCGACCTCTACTACGTGCAGGACGAGAGCGGCAGGACGCGCAGCCGCGTGCGGAGCATCGAGACGATCCACCGCCAGTGACCTCTGCTGTCCTTGATGTCATGACCGCCTCACGGACCTCGATGAAGTTTCGATACCGGTCGTCCAGGTATGACGAACCAGGACGACCATCCCGACCGCATCGTCCTCGTACGCGGTCCCATCCCGCGCCACTGGGCTGACCTCCTCGATCACCTCGCCGTCGACCTTCGCTGCTCGCGCCCGCAGCTCGTGGGGGAGGCCGTCCTCCTGCTCCTTCGCTACCACGCCCGCGGCGAAGGGCTCCCGGAGCCGACGCCGCCGAGGACGCCGTGATCACCGTCGTTCTCGGGTGGACGGGAGCGGTCCACGGTCTGCCCATCGAGGTGGTTGATCGACGCGACAGCCATCGGCTCGCCCGTCGCATCCGCACGGGTGTCGTCGGCCTCGTGGTCCTCGTGGTCCCTGGCCTTCATCACCGCGAGAGCATCCCCGTGATCGCCGCCTGCCGCAGCACCGGCACGCCCTTCCGGCTTCTCCAGCGAGCGGGCCGCTCACAGCTTCTCCGAGTCTTCAGCCAACAACACACCGAAAGGACAGCACCATCATGACCCATCCCATCCCCGCAGTTCAGCGCCTCGACGAACACGTTCGGCTTCTTCTTCGTGTCCTCGATGTCGAGTACGAGGGCGACACCCCGAACCATCTCCCCGAGAAGCTGATCGAGATGTACCGGACCGCGCTGGTCGCCGCTCGTGGCATCCCGGCCATCGACGCGACGGCTGCGTGGGCACACGCTCACCTCGGCTACGAGCTGCCGGAGTCCCTCTACGGGCAGCTCGATCAGGCCAAGGGCTCCCTGCGGAGCCGCAAGACCACGGCTGCCCAAGAGGCCTTGCACCGGGCGAACGGCATCGTCGTGACCGAGGTCCCGAGCGGCCTCTCTCTCCCGGGGATGGCGCGGGTCGCTGCGCTGTCGTCCACCCTCGTCACGATCGCCGAGCTGGTGGACATCGGGATGTCGTGTGACTTCGGCCGCGAGCCGGCAGACGTGTGGCCCCTCATCGATGAGCCGACGGAGGGTCGGCTCATCGAGATCCTGGCCGACGCGATCGATCACGACCTCCGCCGGCAGGGAACCGATGGGAGCACGCCGATGATGGTCCGCCAGACGATCGCCCGGGCCAACCCTATCGATCACGCAGGGCTGCTGATCCTCTTGGGAGCGGCAGGTGACGGGACCCTCCAACGCCTCTGCCGCAAGGTCGAGGTGATCCTCTCCGAGAAGCGGAGGCGCTCAGCGCAGTTCTCCGCCGAGTTCGCCGCCTCCTGATGGAGACCGAACGGATCATCGGAAGCATCCGCCTCGTCCTCGCGGACGGGGCGGTGCTCACCGCGCCCGAGGTACTCATCCAGCTCCGGGAGCGAGGCCTCGTGCCGAACGTGAACGACCCCCTCGGCACCATCCGCTATGTCCTCGCCACCCGAAAGGACGTGTTCAATCACGTCCTCGGCGGTGAAGCCCGCGGGCGGTATCGGCTTGTGAGCCCTCTGGTTGAAGCTCCCGCTCCCCGTTCGTCGTAGGGACGTGCCTCCCTCCCGAGTCCGTCCCCCGCCGTCACCAACGCCCGAGCAACTCGCCGACAAGGAGGTGCTCGGGCGTCTGCTCGATCAACTCCTCCAGGCTGATGCAGGTCTTCGTCGGCACTCCCGAGAGATCCGCCGCCGGCAGGCTGCTCTTCGGGCCGTAGCCGATGACGACACGTGGGCCGCGTACCTCGCGGTCGAGGAGGCCGTGACGGCTAGGTCCGCCGAGCTGACGATAGTCGTGGCCCGGTGGGCCGGGGGTCATCGGCGATGACGCCGCGGTGCGTCGGGAGCCTGTCGTCCGACCTCGACGAGAAGCCGCACGCCGCGGATCACGTCCTCCACGAGGGCGTCGGGGAGGTCGCGGACGTACGTCAGGAGCCGACGTTCAACGGGCCTCAACGTGGGCGCTCGCGGTTTCGCGGCCGACTTGTCGAAGAGGGCGCCCGTCGGCACTCCGAGCCCGGCGGCGATCCTCGCCACGAGATCGGTCGACGGCATGAGCCTGCCGCGCTCGATACGACTCATCGTCTCGGGAGCGACATCGACTTCGGCAGCGAGCTGCTCTTGCGTCAGGCCGGCGTCGTTGCGGAGGGCTCGGACGCGAGCCCCGATCCGCGGCTTTTCCTGGGCTCGGGTCATCCCGAGAGCCTCGGGGACGGCGAGATCACGAACCAGGACCCGTCAGGTCACGTCAAGCGACTTGATCTAGAGCGCTTCCCGGGGAGATACTGAGAGCAGCAACACGTCAACTTGCCGGCCCGAAACCGGCGCAGGAGCCCGCATGGCGACCGCCTACGACCCGAAGATCATCCAGGAAGCCGCAGACCGGCTCTACGACCAAGCGCGAAGCGTCATCGTCTCCTCGGTCCTCGTCGGGGTCCTCATCGGAGCCGGGGGCGGCTACGCCGTGATTCAGGAGTTCGTGGCTGCGGCCCTCGGGGCAGTTGGGCTCGGGCTCGTCGGCTTCTTGATCGGGAGGGGGAAGGCGTTCTCGTTGCGGCTCCAGGCGCAGACGGCGCTCTGGCAAGTCCGCATCGAGGAGAACACGCGGAGGCCGTCATGAAGTGGATGGTCCTGGCCAGTGCCCTGGTCGCTGGATGCGCCGGCATCGGGTACTCGCCCGATACCGGCTTGCCGCCGGGTCGGTGCGCAAACCCGAACGATCCCACGACATCGATCCCGTGCCCCCCGAAGGCCGCGAACCGGCCGAAGGCCAGCCCGGAAGACGGCCCGAGCTGCGACACGATCGGCTTCGACAAGGAAAGATGCTGCAAGGCCGGGCACGGCGAGCATTGCTACGCTCAGGCGGAGACGTTGAAGGGGGTGACGCCGACGGATGCGAGCGCGAAGCGCCCTCAGAGGCTCAGCTACCTGCGACTCGGCTGCGACCAGGCGCACGCGAAGTCGTGCTTGGTCCTCGGCGAAGAACTCATTGCCGACAAGCATGAGCAGGAGGCCGTCGCGCCACTCCAGAAGGCCTGCGACGCGGAGGAGTTCAAGGCGTGCCTCACCCTCGACGGTCTTGGGGAACCGCGTTCGGCAGACCCGAAGAAGGCGACGGCCAGCGTCAAGAAGCAGTGCGACGGGGGAGACGACGCAGCCTGTCTCGCCTACGCGAGCGTCATCGCGAAGGCCGACCCGAAAGGAGCGATGGCCCTTCGCGAGAGAACCTGTTCCAGCAAGACCAGCAAGCTCTCGAAGGACGTGAAGGCCACCTGTCTCGCGAACATCGCTCGCGCCTACGAGAGCGGAGACGGCGTGACCTCGGACACCTTTCGCGCGTACGCCTATTTCGAGGAGGCTTGCACTGCCGGGCACCTCGGCTCCTGCCTGAAGACCGCCGCCAAGTGCGAGGGCGAGCGGGAGGCTCACCAGATGACCGAGACCGCCTCCTGCTACGAGGCGGCCTGCAAGCTCGGCCACGCGGACTCGTGCGTGCTCTTCGGTGGGGGGAAGGTGGCGCCGCCTGCGAGCGCTTCCGGAAGCGCCGGTCCGAAGGCCCCCGCCGGCAAGAAATCTTGCGAGGAACGCTGCGGCGACGAGTGCATGAGGGAGGCCCCATCGATGCTGATGCAGTGCCACGGGCAATGCACCATGGCGAAGTGCGGGAAGTGAGCCGGCGATGAAGACGCCCGCACAACTCCTCGTCCTGGCCACGCTCATCGCCTCCTGCGGTGGTCCCCAGCAGCCCCGTCAGGACGCCATCGAGCAGCGGTGGAAGGCACTCCTCGCCCAGTGCAAGGTCGACCCGCTGATCTGCAAGACCAAGTGCGACGGCGGGGACTCCGTGGCTTGCTCCGTCCTCAAGAACGAGACGGTCGCCGCGAAGTTGAAGGACGTGGACTCGAAGCCCGTCGCGTCGTCCCCCGACGCGACCGGAGGTCACCCCGGAGAGGTGGTCGAGGTCCTCCCGATCCGCCTCCCGAAGAGGCCGCCGCGTACAGCAAGCACTACCTCGGCACTCAAGGAGATCGGCGGCCTTGAGGAGATGCTTCAGCTCAAGATGGACCCCAAGCCGATCACGATGAGGTTGGCGCGTACTTGCACCGAGTTGGCGTTGTTCTCGGCTCCAGCCGAGCCGGACGCCCAACGGCGCGTGAAGCTGATTCGGTTCGGAGCCACGAAGGCGCTCGTCTACTGGAGCACGGCGCTCAAGTCCGCGTTCGAGCCCGAGACCGCGGAGGTGGAATACACGATGGGCCTCCTCTACGAGATCCTCGACCAGCGCGATCAATCTCGCGCGTCGTTCATGAAGATCGTCGATGGGAAGTCGTCCTTGGTGCCCCATGCGCTCTTCGGGCTCGCCGTGCTCGTCGGGCGCGACGGCAAGACCGAGTACGCGACGCAGACCTTCAAGAAGGTGGTCGACATCCCCCCGTGGGACAACCCGCTCTGGGACCTCGCTCGTCAGCGGGCGGGGCTGCCCGATGGCTACGAGACGCCCGCGATGGTCGCCCGCCGTGAGGCGGCGGAGAAGGCGGCGGCCGAGGCGAAGATCGAGTTCGCCTTCGGGCTCGTGTCCGGCGTCGTCTACGACATCGCGCAGCTCCGTTTTCAGGTGCAGATCGCCAAGAAGCTCGGCCCCTCGAAGCCCAACCTCAAGGCGGTCCCCGTCGTCGAGGCCGAGGCCGCCCGCAAGGTGAAGGAGGAGTATTGCCCGCAGAAGCAGAAGTTCGTCGACGAGTACGGCCCCGACGAGTTCGCCACCCGTGCCAAGACGTTCTGCGTCGATACGCCGCCCGTGGGGACAGCCGGCGGCTCGGTGAAGCTCACGGCGGAGTGCCAGACGATCATCGCGACCGCGTGCGCCATGACGCCATCGAAGGACTCCGCGTTCCTGAAGAAGAAGGCCGAGGCACCGAAGCCCTCGGGGACCTGCGTCCCGTGCTTCTACAACGGCATATGCAGCCGTCTCCAAGACAAGGCCGGCACCTGCTGCGAGCCCATCACGGAGAGCGTGGACGGGGCCGATGGGGCGAAGCGTTGCCGCGAGATCGAAGCGAAGAAGAAGCAGTGATACCAGACGGGCCGCCGTGACCACGATCCTCGTCGTCGATGACAGCGCGGAGGTCCTGCGGGCTATCGGGCGACGCCTGGAGCGTCAGGCTCGCGTGCTCACGGCCACAGGCTTCGGCGCAGCCGTCGCCGTCCTGGAGGCCGAGCACGTCGACCTCGTGATCAGCGACTACCGGATGCCCCCAGGGCCGACGGGACTCGCGCTCCTGGAGGCCGTGCGAGATCGCTGGCCCGCGGTCCGCAGGGTCCTGATGAGCGGCGAGCCGGTCTTCGGCGTGGACGAGGCCATCGCGGCTGGGAAGTTCGAGGAGTTCCTGGAAAAGCCGATCGCTCCGGCGCTGCTCGCTGCCGTGGTGAGCGGCGCGTAGGGGGTCCTCCGAGATTCTGCGTTTCGGCCCGGAAATCCACCGGGCCTCAATTTGTAGCCCTCACGGGGTCTCGTGAGCCGGGCTGCATCGGGAGCGACGCGGTATTCAGCTCACGACCTCACCGCCCTGTTTGACCTTGCGTCTCATCAATAGGCGCCGGAGTCGCTCTGGCGAGCGGCCCGCGCGATAATGACAAGGTTTTCTCGACGATCCGCGTTGAAGGACCGCCCCGCAGGTTGCATCGTTCCGCCATGACGATCGAGAAGCTTCGCCGAGAAGCGCTCCGCATGATCTTCCTGAACCGCGAGGCGAACTCCGCGGTGGTCTTCTCCGCTGACGTGAAGGAAGCCCGCGTTCCCCACCCGCACGAGGCCGAGTTCCCCATACGGCCGTACGCTTCGGCGTCACGGTCTAGCGGCGGGCTCGATGTCGCCGCGTGGGCGTTCACCCGAATCCTCGATGACGGTGAGAAGCGCGAGGTGGAGCGGCTGTTCCCGGATCACCAGGCCGAGTGGGTGGACGCTCCCGCAGCATACCGCCCGAACTGAGTCCGCGCGGGCTCCAGACGGCTCACGCCGTGGACCGGGCGACGTACTGCCCGGCCACGTGCTCCAGCTCGATGCGCTGCTCGGCCGAGAACTCCTGGGCCGCCAGCGTCATCGCCTGCGAGACGCCGAACGCGCTCGCGTGGGGCTCTCGCCCGTAGGCCGATAGGACGGCCCGCTCGTGACGCCGTAGGAGATGAGCCTCCCGAAGGACGCCGCGGATCTCGGCCTCGACGCCATCGACGCGACGCTCGGTCGAAGCCGTGACGACCTCACCAGCTCTGCGAAGACTTGCGGGCAGACGAGCAACACCTTCGACGAGCCGTTCCTCGACACGCACGAGATCCAGGTGTCGGTGACGAACGCGGAGGATCTCCGCGTTCGGGACCGGCGCCGTCATGCCGTTCGAGCACACGAGCCGAATCAGATGCGCGACGACGGCCAGGGACGCGAAGCCCACGTCGCTGTTCCGCACGAGCAGGCCGCCGTGAAGCGTCCCCACGACGCCGCCCTTCTTCAGCGGCTCGCCGACCTCGACGACCCATGAGGTCGTCATCTCGGTCACGGTGGAGCGCGTGACGCGCAGGTCACCGAGGACGCGCAGGAGCGAGGTCGCGATCGACGAGTCCGGTACGGCCTCGTACGTGGGCGAGACGACGGCTCGGATGACCGGACCGTCGGAGTCGAGCCCCATCCTGACGCGGACGCGCCCGCGTGCGCGGTGGAGCCTGCGGTTGACTTCCTCAGCTCGCTCGGTGTTCGACGCCTCGGCGAACCACCGGTCCCACCGTAGCCCGAGGACGTTCGCGAGCTGCGACCGGCTCCAGTCGTTGAGCAGGTGGTCGCCGCGACCGGGGACGCGGATGGCGCCCTCGTCGCCCATCGCGAGGTCGGCCATGGGGACGACGGCATCCTCCTGGTGCGTCGCCTCGACCTCGCGCAGGTGATCCACAAGCTGGCCGAGCGTGCGCGGGACGGGCACTGGGCGCGTGGCCAACGCGGGGAGCGAGGCCGCGATCACGGCTCACCTCCGTCATCCGCCGTGATGTCCGCGAGGAGGGTCGCGAGCTGGTCCTTGATGGCAGCATCGAGGAGGCCGCCGACGAGCTTCGAGAGGCTCTCGCCCTTCGCGCTCGCCAAGAGGCGGGCCTTCTTGATCGTCGCCGCCGAGAGGCTCAGCGTCAGCGGGACGGCGGGGTCCTTCTTCGGCGAGACGGCCGGCGTGACGGAGACGCGGGGCGGGTCCGAGGGGACGAGGGTGAGGTCAGGGGCGATCGGGCGTTGGGCTGCGGGTGTGCTCATTCCCCTACGACGACGATGGCCGCGGTCCTTCAACCGAGAGGCGGTCGATTTCTGGGGTCGCGTGGCCTTCCGGGAAAATCGACATCACGCGGTTGAAGGATCGCGGGGCCGTCCGTCGTGAGGCATGACCCGAAGTTCACGTGCTCCAGCCCTTCGACGGCCAAGCGGAGAAATCGACGGTGGTCGTGATCGTGACCCTGATCGGTGTACGCCCAGCATGGGTTCCGATCGCGACGACCGCCCGACCGCCATCGTCTGCATCCCACCGCCGGGGCGCCTGGCCTCCATCGTCGATGCTGAGGGGCTCCCGCAGTACCCCTTGGTCGTTGTAGGGGGTGCTTCCGCGGCCGTCGCCGAGGTGAGGGCGGTGTTGGCCCCGGCGTCGGAGGTCGGCAGCGCTTCCGCCGTCGTCCGAGCAGCCAGAGGTGTCGCAGTCGCCCGTCGAGCGGCCCTGGTGCGTCTCCGGGAAGCTTTCGAGCGCGACGATGAACAGGCCGCGCTTGCCGCAGCCGCGGAGCTGGCCGGTGTCACTGCGGCTCGTTGAAATCCGGCGGGTCAGCTCCGAGGAGCAAGCCCTCGACGACCGTGCGGGTCTCGACCGGCAGGCGGCATCGAACGTCGCCACGGCGGAGCGCCATGGCGCCATCCTGATCGAGCCGCCCTTCGTCCTGACGGACGTATCGCGCACGAACTTCCGGGACACGCCAGAGTGGCGCCGGATCGTCGAGCTGATCGCGGCACCTGACACGCACATCGTCGTGGACACTCTCGATCGGCTCGCCGCCGGTCTGGAGGGCATCGCCCTCCTCCAGGTCTGCCGCGACACCGGGACGCTGGTCTACACGTCGAGCACGGTCATCGATCTGTCGACCCTGGCCGGTCGCTGGACTGCCGTGGCCCTGTCGATGACCGCGGGCGACGAGCTGGAGGCGATCCGACACCGCGTTCAAGGAGCGAAGGAAGCGAAACGTCGCGACGGCATCTTCCCGTCGGCCGACATCTCTCTCCCGACGGGCATCGCGTACATCCGAAGCAAGGGCGAGAAGCGGGGCCGCTGGACCTACAACGACAAGATCCACGCGGTGCGGGAGGTGTTCCGGCTCGTCCTCGAAGAGGGGCTCCGCAACTGGAGCGAGGTCGCCCGCCGAGCCGGCTTCAAGAACCCCGTGACGATCCGGAATCTCCTCAGGAACCCCATCTACAAGGGCTGGTGGATCGTCGACAAGAAGCGGCAGGCGGGACCGACGCCCATCAAGGCTGACGGTCGACGGAAGGACCGGAAGAAGATCAAGCGTGCGCCGAACGAGATCATCCGCCGGCAGGTCTTCCGCGCGAGGGGGGCCCCGCCGACCCCCGACGACCCGCGCGAAGAAGCCTTGCTCGACGACACCACGTGGGACGCCCTGCAAGCGATCGTCGAGGCGAAGACCAAGGAGTTCTACAAGCCGCGGGAGCCCCGGGGCGAAAGCCGCTTTACGTACTCCGGGCTCTTGTGGTGTGCCGAGTGCGGCGAGCGCCTGTGGAGTCGCACACGTCCCCGCCACGGTCGCGAGTCAGGCCGCCGCGACTGGTACGCCTGTGCCAGCACGCAGGTCGCTCGATCGGATTGCCCGACCAAGTACATCGACCGGAAGAAGCTCAACGCCGGGCTCGATCGCTTGTTCTCCGCGGTGTTCGCGGACGAGCGCATTCTCGGCTCGCTCGTCCACAGCGGGATCAAAGGCGAGCGCGAGGACTACTCGGAGCGGATCGATGCGGTCACCCAGACGGTCACCAAGATCGAAGGGCAGCGGACGAAGCTCCTCGACCTGTACCTGAGCGGCGGGTGGCGACGCGAGGACCTCGACGCGCGTCGGTTCAAGCTCGACGGCGAGCTGGAACGTGCCCAGCGAACGCTCCGCCAGTACGAGCGTGCCCAGCAGGCTGCCGACACGTCGGCGGTCCTTGGTGCCCTCACGGAGGCGCTCCAAGCACTGGCCGAGTTCGAGTTCTGGACGGCCGGTCAGAAGCGCGAGTTCCTCACCAAGTTCTTCCCCAAGATCGAGGTCTCGAAGAAGGGCATCGAGAGGGTCCACATGCAGGCACCGTCAACACGGACCGTCGGGAACCGGGCGGTCGTCGTCGAGCGCGACGAGCCGCTCGTCCTCCAGGTCGCAATGACCTGGGAGCAGCTCCGCCCGCCCGCCGAGGAGACGGAGTTTGGCCTCCCGGTGAAGGACCTCTACACGCGGGCGGACATCATGACGATGCTCGGGCTCACCGAGCACCAGTTCAACGACAGGCTCGCGAAAGGCCTGATCCCCGCGGCGACGAAGACGCGGTGGGGCAAGCGAGCGTGGACGCTCGCGCAGATGCGCGAGATCGCCGCCGCCTGGTCAGAGCGCGGGAAGCCGTACCGGTGGGGGCTCGCCAAGAAGCCCTTCTACGCCAGCGGCGAGGTCGCCGAGATCCTCGGGATCACCTGGGAGGACCTCCGGTACGCGATCGAGTCCGGGCGCATCGCCGACTGCAAGGGTCGAGACGGGCAGGGGCACCGCTTGTGGACGGAGGCAGAGGTGGAACGGGCCGTGGCAACTCTGGTTCGTGAGACGCCCGAAGTCTTCGCGCCCCGCAGCTAGAGATCAGCCGGCGGGGGCAGGCCCCGGAAGCCGCAGAGTCGTCGCCACGTCCATCACGTAGTGGAGGCACTCGTACTCGGCCTTGGTCTCGGGCTTGTGTGTCAGGGCATCCCAGATGTCCTTCGGAACCGTGAACCCGAGGTGGGGAACTACGCCACAGTTTACGAGCTTGCACCACCCTCGGCGCTTGGAGTGCTCCAGGCGCCACGCGAACGACTCAAGAAGGGCGGAGTCCTTTGGCGGCGCGACCACAAGGATCATCGCCTCGTCGCCAGCCTGCTCAAGGAGCACATTGGTTACTGCAATGGGGTCGCGCAGCGTTCCCAGGACACGATGGAGAACGTAGAGCGTCGCTCCGTTGGGCTTGATCCCTGCGAGGTAGGCGCGGGTCGCGTCAACGTCGTTCAGGTCGAGCACAGCGAACTTCGGATCCGCGACTGCGGCAAGCGCTGGGTCGCTCGCCCTGATCGACGCGACGGCATCACTCACCCATGTTTCCCATCCTGCCTCGGCGTCGGCAGCGTGCAACGTGAGCCGCCGAGGGATTGCCCCGAGCGACAGGATGGCCCCAACCAGGTCACTTCCGGGCCCACTGCCGAGGGAAACGATGTCGAGCGAGCCCCCGAAGAACGTCGCGGAGAACGGAAAGGGCGCCTTGTTCGACAACGCCAGCTCGCGGGCGACCGTCCGGACTCCCATGGCGAAGTGACCGAGGCAGTAGGCCAAGCGGTCAGCGTCGCTCGCATAGGTGGAGGCGGCACGATTCGTCTGCGTAAGTTGCGCGTGCCTGTCCAGCCATGTGCTGAGCTTCCCGTCTAGTTGGGCGTCGGCGGCTTTTGCGGCCGTGTATTTCGTGTGGAGCCAGGAAAACGGGTCGTAGGTCACTGCCGAACGATAGCGCTGGAGCCGTCACCACGATGTGAAACCGCATCCCTGCGGCTACCGGGGCGATCCGACCCGCGCCTGCAGCTGCACGGGCGAGCGGGTCCGCGCGTACCTCGACCGACTCTCGGGGCCTCTGCTCGATCGGATCGACGTGCACATCATGCTGCCGCCGGTGTCGCTCGCGACGCTCGGCGACGGCGCGCTGGGGGAGCCCTCGGCGACGGTGCGCGCGCGGGTGCTCGCGGCGCGCGCGCGTCAGGAGGCGCGGCGTGAGCGGGGGGAGACGCGGGAGCGCACCAACGCGCTCTTGTCTCCGGCCGAGCTCGATCGGGTCGCCCCGCTCGGGGGGGACACGCGCGCGATGCTCCTCGCGGCGTCCGAGCGCCTCGGGCTCTCGGCGCGCGCCTTCGTGAAGGTTCGTCGCATGGCGCGCACCATCGCGGACCTCGCGGGCGACGATCTCGTCCGCGCCGCACACGTCGCCGAGGCGCTCGCGCTGCGGGTCTTCGATCGCGCGCCCCGGCGCAAGAGGGACGCAGCCTGATCCGGCGCGTGAAGGGGGGGCAGCGGGCGCGCGGACCGAGCCAGAGCGCCGGGCGGTGAGCGCAGGACCTCGACGGGTCGCCCCATGGCCGAGGTCGATGGGCAGGCACGCCGTTCGTCTGCGGCGTGGTTCTTGCGGACGCGCCAGGGAGTGGCGGTACGTCTCGCCCACGTTCACGGCCGAGCGCGGCTGCGGCGTGGTTCTTGCGGACGCGCCAGGGGCGTGCGACGAATCCTCAACGCATCGGCTTCGGAGGTTCCCATGGTTTCAGGTCGGTCCGTCGTCTCTTGGTTCGCGCTCGGGGTCGTGCTGTCGATGTCATTGGGTTGTGATGACGGCGAGGAGCTTGCGTCAGGTGGCGCAGGGATTGCGGGCGCCGCAGGGTACGCCGGGACTTCGACTTCGGGGGGGTCCGGGAAGGGCGGCGCGAGCGGCGCGGGGGCGAATGGCGGAGCCTCTGGAGAGGGCGGCGCGGGGGCGAATGGCGGAGCCTCTGGAGAGGGCGGCG
>CAYNEK010000023.1:53650-60352 GCA_964396175.1 uncultured Polyangiaceae bacterium | reverse complement strand
ACCCGCGCCGACCCGCGCCGACCCGACGCCGCCCCGACGCCGCGCCGAGCCTCGACGCCGATGAGGGCGCTGGGTCGCCTTCACCCACAAACCAGCGGGGAACGCGCGAGAAACGGCCGCTCCGCATGCCCTCGCCACACGACGCCTTGCGCGCCGGCCCCCATGCCGATAGGCCGCCCCCATGCCCGTCCAGCGCGCCCTCGTCTCCGTCTCCGACAAGACCGGCCTTCTGCCCTTCGTCCGCGCCCTCGCCGCGAAGGGCGTCGAAATCCTCTCGACCGGCGGGACCTTCAAGCTCCTCGCCGCCGAGGGCATCCCCGTCGCCACCGTCGAGTCCTACACCGGCTCCCCCGAGGTCATGGACGGCCGCGTCAAGACGCTCCACCCGCGCGTCCACGGCGGCATCCTCGCGCGCCGCGGGACCGACGAGGCCGATCTCACGCGCCTCGGCGGCAAGCCCATCGATCTCGTCGTCGTCAACCTCTACCCCTTCGAGGAGACCGTCGCCGCGCCCAGCTCGTCCCACGCGCACATCGTCGAGAACATCGACATCGGCGGCCCCTCGATGGTCCGCTCCGCCGCGAAGAACCACGCCCACGTCGGCGTCGTGTGCGATCCCGGCGACTACGCCGCGGTCCTCGCCGAGCTCGAGGCGTCCGGCGAGCTCTCGCCGCGCACCCGCGAGCGCCTCGCCGCCAAGGCGTTCGGCCACACGGCCGCGTACGACGGCGCCATCGCGGCGTACCTCTCCGCGCGCACCGACGACGGCACCCAGGCGCGCTACCCGCGGTACCTGACCCTCACCGCCGAGAAGGGCTACGATCTCCGCTACGGCGAGAACCCGCACCAGACGGGCGCCTTCTACGTCGAGCGCCACGCCGCGGCGGGCACCCTCGCGACCGCCGAGAGCCTCGGCGCGGGCGGCAAGGAGCTGTCCTTCAACAACCTCGTCGACGCGAGCGCCGCGCTCGAGGCGGTGCGCGAGTTCGAGGGCCCCGCGGCCGTCGTCGTCAAGCACACGAACCCCTCGGGCGTCGCGCTCGCGGGCGACCTCGCGACCGCGTACCGCGACGCGCGCGACGCCGACGCGCTCTCGGCCTTCGGCGGCATCGTCGCGCTGAACCGCGAGGTCGACGAGGCGACGGCGCGGCTGCTGGCCGAGACCTTCCTCGAGTGCGTCGTGGCGCCGTCGTTCGCCGAGGCGGCGCTCGCCGTCCTCCGCCAGAAGAAGAACCTGCGGCTCCTCGCGACGGGCGCGTGGACCCCCGCGGCGCAGCGCGGCCTCGACGTGAAGCGCGTCTCGGGCGGCTTCGTCGTGCAGGACCGCGACGGGACGAGCGCGGGCGAGGTGACGCGCGGCAAGGTGGTGACGAAGCGCGCGCCCACGGCCGAGGAGCTCGCGTCCCTGTCGCTCGCCTGGAGCGTCTCGAAGCACGTCAAGTCGAACGCGATCGTCCTCGCGAAGGGGCGCGTGACGACGGGCGTCGGCGCGGGCCAGATGTCGCGCGTCG
Organism: uncultured Polyangiaceae bacterium; assembly: GCA_964396175.1. Taxonomy (GTDB): domain Bacteria; phylum Myxococcota_A; class Polyangia; order Polyangiales; family Polyangiaceae; genus CAYNEK01. Next base: position 58,841 of record CAYNEK010000023.1, on the reverse strand, counting down.
TGTCCGTCCAGATCGCGTGCCAGAAGGCGGGCGAGCTCGCGAAGGGCAGCGTGATGGCGAGCGACGCGTTCTTCCCCTTCCCGGACGGGGTCGAGGCGGCCATCGCCCACGGCGTCGTGGCCATCGCGCAGCCGGGCGGCAGCGTGAAGGACGCGGACGTCATCGCAGCCGCGGACGCGGCGGGCGTCGCGATGGTGATGACGGGCGTGCGTCACTTCCGGCACTGAGCGCGCCCCGCGCGCCCGAGGGGCTCAGGCCCACGACGACCAGGTCGACGCTCGGGCGCCCCGCGCGCGCCCGAGGGGCTCGCCGCGAGATCACGAGAATTGGGCCAATCGGCCGCGGGCGAGGCATGGGGGCACCATGCAGCAGACGACGCTCGGCCTCGACGCTCCCCTCGGCGTGCCCGGCGAGGCGCGCCACCCGCGCGGGGAGTCTCGCTTCCTCGAGCGTGGCGACGGCGAGCGCATCCGGAGCGGCGCGTCCGCGGCGCGGATGCTCTACGTCGAGCTCCTGTCCCCCACCCCGGCCCTCCGGGGGCAGCTCGGCGAGGCCATCGAGGCCGCGATCGAGGAGGTGCTGCGGCGTCGCGGGGCCGCGCCTCCCGGCGTGCTCGCGAGCTCCGACTGGGACGCGTCGCTGTCCGATCAGCTCTTCCGCGCGAGGAGCGTGGGCGCGCGCGGGATCGCGGTCGTCCTCGGCGATCTCCGCGCGATCACCTGCCGTGGGTGCCTCGACGCCGAGGACAGCGCCGCGCTGCGCTTCTACGTCGAGGCGTGCGGCGAGCGCGCGGTGCACGTGTACCTCTCGCCCGAGAACCTCGAGCTCTCGGGCTACGCGCGCGCGCTCCCGCTCGCCGAGGCGGTGGGGCTGCGGAGCCGCGGCGACGCCGAGGTCGCCTCGCCCCACGAGCCAGCGCGCGCGCCGTCCGTCGCCGTGACCGCGCGCGCGGTCGAGCCCGAGGTGCTCGCCCCCGTGGCCTCGCCCTGGGCCACCTCGGCGCCCACAGGGACATCGGCGACGCCCTCGAGCGCCCCACGCGACCCGGCGTCGCCCACGCGAGCGGGCGCGCCCACGCCCCCTGCCGAGGCGGGCGCGGCGCCCACCGCCCGCGCGACGACGCCCTCGAGCGCCCCGCGCGAGCTCAGGCCCACCGCCCGCGCGACGACGCCCTCGAGCGCCCCGCGCGAGCTCACGCCCCCTGCCCGCGCGACGACGCCCTCGAGCGCCCCGCGCGAGCTCACGCCCCCAGCCGAAGCGAACGCGGCGAGCGCGGGAGGAGACGCGGAGCCCCGCGCGCGAGACGGTCGCGAGGCCGCGCCGCGGGACGACGGCTGGCGCGCGTGGGTGGCGGAGCTCGAGGCGACGCAAGGGCCGAAGCCGCTCGCCCAGATCGAGCGCATCTTCGCGACCCGGTACATGCCGCTGCTCGTGCGCGAGGCGCGCGGCGATCTCCCGGACGACGCCGTGCGCGTCCGCGAGGCCTGGGCCGAAGGGTTCGCGAAGAGCTACTCGGAGGCGTTCGGGACCTTCCGCGTGACGGGGAAGCGCCCCACGATGGTGCTCGACGCGCCGCAGATCGCGACGCGCCTCGCGCGGCTCCACGGCGCGAGGCAGACCGAGCTCATCCTCGTCGACGCGCTCCGCTACGATCTCGGGCAGCGGATCAAGTCGCGGCTCCGCGCGGCGCTGGGGGACTCGGTGACGTGCGCGGAGGAGGTGCTCCTCTGGTCCGCGCTCCCCACCGTCACGAGCACCCAGCTAGAGACGCTCTCGCAGGGCGCGGACGCGCTCGGACGCCGCGCGGAGGACGACGAGGACGACACCGTGCTCCGCGGGCGCAACGTCGGCACGCTCCGCCGCGTCCGCATCGGGAACCGCGAGGTGAAGAAGCTCGACGTCCTCGAGGCGCGGCTCCGCGATCCCAACGGGCCGCTCGCCCCGCGCCTCGTCGCCGCCGCGGACGAGGCGGCCGAGTCGCTCGCCGCGTATTTCGCCACGCTCGCGCCGCGCACGATGGTCTTCGTCTTCGGCGATCACGGCTTCGCCATCGACGGCGACGGGCGCACGAGCGGCGCCTCGCGGCAGGGAGGCGCGCTCCCCGAGCAGGTGCTCGTCCCGGGCCTCGCCTACCTCGCCGGCGAGGTGCACTGACGCGTTCCAGGCTCTTCGGCCCCTTCGTCGAGGGGGCGCGGTCCGAAGACCGCCGCGAACGGCGCGGCCCTCCGCGGCCCGTGGACAGACGTGGGCCATGGCGGCGCTGCGCCGTGCGGAGCGCGCCGCAAACGGCGCGGCCCTCCGCGGCCCGTGGACAGACGTGGGCCATGGCGGCGCTGCGCCGTGCGGAGCGCACCGCGAACGGCGCGGCTATCCCCGAGGGAGTCGCGGGGAGCCTCGGCGCCCCACGCGCTCGCGACGCCAGCGCTCCCCCACGAGCGCGACGAACACCAGGATCCCCGTCGTCGAGGCAGCGCGTCCCCCGCGAGGCGCCTCACAGGCGCACGACGGACCTCCGGGCTCTGGCTCGGCGGCGGCCTGAGCCGGCGACCCCGCGCTGCCCGCGCCGCCCTTCCCCGGCGCGCCCGACGCGGCCGAGCCGCCCGCGCCGGCCCCGGGGTGACCTGCAGACGGAGCGCCCCCCGCGGCGGCCCCAGCCGCGCCGCCCGCGCCCCCGCCGGCGGCCCCCGACGCACCGCCAGCGCCCGACGCGCCGCCAGCGCCCGACGCGCCGCCCGCGCCTGCCCCACCAGGGCTCGGCTCGAGGGGATAGGCGCCGCACGCCGGCTCGACGCCGCCCTCCGCGAGCGCGAGCACGAAGGCGCCAGGCCCAAACCCGACCATCGGGTAGTTGAACTTGTACACCCCAGTGTTCTCGTCATAGGTCTCGGCGAAGAGGCCGGCGTTCGCGCTCGTCTGCGCCTCGACCCACGAGAGGAGCTTCTCTCGACGCGCGCCCTCGCCGCCGAGCTCCGACGCCTTCGCCGCGCGCAGATCCGTCACGACCCACTCGGCGCTGTCGTAGGGGCTCCCCCACGGGGAGAGATCGACCTTGCCCGCGTGATCGACCCGATCGTCGTTGCGCGCGTAGCCCGCGCCGGCGGGCGTCCTGAGCCCCGCCTCCAAGGCCGCGAACGTCGCCTTCGCCGTCTCGCCCTTGGGGTCGAGCACCCCCATCGCGAACGCGTCGAGCACCGCCGCGTCGAGGTACCCCTCCCCGGACGACACCTCCTCGAGCGTCGAGCCGAGCGCCCCTGTCGGGCCTCGGAGCTCGTCGAGCAGGGTCGCGCGGAGCGAGACCGCGGTCGCTCGGTACTTCGTCGCCCGCGCCGCGTCGCCGATGCGCGTGGCCATGTCGGCCGCGTCGCAGAGCCCACGGATCGCGGTCACCGTCGTGTACGTCGTCGACCGCTCCCGACCATTCCAATGCCACTCCCAGATGGACGAGTCCCTCCGGATGAGCCCCGTCGCCGGATCCACCGCCGCCACGAGCACGTCGGCGACGCGCTCGGACACGTCCTTCCAGCGGCCGTCGGTCAGGGTCGTGTCCGAGGTCTCGAGCTCGTACCGGCGGAGCGCCCAGAGGAAGAGACCCGGTCCGTCGAGCTCGAGGTTTGGCCCAAAATCGTTGAAGTCCGTCTCCTCGACGCCGAAGCCGTGGTACCTCGTCAGGCTGATCTGGTACGGGGGGAGCGCATACGGGGCGAGCTCCTTCCACGTGCGGAAGCGATCCGCCTCCGCGCCGAGGTAGAACTCGAGGAGCGCCTTGGCCTCGGTCTTCATGCCGAGCGCCGACATCGCCGCCGCCGCGTAGGCCGAGTCCCGCGCCCACGAGATGGTCCATTCGCCCGGAGGGAGGCTCGCGAGGACCGCGCCCTTGCCCCTGTGCGCCACGATCCCGGGGAGCGCCGCAGGGAAGCGTGTGCGTCGAGGCTCCCCGTCCTTCGACAGCGACTCACGCACGAACGCCTCGCCCTCTCGCACCTGCGCCATGCGGAGCACGACCGCCCCCGCGCGCGCCGCACGCTCCCTCGCGGGCGTCGTCGCGGGCACCGACAGCCCCGCCTGGAAGCTCCCCCACCCCGCGAGCTCGTCGGTCACGACGGCCTCCGGCGACCGACCTGAGTGCCACGCCGCCACCTCGTCGGACAGCGCCGCGCCCGCGAACGGATCGCCGTGGTGCGCGAGGACGAAGCCCGCCCAGACGCTCGCCCCTGGCGCCACGGGGCCGAGATCCCACTGGAACGCCGAGGCCGCACCGTCCCCGACGGGGTCCTCGCCCGACGCATCCGGGAGATCCGCCGCGCCGCCGCCGTCCACGATCGAGAACCCATTGCTCCCTGCCGGCGACCCGCTGCGCCACTGGGTCCGGTGCGACGGAGACGCGAGCGCGCGCACGACGACGACGCCCGCGAAGCCTCGCTCGGAGAAGCTCTGGGTCGAGGGCTCGTAGCCGATCGTCTCCCCGTTCTCGCCGATCTCCTGCATGACGCCCGGGCGCCCGTAGCCGAGGTGGACGTTGTGGAGCGAGAAGAGCGAGACCGGCTCGGCGCTCGCCCCCGTGTTGGTGATCTTCGCCGCGAGGACGAGCGACGGTCTCGCGAGCCCCCAGGGCGAGAAGACCCGCTCCTCGACGACGAGGCTCCCGACGTGCCGGACGATCCGAAGGACGCCCGAGCCCTCGTCGTAGCCGCTCGCGGCGACGTCGATGGGGACCTGCGTGAGCCAGCGCTGCGTGCCGCCCGAGCGGAGGCCGAGGAAGGCGTCATACAGGACGTCCCGCGTCGCGATGGCCTGGGGCTGGTTCCCGACCCACACTTCGGCCCCCGCGCCGTCCAGGAGGGGCTCCTCGAACGCGAAGAGGTGCTCGCGGAGGTGGGTCGCCTTGCGGGCGTCGAGATCGAAGAGGACGGCGCCATAGCCATTGGACGATGGGAGCTTGCGGACGGTGCTCGTGACGGGGACCTCCGCGGAGGCCGGAGCGCTCGTGGCGAGTGCGCCCGCGGCCAGCGTCGCCGCGAGGACGCGCCGCCTCATCGCCGGGGCCCTCGGGACTTGGGCCTCGACGACGCACCCCCGTCCCTCGTCCCGTACGGCGCCCGAGCCTTCCCGTACGGCTTCTCCTGCGACCCCTCCACTCCCTTCCCGTACGGCGCCCGAGCCTTCCCGTACGGCTTCTCCTGCGATCCCTCCG
>CAYNEK010000023.1:30291-53550 GCA_964396175.1 uncultured Polyangiaceae bacterium | reverse complement strand
GCCCGAGCCTTCCCGTACGGCTTCTCCTGCGATCCCTCCGCGCCCTTCCCGTACGAGCGCTCGCTCACGACGGCCCCCGCTTGGCGTGGGCTCGTCGATCCGGGCCCCTCTTGCGCCTGAGAGGCGCGGGAGCGCCGCTCGTCCGCGGCGGCCCAGGGGTCACGCGCGGCACGAGCGCCCGCCCGCTTCGGCTCCTCCGCGCGGTAGAACGGCCGCTTCTTCCCCTCCGCGAGCGCCCGCAGGTCCCGTGGGACATCCTTGGGGATCTTTCGAGGGACACCGTATTGGTCCCGCACTTTCACCAATTCTTCCGCGGTGAGCGGACGGTAGGCCCCCTCGGGCAAGCCCTCGATCGTGATCCCGCCGAACGACTGGCGCGCCAGCCGCATCACCGGGAAGCCCGTCGCCTCCCCCATGCGCCGGATCTGCTGGTTTCGCCCCTCGTGGAGCGTCACCTCCATCCAGGTCTTGCCGTTCTCGTACCGGATGAGCTGACACCCCGCCGGCGCCGTCATCCCGTCCTCGAGCAGGATCCCCTTGCGCCAACGCTCGAAGTCCGCGTCCGCCATCTCCCCCTGCACCTTCACGACGTACACCTTCGGGACGCCCCGCTTCGGGTGCAAGAGCTCGTTCGCGAAGTCGCCGTCGTTGGTGAGGAGGAGCGCCCCGGATGTGTGAAAGTCGAGCCGCCCCACCGGGAACACCCGGGCCTTCTCGCGGCGGAGGAGCTCCTTCACCGTCGCGCGGCCCTCTGGATCGTGCAGCGTCGCGACGACGAGCCGGGGCTTGTGGAGCAGGAAGTACACGTGTCGCTCCTCGACGAGCTGGACCCCGTCGACCTCCACCTTGTCGGCGCGCGGATCCACCTTCGTGCCGAGCTCGGTCGTGACGCGACCGTTCACGCGGACGCGCCCCTCGGTGATGAGCGTCTCGGCGTGGCGGCGTGAGGCGAGTCCGGCGCTGGCGATGAGCTTCTGGAGGCGTTCGCTGGGCATCTCGGGCATGGTATACTGCGAGCGGCGCATGAGACGCGTGGACAAACCCTGGGGGCACGAGATCGTCTGGGCGGAGACCACGCGCTACGTCGGCAAGGTGCTCCACATCCGCGCGGGAGAGGCCCTCTCGCGCCAGTTCCACCGCGAGAAGGACGAGACCTTCCTCGTCCAGACCGGGGAGATGCGGCTCGAGCTGGGCGCGCCGCCCGAGCTCGACGTCCGCGTGATGAAGGCCGGGGACAGCTACCACTGCGCTCCCGGGACGGTGCACCGCATGGTCGCGCTCACCGACGTCGACGTCATCGAGGTGTCCACGCCCGAGCTCGGCGACGTCGTCCGCCTCGAGGACGCCTACGGCCGAGAAGGCACCAGCGCGCCCTAGCCCACGTCCACCGCTCGCCTATCGTCGACGGCATCGAGGTGTCCACGCCCGAGCTCGGCGACGTCGTCCGCCTCGAGGACGCCTACGGCCGAGAAGGCCCGAGCGCGCCTTGACCGAGCCGCGCGGCTCAGCGCGGCTTCGTCTTGTCCCGCGCTTGCTTGCTCTTCGGGTTGTGCGCGGCCGACGACGACGCGGCCGGCGCGAGCGGGCCGAGCCCCTCGGCGGCCACCGCCGACCCCGAGGCCGCCGCGTCGAGCTTCGCGCCGCCCGCCGAGCGCTCGGCCGCGCGATCCGCCGCCTCCTGCGCCCGCCGCGCGACCTCGTCGCGATCCCAGCGATCCACCGAGCCGTCGAAGTCGACGTCCACGCCGATGCGCTCGAGCCTCCCCGCCGTGTAATACTCCCACACGTCCGGCTTCCCGTCGAAGTTCGTGTCCCGCTGGATGCGGGAGAGGTGGCCGCCGATATAGTACTTCCATACATCGGGCTGGCCGTCGTTGTTCGTGTCGAGCGCGACCTTGCTGATGCGACCGCCAGCGAAGGTGATCCACGTGTCGATCTTGCCGTCGAGGTCCGTGTCGGCCTGCTCGCTCTGGGCCTCGCCCTTCTCGTTGTAGATCCGGAAGACGTCCTTGATGCCGTCGAGGTTCGTGTCGATCTCGCGGCAGGCGATCACCTTGCGGCGATCGTCTCCCGTGCCGACGACCTGGTACACGCGGCGCACGTTGGGCTGGACGGCGCCCGGGCCGGCCGTCTCGCTCGTCTCCCGGTCCTCGCGGCCCTTCCACTCGCAGCGGGTCTGATCGTCCTTGCCCTCGGCGGCGCGGTTCACCGCGCGACCTCGCTCGGCGTGGGCCGTCGCGGGCCCGCCCGACGTGCGGCTCCCGCAGGCCGCGACGACGAGCGCCGCGCCGAGCACGAGCCCCGGAGCCAGGCGAGAGCGTGGGTGGGTCGGGCGGGTCATGGGTGGCTCCCCGAGGGCGCGGCGGAGGCGCCTGGTGCCGAGGTCGACGCGGCGGGAGGCGCCGAGGGCGCAGCGCCGGGGGGGGGGGCGTTCGTCGCGAGCAAGTTCGCTGGATCGTCGTCCGACACCTTGCACATGTCCAGCTCCGAGCCGACGTCGGGGCGCCCGTCGCCGTCCTTGTCGGTCGCGACGACCGGGCACTCGAGCTTGCTCGGATCCGGGAAGGTCCACCACTGGTCCACGCGCCCGTCTCCGTCCGTGTCCCGATCGCGACGCACGAGCTTGCCGTCCTCGTAGAAGTCCCAGGTGTCGAACTTCCCGTCCAGGTTCATCTCGCGGTCCTTGCGGTAGAGCGCCCCGTCGCGGAAGTTCTGCACCTCGTCGACGCGGCCGTCGCGGCCGTACGCGGACTCGATCCGCACGACGACGCCGCGCTCACGGTAGGTGTACCGATCGATCTTGCCATCGCCGTTGAGATCCACCGCCTCGCACTCGTAGCCTCCCGAGGACGTCGTGTAGCGCGTGACCTTCCCGTCCGCGCGGCGCTCCACCTGGCTCGCCTTGGCGGCATCGCAGGGCCAGTGCTGCACCTTGACGGGGTGCTCGTCCCCCCCCTTGCCGCCCGCGCGGACCGCCGTGGAGACGCTCTTGCTGCACGCGGCGAGCGGGCCGAGCACCGTGAGCGTGACGGCCGCTGCGCACGCATGGGCCGCGCGCCCCGAGCGGAAGAGCGAGAACATGATCGCCAAGGACATTAGTCCAGTCCTCCCCTCGCCCGCAAGCGGACGCTCGAGGGCCGCCCTCATCGGCTCGACACCGCGCGGAAGAGCTGCCGCTGCGCCGCCACGAAGAGCGCGAGCGCCGGCACCGAGAGGACCACGTTCGCCGCCATGACGAGGTGCCAGCGCACGCCCGTCCCCTGCTCTCGAAAGAGCGCCACCGCGAGCGGGAGCGTCCGCACGCGGTCGTCGGTCGTCATGACGAGCGGCCAAAAGTAGTCGTTCCAGTGGAAGACGAAGGACAGTAGGAACAGCGACACCAAGGTCGGCTTGAGGATGGGCGCGAGGATACGGTAGACGATCGTGAGCTCGGAGGCGCCGTCGAGCCGCGCGGCCTCGATGAGCTCGTCGGGCACGTACGAGAGCGCCTTCTGCACCATGAAGGTCCCGAACGCGCTCGCCGCGAAGGGCACGACGAGCGCGGGGAAGGAGTTCACGAGGCGCACCTCGGCGAGCATCGCGAACACGGGCACGAAGGTGACCTGCGCCGGGACGAGCAGGCACCCGAGGACGAGCGCCGCGAAGGCCGCCCTCCCCCGGAAGGAGAGCTTCGCGAGCGCGTAGCCCGCGGGGAGCGCGAACAGGATCTGCAGGCACGCGATCGAGACCGCCATCGCCGTCGTGACCAGGAGGGTGCGCGGGACGTCGATCGTATGGAATACATCTACGTAGGCGTCGACCGTCACGCGCTCGGGCACGACGGCGGTCGGGCGCGCGAGGATGTCCGAGAGCGGCCGCAGCGACGTGAGGACCATCCAGACGTACGGCACGAGCCAGACGACGGCGGCGAGGACCGAGAGCAGCGCGCCCAGGTGGCGAGCCTTCATGCGCGTCGCCCCCGTGGGCGGAGGGCGCGCAGCTGGAGCCCCGCGAGCCCGAGCAAGACCAAGAAGAAGACGACCGTGAGCGCGCTCGCGCGGCCGACGCGCAGGTCGAGGAAGACCTCCTCGTAGATGGCGTAGACGAAGAGCGTCGTCGACTGGACGGGGCCGCCCTGGGTCATCACGCGGATGACGTCGAAGGCCTGGAACGAGGCGATGAGGCTCGTCGTCGCGACGAAGGCCGTCGTCGGGCGGAGCATCGGCCACACGACACGTCGAAAGCGCTGCCACGCGTCCGCGCCGTCGAGCCGCGCCGCCTCGAGGAGCGGGCGTGGGATGTCCTCGAGCCCGACGAGGAAGCACACCATCGCAAAGCCAGTGATCTTCCACACCGTCACGAGCGCGAGCGTCGAGAGGGCGCGATCCGGGCTCGTGAGGAGCGCGAGCCCCGAGGCGCCGAACGCCCTCGCGACGCGCGCGAGCGGCCCCGTGTCGGGGTCGAGGATCCAGAGGAAGAGGAGCGCCACCGAGACCCACGACACGACGTACGCGGAGAAGACGCTCGCGCGCACGAAGGCGCGCCACCTGCCCGGCCCCGAGAGCGCGAGCGCGAGCCCGAGGCCGAGCGCGGACGAGATCGTGACGACGAGCGCGGAGAACCACAGGCTCCGCCCGAGGAGCCGCGCGAGCGCGCCGGACACGACGAGCTCGCGGTAGTTCTCCAGCCCCACCGGGCGCGGCGGCGTCAGCATGTCCCACGCGACGAAGCTCCGCGAGACCGCGTAGAGCACCGGGACGACGAAGAACAGGCCGAGGAGCGCCGCCGTCGGCGCGAGCAGGAGGTAGGGGTGCGCCCATCGTCGCGGTCTCATCGCGCCGCCTCGGCACGCGCCCGCGCGAAGACCTGGCGCGCGTCCTTCCGCGACAAGACGGCCTCCTCGAGCACGGGGGCGACGATCTCGCGCTGCACGCGGAACAGCTCGCGCGACCAGGGCCACGGGACGACGTCCGCGAGCTGCTCGCGCGCGACGACGTCGTTCGGATGCGCGGCGAAGAAGCCGCGCCGCTCGAGGAGGCTCGTCGCGCCGTGCGTCACGGGCAGGTAGCCGGTCCGCTCGGCCCACGTCGCCGCTTGCTCGGGCGCACACATGAAGCGCAAAAAGGCCCACGCGGCCTCCTTCTCGGGCTCGGGTGCGCCGCGCAGGATCGTGAAGAAGGTCCCGCCCGTCGGCACCGCGGCGCGCTCGAACCGCGGCATCCGCGCCGCCTGGACCCGGAAGCTCGCGCTCTCCTCGAGGTACCGGAGGAACGCCGTGCTCGTCAGCACCATCGCGGCGCGCCCGCCGAGGAAATCCTGGTTCGTCGCCTGCCACGCGTTGTAGTCGCGCCCGGGAGGTGGGCGCATGGTGCGGTCGTCGTGGACGAGCGCCTGGAGCAGCTCGACCGCCCGGACACCCGGCTCCCCGCCGAGCTCGAGGGCGCCGTCGTCGCGCACGAGCTGGCCGCCGCCCTGCGCCGCCATGCCCGCCCAGAACCACCAGTCGACGGGCACCTCGAAGCCGTACCTCGGCGAGCTCCCGCGACGCGTCAGCCGCCGCGCCGCCACGCGGACCTCGTCCCACGTCGTGGGGATCTCGACGCCCGCCTCGGCGAGCGCCGCCGCGTCGACGTAGAGGAGCGGCGTCGAGCGGTTGAACGGGACGGCGTAGAGCGTGTCCGGGCCGCCCGAGAACGATCCGGCCTGAGAGAGCGAGACGACCAGATCGAGCTCCCGCGCGCCGGGCCTCTCGTCGAGGGGCTCGAGCACGCCGGCGTCGGCGAGGTACGGCACCACCTCGCCGACGACGTGCGTGAGGGCTGGCGCGACGCCGGCCGCGAGCGCCGTCCGCACCTTCGCGAGGCACTCGAAGTAGTCGCCCTGGTACACGGGCGCGATGTGGTAGCGGGCTTGCGCGCGGTGGAAGCGCTCGACGAGCGCGAGGAGCACCTCGCGGTTCTTGCCGCCGTAGGCGAACCACAGGGACGCACCGACGCGGCCGTCCGGCGCAGGCCTCGCGCACGCGGCGAGGGGCGCGCTGAGCGCCGCGAGCGCGAACGAGCGACGGGACATCGGGCGCACGAGGACCAGGGCGCCCGGTACACGACCCACGCCAGGGAGACGTAGTTTCTGGATACGGAATCCTCCTCGAGCGCTCGCTCCCCGAGGCCGCCCGGCGCGCGAGCCAGCGTCACGACCTCGAACCGTGGTTTCTGGATAAGGAATCCTCCTCGAGCGCTCGCTCCCCGAGGCCGCCCGGCGCGCGAGCCAGCGTCACGACCTCGGACGCGAGGGGGTCGACGCACGACGCTACACGCGACAGGCCCTGTAGCCACTCGCATGGACTTTCCATAGATGGATATTCCATACTGCTCCACGAAGACGGCGACGCTGCGTCGAGGCCCGCGCGGCTCAGTGCTTGCGACGGCCAGCGAGGTGGCTCGGCGCGCCGCGCGAGCTCCGGAGATCGCAGGCGTCGGCGACGGCGCTCACGCCGCGAACACGCTCGGGATCGCCCCCTCGATCGAGAGCCTCACCGTGTCACCCCGAGCGAGGCGCGAGAAGCCGTCCACGCGGACGCGCAAGGAGAGCCCCGCCGCCTCGACGACGAGGTGCGTCTCCGCGCCGAGCGGCTCGGACGCCACGACCTTGGCCTCGACGCCGTCCTCCGCGAGCCGGATCGCCTCGGGGCGGAGCCCCACGCGCACGGGCCCGGACGCGCCAGCCCTCGCCGCGAAGCGGAGCGGCCCCGCGACGATGCCCTCCTCGGACGCGACGCCGTCGAGCAGGTTGATCTTCGGTGTCCCGATGAACTCCGCGACGAAGGGCGTCTCGGGCGCCTCGTACACCTCACGTGGCGAGCTCGCCTGCTCGATCCGGCCCGCGCGCATGACGACGATCCGGTCCGCGAGCGTCATCGCCTCGGTGTGATCGTGGGTCACGTAGAGCGCGGTCGCGCCGAGCCGCCGCACGAGCTCCCCGATCTCGCGCCGGATCCCGCCGCGGAGCGCGGCGTCGAGGTTCGCGAGCGGCTCGTCGAAGAGGAAGACCCGCGGTCGCCGTACGATCGCGCGCCCCATCGCGACGCGCTGCCGCTCGCCGCCCGAGAGCTCGTCGGGGCGACGCCCGAGGAGCGGACCGAGCGACAGGAGCGACGCCGTCTCATCCACGATCCGCGCGCGCTCCTTCGGAGGGACCTTCCGCATCTCGAGCGGGAAGGACAGGATCTCCCGCGCCGTCATGTGCGGGTAGAGCGCGTAGCTCTGGAACACCATCGCGACGTCGCGCTCCTCGGGCGGCACGCCGCGCATGTCGCGCCCGGCGATGCGGATCGTCCCCTCGGTGCAGTCGTCGAGCCCGGCGACCAGGCGCAGCGCCGTCGACTTTCCGCACCCGCTCGGCCCCACGATGACGACGAACTCGCCCCGCTCGACGGACAGGCTCACGCCCGAGAGCGCCGGGGTCATCCCGCGGCCTGGGTAGCGGTGGGTGACGCCCTCGAGGACGACCTCCCCCGAGCTCACGGGTCCCTGCTCCCGCGCCACCACCGCTCGGCGAGCGCGAGATCCTGGAGCGTGTCGAGCTCCATGTAGCCGCCGTGCGTCCTCGACACCTGGAACTCGCTCCCCGCCTCGAGCATCTCCGCGAAGAGATCGATGAGGTACGCCCGTCGAAAGGATCGTCCCTCGCGGTACTCGCGGTCGGGATCGTCCGAGAAGGCGGCCGCCGCGCGCGAGTACGCCTCGAGCAGCTCGCCCGCACCCCGCTCGGAGAACCGGGTGACGCCGATGAACTCCCCGCTCGCCTCGTCGGGCGAGATCCTCCGCGAGAGGCGCGTCACACGCGGCCCTTCGCACCGGACCTTCTCCGCGTCCGTCTCGGGGTGCTCGGTGCGCCCGTCGTACCGCCGCCGCCAGTCGGTGTCGCAGACGAGCACCTTGTCGCCGACGGTCTCGACGGCGCCGCGCGCCGCGGCGGGCGTGTAGACGATGTCCGAGTACGTCGAGACGAAGCCGCCCACGAGGTACGCCCTCGCCTTCATCAGGCTCGCGAGGATGTTGTTGGTTTCCCACTCCTCGTTCACCACGTAGGTGAAGCGCGGGTAGCGCGCCTGGATGATCTCGGCCTTGTACCCACACACGAAGACGACGTCGCGGTCCTCGAACCCCGCCGCGCGCTGCGCCTCCAGGATCCACTCGAGCATGGGGCGGCCCATCACGGGGACCAAGGTCTTCGGGACGTCGTCCGTCCTGTGCTTCAGCCGGCTGCCTCGGCCGGCGCCGATGATGACGAGGCGCATGCCGGGCGCGGCGTGCCAGATCGCGCGTGAGAGGGCCCACTTTTTCGCGACGCGCCGGGTGTTGTAGGACGCCGTCCTCGTGCGGACGCTCATGATCGACGAGCTCGTCGACTGGATGACCTCGGCCCGCGCCCCAGGCTCGGTCCTCGTCACGGACGCGGACGGGACGCTCTGGAGCGGGGACGTCGCCGAGGACCTGCTCGCGCTCATGGTGGCCGAACGCGAGGTCCACCCGGAGGGGCGCGCCGCGATCGCGGACCTCCTCGATGCGAGCAGCCGAGGAGCGGCGACGCCCTCTTCGGATCCCCTGGACGCCCTGATCGATGGGCTCCGATCGGGAACCCTCGATCCCCTCACCACATGCCGAGCGACGGCGCTCGCGCTCGCAGGCTCGACGGAAGAGGAGGTGCGCGAGCGCTCGCGACGGGCCCAGGTAGGGCTCTCGGCGCGGCTCACCCCCGAGATGAGAGGCGTGCTCGCCTGGGCGACGCACGAGGGGGTCCCGGTGTGGATCGTCTCGGCGTCACCTCGCCTCGTCGTCGAGGAGGCGCTCGGCGCGGCGGGGCTCCATGCGGCGGGCGTCCTCGGAATCGAGCTGACCACGTCGAGAGGACGACTCACCGCGCCGCTCCTCGAGCCGATCACCCTCGGCGCAGGCAAGGTGACCGCCGTGCGCGCGGCGCTCCCCGGCGCAGACGTCCTCGCTGCGTTCGGCGACGCTGCGCCGGACGTGAGCCTGCTGCTCACGGGGCGCATCGGGTGCGCCGTCCGCCCGAGCCCTGCGCTCGTCGCGCGGTGCGCCCTCGAACCGACCTGCGCGCTCCTCGTGCATCGAGGGACCGGGCCGGCGCCTCCACGCTCTCCCCCGTGATGAGCGGCGTGGACTCAGCGCGACGCCGCGTCGACCGCGTCGCCCAGGGTCGTCGCGATGGCCGCCTTCTGGCGCGCGCGGGGACGGTCTCGAGCCGTCACGAGGTGGGCTGCCCTCGGACGCTCGCGCGGACCGGCGTCGGTCCGTCACGAGGTGGGCTTCCCTCGGACGCTCGCGCCGACCAGCGTCGGTCCGTCACGAGGTGGGCTTCCCTCGGACGCTCGCGCCGACCAGCGTCGGGCCATCGCGAGATGGGCTGCCCTCGGACGCTCCCGCCGACCAGCGTCGAGCCATCGCGAGATGGGCCTACGGAGGGTGGCGTGGAGCGCGTCGCCCACGTGGGCGGGCTCGAGCCGTCACGAAGTTGGCCGGGGCCCGGAGCGTCGCGTAGTCGACTGGGGATGCGCGCCTCCTCGCTGGCTGCCATGGTCGCTCTCCTGGGCCTCACCGCGTGCGCGGCGCCGTCGCGCCAGCAGCGCATCCAGGAGGCGGCGCAGGAGCTCAACATGGGGCTCCGCTTCACCCGCAGCGACGGGCAGCTCGACAAGGTCGCGCCCGCCGAGCGCCAGGCCTTCCTCCAGCGGCACCGGCGCTGGCACGGCGACGTGCGCATCGACGACATGGAGCTCATCGGCGCGACGATGAAGACGCAGACCGAGGCGGTG
Source organism: uncultured Polyangiaceae bacterium (assembly GCA_964396175.1). Classification (GTDB taxonomy): domain Bacteria; phylum Myxococcota_A; class Polyangia; order Polyangiales; family Polyangiaceae; genus CAYNEK01. The sequence goes on along the minus strand of CAYNEK010000023.1, from coordinate 43,736 downwards.
GTCTTCGTCGCGGTGACCTGGCACAGGGCGGACGCGCAGGACACGCGAGCGACGGTCGTCGCGCAGACGTGGAAGGACAACCGCGGGACCTGGCAGCTCGTCAGCGAGATCCGGCAGCAAGGCGACGCGGGGCTCCTCGGAGACGATCCGCCGCCCGACGTCGCGACCGGCGGACAAGACGCACGCAAGACCGCACGCGACGCCGCGTATCGGATCACGGTCATCCGCCCCGAGTGATCGGTACGCCGGCCGCTCTACCGTGAGCGACGCGCCCCGTCAGCCTCCCCCCGAACACATCCGCGTCGCAGCGCTCTATCGTGAGCGCCGCGCCGCGATCGTCGCACGAAGCCAGCCTCGCCGCGTGACCTCCCTCCTCGCCGTCAGGTCTCGTAGACGTGACGAAGCCCGCGAGGCGACGTGGCGTGCCGGGCGCGGGCTCCTCGTGGCGTCGCCGCCGCGTCAGTCGGCCTTGTCGGCGGCCTTCTTCTTCGGGGCGGCCTTCTTCGTCGTCTTCGCGACGGGGGCCTTGGCGGCGAGGCGGGCGCGCGCGGCGCGGGCCTTCTTCTTGGACTGCGCGCGCTTGCGGCGCATCTTCATCGAGTTGCGACGGTCGTGGTTTCCCATGGGGAGGAGCCCTCTAGCAGAGGAAGCAGGCCCGCGTAAACCCGACGACGCTCCCTCGAGCTCGCGGACCCGGCCGACGAGATCGAGGCGGTACCGGCTGTTCGCCGTCTCGATGTAGTAGGTGTCCTCGCCGACGAGCCGGAAGACACGCCGCACCGGCGTGGTCACGTACTCGTGCATCCCGTCCGCGAACTCGATCACGACGACCGAGCCCTTGCGGGGGACCCGCACCAGCCGACCGGCAATCGCACGAGGGGTGGGCCCGAGCTTCGTGAGCGTGACGTTCACCTTGAGCGAGGAAGGTATCAGAGAACGCGCGTCCGTCCAGGGGTGTGAACATCCCCGGGGTCGAGGCCGGTCGTTCCCCGCACCCACGGGCCCGAGCTTGGCCCGCTCGAGGGCGGCTCACGCGGGCGCGGCCCCCTGCCTTCGCCAGCCTCGCCGCGAGCCCGAGCGCGACCCGCTCGAGGGACGATCGGGCGCGGTCGTTCTTCGCACCCGCCGCTCTCGCCACGAGCCCGAGCGCGACCCCCTCGAGGGACGATCAGGCGGGCGCGGCCCCTGCCTTCGCCAGCCTCGCCGCGAGCCGGAGCGCGAGCCGCATCCCGCTCGGATCGGCGGTCCATCGCCCCGCGACGTCGTAGCCCGTCCCGTGGTCGACGCTCGTCCGCACGATCGGCAAGCCGAGCGTGACGTTCACCGCGTCGCCGAAGCCGAGGAGCTTCATCGGGATCGTCGCCTGGTCGTGGTACTGCGCGACGACGCCGTCGAACGTCCCCGACGCGCCCAGCCGAAAGGCCGTCTCCGCCCCCAGCGGCCCCACGAGGCGAGCCGAGCAGCCAGCGCGGTGGAGGCGCGCCTCCGCCGCGCGGACCCCAGGCTCGATGCGCCGCGTCTCCTCGTCACCGAGCAAGCCCCCCTCGCCGGCGTGGGGGTTGAGCCCGGCCACCGCGACCCTCGGGCACACGTGACCGAGCCGCTCGAGGAGCCTCGCCAGGTGAAACGTCGCCGCCGCCACCCTCGCCGGCGTGATCGCCCTCGGCACGCGCGAGAGCGGCAGGTGGGTCGTGACGAGCGCCGTCGTCAGCCGCGCGGACCAGAACGCCATCACGACCTCCGCCGCGCCGACCGACGCGGCGAGGTGCTCGGTGTGACCACGAAAGGACGCGGCGCCAGGCGCCCCGCTCGTCGCGATCGCCTCCTTCGATACAGGGCCCGTCACGAGCGCCGAGGCTCGGCCGGAGACGACGAGCGCCAGGGCCTCGTCGATCCAGGCGAGCTGAGCGGCGCCCCCCTCCGGCGTCGGGCGCCCCGGGCGCCTCGCGGCAGCCTTCAGCGACGCCGTGGGCTGCACGATCTCGACATGCGAGAGCGACACGCCGAGGCGCGCCGCCGTCGACTCGATGAGCCGCGCGTCGCCGACGAGCAGCGCGCGCGCTCGCCACGCCGCGAGCGCGCGCACGGCGACCTCCGGGCCGATCCCGGCGGGGCAGCCCATCGACACGACGAGCGGGAGCGTCACGCGCCCTCCGGCATGGCGATCTTGTACCCCTCGCCCCGCAGGGTCACGAGCGGCAGCGCCGCGCCGAGCTTCGCCCGGAGCCGCCGCACGTGGATGTCGACGGTGCGCGCGCCGCCCTCGTACCGTGAGCCCCACACGCGCGCGAGGAGCTGCTCACGCGACTTCACCTTCCCCCGATGCTCGCAGAGGCACACGAGCAGAGCGTACTCCTTCGCGGTGAGCGGGACGAGCCGCCCTCCGACGCGCACCTCACGGGACGAGCGATCGACGACGAGCTCGCCGAGCTTCACGCGCTCGTCGTTCGAGAACTCGCTGCGGCGCCACTCGATCCGTCGGATGCGCGCGTAGAGCTCCGAGGGGAGGTACGGGGAGAGCACGAAGTCGTCGAAGCCGCTCCCGTGATCGATCCGCGCGAGGTGGGGCTCGGTGATCGCGAGGAGCGCCCCCACGTCGGAGAGCCGCGCGTCGCCTCGCAGCGCGCGCAGCGCGGGGACCGCGACGTCGAGCCGATCGAGCGCCTCGATGACGACCGCGCTCGCGAGCCCGTCGCGCGCGTCGTCGAACACCTCGGCTGTGTCCTCGAAGAGCCCGAGCGGGCGCGCGTCGGCCCCGAGATCGAGCAGCGTCTCGAGCGCCCCCTCCTCCCGGTGGAGCTCGGATGGATGCCCGACGACGAGGACGAAGCGCCCCTTCATCGGCGGGCTCAGCCGAGCTGGGTGCCGCCGACGGTGATCTTCGCGAGCTTGATCGTCGGACAGCCCACGCCCACCGGGACGCTCTGGCCGTCCTTTCCGCAGGTCCAGATGCCGTCCGAGAGCGCGACGTCGTGCCCGAGCGCGCTCACCTCCCGGAGCGTCTCGGGGCCGTTGCCGATGAGGTTCACCCCACGGAGCGGCGCCGTCAGCTTGCCGTCCTCGATGAGGTAGCTCTCGGTGAGCGAGAAGACGAAGTCGCCGTTCGCGATGTCGACCTGCCCGCCTCCAAATTTCCGCGCGAAGATCCCGCGCTTCACGCTCCTCACGATGTCCTCGGGATCGTCCTCGCCCGCGAGGAGCACGGTGTTCGTCATCCGGGGCATCGGGTGGCTCGCGAAGCTCTCGCGGCGGCCGTTGCCGCTCGGCGTGAGGCCAAAGTGCCGCGCCGAGAGCCGATCGTGCATGTACCCGCGGAGGATCCCGCCCTCGATGAGCACCGACCGGCCTGGCTCGACGCCCTCGTCGTCCACGTTGATGGTGCCCCGCTGCTGCAGCACCGTCGCGTCGTCGACCACCGTGCAGAGCTCGCTCGCGACGCGCGTGCCGACGCGGCCCGAGTAGTTGCTGGTCCCCTTGCGGTTGAAGTCGGCCTCGAGACCGTGACCGACCGCCTCGTGGAGCAGGATGCCGCTGTCTCCGGGCGCGAGCACGACCTCCATCTGCCCTGCGGGGGCCTCCCGTGCGTCGAGCATGGCGAGCGCCTGCCGGACGGCTTCGCGCGCGTGGACCTCCGGTGAGCGATCGTCGAAGTAGGCGAGCGAGACGCGCCCGCCGCCCCCGGACGAGCCCTCCTGCCGAACCCCGCCCTGCTCGGCGATGACACGCACCGAGAAGCGCAGCATCGGCTGGACGTCGAAGACGAAGCGCCCGTCGCTCGTGGCGAGCAAGAGCTCGCGGATCTCCTCTGCGTACGACGCCTCGACCTTGACGATCCGAGGGTCGAGCGCGTGCGCGGCGCGCGAGGCCTCATCGAGGAGGCGCCGCTTCTTCGTCGCGTCGACGTCGATGGATGGAGCCGACAGATCGTAGCGATGAGCCACCGGCCGCTTCGTGAGCCCGACGGGCGCGACGGCCTGCCCTCCCCGCGCGATCTGCGCGGCCGTGCGCGCCGCCTCGAGCATGGGCCGGAGCTCGAGCTCCTCGACGTACGCATAGCCCGTCGCGTCCCCCTTCTGCACGCGGACGCCGAGCCCGAGCGACACCCCACGCGAGGCGCTCTTCAGGATCCCCTCCTCGAACGAGAGGCCCCCACCGGCGCGGTACTCGAAGAAGAGATCCGCGTAGTCGCCGCCCTCGGAGAGGGCCTCGGACAGGATGCGCTCGGCGAGGCGCTCGTCCACCGGAGCCTCGCCCCGAGGACCGAACGGCGCGAGATACGCCCGGGAGCCGAGGATCGTCGTCATGCGCGCGGTCTACCACAGTCGCACGGAGCGCCCGCGCCGGCGATGGTTCATTTCTCCAGCGTCTCGGGAATCGACGCCAGGTCACGCCCTCGCCGCGCGAAATGCTTGACCGACGAGAGACACCCGACCACCGTAAGGGCGTCTCGCGAGGGGCGCACGAGTCCATCGAGCGAGTGATACCCTAAGACAGCATTCTCGGAGAGAGTACGAACCATGAAGAACATGATGATGAAGATGGGCTTGGCGGCAGGATCGGCGATGCTCTGCGCGCTCGTGGCGTGCAGCAGCGGCAGCGGCGGCAACAGCGGGGCCACCGTCGTCGGCGGCGCCGCGGGCTCGAACAGCGCGGGCTCCGGCAACAAGGCGGGCACCGCGGGCTCCGGCAACAAGGCGGGCACCGCGGGCTCCGGCAACAAGGGCGGCGGCGCCCCGGCGGACTGCGGCTCGATGGCGAGCGGGACCGACACGTGCTCGGTCTGCATCCAGGGCTCGTGCTGCGCCGAGGCGAAGGCCTGCGACACCGGCTCCGACTGCGAGAAGGTCTTCGAGTGCGCGCAGAACTGCGCCGAAGGCGACCAGGCCTGCATCCAAGCGTGCCTCCAGATGCCAGGCGGTCCCGACGCGCAGGCGTTCGCCGGCTGCCTCAACAGCGGGGGTCCGTGCGCGTCCGACTGCGCAAGCGGCGGCGGCAGCGGCATCTGCGACTCCGGCCTCACCTCCAATGATGAGGCCTGCGACACCTGCCTCGGGACCACCGGCACCTGCTGCGCCGACTTCAAGGCCTGCGTCGCCGACAAAACCTGCATGGACTGCGTGACCGGGAAGACCAAGACCGGCTGCGACACCAACCCGAACGTGCCAAAGGTCGCGGCGTGCCAGGACTCCTGCAAGGCGCAGTGCGGCGGCTGAGCGTCCTCGGCTGATCCTCAATCCACGGAGGCTGCCCCCTCGCGGGGGCGGCCTTTCGTCATTTTTTCGCGAATTCTTGGCTGACCTTCAGGGGCTTGCCCTTTTGGGCTCGACGGGCGAAGGTCGCCCCGCGATGCTCACGAAGCGCCCCAAGACGCTGCTCGAGGCCTACCGGATGATGCAGCTCATCCGTCGCGTGGAGGAGGAGGCCGCCCGCGCGTACGCGCAGGGCAAGATCGGGGGCTTCTTGCACCTCTACATCGGCCAGGAGTCGATCGCGGTCGCCGCCGAGATGGCGCTCCACGCGACGGACTACGCCATCACCACGTACCGGGATCACGGGCTCGCGCTCGCGCGCGGGATGACGGCCCGCACCCTCATGGCGGAGCTCTACGGCAAGGCCCCGGGCTGCTCCCAGGGGCTCGGCGGCTCGATGCACGTCTTCGACGTGGAGCACCGCATGATGGGCGGCCACGGCATCGTCGCCGGACACCTGCCGCTCGCCGCGGGGATGGCCTTCGCCGGGAAATACCGCGGAGATGGCACCGTGACGATCTGCTTCTTCGGCGACGGCGCGACCCCGATGGGAGAATTTCACGAGTCGCTTCACCTCGCCGCCCTGTGGAAGCTCCCGGTCGTGTTCGTCTGCGAGAACAACCAGTACTCGATGGGGACGCCGCTCGACCGGACCATGCCCGTGAAGGACGTGACGATGCACGCCGCGGCCTACGGCCTCGCGAAGGATCGCTTCCCGAGCGACGACCTGGAGCTCGTGCGCGACCGGCTCTCCGTGGCGATCGAGCGCGCGCGGAAGGAGAGCCTCCCGACCCTCATCGAGATCGAGACCTACCGCTACCGCGGGCACTCGATGAGCGATCCGGGGAAGTATCGCACGGCCGCCGAGGTCGACGAGCACAAGAAGCGAGACCCGGTGCACCTCTTCCGCGCGAAGCTCGTCGCCGCGCACGGAGAGGCGGCGCTCGCCGAGATCGACGCCGCCGTCGAGGCGGAGGTCGCCGACGCGCTCGCGTTCGCCGACGCCGCGCCCGAGCCGAGCCCGGACGTGCTCGAGCCCGCGACCTACGCGGGGCCCTTCGCGAGGTGATGACGATGAAGACGCTGCGATTCCGCGAGGCCATCCGCGCCGCCATGTCCGAGGAGATGCGCCGGGACGACCGGGTCTTCCTCCTCGGCGAGGAGGTCGGTCACTACAACGGCGCGTACAAGGTGAGCGAGGGCATGCTCGCCGAGTTCGGCGCGAAGCGGGTCATCGACACGCCGATCTGCGAGAGCGGGTTCGCCGGGCTCGCCATCGGCGCTGCGATCGCGGGGCTCCGCCCCATCGTCGAGTTCATGACGTGGAACTTCTCGGGGGTCGCCTTCGATCAGCTCCTCAACAACGCGGCGAAGCTCCGGCAGATGTCCGGCGGCCAGCTCACGGTGCCCATCGTCTTCCGCGCGCCCAACGGCTCCGCGAGGCAGGTCGCGGCGCAGCACTCGCACGCGATGGAGCATTTCTACGCCCAGATCCCGGGCCTGAAGTGCGTCGCACCCTCCACGCCCGAGGACGCCTACGGGCTCATGAAGACCGCGATCCGCGACGACGACCCCGTGCTCTTCTTCGAGTCGGAGACGCTCTACAGCGCCTCGGGGGAGGTCCCCGTCGAGAGCGACTTCGCCGTGCCCTTCGGCCAGGCTCGGATCGCGCGGCCCGGCAAGGACGCGAGCGTGTTCGCGTACTCTCGCGTCGTGCACCCGGCGCTCGAGGCGGCCGAGCTGCTCGCGCGCGAGGGCCTCGACGTCGAGGTGATCGATCTGCGGTCGATCCGACCGCTCGACGAGGACGCGCTCGTCCGGAGCGTGTCGAAGACCCACCGGGCGGTCGTGGTGCACGAGGGCTTCCCCTACGGCGGTGTCGGCGCAGAGATCGTCGATCGCCTCCAGCGCCTCGCCTTCGACGAGCTCGACGCGCCGGTCGGCCGGGTCTCCTTCCGCGACGTGCCCATGCCGTACAACGCGACGCTCGAGCAACACGTCATCCCCTCGCCGAGCCGCATCGCCGACGCCGTGCGCGCCTCGCTCTACAAGGCCTGATCCCGATGGCGAAGATCCTGGAGATGCCCAAGCTGTCCCCTACGATGGAGGAGGGCCAGCTCGCCGTGTGGCACAAGAAGGTGGGTGACGCGGTCGCCGTGGACGACGTCCTCGCCGAGGTCGAGACGGACAAGGCGACGATGGAGTTTCGCTCCTTCGACGCGGGGACTCTCCTCGCGGTGCTCGTCGACGCGGGCGCCGTCGTCCGGCTCGGACAGGCGGTCGCCATCCTCGGCAGCGCTGGAGAGGATATCTCGACCCTCGAGGCGAAGGCGCGCGCCTCGTTCGGCGCCGCGGCCGCCACACCGCCCCTCGCGGCGCCCACGCCGCCGGCGCTCGCTCCCGCCGCGGCAGCCTCAGCCTCAACGAGCGCGCCTTCGCCCCCGGCCGCGACAAGCCCCACGCCCTCGGTACCGACGCGCACCGACGGCCGCGTGCGCGCGTCGCCGTACGTCCGCAAGCTCGCCCGCGAGCAGGCCATCGACCTTACGGGGCTCCGCGGGACGGGCCCGCACGGGCGCATCGTCGCACGAGATCTCGTGGCGCGCCCGCCCACCCCCGCAGGCGCGGCGGCCCCACTGGGAGAGCGCCGCCCCGCGAGCATGATGCGCAAGACGATCGCGCGGCGGCTCACCCTATCGAAGCAGACGGTGCCACACTTCTACCTCACGGTGGACATCGACGCCGGACCGCTCGTCGCGCTGCGCGAGCAGGTGACCGCCGATCTCGCCGCGTCGGCCCGGGACGGCGAGGCGCCCGTCAAGGTGTCGATCAACGATCTGCTCGTCAGGGCCATCGCGCTCGCGCTCGTCGAGGTGCCCGAGTGCAACGCCTCGTGGGACGAGGACGCGATCGTGCTCCACGGCGCGCCCCACGTCTCGGTCGCCGTCGCCGTGGAGGACGGGCTCCTCACCCCTGTCGTGCGCGACGCTCACACGAAGTCCGTGGTCGAGCTCGCGCGCGAGATCCGCGAGCTCGCTGGCCGCGCACGCGCCAAGCGCCTCCGGCCCGAAGAGATGACGGGCGGGACCTTCTCGATCTCGAACCTCGGCATGTTCGAGATCGACTCCTTCTCTGCCGTCATCAACCCGCCCGAGGGGGCGATCCTCGCCGTCGGGCAGGTGCGCGACGAGCCCGTCGTCAAGAACGGCGCCGTCGTCCCTGGCAAGAGGGTCGCCCTCACGCTGTCGTGCGATCATCGCGTCGTCGACGGCGCCGTGGGCGCCGAGTTCTTGCGGGCGCTTCGGCGCCTGCTCGCTCACCCGACGCTGCTCCTCCTGTGAGGCTCGCGCCGCTCGCGCTCGCGCTGTGCCTCGTCGCGACGAGCGCTTCGGGCGCGGATCGGACGAGGGGACGAGCGAGGCGTCCGGCCGAGGTGGGACGGACCGGGAAGACCAACGTCCTTCGCGCCCCCGCGAGCGAGATGGTCCACTTCGCGGCGGGCGACTTCTTCATGGGCTCGACCGAGGAGCACCTCTTCCCCGCGATCCCCCTCTGCGCGCGAGAATCGGTGGGCGAGGTGTGCGATCTGCCGATCCCCGGCTTCGCCGGGCAGGAGGCGCTCACGCTGGCGAACGTGCTCACCCTGGAGCGAGGCTTCCGACGGCTCACGCTCTCCGGGTATTGGCTCGATCGGCTCGAGGTGACGGTCGCCGAGTACGACGCGTGCGTCGAGCGCGGGGAGTGCGCGCGGGTACCCTTCGAGGACGGGGCCGCTCGCTTCCGGAGGCCGTCGATGCCGGTCACCATGGTGACGCTCGACGACGCCGCGCGGTACTGTCGCGCTCGCGGCAAGCGGCTCCCGACGGAGGCCGAATGGGAGCGCGCGGCGCGTGGACGGAGCGGGCGCGTCTACCCGTGGGGGAGCGTGTACAACCGCCACCTCGCGAACCACGGCACCTTCCTCATCGACGCGGCTCGGCTCGGCCCTGGGCTCCCCATCGCGAAGGTCGCGCAGCCGTCACCGGACGGACGGGACGGCGCGCTCGAGCTCGCCGAGGTCGGATCGTACCCCGACGGGGCGACGCCCGAGGGCGTGCTCGATCTCGCGGGCAACGTCGCGGAGTGGGTCGAAGACGTCTTCGCGCCATACGATCCCAAGGACACGAGCGATCCGCGTCATCCAGGCCCGGGCGTGCTCCGGGTGGTCCGCGGCGGGAGCTTCCTGCACCCTGCGCCGTTTCTCCGTGGCTCGGCCCGGCTCGTCGCCGAGTCCGCGGACCGTGAGGTGTGGATCGGCTTCCGCTGCGCGAAGAGCGGCTGAGCACGCCTCCCGGCCGCTCACCCCACGTACACCGCGACGTGAAACCTCGCCTCCGCTGCGCGCGGCGGGCGCGACGCGCCGTGTCGCTCAGCCGCCGTCGCCTCGCTCGCCGCGGCTCCTCGCAGCGCCGTCTGGGTCATGCGCTCTCCGAGTCGCTCAGCCGTCGTCGCCTCGCTCGCTCGCCGCGGCTCCTCGCAGCATCGTCTGGGTCACGCGCTCCCCGAGCTGGCTCACCGCTCGCGCGAGCCCAAAGCCGTCTCCCGACGCGAGGGCGCCGACGAGCGCATTCGCCTCCTCGGCCACGACGGCCGAAGGTCGGTAGGGATCGTCGACGTCGACGCCGTGCGCGTCGAGCCACGCGAGCGCCTGGTCCTCGTCCAGACCGCCGGAGATGAGCCGCACCGCCTCGTCGTCGTAGAGCGGACACACCGAGACGAAGCTGATCCCGTCCGTCGCGTCATCGGTGTCCCAGCGCCCGACGAAGAGGTTCCGCATCCCCTCGAAGACCGGGACCCCCGAGGTCGAGAGGAGCATCCCTGGGCGCACCTCGTCGGGAGCCGTCGAGAGGTGCTCTCCGAGCTGGACGAGGAAGGCCATGAGCGCCCGCGCCTCGCCCTCCTCGAGCGCCGCGGTCACCACGACGATGAGCTCGGCCCCGTAGGGCGCCCATCCGAGCGGCCGCGAGGAGAGCCCCGTCGTCGCGAAGAACCACGTGATCCCATCGTCCTCGTCCTCGTCGTCGTCCACGAAGGCGACGGCGCGCACGCCGCCAGCGCCCTCGCGAAGGACGGGCTCCTCGCCAAAGAAGGCGACCAGGGCACGGTCGGCACGAGCGCGTGCCGAGGGCGGGATCGTCGAGGTCGTGTCGGGCATCGCGTGGCGCGGCCAATCTATCGCAGGCACGACCCGCTCGCAGCAAGCGTCGCCTCCGCACGCGGCGCGAGGCCGTGAGCCCCTCGCAGCTCGCGGAGGCGTGCGTTGCATGGACCAGCCCGCAGCGGTAACGATCAGCCACCGCCCGATGGCGACGATCGTCCCTCCGCCCCCTCCTCGAGCCGAGCGCTTCACCTGCGACATTTGTGGCGAGCCGATCGAGGGCGAGCCCGCGGGGCACGCTGTCCTCGTGTGGACGCGTGGGGACGAGCGTCGGGAGGAGCGCGACCCCATCTGCCCGGCGTGCGCCGCGGCCTTGGGCCTCTCCGTGCAACGCCGCCTCGAAGAAGAAGACGACGGCGGCTGATCGCCCGCCACTCCATCCCACCTGGCCCACGTCGGCAGAGAGCACCTCGCGAAGAGGCGGCCGCGGCGGACGCCACACCTCGGGGTCCGAGACGCCTCCGCGGCGCTGGCCTCGACCGGCGTCAGCGCCCCGGGACCGCACGCCCCAGCGAGAGCTTCGCCTTGTCCGCCAGGCACGCGTCGATGGGCGCCTTGGCTCCCTGGAGGAGCTCGTCGACGAGCCTGAGCTCTCTCTCGGCTTCGTCGGCGCCGGGCGGCTCGCGACCGAGCGCCGCGCGAGCCCTCGCCTGCGCGCGCGTCGCCTCGACGAGCCGATCGAACGCGAGCGCACACCGATCGCGGAGCTCCGCGATGCCCCCGTCCGTACACGGGACCTTGCGCAGCGCATCCACCGCAGGCCCCTTCCCCGGCCCGTCCGCGGCGACGACGGCGTCGATCGCGGAGACCACCGAGGCGGCCTCCTCCTTCCGCGCGTCTCGGCAGCCCTGGATCGCGAGCGCCAAGGCGAGCGGGAGCGCGGGCCTCAATAGCCTTCCATCTTGCAGATGATCTCGTTCATGATCTCGCGGGTGCCGCCGCCGATGGGGTAGAGGCGCGCGTCGCGGAAGAGGCGCTCGACCACGCTCTCGCGCATGTAGCCCGCGCCGCCGTGGATCTGCACTGCCTCGTCACAGACCGCGACGCACATGTCGGTCGCCGCGTTCTTCGCCATCGCCGCGAGCGCGGGGGCGCTCTCTCCCGCGAGGTGCCGCGAGATCGCCTCGCTGGTCAGCGCGCGCGCCGCGGCGATGCGCGTCGCCATGTCCGCGAGCTTGTGGCGGATCACCTGGAAGCCGGTGAGCGCCTTGCCAAAAGCGTGGCGCTCCCGCGCGTACGCGATCGACTCACGGTAGGCGAGCTCGGCGATGGCGACGCAGTTGCCCGCGAGGAAGAGGCGCTCGGTGACGAAATTCTGCATGATGAGGAAGAACCCCGCGTTCTCGTGGCCGAGCAGGTTCTGAGCGGGCACACGGCACGCGTCGAACGAGAGCTCGGCGGTGTCCGAGGCCCACCAGCCCATCTTCTTGAGGCTCTTCGAGACGGTGAAGCCCGGGGTCCCTCGCTCGATGACGAGGAGCGAGATCCCCCCGTGCCCCTCGCCGCCGGTGCGCACCGCGCAGGTCACGAGATCGGCGCGCGTCCCGGACGTGATGAAGGTCTTGGTCCCGTGGACGACGTAGTGGTCGCCGTCGCGCACGGCGCGGGTCGTGATGCGCGCGACGTCGGAGCCGCCCGAGGGCTCGGTGATCGCGAGCGCGGCGATCTTCTCACCGCGGAGGACGGGCGGCACGAAGCGCTCGCGCTGCTCCGAGGTCCCAGCAAGGAGGATGGGCGGGAGCGCGATGCCGTGGCTGCCGAGGCCGACGACGGCTCCGACCGACTTCCCCGCGAGGATCATCTCCTCGGCGGCGGCGAGCGCGTGCGAGAGATCGCCTCCCGCGCCCCCGTGCTCCTCCGGGTAGCCAAGGCCCAGGATGCCGGCCTCCGCCGCCTTCGTGTAAAGCTCACGAGGGAAGCCGTGCGCCTCGTCCCAGGCGTGGGCGTGGGGAGCAATCTCCTGCTCTGCGAACCGCCGCGCGGTGCGGCGGAGCTCCTTGTGCACGTCGGTCTCGTAGAGGGGCGTCACAGCCCGAGGAGGCTACGAGAACGCACCGCGCGGACCAACCGGATTTGGAGATGTCGGCTCCCTGCGATGCTCCACGCCCACGCGGCGCACGGCCGACGCGACCACGAGCCGCCACGCCGGGCGCGGAGGCGATCCTCGGGCCGAGGACCGCAGTCACACGTCAACCGCTCCTGCGTCCACGACGACGCGCCTCGTCGGAGCCGAGCGCGCCATCACGACCATGAGCCGCCACGCCGGGCGCGGAGGCGCTCCTCAGGCCCAGGCACTCCACGACGTCGCCGCCGCGACGACGATCCTCGCCTCGACGAAGAGCGGGCGGCCGACCGCGCAGCCGCCAGGCTCGCAGTGTCGTACGCCGTCGGCGTCGGGGACGCAGTACGGTCCAGGCGGCGAGGCGCAGTCCTTGTCGCCTCCGCACGCGTCGCCTGCTCTCCGACACGCGAGCATCGTCATGCCGCAGCCCTTGCTCTCGTCGAAGCTCGTGCAGAGGTTGCCCGGGCCGCAGTTCACGTCCTCGGTGCACGTCGCCTTCACGCAGGTGCCGATGGGATCACCACACAGGCACGTGCGGCCCGGACCACACTCCGAGTCCTTCGTGCACCCGTAGCTGCACGCGCAGGTGTCGCCGCCGAAGCCGATCATGTGGAGGCAGTAGCCGTTCGGCTTCTCGGTGCAGTCCGAGGCAAACTTGCACGATCCGCCGGACGACGAGGCGCAGGCGGTCTGGCTCGGCGCTCCGACGGGACACTCTCCGGCGGTCTTCTTGTGGATCGAGCCGTCGGCGCAGAGCTCGACGCCCGTGTCCTTGCCGTCGACGACGACGGGCTGCGGGCTCGCGCACCCGAACTTCGATGAGCTCGTCCCGCCGGCCCCCGCACCGGAGCTCCCGCCCAGCCCAGCAGCGCCGCCGGCAGCGCCGCCGGATCCCCCCGAGGTCGTGGTGCTCACGTTCGACGTGTCGCCGCCGCCG
>CAYNEK010000023.1:12464-30281 GCA_964396175.1 uncultured Polyangiaceae bacterium | reverse complement strand
GCGACGAGCGCGACCGGCGTCGCCGCGGCGAGGACGAGGGACCGGAGGACGAGGCGATGGCTCATGCGCTCGATCGTCCCCCTCGTCCCGACGGGAGTCAACCTCGACGTCCCGCTCGCCCGCGACGCCCGTGGTCGAGGAGAGCAGCCGACGCCCTCTGGGCCGATCCCGCGCGGCGCGTGGGCAAAGGCCTCAGGCCCAAGCCACCGACGTCGCCAGCTCGGCGACGATGAGGCGCGCCTCGACGAAGAGAGGGCGCCCCACCATACAGGCCGAGTGCTCACAGGACCATGCGCCGCTCCCGCCCGAGCCCGGCACACAGTAGTCGTGCGCCCCGGACGAGGGCGGGACGTCGCCACAGTCCTGCGAGCTCCCACACGCGTCGCCGTCCGTGTGGCACGCGAGCGCGATCTGATCGCACCCCTTGCTCGGATCGTAGCTCCCGCAGAGGTTCCCGGGGGTACAGTCCGCGTCGCTGGTGCACGAGGACGGGACGCACCTCCCGATGGGATCTCCGCACAGGCAGACATGACCGGCAGCACACTCCGCGTCGGTCGTGCAGCCGTAGAAGCACCCGCACTGTTTGCTGCCCATCATCCCAGGATCTTCGAGGCAATACCCGTTCGGTTGGTCGGTGCACTCGGTCGCGAGCGTGCAACCCGATCCACCCCCCCCACAGGGGGGCTGGAGGCTGGGGGTACCCACGGGACATTCGATCGACACCTTCTTGTGCAAGGAGCCGCCCGCGCACCGCTCGACCCCGGTGTCCTTCCCTTCGACGACGATGGGCGATGGGTTCGCGCATGGGTAGGTCCCTAGAGGCGTCTCGCTGCTCCCACCGCCGAAGGCGTCCGTCGCGCCCGCTCCGCCCGCGCCCGCTCCCGCGCTCGATCCGCCCGCGCCGCTCGCGCCGCCCGGGCCCGTCACCGCGACGACAGCCGAACCGCCGCTCCCGCAGGCGACGAGGGCGGAGGGGGTCGCGGCGGCGAGCACGATGGCACGGACCAAGAGGCGATGGGTCATCCACGGCCTCTTCCCCGCGGCGCCCTGGGTCGTCAACCCCAACCGGGGCTCACTCCGCCGTCCGCTCGGTCGTCGTGTCCCCGAGGAGCGCCTTCAGCTCCGCCTCGCCGCGATCCAAGCCGTCCGGCTTCTTGAGCCGCCGCACCCAGGTCCCGAGATCGTCCAGGAGCGAGTAGACGACCGGCGCCGCGAGCAGCGTCAGGAGCAGCGACAGGCTCTGCCCACCCAGCACGAGCCCCGCGATCGCGCGGTTCTTCTCGACGCCGATGCCCCTCCCCGTCATGAGCGGCACCATCCCCGCCACGAAGGCGAGGGTCGTCATCAAGATCGGCCGGAGCCGCTCTCGGTTCGCCTCCAAGATCGCCTCGAGCCGCGGCATCCCGCGCTCGCGGAGCTGGTTGGTCTGATCGACCTGGAGGATGGCGTTCTTCTTCACCACGCCGAAGAGGACGAGGAGCCCGAGCCCCGAGAAGATGTTGAGCGTCTGGTGGAAGACGAGCAGCGACAAGAGCGCGAACGGCACCGTCAGCGGCAACGTCACCAGGATCGTGATCGGGTGCACCCACGACTCGAACTGCGCCGCGAGCACCAGGTACACGAACACGAAGGACAAGACGAACACGAAGAGGAACCCCGCCGCCGCGCGCCCCTGCTCCTTCGTGCGCCCGAGCGGCAGGAGGCTCCCGCCCGCGGGGAGCCCCTCCTCCGCCACCGCCGCCTGGATCTCCTTCTGGACCGCGCTGTCGCCTACGCCAGCCGCGGCGTTCGCCAGCAGCGTCACGGTGCGCTGGCGGTTGATGCGATCGATGACCGACGGGCCCTCGCCGCGCGCCACCCGGACCACGTTGTCGAGCGACACGTTGCCGAGGCGGCTCGACGGGACGTCCACGATGCCAAGAGATCGGACGTCCGCGCGGAAGGCCGCGTCCGCGCGCACCCGCACGTCGTATTGCTCGCCGCCCTCCGCGTACGACGTCGCCTTGAGCCCGGCCACGTAGAGCTGCAGCGTGTTCGCGATGTCGGCGACCCGGACGCCGAGCTCCGCCGCGCGATCACGATCGACGAGGATGCGCGCCTCGGGCTTGCCCACGACGAGCGAGGTGTCCACGTCCACCGCGTTCGTCGACTTCCGGAGCTTGGAGAGGATCCGCTCGGCCTTCGCCGAGAGCTCGGAGAGATCGCGGCCCGTGAGAGCGTACTGGACGTTGGCCGTCGACTGTCCCGTGCTGAAGGCGTTCACCTCCGCGACGTTGACGCGGAGGCCGCGGTACTTCGGGAAGATCTCCTTCCGGACGCGATCCATCAGCGCGAACTGCGTGACGTCGCGCGTCTCGGGGGGCGTGAGGAGCACGACGACCTTCGCGAGGTTCGCCGTCTCCTGGGCGTCCTCGCCCACGGTCATCAGCGTGTGGGTGACACCGGGCAGGCGCCGGACCTCCGCCGCGATCCGCTCGGCGACGAGCCGCGTCTCGTCGAGCGTCGTCCCCTCCGACGCTCGCGCCGAGATCTCGAACTGCGCGCGGTCCTCCGCCGGCAAGAACGAGCCTGGCACGCGCTTCGCGATCGGGACGCACGCGCCCATCGTCCCGACGCACGCGAGCACGACGACCCACCGCCGCTTCATCACCCACGCGAGCAGGACGCCGTACACGCGCTCGATCGGCCGGTAGAACCAGTCCACCACGCGAGACAAGAGCCCGCCGTGCCCGTGCTCGGCGGTCGTGGCGGGGCGGAGCATGCGCGCAGACAAGGTCGGCGTCAGCGTGAAGGAGACGAGCATCGAGAGCCCGATCGCAAAGGCCATCGTCAAGCCGAAGCTCCCGAGGAAGCGCCCGACGATCCCCCCCATGAACGCGACCGGGATGAAGACCGCCATGAGCGACAGGGTCGTCGCGAGGACCGCGAGGCCGATCTCCTTCGTCGCGAAGACCGCGGCGACGAAGGGCTTCTTCCCCTTCTCCTGGACCCAGCGGATGATGTTCTCGAGCACGACGATCGCGTCGTCGATGACGATGCCGACCGCGAGCGCGAGCGCCAGCAAGGTCATCGAGTTGAGCGTGAAGCCGGCGAACCGCATGACGGCGAAGGTGCCGATCACCGAGATCGGGATGGAGATCGCCGAGATGAACGTGCTCCGCACGTCGCCGAGGAAGAGGAGCACCACGAGCGACGCGAACAGCGCGCCGAGCACGAGGTGCTCGGTCACGGCGTGCGTCCCGGTGCGGATGGTCGCGGAATTGTCGCGGACGAGGTCGAGCTTCGCGTCGTCGGGGAGGAGCTTCTGCACCTCGTCGAGTCGAGCCTTCACGGCGTCGACGACCGCGACGGTGTTCTCGCCGGCCTGCTTCCGCACGATGAGCACGACGGTGCGCTCGTCGTCGAGCTGAGCCCAGCTCTTCGCGTCCTCCTCGCCGTCCTCGACGCGTCCGACGTCGTCGACGCGGACGGGCGCGCCCGGCGCGTTGCGGACGACGATGCGCCCCATCGCCGCGGGCGACGAGACGCGCCCCTCGACGCGGACCGTGACCGCGTCGGGCCCTGCCTCGAGGCGCCCACCAGGGGTCGTCAGGTTCTGCAGCGCGAGCGCCGCCTGGACCTCCCCGACCGAGATGTTGCGCGCGCGGAGCTTGACTGGGTCGAGCCACACGCGGATCTCGCGCTTCCTCCCGCCGACGAGCGTCACCTGCCCGACGCCAGAGATGCTCTCGATGCGGCGTCGGACCACCTTGTCGGTGAGCTCGGTGATCTCGCGGATCGGCCGCCGTGAGCGGACCGCGAGGAGCATGACGGGGGACGCCGACGGATCGATCTTGCTGACGACCGGCGGATCGATCCCCTTCGGGAGGTCGGGCATCACCTGCGAGATCTTGTCGCGGACCTCCTGCACGCCGACGTCCGCGTTCTTCTCGAGGTTGAAGGACACGATGACCTGCGCGATGCCCTCGGCCGACGAGGAGCGGAGCTCGTCGACGCCAGCGATCGTCGAGAGCGAGCCCTCGAGCTTGTCGACGACGTCGGTCTCGATCTCGGGAGGCGCCGCGCCTGGGAGCCGCACCATCACCAGGACGACGGGGATGTCCACGTTGGGGAACTCGTCGACCCCGAGCTTCACGTAGCCGGAGAGGCCGAGCACGGTGACGAGGAGCATGAGCACGGCCGCGAACACCGGCCGCTTGACGCTGATCCTGGCGAGCCAGTCCATCGGTCAGCCCGCCTCGGCCGACGCGCCGTTCTTGAGATCGCCGGGGACGTCGACCACGAGCTCGCCGGGGGCGACGCCGCGCACGATCGGCAGGCGATCGCCGATCGCCGGGGCGACCTGGACCGCGCGCTCCTCGATGCGACCGTCGACGAGCACGAAGGCGTGAGGCTGCCCGTCTCGCTCGACCACCGCCGTCCTCGGCACCGTCGGCAGCGCGCGCTCGCCGATCTCGAGCTCCGCGCTGGCGAACATCCCCGGCAAGAGCACGTGGTCCGGGTTCGCCACCTCCGCCTCCGCGACGACGTCGCGCGTCTGGGCTCGAACGGCGGGCGACACGCGCGTCACCGTCGCCACGAAGGTCCGCCCCGGGTACGCCGGCACCCGCAGCGACACCGGGCGGCCAAGGACGAGCGCCGAGAGGTGCGCCTCGGGGACCGCGATCTTCACGCGGAGCGGATCGAGCTGGACGAGGGTGATGACCCGAGTCTCGGGGCGGACGTACTCGCCCACCTCGACGAGCCGCTCGGCCACATGCCCCGCGAAGGGCGCGACCACCCGACCATCCGAGACGACCTGCGCCGACACCCGCGAGCTCGCGCGCTGGGCGGCGGCGCTCCGCTCGGCCACCTGACAGCGCGCCATCTGGCGATCGGCCTCGGCCTGGGCGACCGCCCCGGCGGCGATGAGCTGCGTGATCCGATCGCACTCGCGGCGCTCGCGGGCGAGATCCGCCTCGGACACGTCGGCCTGGGCGCGAGAGGCCGCCGCCTGGAGGCCCGCGAGGCGCGTGTCCAGGCGCACCACCACCTGCCCCTTCCTCACGGTTTGCCCGCGCTCGACGAAGGTGGCGACGACGCGCCCCGACGCGTTCGCCGCGAGATCGGCCTCGAGCAGCGCCTCGAGCGGGCCGCTCACCGGGAGCGCGTCCGGGACCCTCTGCACCGTGGCGGGGTGCACGACGACCTTCACCTTCGCCACGGCGCCGGCGTCGGGCGCGGCCTCGGTCCGCCGGCGGCAGCCCGCGACCGTCGAGACGCCGAGCGACGCGAAGAACAGGAAGGGAACCAGGCCCCGGGACGCCACGCAACGAATCATTGCGCGGGCCGTCTAGCACCCGGAGACAGACATCGCAACGAGATGTTGCGATACCACGAGACGCTGCTAGGCTGGCCTCGTGGTTCGTCCCCCCCGCCAGCCCCCATCGAAGGAGACGGAGCGAGGAGACGTCGTCGTCGAGAGGATCCTGGACTGCGCCCTCGCCGAGGTCGCCGAGTCCGGGTACGGGGGCCTCTCGCTCGAGCGGGTCGCCGACCGCGCGGGCGTCGCGAAGACGACCGTGTGGCGGCGGTGGCCGACCAAGGCGGCGCTCGTCCAGAGCGCGTTCGAGGCGAGCGTCACCCGCGTGATCGGAGACGAGCCCGACGGCCCGCTCCGGCCCACGCTCGTCGTCTTGCTCAAGCGGCTCGGCGCGCACCTCACGTCCGACGTAGGCCGGGGGCTCTTCGCGGCGCTGGCGAGCGCCTCGGGCTCCGAGGAGCTCGGCGCGATCCTCGACGAGGTGCGCGAGCGCGGCGAGGCGCTCCCGCGCAGGCTCATCAAGCGCGCCATCCGACGCGGCGAGCTCCCGCCACACGTCGACGTCGCGCTCACCTTCGACATGCTCATCGGCGCGCTGAAGCACCGCATCTTCCACGTCCGCAAGCCCGTCAGCGACGCGTACCTCCGACGTCTCGTCGACGCGACCCTCGGTGGCGTCGCAGCGCTCGCCGAGGATCCGCGGGCCGAGCCACCGCCACGGCGCCAGGGTGTCGGGGGCGTCGAGCGCCGTGGATCCACGCGCTCGACGCCGCGGGCGCGTCCGTCCACCCCGTGAGCGGCCCGCGCCCGACGACGAGCGGCGCGACCGGCTCGATCTCCCGTCGCTCAGAGCGACACGCGGGGGGCGGTCGTCCCCAGCGTGACGGCCTTGGTCGTCGCCTTGAAGGTCCGTCCGTCCGTGGTCAAGACGACCACCGCGGCGTCGACGGGGCGGAGCGAGTCGCCGCGCCAGCCGATCGAGAGCGGGACCTTCGCGAAGCGATCCTCGGACAGGAGGAGCGCGTAGAGCCCCACCGCGCCCGCGTCCGTCGGATCGCCCACGAGCGCGTCCCCCTTCACGTCCGTCGGGGCGAGGACGAGCCGCGCGTCGAGATCGCTCCAGGTGGCGAGCACGAGCACCGCAGGACCGCTGGTGAGAGAGAGCTCCTTCAGCTTCCGCGAGATCGCCTCCGCCGTCGTGCCCGCGGCCTCGGGCTTCTCGAGGAGTCGCCCAAGACGCGCCGCGCTCCAGAGCTTCGCCCACTGGCGAGGATCGTTCGGGCCCGGGGTCCCCTCCCCGGTCGCCACCTGGCGCTCGATGCGGAGCGCCTCGTCGATGCGGCCCGCCCCGGCCGCCGCCGAAGCGAGCCGAAGCCACGCCGTAGGGGCCTTGGCGTCCAGATCGGTGAGCGTCTTGTACTGACGATACGACGCGTCGAACCAGCCGTTGCGCAAGAAGATGTCCCCGAGCAGCCGCCGCGACGAAGGGCTCGCGCCGTCGAACTCGACGACCTCCGAGTACGTGCGCTGCGCCTCCTCGGGCTGCTTGGCCTCGACGAGGACGTCGCCGAGCTGCTGCGCCAGCGTCGGGGTCATGAGCCCGCGGTCGCGGAGGCGACGCCCGTACGAGAGGGCCTCGGGGAGCTCACCCGCGCGCACCAGCTCTCGGACGAGCCGGACATCGCCGCTGGGATCGCCGGGGGCGCGGAGCATCGCCTCACGCACCTTCTTCACGCGGTCCTCGGGCTTCGCGTCGAGCAGCTCGCGATCGAGCTTGGGCCAGTCGACGGCCCCACCGTAGAGGGCGCGCGCGACGGCGGCGGCGATGCGCAGATCGACCGTCCGTCGGAGGATCGCGCGCGAGACGAAGTCCTTCGCCTCGGGCTCACCGCGGAAGTGCGCGACCACCGCCTCGGCGCCGTCCTCGGTGTCGACGCGACGCTGGAGCAGGTCGAGGAGCGCTGCCTGGTCGCGCCAGTCTGGCAGCTCGCAGCCCGCGCGCGCGGCCTCGTACTGGATGAGCAGGTCACGCGCGGTCTTGGCCTGGAGGAGGCGCTTCCTCCAGAAGACGACGCGCTCGGCGAGCGGTCGGCTCGCCGCGTCGCTGCACGTCCCAAGGGGTCGACGCGCGACGACCCACGCCGGATGGGTTGGCATCGCAGGCTTCCCGACCTCGTCAGCCGACGCGTTCGCGGCCTCCGACTCCTTCTTCGCGCGGGCGGCCGCCACGCCTCGAGGATCCGTGACGTCCTTCCGAACCACGGGGGGCGGCGCGGGGGGCGGCGTGGCCGCCGCACCGAGCGGTCCAGCCGCGCCCTTCGGACCGGCGGCGCCACCGCCGGCCATGACGCCGAGACCCCCGCCCCCGCGCGTGTCTTGAGTCTCCCCGGCGAGCACGTCTTGCGCGCTCTCGCGGCTCGGCTTCCCGTCTGACTCCGCCACGGTGGCCGCGACGGCAGCCGGCTTGCCGCCCGGAGGCGCCTCAGACTTTGGCGCCGCCTCCTTGAGCCCCTCGACGTCCTCGGCGCGCTCGGAGGCTGGAGCGGCCTCACGCCTCGTACAGCCGAACGCGAGCTCGTCCGGGGCGGGCAGCGCCATCCCGTCCAGCTCGGCCTCGCGACGCGGGGTCAGCTCGGTCAAGCGCACGCCACGGAGCTTCGAGCTCCGACGCGGGATGCCGTCCCGTGCGTACGCGGCCTCGCTGTCGAGCGCGAGGATGCTCGAGTACGGCGTGACCAGACCATAGGTGAGCCCGAGATCGAGCACCTTCGAGCGCGACTCATCCTCGGTGGCGCCGCCGAGGAGGCGCCGGGTGTACTCGGCGGCCCAGAACCTCGGGACGAGGTGGGTCACCACGTTCGACTCCAGCGCGAGCTTGTGCAGCTCGACCTGCTCCTTGCCGGCGACGCGGTACTTGATCTTCACGCGATCGGGGAGATCGTGGTGCGTCCTCGCGAGCAAGACGACCTCCTCGCCGCGAGACACCTTGCCGGTCGCCGACGAGAAGGGCTGGTCGAGCCCGGCGCCGAGATCGACGTCGAGATCCGTGAGCGCCGGCGTCTTGATGAGGCTCGTCAACCGGAGCGCCGTCGCCGTCACCTGATCGGGCTCGTCGACCCGCGTCACCTGCCCCGCCCCGGCGCGCGTGAGCTCCCCGAGGAGCGCGTGGTTCGCGTCGACGCCGACCGCCATCGCGAAGAACCGCGCGCGCGAGCCGGTGAACGATCGGCGCAGCCGCTCGACGAGCGCCTCGGGGGCCGTCTCGCCCGAGGTGGGGAGCCCATCGCCCACGTAGACGATGGCGGGCTGCTCGGCGCGGTGGAGCCGCTCGAGCGCGGGCTCAAACATCGCGCCGAGATCCGACGCGCCCCCGACCTGATGGTCGGAGAGGCGCTCGAGCGCCTTCGCGATCTCGCCCTCCTTGGCGGGGGCGAGGCCCTTGTCCGGGTAGACGACCACGGGCTTGAGATCGAGCGCCACGAGGGCGAACTGATCGTCGTCCGCGAGCGCGCGGAGCGCCGCCTCGGCCGCGCTCACCCGGAGCGCACGCGCGCTCTCGTCGCCGCCGGCGGAGGTGTCGACGACGAGGACGACCTCACCCTTGGCCTTCGGGAGCTTGTCGAAGTCGACGTCGGGGGCGTACCGCAGCATGACGTAGTCGGCCTGGTCCTTCCCCGCGTCGAAGCGCCAGACCCGGAGGGGACGTTTGTCCGTCGCCGCGAGCTCGAGCTGGAAGTCCGCGCGCGGGACGTAGCCGCTCCTGCGCATCGTGACCCGCCGCCCGCCGTCCTCGATCTTCGCGTCGAGGGACGTCGCGAGGCTCCCCGTCTTCCCGGCGTCGCCGAGGTCGACCGACAGGCTGAACTCGTCGAAGCGTACGCCGTCGTCGCTCCGCATCGGGTAGACGTAGCGCTGCTTCCCCTCGAGGGACGGGAGCATCTCCATGTAGCGGAGCACGACCCGTCGCGTCCCGCTCGCCGGGATCGGGAAGATGCGCGCGCGGTACGAGCGGCCATCGACCCACTCGAGGATGGCCGGATCGTTCGCCCTGCGCTTGGCGGCCTCGTACCGCGCCGCGGCCTCCTTCCGCTCGATGACCTCCCCCTCGACGAGCTGCCCGTTCGTCTCGAGCGCGAAGCTCGTGACGATGGCGGACGGCGGCACGGTGAACCAGTAGTAGCCCTCGATGGCGCGGCCGCCGGGGTTCGAGAAGGTCTGGTCGACCTCGGTCTCGGCGACGCCGTCGCGCA
The DNA here is from genome assembly GCA_964396175.1 of uncultured Polyangiaceae bacterium. Taxonomy (GTDB): domain Bacteria; phylum Myxococcota_A; class Polyangia; order Polyangiales; family Polyangiaceae; genus CAYNEK01. The sequence goes on along the minus strand of CAYNEK010000023.1, from coordinate 20,729 downwards.
GGACGGCGCTCACCACCTGCTTGGCGACGCCGAGCTTGCGCGCGGGCGCGCCGGGGCGGCCGTCGCCCGCGTCGATCCCGTAGATGCGGCCGTTTCCGCTCCCGATGGCGCCGCGCTGCGGCCGCTGATCGCCGAGCCCCCCGGTCCAGTCTGACCAGAAGGCCACCGGCTTCACCGTCGGCGCACCCGACGCGCCCGCGCTCGCCTCCTCGCCGGCGTTCACCTCGACGCGCCCGCCCGGGGAAGCGAGGATGGCGAGCCCTCGCGCGACGTACACGGCGACGTCGTCCCCGGCGAGCCGCACGCTGACGCCGGCCTCGGCGGCGGTGATCTGGTGGCCCTTCGCCTTGAAGACCGCGGGCACATCGTCCGTCTTGGGCGCGTCGACGAAGACCTCGCCGCGCGTCAGCTCGACGGCCTTCGGACCGATCACGACCTCGGTGTCTCCCCGCAAGAAGAGCGTGGCGCCGTCAGACGTCCTGACGAGAGCGCGCGCGCCCTTGCCCGAGACGACGTGCGCGCCCTCCGCGACGGGCGAGCCCGAGACAGCCGTCGTCATCGTCTTCCCGTCGCCGATCGAGACGTCGCCCGCGGCGAGCTCGAGCCTCGCGCCGATCGGCTCGGCCGGCTTGGGCGGGGCCCCGCGTCGGAGCGCCGCGAGGACCACGAGGACGGCGACGCCGGCGGTGATGGCGAGGAGGAGATAGCGCAGCCGGTTGCGAGACGAGGGGGAGGGCGAGGGCGTGGCCATGGCGAGGAGTGGGAGGTTGGACGTCCGACGGTCGCGGACGGTCTACGGGAGCCCACGAAGGTAGCACGACGCGGCGGCGCGCGGCCCTGGTCCCCGGCGGCCGCACGCGCCAATGCCGACGCCCCTCGGAATCCACCGTCGTGCTACGAGGCGCTCGATGGCGATGGTCCTCCACCACCACCCCTACACCCGCGCCGCGAACGTCGTCTGGATGCTCGAAGAGGTCGGCGTCCCGTACGAGCTCGCCTTCGTCGACATCATGAGGGGCGGCCAGAAGGCGCCAGAGCTCCTCGCGATGAACCCGATGGGCAAGCTGCCCATCCTGCGGGACGGGGACGCGGTCGTGACCGAGTCGGCAGCGATCGCGCTCTACCTCGGGGATCGCGCGGCCGCGGGCGTGCTCGCCCCCGCGCTCGACGATCCCGCGCGCGGCGCGTACCTCCGCTGGTCGCTCTTCGCGCCGTCGGTCATCGAGCCCGCCATGATGGCGAAGCGGGGCGGCTGGACCGTCGACGCGCGGAGCGCGGGGTGGGGGACCTTCGACGACGTGGTCGCCGCGATGGACTCGGCGATCGCCGGGAGGGAGTACCTCCTCGGCGACCGCTTCTCGATGGCCGACACGGTGTTCGGCGGCACCGTCGGCTACATGCTAGACTTCAAGCTCTTCGATGGGACCCCGGCGCTCCGCGGCTACGTCGCGCGGCTCGCCGAGCGACCCGCGTCGAGGCGCGCGCGGGAGAAGAACCAGGCCATTGCCCGGGACCACGGGCTCGGCGGCTGACCGCCCAGCGGCGCCGCTGCTCGACCCGTCCCATCCCTCGCCACGAGAGCACCCTCTCGGCAGCGAATCGCCTCGCCCGCGACGGCTCGAGGCGCCGCCCGGGGTGGCGGCTCAGGGCTTCGCCGAGGACAGGATCTTCGCGACCTCGTCCACGTGCTCGGGGCACGACCGGCTCACGACGTTGACCCGCACCACGCCGCCCTCGCGGCGCCGCTCGATCACCGAGGCGGGCGTCACGTCCACGGGGGGGCCCTTCGCCTCGCGCGCGCCCTCAGCCTCGACGAAGCGCGCCGCCACCATCATCCCGCCGTGGAACTCGAACCGCGCCTCCGAGACGCGCGACGTCTCGCCGGTGGCCCTCCACGTGAGCGACGGGACCTTGCCCGTCTCGCTGGACCAGGCTCCTGGACCGCCGTCGAACGCGGCGCGCACCTCGGCCATCGTGTCCCCGAGCCGCACGCCGTGGTGCACCGTGGGCACCTCCCGGCAGCCCGTCATCATCGACACCGCCACGACCCCAGCCGGGACGATCCACCTCACCCGAGCATCCTCCCGAGCGACACCTCGGACCAGATCTCCTCGCCCTCGTCCGTCGTCAGCCGCAGCGCGATGCGATCCGGCGCCGACGGGCGCACCTCCAGCCGACCGCGCTTGCCGTCTCCGAGCCCAGGCGGAACGAAGAAGAGGCGGGCATCGCTCGAGGTCATCTTGCCCGGTTCATACTCCCTCGCGACACGGAGAGGGGTCTCCGAGCTCCACTTTCCAAAGTCGATCCACGCCGCGTCCGACACCTTCGCGCCCATCGAGAGGAGCGCCACGAACTTGGGCGGGAAGCCGCGGAGATCGCCGACGAAGAAGGAGAACGCCCGCTCCTTACGTAGGAAGTAGGCCTCGCGGTTCGCGATCTTGAGCGCGCCCAGGGCGACGGCGGTCTTTGGAGACACGCCGATACGCGCGCGACCGAGCCCTGGCTCCGCGGGCAGCTCGTACAGGACGAGCGGCGAGAAGGGCCCCTTCGACGTCGGAGAGAACAGCGGCAGCGGTCCGCCGAGCACACGCGCCATCGCCTCGGCGACGTACGCGCTCCGGGACGCGTTCCCGGCGAGCAAGAGGACGACCCCGTCCTCGCGGAAATCCCCGCTCGGCGGCGCGCCACCCCACGAGGTCGCGTCGAGCATCGCGCGCAGGACCTTCACCGCGGCCTCGATCCGCTCGCGGAGGTGCGCGCGCATCGCGTCGTCGAGTCCGTCAGGATCGGCGAAGGAGCCCACGTCGGCGTCGCTGCCGTCGACGCGCGCGAGCGGCAGCGCAGCAGGGCGGCTCGGGGCCTCGTCGGGGCCTCGCTTCACCCGCTCGAGCTCGAGCCCGCGCTCGACGCGGAAGCGGTTCTGTCGCGCGGCGAGGCTCCTCTTGTAGAGGTGCGGCCGCCTCACGAGGGGGTCGTCGATCGCGGCGCGCGGGCGCATCATCGGGATCTCCTTCGCCTCCATCTCGGGCAACACCCGGGGGTGCTGGTGGGCGAGGAAGGCGAGCTCGTGCGACAAATCGACGCCGCCCACCCGCTCGTCTCCCGAGACCTGCAGCGTCTCGATGACCGCCGAGACCCCATGCTCGCGCTCCTCGTCTGGCGTCGCCGGGCGGAAGGTCCCGCACGCCAGGTCGAGGGTGCCCCCGCCGAGATCGAAGACGGCGAACCGGAGCTCCCCGTGCTTCGCGAGCAGCGGCTCGAGCGCGGGGTGGGCGGCGAGCTCCGGGCAGACCTCGGCGGCGAAGGCCTCGGGCTCACTCGCGCTCATCGACACCGTGATCTCCGCGTCATCGATCCCCGTCGGGATCGCCATGCGCAGGCCGCGCCCCAGCTCGGCTTCGAGCAACGCGCGGGTGCGCTCGTCCACCTTCGCCGGGTGCGTGAGGTGGTAGCGGAGCCGCTGATCCTGACCCGGACGGTTGATCGCGCGGCCGAGCAGGTAGGCGTACGCGCGGATCACGGCGCGGACGCGCGCCTCGTCGAGCAAGAAATCACGCCCGCGCTCGCGATCGCGGAGCTGCGGCGACTGATCGAAGCTGACGACGCGCTCCGCGAGGCTCTTCAGCTCGGTGAGCACGGCGCTCGGCGTGTCGGCGAGCGCGGCCTCTGCCGCGTGGCTGCCACGCACGACGCGCACGAGCTCCGGGAAGCGGCCGCCGTCCATCACGGCGAAGAGGCGCTCGTGGTCTTCGACGAGCAGCGCCGTCGGGTTCTCGGCGAGCGACTCGCCGTCCCCATCGCCCACGCCGAGCCGGAGGAGCGTCCTGTGCCCTCGATCGTAGAGCGCCGCGACGCTCGCGCTCGTCCCGAAGTCGATGGCCACCGCCGAGAGCCGCGCGAACGCGGAGAGGCGCGCCCGGGGATCGCGCACGCGCACGGAGAAGGGCGGCTCGACGAGGAGGGTCGCCGCGTCCTCGCCGAACGTCATCGGGTGGTGGGTCGAGAGGCCGAGGGGGACGTCGATCCCCTCGGGCGGCACCGAGGAGATCGACTCCGCGGACAGGTCGAGCTCGAGCTCGAGGCTGGTTCGCAGCGCGCCCTCGCGCCGGCTCGCGTCCTCTCGGACGGCGGGGTGCGCGACGCGCACGACCGAGGGGCGCCGCTCGATCACCCAGCGAGCTCCGTCGGGAGCGTGCGCCCTCTCGGGGCCCGTGCCGTCGGCTCCGAGGGGCGTCGTGGCGGAGTCAGGAGACGGACCGAGCCCGCGCATCCAAGCCAGTAGGCCTCGCGCCGAGTGCGGCGCGCCCGTGGCGGAGCCAGGAGGCTGGCCGGGCTCGTCCGCCCAGTCGAAGCGCACCTCGAGGCGATGGCGCCCGGTGCCGGCCCAGAAGCCCTCCTCCGGGTTCGTCAGCTCGAAGCGATGGCGGGGCGCGGCCCCGTAGAGCAGCGCGTCGGTGACGTCGAGCAGATCGAAGGACGCGAAGCGAGGGCCCTCGCCTGGGACCGGGACGAGGGTCGCGCGGCAGAGGCGAAGCGGCGCGTCCGAGACGAGGAGCTCCACCACGAGAGGCGCCCCGAGCACCGCGCGGAGCGCGCCGAGCGGGACCTCGAACGCGAGGGAGAACGGGAAGACCGAGCCCTCCTCGTCCCCGAGGACCGCCTCACGCCGCGCGGAGGTGACACCGCCCAGCGAGAGCATCGCGCCGAACGGGCGCTCGGTGAGCCCCGAGAGCGCCATCGACAGCGAGCCCTCTCCGATCCAGCCGTCGAAGACGGGGAGCCGCGGCGAGGTGCCCGCGTGGACCACGAAGGGAGGCTCCACCGTCCACCGAACGCCGTCGGGCGACGTCCGAGTGACGGAGAGCGCGAGATGGTCGACGCGGACCGAGGAGCGCGGGCGCACGCCGCCGAGCCTAGCCGAAGACGAGCGGCGGGCCACGCGCGCGCCGCGTCCAGGACGAGGGAGCTGGCTCCCGACCCCGACCCCGCCTAGGATCGCACCGTGCGCACCCGCTGTCCGACGTGTCGTCGCGAGATCGACCTCCCCGACGACGCGCCCACGCGCCCGTTCTGCTCGGCCCGGTGCAAGCTCGTCGATCTCGGGAGCTGGTTCGACGAGCGGTACCGCATCGTCGTGCCCATGGACGACGCCGACGAACGCGACGAGCTCCGCCCGAAGCGCTGAGCGCCGCGCGACCGCGTCACGACGCACCCCACGCCGTGCGCCGCGCTCGTCCGAGGCGACGCCGTCCCCCTGACGCGCGAGCGGCCCCACCCGCGAACGGATGGAGCCGCCCTCGGCTCACGACGAGGAGCGCTGAGCGCCGCGCGGTCGTGTCACGACGCACCCCACGCCGTGCGCCGCGCTCGTCCGAGGCGACGCCGTCCCCCTGACGCGCGAGCGGCCCCACCCGCGAACGGATGGAGCCGCACTCGGCTCACGGCGAGGGTCGGCTCAGGCGAACCCGGTGCCGCAGTTCGCGCAGAACTTCGCCGTCCCTGGGTTCTGCGTGCCGCAGCTCGTGCAGAAGCGCTGCGCGGGGGCGGGCGGCGCCATCGCGTTGCCGCAGTTCGCGCAGAACTTCGCGCCGGGGCCGTTGGGCGTCGAGCACTTCGCGCAGGCGGCGCCCGTGCCCTGCGGCGCCGTCGCCTGCGGAGGCTGCGCCTGCATCGGCTGCTGCCCCTGCGGCCCTTGCATGCCCGGCGCCGGGAACTGGGGTCCCGTCGGCTGCTGCATGTTCTGGTGCATGTAGCCGCCCATCATCATGCCCGCGCCCATCTGCGCGCCGACGCCCGCCATGCCGCCGCCCTCGTTCTGCGCGGCGGCGACCACGGCCTGGCCTGCCATGTAGTTCTGGTAGTTGCCGGCGAGGTTCTGGACGTAGCGCTGGTCGTTCGAGAACTTCTGGTCGAGCTCGAACTGCTTGGCCTTGGCCTGGGCCTGCGCGATCGCGACCCCGCGGTTGGCCTTGGCGACCTCGGCCTGGGCGGCGACGAGGCGCGCGCGATCCTCGGCCGAGAAGTTGATGTTGAAGTTCCCCATCTGGTGGACGCGGACGCCGATGTCCTCGAGCGGCTGGCAGCTCTGGACGAAGCGCTGGGCGAGGACGCTGGTCAGCGCCGTCACCTGGAGGAGGCTCTTGCCCTCGACCTCGCACACCTCGCCGAGCGTGCTCTTCACGCCCAGCATGAAGAGGCCCTTCACCCACTCGAAGATGGTGTCGTTGTCCTCGGCGCTGCGCGCCTGCCCCGTGTACCCGACGATGAACCGCGCCGGATCGACCACCTGGATGCTCATCTCGCCGAACATGCGCGGCGTGCACATCTCCTGCGTCAACGGATCGATCATCTCGCCGATGGGTCCGCCCACCGGGAGCCCACGGATCGGCTGCACCTTCACGAAGAAGATCTCCGCGATGAAGATGTTGCCGCCGGTGAACTGGTTGATGAGCCCGCCGAGGAACGGGATGTTCTGCGTCGAGAGGGTGTGGCGCTGCCCGCCCGGAAGGACGCCCATGCACGCGCCGTTCTTGAAGAACACCGCGACCTCGTCCGAGTCGACGGTGAGCTGGGACATCATCGGCACGTTCTGGTCGGGCCACTTCCACACGACGAGGTGCTTCTTATCGTCCGGGCGCGCGATCATCATCTGCTGCACGCCGGCCTTCACGAAGTTGAGGATGCCCATGGGTGTCGGTCGCTCTCTTTCTTGGGTGCTTGGAGGGTATGGACGGGGAGGGTGCGTGCGGGGCGGCGAGGCCGGGCCTCTGGCGCTGCATCACGACGACGCGCGGACGCCACGGTCGTCAACGGCAGAGCATAGCCCTTCCGTCCGACACCTTCAACGCCGCTGGCTCCGATTTCGGGTCGAGGGCGCCCGCCCGCCGAACTTGGGTATGCTGCCCGCGTGATCCCGCCCGCCGATCTCTCCGCGCTCCCCGGCCCCGTGCAGCGCATCGTGGCCCCCGGCGGGCCGGCGCCCGCGCGCCTCGGCGTCGCCAAGGGCGTCCTCCCCGGCCTCCGCCCCGAGGCGATCGTGCTCGTCGTCGCCGTCCTCGCCTCCGACGCAGACGAGGCGCTCGCGTCCACCGCGAAGAAGACCCTCGAGACCCTCGCGCCGCCGATCCTCGCGGGGGCGCTCGCGGCCGAGCTGCAGCCGGTGGCCATCGACGCGCTCGCCCGCGCCTTCGCGACGCGCGTGGACGTCCTGGAGAGGCTCGTCCCCTCGCCGAGCATCCATGAGGACACGCTCACATGGCTCGCCGCAGCCGGCAGCGAGGCCGTGACGGAGCTCGTCGCCACCAACGAGACGCGCCTCCTCGCCCATCCGTCCATCATCGAGAAGCTCTATCTCAACAAGAACACCCGCATGAGCACCGCCGATCGTCTCATCGATCTCGCGGCCCGGAGCGGCATCGAGCTGCACGGGATCGGTGGCTTCCGCGAGGCGGTCGCGGCGCTCGACGAGGCCGCGCTCGTCGAGGCGGGGGTCTCTACCTTCGAGGACCAGGTGTTCGCGACGACCGGCGATCTCGCGGACGAGCTCGACGTCGGGCGCGACGAGCACACGCACGAGCACGACGAGTCAGGCGCGGAGGTCCCGACGAAGAAGCTCCTGCCCATCCACGCGCAGCTGAAGGAGCTCTCCATCTCGGGCCGCATCCGCCGCGCGATCCTGGGCACCGCGGCCGAGCGCCAGATCCTGGTCCGCGACGCCAACAAGCTCGTCGCCGCCGCCGCCGTCCGCAGCCCTCAGATCCAGGAGCCCGAGATCGTCCGCATCTCCTCGAGCCGGAACACCAACGAAGAGGCGATGCGCATCATCGGCGCGAACGGCGAGTGGCTGAAGAACCACCAGATCAAGTACAACCTCGTGTCGAACCCGAAGACGCCCTTCGCCGTCGCGTCGCGCCTCGTGCTCCACATGCGCGAGCACGAGCTGAAGCAGCTCGAGCGGAGCCGCGACGTCCCGGCGCCCGTGCGCCAGGCCGCGACACAGCAGCTGAAGCGCAAGGGCAAAAAGGACTGACGCGGGCCCCGTCATCGCGGGCGCGCCTCGGCATGCTGCCTCGGCCATCGCCCACCGAGTCCACGCGGCGCGCGCACGGACATGCGGCTCGCCCTCTGCCCACGCTCTCCCCCTGGGTGGGAGCTCCTCGGGCCGCGGCGACCGCACGTGCGGCGCGAGGCTCTTTCTTGCTTACGCTCTCCCCTTGGGTGGGAGCTCCTCGGGCCGCGGCGACCGCACGTGCGGCGCGAGGCTCT
>CAYNEK010000023.1:5955-12364 GCA_964396175.1 uncultured Polyangiaceae bacterium | reverse complement strand
CCCTTGGGTGGGAGCTCCTCGGGCCGCGGCGACCGCACGTGCGGCGCGAGGCTCTTTCTTGCTTACGCTCTCCCCTTGGGTGGGAGCTCCTCGGGCCGCGGCGACCGCACGTGCGGCGCGAGGCTCTGTTTGGAAGCTCCATACACCTGGTAGTTCTCGCGGGCCTCGCGGAGGGACACGTCGTTCGCGCCGACGGGGTCGACGGGGTTGTCCCGCTGGGCCGGATCGTCCTCCCAGAAGCAGACGAGGCAGATGTCGAAGTCCCCGTCATCGAGGACCTCGGCCTCGAGCGTGAGGTTCCCGCAGCATGGGCAGGGGCGCTTCGCCGGCTCGATCACGCGAGCACCTCGGACAAGAAGCCTCCGAGCGCGCCGATCGCGGGAGTCGGGATCTCGTGCTGCCCCGAGAAGGGCACGAACCGGCGGTGGGCCCCGGCCCCCACGAGGAGCGCCCCGAGGGCCTCGGCGCCCGAGAACGGCAACACGGGGTCGTGCCGCCCGTGCGACTGGAACACCGGGAGGCCGCTCGCGCTCGCAGCGGACGCGCGCCAACGGTCCTCCGAGAGCAGCGTGCCCGAGAGGATCGCGAGCCCGGCCACGCCGAGCCCGCCGGTGAGCACGAGATCGGTCGTCAGCATCGCCCCCTGCGAGAAGCCGCCCACGACGAGCCGCGCGGGGTCCACGTGGTGCAGCTCTCCGAGGAAGGAGATCGTCTCCGACAAGAGCTGCCTCGCCGCCGCGAGGCCGGGCGGCGTCTCCCGCGCGAGCTCGCGGCTCATGCCGCGCATCATCGCGAGCTGGAGGCGCGCCATGTCGATGGGCCACCACGCGCGGCCCGGCATCCCTACGTCGACGTCGAGCGGCGCCTCGGGGAAGAACCAGCGCGTCCCCGGCGGCGCCGCGATCGCGCGGTGGAGCCCGACGAGATCGTCGCCGGGTGCGCCGAACCCGTGGCAGAGGAGGACGGCGGGCCCGTCTCCCCCGCCCTCGCCGTCCGTCCCGCCCGCCATGTGGACGAGCAACGAGCCCAGGAGGAGCGACTTCATCTCGGTCAGCTCGGCGCGCCGGGCTTCGTCGAGATCGACCGGGGGGGATCGTCGAGGATGGCGAGGTAGGACTCGATGCGCGCCCTGTCGCGCTCCTCGGGGCCGAGCGCGAGGGCCTCGGTCCAAGCCTCGCGCGCCGCCTCCTTGTCGCCGAGCGAGAGGCAGGTCGACCCGAGCGTGATGTGCGCGCGCAGGTGCTTCGGGTTCGCGGCGATGGCCGCCTCGAGGGTGCGACGCCCCTCGTCGAGCCGCCCGGCGTCGCGGTACAAGATCCCGAGCCGGTAGCGGAGATCGGCGAAGCTCGGCCCGAGGCGCACGGCCTTCTCGAGCTGCTCGATGGCCTCGTCGATCTGTCCCACGTCCGAGTACGCCTGCGCGAGCTCCGCGTGCATGTTGGCGATCTTGCCCCGCGCGAAGGACTCGATGATCTTGTCGTTGGTCGGCGTCTTCTGCGAGAGGCGCTTCCAGATGTCGCGGGCCTCGTCGTATTTGTGCTGGTCGTTCAGCGTGACGGCCAGGTTGAGGAGGGCGTCCGTGTAGCTCGGGTTCTGCGCGAGCGCCTGGCGGAAGCGTGTCTCGGCGGCGCGGAGATCGCCGCGCGAGTGGGCGATGACGCCCAGCATGTCGTAGACATCGGCGAAGACCGTGCCCTGCGCGACGACCTGGTCCAGCGTCGCCTCGGCGCCCTTGTAGTCGCCCTTTCGGTACAGTTCGCGGCCGCGCTCGAGCAGCTCCTTCGTGGGCTCGTCCATGGCATGGAAGCTTGACGCGGACACCCCGCCGCTTGCAACTTCCATCCGCAGAATGCGACCGAGCGCGCGCCGGGCTCAGTCGACCGGGCACCAGACCCGCAGCGCCACCGCCCCCGGCTCGAAGGGCCGCACGTCCACCCGGCGGACGGCGTGGGGCGGGCACGGCAGCCTGTGGGCGAGCCGATCGCGGACGAACGCCCGCTTCTGCTCGTCGGTCGCGCGCGGGGACAAGGTCGCCGACGGGACGACGAAGGTTCGCAGCTCCAGCGCGTCGCTCGGCCGCGCGGGCGCTGCCGCGGGCGACGTCGCGGGCTCGTCGCGCCCTCCGTCGGGATCGCCGTCGTCGATGGCCGAGAGCGTGTCCCGCCCGACGGAGGTCATCCCGATCTCGATCTCGGGCGCCGAGGTCAGCGGCACCCGCCCCACCGGCGCCGCCCGGCGGCTCGCGCGCCCGGCGGGCAGCGGCGCGCTCTCGTCGTAGCTCACCGTGACGAAGGGCGCGCGAGGCCACGGCGCCCCTCGCAGGTCCGCCTCGATGTCGTCGAGCGTCGCGCGCCCGAGCGCGGCGGGAGGCCCGACGCGGATCTCCGGGCCGCTCTCCTGCGGGTCGCGGCTCTTGTCCTCCTGCTTGGAGCGCTTGGCGGGCTTGCCCTTTTCGGCCATCCTGGGCGCGCATTCTCGCACTTTGCGAGCCGCCCAGGAGAAAGTTCTCGATGACCCTCGACCCAAGCACCTTCGACGCCCTCGCCGACCGCGAGCTCCATGGCCTGCTCGGCGCCCTCGACCACCTGGACGGCGTCGAGGCCGAGCTCAGCCTCGGCGTGCTCCAGATCGCCTTCGAGGCGGGCGGCGCCGAGTTCGTGGTGAACAGCCACCGCGCCGCCGGGCAGATCTGGCTCGCCGCGGATCGGAGCGCGTGGCACTTCGATCCGAGCGTCGACGGCGGCGCCTGGCGATCGTCGAAGCCGCCCCACGAAGAGCTCCGCGACGTCCTCACCGAGAAGCTGTCCGCGCGGCTCGGGCGCGACATCGTCCTGACGCGCTGACGCCCGTCACCCGGAGGACTTCGTGCGGAGCGGCGGACCGTCGGGCCCAGGCCACTGCCGCGCGAACTCGCCGGTCGCGCGCGCCGCCTGCGCGATGGCGTCGCCCATGGCCTTCGCATCGGCGTAGCGCTCTCGAGGCTGCCGGGCGGTCGCCTTCTCGACGACCGCCCGCCACGCGGGCGCGAGCGCGACCGGGTGGACGCCGCTCGCCCGCGCGCGCGCGCTCGGTCGGCCCGCGGGTCGCAGAGGCACGCCGGACAGGCACTCGAACAGGATGGCGCCGAGCGCGTAGAGATCGCTGCGGGCGTCGACCTCGAGCCCCTCCTCTTGCTCGGGAGACATGTACCCCGGCGTCCCCACCGCGACCTCCGCGTCCGTGAGGCGCGTCTCGGCCCACTCGACCCGCGCGATGCCGAAGTCGAGGGCCTTCACCTTGACGGACTGCGCGCCCGAGGATCGGCGCGCCTGGCAGAGGAAGATGTTGCCCGGCTTGAGGTCCCTGTGGATGACGCCGGCCGCGTGGATGGCCGCGAGCGCGTCGCAGAGCTCGAACATCAGCTCGACGACCTCTCCTTCGGGGAGTGGGCCGCGCTGCAGGCGCGCAGAGAGCGGCTCGCCGTCGAGCAGCTCCATGACGAGGTAGGTCGTCCCGTCGGGGAGCGCGCCCTGATCGTACAGCTCGACCACGTTGGGGTGCCACGCGAGACCCATCGCCTCGGCCTCGCGTCGGAGCCGATCGCTGGCGATCGCGTCGTGCGCGACGGCGGCCCGGAGCAGCTTCACGGCCACGGGCTGATCGTCCGACAGCCTCACGGCCTCGTGGATGACGCCGCTCGCCCCGGCCCCGAGCCGCGCGCCGAGCCGGTAGAGTCCGGCGATCACGGCGCCTTCGAGGGGGCCGGACAGGGTCGAGCGGTCGTCGAGCAGCAGCGTGCTCCGCTCGAGCGCGCGCAGGCGCATCTCCTTCGCGCGGCGCTCGACCTCAGCCCGCGACATGCGCCTCCGGAGCGCCCACGCGCCGGCGCCTCCGCACCCGCCGACGACGCCCCCGACGACGGCCGCGACGAGCGCCGACGGGACCGCGACGACCGACGAGGCGGCGTGGCCGACGAGCCCCCCCGCGAGCACACCGGCAGCCACGAACGGGACCACGTGGCTCCGCGGCGCCTCCTCGCGCCAGGTGACGACCACCTCCGCCCCTACCATGCCGGTCTTCGTCGCGAAGGTCGTGCGGACGGCAGAGAGCTCGCGGACGGTCGCGGGCTCGAGACCGAACAGGACCGGGACCGCGCGGAGCTCCGCCTGTCTCGCGAGCGACAGGAGGCCGTCGGCCTCGAAGCGCAGATCGTGGTCCACCGTGAGGCGCCCGCGCCAGAGCCCGGGGCGGCTCTCGAGGGTCTGCCAGCGCGTGGTCTTGCCCTCGTCTCCGCCGAGCTCCGTGAAGCGAGAGAGCGCCCCCTCCGGGGTGCGCACGTCGCGGAGCACCCGCATCCAGACCCCGAGGTTCTTCTCGTGGACGACGCCGCGCCAGACCTCGGCCAGCGCCTCGCGCCCGTGACGCCCCACGAAGGCGACGAGGGCGCGGTGGAACACGCCGATCGAGAGGGGCCTCGTCTCGGCCTCGATGTCATCCCAGGAGAGCTCGACCGAGGAGAGGAGCGCGTCGGCCGCCGCTTCGCCGTGGGCCCCCGCCGTGTACAGCGCGAGCGCCTTGATGCGGGAGGCGCTGGTGTCGCCTCGTGGGTGCGCGGACCGTCGCACGGTCGCGCCAGCATACGATCGCCACGCCTCGCTAGGCCAGCGCCCTGCGCAGACGGCGCGCGCCGCCATCCCCCGGACCCAGCCGCACCGCGCGGGACCCGACGGCGGCCGCGCCTGCGTGGGCGTCCGGTGAGCTCACGCCACCGAGCGCCGCGCCGTGCAAGATAACCACAGCGCCTGCGTGGACCGCACGCGCATCGTCGCGAGCCATTCAGGGCGAGACTCGGCGCGCTTCCCAGGCCGAAGCCCGCGTGGCACGCTCCAGCTCATCGTGCCGGACGGGCCTCAGCTCGGCGTCGTGGACAGGATCGACGGACCCCTCCCGGGGCTCTTCGCGCTCTCGCTGCGCGGCGACGAGCCGCGGGTGCTCCTCGTCTTCGCCGGCGCTCCCCGCGCTCGCCCAGCCTGGGCCATCGCCCGAGAGCGGCCCCGAGGGGCGCCGGCGGACGCGATTGTCCGGGGACTCCGGGATCGCCTGGAGGGCACGCGCGTCGTCCAGGCCGTCGTGGGGAGGTCCCTCTCGCTCTTCGTCCGCGCAGGGGACCACGAGCTCTGGGTGGCCGCCGATCGCAGCGGCGTCCAAGTCGACGAGCCCATCGACGGGATGCTCCCAGAAGGGCGCCCGCTCACCGAAGCCGATCTCGCGGACGCAGAGGCGCGCGCGAGCCGCCTCCTCGCGGAGCACCGAGCGCTCCTCGTCGACGCGAAGCGACGCGCGCTCGAGGCCGCGCTCGGCAAGGTCGCGACGAAGCTCGAGCGCCGGATCTCCGCCGTCGAAGAGGATCTCTCGCGGGCCGAGGATGCCTCCGAGGACGCGCGGGTGGCCGCGCTCTTCGTCGCGGAAGCGACGCGGATGCCCAGGGGGACGACGCTGCTCCACGCGACCGACTGGTCGAGCGGTGCCCCGGTCGAGCGCACGCTGACGCTCGATCCGGCAGCTCCACCGAGGGTCCAGCTCGAGCGCGTCTTCGCCCGCGCGAAGCGGCTCCGCGCGGGCGCGGCGCTCGCGCGGGCCCGCAGGGACGAGGCCGAGACCTGGCTCCTCACGGTCCTCGAGGCGAGAGACGAACTCCAGCGCCTCGCCGACGAGCACACGATCGACGCGCTCGCCGAGCGGATCCGGCGCGCGCTCCCGCGCGATCTCGCCCCGAAGCCGCAGGGTTCAGCGAGGGCGCGCCCAGCGCAGGGTGGCGCGAGGAGGCACCGCGAGTTCGAGTCCGTGGCCGGATCGCCGCTCTTCGTCGGGAAGGACGCGACGTCGAACGATCACCTCTCGACGGTGGTCGCGCGGCCGGGCGATCTCTGGCTTCACGCGCGCGACGCGGCGGGCGCGCACGTGGTCGCGCCTGGTTGGTTCAAGTCGGGGCGGCTCGAGCAGGAGACGCTCGTGGACGCGGCGACGCTCGCGGCGCACTTCTCGGACCTCCGGGGCGAGGCGGTGGTCGACGTCCGCTACGCCGATCGACGCCACGTGAGGAAGCGCCGCGGCGCGCCGCCGGGCACGGTCGAGGTCACGCGCGAGAAGGTCCTCCCGGTCCGCATCGAGCGCGAGCGCCTGACACGCCTGCTCGCCTCCGAGAGGAGCTGAACGACGCTCCGACCGCCCCGCGCCGGACGAGTACCACGGCGTCGGGACACCGCCCGCCGTCAGGGACGCCGTGCCAGCGCCGCACAGCCGGAGTCTCGATCGAGCGGCACGCTCCACACCCTCTCCGGCGCGAGGCGCCGCCCACCCAGCGTCACCGCTCGAGACGACGCGAGGCCGCGGGCCACCCCGACGACGAAGGCGTCGCCCACCCAGCGTC
>CAYNEK010000023.1:0-5855 GCA_964396175.1 uncultured Polyangiaceae bacterium | reverse complement strand
GACGACGCGAGGCCGCGGGCCACCCCGACGACGAAGGCGTCGCCCACCCAGCGTCGCCGCTCGAGACGACGCGAGGCCGCGGGCCACCCCGACGACGAAGGCGTCGCCCACCCAGCGTCGCCGCTCGAGACGACGCGAGGCCGCGGGCCACCCCGACGACGAAGGCGTCGCCTCCACGGGTGACCGCCACGGATTGGCTCCACGCCGCGGCTTCGGCTACATGACGACCGTCGTGCGTCGTGCGCTCCCGCTCCTCGTCTTGACGGCCTGCGCGCGCGAGGCACCCCCAGGGCTCCGGCAGGCCGAGCCCGCACCGTCCGCCCCCCGAGCCGCAGCTTGGACCCTCGAGCGGGCAGGCGACGAGCCATCCGACGACGCCCCTCGACCCAGCGCCACTCCGGTCACGGCCGCGCCGGGGGCCACACCGGCCGCCGGCGCCATCGCACCCGCCGCCGAAGCCGCGCCGGCGCCCACCCTCGGCTGGAGCCGCGCCGTCCCGCCCGCGGCCTTCCCCGAGAAGGGCTCGCGCGTCTACGCGAAGAGCCGCTACGTCTGGGTCCGGTACGAGCCGAGCGCCGCGGCCGGGTGGCTCGGCTTCCTGTGGCTCGGCGGCTACGCGGACGTCGAGAAGGGCCCGCTCCCTGGTGCCGGAGGCTGTCCCGCCTGGTACCAGGTGAAGCCGAAGGGCTTCGTCTGCGTCGACGACAAGACCGCGACCCTCGATCCCGACGACAACGAGCTCGCCGGGCTCCGCCCCCTCGCGCCCAACCTCGCCTCCGCCTGGCCCCACCGCTACGCCGAGTCACGAGGGCTCCAGCGCTACCGGGCCATCCCCACGCGCGAGGCCGCGAGGCAGCGAGAGTGGGACCTCGACGAGCACGAGGCGCGCATCCAGGCCGCGAAGGGCGGCGCCTCCCCCGCGAGCCTCACCGGCGTCGATCTCACCCCCGCACCCGCCGAGCCCGTGCTGCTCCCCGACACCATGCCCGCCACCCTGCGCGAGGAGCGACGCCGGCTGCTCCCCGGCTCGACCTTCGCATACACGGCGGAGCAGGAGGTCGATGGCCGCTCTTGGCTCCTCTCCGCCGACTTCGTCTGGGCGCCCAAAGACCGCGTCGCGCCCTACCCCGTCTCCGACTTCCACGGCGTCGATCTGCGCGCCGGAGAGGCGAAGCTCCCGATCGCCTTCTTCCGCGGCAAGGCCCGGCCCAAGTACCGTCGCGAGGGAGACCAGTTCGTCGCGGCCGAGGGCGAGCACGCGCGCCTCTCGCACGTCGCGCTCACCGGCCGCTCGGAGCCTTCGGGCAAAGAGCGCTTCTGGGAGACCGCCGACGGGACGTGGGTGAAGGAGTCCGAGGCGGTCGTCGTTCGACTCCGCGACGCGCTCCCCTCCGGGCTCCGCGGCTCACGAAAGACCTGGATCGACGCGAGCATCCTCGGCGGCTGGCTCGTCGCGTACGAGGGCACCATCCCCGTCTACGCGACGATGATCTCGCCCGGGCGCGGCGGGCTCCCCGAGCGCGGCCGCGATCCGCTCGAGACCGCGTCGACGCCCGTCGGCCCCTTCGTCATCACCGGGAAGTTCGCGACGGCGACGATGGTCGCGCCCGGCGACTTCATCCACTCCGACGTCCCCTGGGCACAGAACTTTCACGGCCCTCACGCCATCCACACCGCGTACTGGCACGACAACTGGGGAGAGAAGATGAGCGCCGGGTGCGTGAACGTCTCGGCCCTCGACGGACGCTGGCTCTTCTACTGGACCGATCCGCCGATCCCCGAGGGATGGCACGGGATCCGGTACGAGCCCAAGGAAGATCCGGCGACGGTCTTCGCCATCCACGAATGACCTCCGAGGCCGCCCTCCGCGTCGAGCTCTGCGACACGGCGCGCGCGCTCTTCGATCGCGGCCACAACGCGCCGATGGACGGCAATTGCTCGGCGCGCCTCGCAGGAGGAGGCTTCCTCGTGACACCGACAGGGAAGCACAAGGGGAGGCTCACGCCGGCCGACGTCGTGCGGCTCGACGAGGCCGGGGCGCCCCTCGACGCGAGCCAGCGCGCGTCGACCGAGCTCCGGCTCCACCTCGCGCTCTACGCGGCGAGACCCGACGCGCGAGCGATCGTCCACGCGCACTCGCCGCACGTCGTGGCGCTGTCGGTCGTCGGGGCGCCCGTCCCGATGATCATCCCCGAGGCCGCGGCGATGCTCGGACACGTCGCGCTCGTCCCCTACGAGACGCCCGCGACCGAGGGGCTCGCGACGACCGCCGTCGAGAGCGTCCGCGGAGGGTACGCCCTCGTGCTGGCGCGACACGGCTCGGTGTGCCTCGGAGCGACGCTCTTCGAGGCGTACGCGCGCGCCGAAGTGCTCGAGCACACCGCGAAGATCGCGTGCATCGCCCGCGCGCAGGGCGACGTCACCGAGCTGCCCCTCGAGGCGCTCGCCGCCCTCCGCGCCTGAGCCCGGCCCGTGGCGACGAGCGCGAGGCGGACAGGCCCGGCCCCGAGGCGCGCGACCGCGCTCCGCGCGTGACACGGCGGTCGATCTCGGCCTAGAAGGCCGCCGCGCCAATGGGTATCCAGAGCTTCGTGCGGTGGCTCCTCCCGCGAGGGGATCGGTTCTTCGAGCTCATCGTACAGCAGGGTGGCGCGCTCAGGCGCGCGACCGCGGCGCTCGCCTCCTTCGGAGGGGGAGCGAGCGCGGCGGACGTCACGAAGGCGGTCCAGCAGATCGAGCACGAGGGAGACGATCTGCTCCACCAGGTCGAGGGGGCGCTCGCCGAGACCTTCGTCACGCCCATCGACCGCGAGGACATCCACGCCCTCGCCAGCAAGATCGACGACATCATCGACCGCGCGAACCTCATCGCCCGCTCCTTCAGCCTCTTCGACATCGACGCGCCCTCGGCGCCCATGACCGCCTTGATGAAGCTCCTCGCCGAGAGCGCAGTCCTCCTCGAGGAGGCGCTGCTCCTCCTCCGCCACGGCAAGTACGCGGCGCTGCCCGAGGCCGCCAAGCGCGTCAAAGCCCTCGAGAAGCAGGGCGACACGGTCTTCCGCGACGCGATCGCGGCGCTCTTCCGCGATCCGGACATGCGCGGCAAGGATCTCCTCCGGCAGAAGGACATCCTCGAAGACCTCGAGGACGCCCTCGACATCTGCGAGGACGTGGGCGAGTTCCTCGCCGAGATCGCCGTGAAGCACGCCTAGCGCGCGACCATGGTCCTCACCCTGCTCCTCCTGGTCCTCGTGATGGCCCTGGTGTTCGACTACATCAACGGCTTCCACGACGCGGCGAACGCGATCGCGACGAGCGTCTCGACGGGGGTCCTTCCCATCCGGCTCGCGGTCTTCCTCGCGGGCGCGCTCAACTTCGCCGGAGCGATGGCGGGGACGGCGGTGGCGAAGACGATCGCAGGCGACTTCGCCCCGGCGAGCGAGGTGACGCAGGTCGTCGTGCTCGCGGCGCTCGTCGGCGCGTCGGCGTGGAACCTCATCACCTGGTACTATGGGATCCCGTCGTCTTCGTCGCACGCGCTCATCGGCGGGCTGCTCGGCGCCGTCGTGGCGCACGGAGGAGCGGGCGCCTTCCGCTGGCACGCGCTCGTCAAGAAGGTCCTGGTCCCGCTGGTCGTCTCACCGCTCGCCGGCTTCATGCTCGCCTTCGTCATCATGGTCGCGTTGCTCTGGACGCTCGGGCGACGGAGGCCGACGACGGTGGTGCGCGTCTCCCGAGCGATGCAGCTCGTCTCGGCGTGCGCGATGGCCTTCTCGCACGGGCAGGGCGACGCGCAGAAGTCGATGGGCATCATGACCCTCGCCCTCACCGCGTACCTGAGCGCCGGGCACCACCTGCCAGCGCAGCTCGCGTGGATCGCTCCGCGGGGAAATCAGGTGCCCACGTGGGTCATCGTCGCGTGCGCGGCGGCGATCAGCGTCGGCACGATGGCCGGCGGCAAGAAGATCATCAAGACGATGGGGGCGAAGATGCTCCGCATCAACCCGCTCCAGGGCTTCGCGGCCGAGTCGGCGGGGGCGCTCACGATCCTCTTCGCCAGCCACCTCGGGATGCCCATCTCGACGACGCACGCGATCAGCGCGGGGATCATGGGCGCGGGCGCGAGCAAGCGGGTCTCGGCGGTGCGCTGGGGCGTCGCAGGGAACATCGTGGTCGCCTGGGTCCTGACGCTCCCCGCGGGGGCGCTGCTCGCGTACCTCTCGCAGCTCGCGCTCCGGGCCATTTTCGGCCACGCGATGTGACCCCGCGCGGTGGATCATGACAGCGAACGCCGCGGCCGCGTCAGGCGGGTCACGGTGCCGCGCTGCCGACGTGCGTGCCCAGGAAGAAGTTGACGATGACGCTGAGGGTGAGGAGGACGGACCAGACCGTCATGAGCTTCTGGAACTCGTATCTCGTGGCGTTCTGCCAGCCCCAGATGAAGGCATAGAGTCCGCAGATGAGCGCGAGGACGCCGCGGCCCAGGCCCTCCTTGTCGAAGATCTTGATCAAGACCAGGACCATGCACACGAGGTTGGCGAAGCCGAGGACGAACGAGATGGGGGAGAGCAGCACGGAAACAAGCGACTCTACACGTTCGACCGAAAGCCGTCACGATCGCCGCGAGCCCAAGGGTCGCCAGGCTCCGCCATTCTCGTGGCGCCACGAAGGGCGTCCGTTCGCTCGCGCGCTCGTCGGTCGTGTACGCCACCTCGAGCGAGGCTCCTCGTGGCGCCACGAAGGGCGTCCGTTCGCTCGCGCGCTCGTCGGTCGTGTACGCCACCTCGAGCGAGGCTCCTCGTGGCGCCGCGACGGGCGCTCCTTCGCGCGGGAGCATGCTCCCCACCCCTCATCCGCCCGTGGCCCGCTCCGAGGCGTCACCGCGTGACGTCCGCCCGTGGGGCTACGATTCGGCGCGCCCCGTCCCTTCCTGTCACCGCGCCCTCATCCTCTCGGGCCATCGGTCACCGCCCCCGCGTGCGCTCGACGTTTCGGTCTCATCGGGGTTCGCGTAGAGTCCCGCCTTCTCGGACATGGGCGTCTCCCGCCCGCGTCGAGCCCTCGACATGCCCCGCTCCCCCTACGACAAGCTCCGCCCGCGCACCGGCGCCGGCAACGTCCACGTCGTCGTCGAGACCCCGAAGGGCTCACAGAACAAGTTCAAGTTCGACGAGTCCTTGGGCCTCTTCAGGCTCAACAGGATCCTCTTCGGTGGCGCGGCGTTCCCGTTTGATTTTGGGTTCATCCCCGGGACGCGCGGCGGCGACGGCGACCCGCTCGACGCGATCTCGCTCGTCGACGCGCCGACCTTCACGGGGTGTGTCGTGCGCGCGCGGCTCGTCGGGGTCCTCCTCGCCAAGAAGGAGGGCAAGGAGAACCACCGCCTCGTCACCCTCCCCTCCGTGACCAAGACCCTCGCCCACGTGCGGGACATCGGAGATCTCACCGTCGGCAAGCTCGCCGAGATCGAGCAGTTCTTCCGCGCGATCCTCAACGTCGACGGCACCGAGCACGCGCTGATCGGGTGGGGCACGCGCGAGCAGGCCGATCGGATCATCCAGCGCTGCGAGCTGAAGCGCCCCAAGCCCAACGGCAAGAAGTAGCCGCGCCGCACGCGCGCTCCGTACGACCCGTGCTCGCACCCTCGCGAACGCCGGCTCCGCGCTCACGAGCGCGAGCCGCACACACGCTCCGTACGACCCGTGCTCGCACCCTCGCGAACGCCGGCTCCGCGCTCACGAGCGCGAGCCGCACGCGGGGGCTCCATGCGAGCCCCGCGCGGCGCCGCCCCCGCGCTCCGCGATCACTCCGTCCAGTCGATGTCGGTCTCGCCCATCGTGCGGTAGTTCTTGTCC
>CAYNEK010000022.1:0-62273 GCA_964396175.1 uncultured Polyangiaceae bacterium | reverse complement strand
CAGGCTGCGCACCCCCGGGCGAAGCGCTGACCGACGCGCCTCCAAGCCTCCACGCGATGCTCGGTCACGCGGACGCCGCGACGACCGAGATCTACACGCACGTGACGCGCGAGCACCTCCACCGCGCCCACCAGGCTGCGCACCCCCGGGCGAAGCGCTGACCGACGCGCCTCCAAGCCTCCACGCGATGCTCGGTCACGCGGGGGTCGCGCCCCGGAGCGGCGAGACACACCTCGAACTCGCGCGCCTCCACCGCGCCCACCAGGCCGTCCCACCCGCGAAGAGGTGAAGGGCCAACGCCCTCGCGGCCCCGTAGCCTTCACGGAGCCAGGCTCAGCGCGACGGCGTGGGTGCCCTTGGGCACCCTCACGACCACGCGCGTCGGGGCGTCCTTTGGGACGAAGTAGCCGGGCGTCGCGGCGGCGGAGAGGACGAGCGGCGCGCCGTCGAGCGTCGCCCCCTCCAGCTTGGTGGCATCGAGGAGCACCTCGAGCTCGAACCCCGCGTGAAACTCGGCCCCGTCCTTCGTCGAAAGGACGACCGACGATGGCGTCTCCTCTTGTCCAATCGTCGCGCCGTCGTAGACCACGAAGGACGAGCGGTCCCCAGGGACGATCCGCGCGAACAGCACCCCCGGATCGTTCGCGAAGCTCTCGACGTCGGCCGCCGTGCTCGGCGAGAGCGTGTCGATCGTCGGCCGGAGCAACGGGACGATCCCCCCCGCGCGCAAGAAGAGCGGCAGCCGCCCGAGCGGCGCGTCCACGGTCACGGGCGCGCCGCCCTGCACGCGCTCCCCGGTGAACCAATGCACCCACCAGCCCGCCGGCGGCGTGAGCGTCTTCGTGGTCATGCCCGCCTCGACGACCGGCGCCACCAGCAGGTCATCGCCGAAGAGGTACTGGTCGTCCGGGTGCACCCCGAGCTCCGGATGCGCGAGGCCGAGCGGCCGCTGGATCGCACGCCCGGTCGTCGCGAGGGCGGTGGCGTGGGTCCACACGTACGGGAAGAGGCGGGTGTGGAGCCGCACATAGAGCCGGTACGCCTCGAGCGTCCCCGCGTCGTAGCCGGTCTTGGCCGGATCGTCCCACGCGGTCGTCGACGCGTCGTTGCCGATCTGCATCACGGTCGAGAGCGCCGTCTGCTCGAACCACCTCTGGAAGAGCTCCTTCGAGGGGGGCGCGTGGATGTACCCCCCCGTGTCGGCACCATAGAACGGATAGCCCGACGGCCCGAGCGACACCCCCGCGACGACCGACGCCGGGAAGCCACCGACGGCGACGACCGTCTTCTTGTCCACCACGATCGTCTCGCCCGCCTTCGCGAAGCTCGCGTCGAGATCGCCCGGCCAGATGATGACGCCGTTCTCCTGTCCGCCATACTTCCCCGCGCGACAGAGGAGGAAGTATCCGTCCGGGGGGAGGGTCTCGGCGTACGTGGCGTGGTAGAGCCCCGTGTAGCCGTGCGTCATCGTGCGCTCGTCGGATCCGTCCCAGAAGAGCCAGCGGTTGCGCACTCCGGAGAGCCCCGGGAGGACGTCCTCCCCGTAGTCGAGCTTGAAGCCCTCGATCCCGTGGTCGGTGTACTGATGGAGCTTCTCTTGCCAGAAGGCCTTGGCCGCCGGGTTCGTGAGGTCGAGGGCCGTACCCCATTTGTTGAGGGCGAGCCCAGCCTGCTTGGGCAGGTAGCCCTTCGTCACGACCTCGTCGAAGAGCACCTTCGCCTTCGGGTCCTTCGCGTCCACGTAAGGCGTGTGCCAGAGCCCCATGCGGAAGCCGAGCGCGTGGGCGTGCGCGATCATCGCCGCAGGATCGTCGAACATCGCCGGATCGTAGTCGAAGGTGTTGACGGCGCTCGCGTAGGGTCGGTCGATCCAGAGGGCGCTGTGCGCGAGATCGAGCGCGCGCATCGCGTCCAGGTCGCTCATGACCTCGACCTGGTCCTTGTTCTCGTCGCGCCAGAGCCAGGGGCCGAGCGCCCAGCGCGCCGGGAGCTTCGGGAAGCCGGTCGTCTCGTAGTAGCGCTTCGTCACGTCGAGCGGGTGCTCCGCGGCGTAGAGGTGGAAGAGGAGCCCGTCGCGCGTCGCCCCGCCCGTCCCGAAGGTCGCCTCGACGATCTCCGCGTCGGCCCGGGCCACGTCGAAGACCGCCGGGTGCGGATCCTCGACGAAGAGCCCCCAGCCGCGGGTGCCGATCACGAAGGGGATGGGCACGTGGTTCTGGGTGTACCCGGCCTCGTTGGACGCCCCCGCCTCGAGCTGCATGGGGCGGATCTTCCCGCGGTTGTCCACCGAGTCGAGCTGCTCGCCGAGGCCATAGAGCCCCTCGTGCGGATCGATCCGCGGGCGCAGCCGTACGTACGCGGCCTTGTCGTGCTGGGGCACCAGCGTGAGGGCAAACCGCCCCGGCCCCGCGGCGACCGCACGCAAGACCGCGTCCCCCGAGGCGTACCGAAGGGTGATCTGGGCCTCCGTGGCGGACACCTGCCGCACCGTCGCCCCCTGCGGCTCCTCGAACACGAGGCCGTCCGGATCGTCCTTGTGCTGTCCGATGGCCATGAAGTAGGGGTCATAGTTGTCCTCGTCGCGCACCACCGGCACGGTCCCGAGGACGAGGCCCGATACCGGCAAGGAGAGCCTCGGGGACGTGCCCTCGACGAGGGTCATCGATCCGTCGGCGGCGACGTCGAGACGCGAGGTGCCAGCCGTGAGCGACGCCGGCGACGAGACGGCCCCTCCGGCCCCCGCCGCGCCGGAGATCCCCGCGGAACCACCCCCGGCGCTCCCGTCGACCTCGCCGCCTCCACACGCCGTCGCGAGGAGCATCGAGAGGACGAGCGCCGTCCCCACCGCAGGGACGATCCTGGGGGAGCGCCGAGCGCCCGCGAGGGTCGCCCCGGGCCGAGGCGGCGCGGTGACCTCCGTCGCATCGGGCGCGGGGCGGCGAAGCGCTCGCGAGTCGCTGCGCCGAGCCCGAAGGATCGGGGCGGGCGGCGGCGCAGCCGGGCCTCCGAGATCCCGAAGTGCACCCACCCGTCGCTGCGGCGCGGTGGCGGGGCGTATCGCGGGCGGCGGCGGGGGCGTCTTCATCCATCCATCCTTGGGCCCTCGGCCCGTAACTGTGTCACACAATCGGAGAAGTGCTGCTCGAAGAGCGCGTCCGCGACGAGCTCGTGGCCCTTCGCCGCCCAGTGGAGGCCGTCCTTTTGGGCACAGCCTTCGCACAGGTAGTCCGGGTCCTTTCCGCCCAGGGTCTTCCAGGTGTCGAAGACGAGGTGTCCCTCATCCTTCTGTGCTCGGATGAAGGCGTTGAGGGCGTGGGTCGCCGCACGACGCTTGGGGCTCCAGTACTTCTTGAAGCCACCCCAGGGCGCGACGGTCATCGCGATCACCTTCGCCCCGCGTGAGGTGGTCGCATCGTACATCGCCGTGAGGTCCCGCTCGATCTTCTCGACGGTGCGGCCGGCGGTCTCGTCGCTGATGAGGTCGTTCACGCCGCCCAGGATGAGGACGTGCGTGTACCGGGGCTTGCCGTCGCCGAAGACGTCGGTGACGAAGCGCTTGCGCATCTGATTGACCATCTGCCCGCCCTTCGCGTAGGTGTCGAAGGTGCTGCCGGGGCAGCGCGCGGCGAGGCGGCGCAGGTATTTCCCGCCGTGGACCTTGGGATCGGACAGCGAGTCACCCATGGTCGCGACGACATAGCGCCGCGCCTTCTTCGCGCCGCCGCCCTCGCCCGCGACGGCCGGGAAGGCGAGGAGGCCGAGGCCGACGGCCGTGAGCACGCGTGCGAGCCCCTCGCGCATCAGAGCGTGACGCTCTCCTCGTGCTCGCCGAAGACGGCGCGGAGGACGTCCGAGATCTCGCCCACGGTGCACGAGGCCCGGACCGCATCGAGGATGGGGGGCATGAGGTTCGACTCACCCTTCGCGGCCTCGCTGACGCCGCGGAGCGCCCCTTCGGCGCGCGCCCCGTCGCGGGCGCGCCGGACCCCGGCGAGCCGGGCGATCTGGGCGTCCTCGAGGGCCGGATCGATCTTCGTGATGGGGACGGGAGGGCTCTCACCGACGAACTCGTTGCGCCCGACGATGATGCGGCGCTTGTCTTCGATGTCGAGCTCATACTGGTACGCGGTCGCCTGGATCTCGCGCTGGACGTAGCCCTTCTCGATGGCGCTGACCATGCCGCCCAGCTCGTCGACGCGGGCAATGTACGCCTCGGCGGCGGCCTCGAGCTCGTGGGTGAGCGCCTCGACGACGTAGCTCCCCGCGAACGGATCGACGAAGTCGGCGAGCCCAGACTCGTGCGCGATGATCTGCTGGGTGCGGAGGGCGAGCGTCGCGGCCTCGGGGGTCGGGAGACCGAGCGCCTCGTCGTAGCCGTTGGTGTGGAGCGACTGCGTGCCGCCGAGGACCGCGGCGAGGGCCTGGATGGTCACGCGGACCACGTTGTTCAGCGGCTGCGAGGCCTGGAGCGTCATCCCGGCGGTCTGGGTGTGGAACTTCAGCTGCTTGGCCTTGGGGTTCTTGGCGCCGAAGCGCGTCTCCATGATGCGACACCAGAGCCGCCGCGCGGCGCGAAATTTGGCGATCTCCTCGAGCAGGTTGTTGTGTCCATTGAAGAAGAACGACAGCTGCTGCCCAAACGTGTCGACGTCGAGCCCGCCCGCTCGCGCGGCCTCGACGTAGGCAATGCCGTCGGCGAGGGTGAAGCCGAGCTCCTGCGCCGCGTCGCACCCCGCCTCGCGCATATGGTACCCGCTGATCGAGATCGTGTTGAAGGATGGACAGTCGGTCGCGGCAAACGCGAAGATGTCCTTGATGAGGCGGAGGCTCGGGCGCGGAGGGAAGATGTAGGTGCCGCGGGCGACGTACTCCTTGAGGACGTCGTTCTGGATGGTGCCGCGGAGGGCCTTCCGGGGGACGCCCGTCTCCTCGGCGACCGCGATGTAGAGCGCGAGGAGGATCGCGGCGGTCGCGTTGATGGTCATCGAGGTCGACACCTCGCCGAGCGGGATGTTCGAGAAGAGCGCGCGCATGTCCTCGATCGAGTCGATGGCGACGCCGACGCGCCCGACCTCGCCGCGCGCTGCGGGGTGATCCGAGTCGCGCCCCATCTGCGTGGGCAGATCGAAGGCTACTGAGAGCCCGGTCTGCCCCTTCGAGAGGAGGTAGCGGTAGCGCGCGTTCGACTCCTCGGCGGTGCCGAAGCCAGCGTACTGGCGCATCGTCCAGTGTCGCCCGCGGTACATCGTCGGCTGGACGCCGCGCGTGTACGGCGGCGCGCCCGGGAGGCCCAGATCGGCCGCCGGATCGAAGCCGGTGGCGTCGAGCGCGTCGGGGCCATAGAGATCCCTCGGGCTCGTGCCGCCGGCGTAGAGCCCAGGGACCGGATCGGGCTTGCGCTTCTGCTTGGGGAGGACGGTGGTCTCCCAGGCGAGGCGGCGCTCGCGGAGCTCGGGTGGCTCGTGCGGTGGCTTGGACATGGGCGACGCACCTATAGCCGCGTCCCACGCGCGCCGCGAGGTCGCTCCGTCGGGCGCGCACCGGGCATCGACGTCGCGGAGGGCGCGCGCTCCTCTCCGACGAGCGTGACGCGCCCAGCCCGCGAAAACCGGCGATTGACGACCCTCGGCGCGCGGGGCAGTGCGCGCTCTCGATGGCCGACCCCACGTCGCAAGCCCTCTTCGAGCGCGCCCAGCGCGTCATCCCCGGCGGCGTCAACTCGCCCGTCCGCGCCTTCCGCTCCGTCGGCGGCGAGCCCGTCTTCTTCGAGCGCGCGAGGGGCGCGCGGCTCTTCTCGGCGTCCGGGGACGAGTACCTCGACTGCGTCGGCTCGTGGGGCCCCGCGATCCTCGGCCACGCCGAGCCGGGGGTGCTCCGGGAGATCGCCGCGGTCGCCGAGAAGGGCCTCTCGTTCGGCGCCCCCACGGCGCTCGAGGTCGAGCTCGCCGAGCGGCTCATCGCCCTCTACCCGTCGATGGACATGGTGCGCGCCGTCTCGAGCGGCACCGAGGCGTGCATGTCCGCTCTGCGCGTCGCCCGCGGCGCGACGAAGCGCGAGCTCATCGTCAAGTTCGAGGGATGCTACCATGGGCACGCCGACGCCCTCCTCGTCAAGGCCGGGAGCGGCGCGGCCACGTTCGGTGTGCCCGACAGCGCGGGAGTCGTAGGCGCCGTCGCGCACAGCACCCTCACGCTCCCCTACAACGACGAGCCCGTGCTCCGCGCGCTCTTCGCCGCGAGGGGCCACGAGATCGCGGCCGTCATCGTCGAGCCCGTGGTCGGCAACATGGGCTGCGTCCCACCGATCCCAGGCTTCCTCGAGGCCATCGTCGCGCTCTGCCGCGAGCACGGCGCCGTCTCGATCTTCGACGAGGTGATGACGGGCTGCCGCCTCGCGCCCGGCGGCGCGCAAGAGAAGTACGGGCTCTCTCCCGACATGACCTGTCTCGGCAAGATCGTCGGCGGCGGCCTGCCCCTCGCGGCGTACGGCGGCAAGCGCGCCCTCATGGAGCTCGTCGCGCCGCTCGGCCCCGTCTACCAGGCCGGCACCCTCAGCGGGAACCCGGTCGCCGTCACCTCCGGCCTCGCGACGCTGCGGCGGCTCACCCCGGCGAGCTACGAGCGCCTGGAGGCGCTCGGCCAGGCGCTCGAAGACGGGCTCCGCGCGGCGATCGCGACGAAGCGCGCCGAGGCCGTCGTCCAGCGCGTCGGCAGCATGCTCACGGTCTTCTTCACGAGCGGTCCGGTGCGATCGTGGTCCGACGCGGACAGGGCCGATCGCGCCCGGTTCGCCGCCTTCCACGCGGGGCTGCTCGCGCGGCGTGTGTACTGGCCACCGTCGCAGTTCGAGGCGGCGTTCCTCTCGCTCGCGCACACCGACGCCGACATCACGACCCTCGTCCGCGCAGCCGAAGAGAGCCTCCCCTCATGAGCCACGTCCTCGTCACCGGCGGCGCCGGATACATCGGATCCACCCTCGTCCCCCTCCTGCTCGATCGCGGCCACGAGGTCACCGTCGTCGATCGCCTGTTCTTCGGCCGCGACACGCTCCCCGCGCACCCCAAGCTCACCGTCGTCCGTGAGGACGTCCGGCGCGCCGATCCGCGCGTCTTCGAGGGGAAGACGGCCGTCGTCGATCTCGCCGGGATCTCGAACGATCCGGCCTGCGAGCTCGACGCGAACCTCACCCTGTCGGTCAACCTCGAGGGCGGCAAGCGCACCCATCGGCTCGCGCACGCGGCCGGCGTCGAGCGCATCGTCTTCGCGTCGTCGTGCTCGGTCTACGGTCACGCGGAGGGGACGGCGCTCACGGAGACCTCGCCGCTCCGCCCGGTGTCGCTCTACGCGCGCTGCAAGGCCGACTGCGAGGCGGCGCTCCTCGAGCTCGGGCGGACGACGGGGATCACGGCGACCTCGCTCCGCTTCGCGACGGTGTTCGGCCTCTCGCGGCGGATGCGGCTCGACCTCGCCGTCAACGTCATGACCAAGAACGCCTACGTCGACCGGCGGGTCGTCGTCGAGGGCGGCGGCAAGCAGTGGCGACCCTTCGTCCATGTCCGAGACGTCTCCGAGGCGATCGCCAGGACGATCGAGGCACAGAAGGACCAGGTGAACGGGCAAGTCGTCAACGTGGGCTCCAACCAAGGGAACTCCCGCATCCTGAACCTCGCCTACCGCGTGCGCGACGCCGTCCCCGGCACCGAGGTGGACGTGGCGCGAATGGACCCTGATCTGCGCGACTACAACGTGTCCTTCGACAAGATCCAGGCCGTGCTCGGGTGGACGCCAGCGAGGACGATCGACGAGGGGATCGGAGAGGTCCTCGAGGCCCTCCGCTCGGGCGAGCTCGATCCGGGGGAGCGCCGATGGTACACACTTCGACAGTATGGGTTCTTGGTCGAGGTCGAGCGCGCCTTCCACGAGATGGAGCTCGCGGGGCACGTGCTCTCCTGATGCCCGAGGCGGGCGCGGAGCGGCTGCGTTGTGTGGGGTCCATGCGCCCCTTCCAGGTGGCGCTCCTCGAGCCCGAGATCCCGCAGAACACCGGCAGCATCGCGCGGCTCTGCGCGGCGACCGGGTCGACGCTGCACCTCATTGGACGCCTCGGCTTCCGCGTCGACGAGAAGGCCGTCCGGCGCGCGGGGCTCGACTACTGGCACCTGGTCGAGGTGAGGCAGCACACCGATCTCGAGGCGTTCGCGGCGGAGTGTCCGCAGGATACATGGCGGCTCTACTCGGCGAAGGCCGAGCGGAGCTTCCTCGAGGCGCCGCTGTCGGGCGGGGAAGCGCTCCTCTTCGGTAAGGAGAGCGTGGGGCTCCCGGACGACGTCGTCCGCGCGCACGGGCCCCATGTGTATGGGATCCCGACGAGCGGCGCCGTCCGGAGCATCAACCTGTCCAACGCCGTCGGCGTCGTGCTCTTCGACGCGATCCGCCGCGTCGGCGGCCTCGAAGGCGCGCAGCTGCGCTGATCCGGCGACGCCCTCGCAGCCTCCCGCGAGCCCGCGGCCCGCGGCGGGGCCGCCGACGGAGCGCTCAGCGCGCGCCGGGCCGCGGCGGGGCCGCCGACGGAGCGCTCAGGGCGCGCCGGGCCGCGGCGCGCCGCGCGGGATCCCGACGACGAACCGCGTCCCCTTCCCCACGTCGCTCTCGACGCGAGCGTAGCCCCCGTGCTCCTCGGCGATGTGCTTCACCAGCGAGAGCCCGATCCCTGTCCCGCGCACGCGCGAGTCCCGCGCGGCCTTCGAGCGGAAGAACCGATCGAACACCCGGCGCTGGGTCTCCTTCGCGATCCCGGGGCCACGATCCTCCACCTCGAACTCCACGAGCTGCCCCACGGCGCGCGCCCGCACCCAGACGCTCTTGCCGTCCTTCGCGTACTTGATGGCGTTGTCGATCAGGTTGATGACCACGAGCTCGAGCGCGCCCGCGTCCGCGTGCACCGGGCCGAGCCCCTCGGGGATCTCGACGGTCACCTCCATCCCCTCGCGCTCGGCGCGGTACCGGCACACCTCCACCGCCTTGCCGACGATGTCACCGACCTCCACCGGCCCCCGATCGAGCGCGGAGCGCCCCTTCCCCATCCGCGCGAAGTCGAGGACGTTCTCGATGAGGGCCGTCAGCCGCTCGCTCTCGGCCATGATGATCTCGAGGTACTCCCTCTGCTTCCCCTCGCCCGAGACCCGCCCCGAGTGGAGCAGCTCCGCGAACATGCGCACCAGCGAGAGCGGCGTCTTCAGCTCGTGCGACACGTTCGCCACGAACTCGCTCTTCTGCTCCGAGAGCCGACGCTCCCGCTCGACGGCCCAGAGCACGAAGAAGAGGCCGAGGATGATGACCATGCCCGCCAGGATCACGACGGACAGCTCGAGCGTCCGCCGCCGCTCGACCCGCTCGGCGAGCTCGTCGGCCGCCGTCAGCGTGACCGACAAGCGCCACGCGTAGAGCGTCGTCGGGAACGGGCGCCCCACCGTGAGCTCGTCCGCCCGTAGAAAGGATCCATACACCTGCCTCCCCTCCTCGTCGCTCACCGACACGCGGCTCTTGCCGCTCGCGTCCGCGAAGAGCCTGGGGAAGACGTCGTGGACGAGCCGCGGCACGTCGTGCCACGCGACGACGAGGTAAGGGTGATCGTCCACCTTGCGCTGGAAGTAGCTGATGAGATAGCTCTGGCCGCCGTACGCCCTGTGGAGGTGCCGCAGCTCGTCGATGGGCGGCCGGCCGAGCTCGAGATCCGGCCTGAACTTCGTGAGGAGCACGCGCCGAAACGCCTCGTCCTCGGGGCCCGGGGAGCGGCTCGCGAAGCCGATCACCTGGGCCTCGTCCGTCCCGAGATCGAGCACGAGGACCGCGCGCACCGTCGGCGTCTCCCGGCTCGCCGTGGGGAGCCATCGCCGCGCCGTCTCGCGCGGATCGGCGACGTCGACGAGCGAGGCGACGACGTTGTCCTGCTCGATGATCACGCGGTCGAAGCGGTCGACCTTCTCGTTCGCGAGCGAGAGGGTGGCCTCGATGACGCTCCGCTGCCGGAGCTTGTCGACCTCACGCATGCTCCTCCAGAGGAAGCCGCCGAGCACGAGGACGGCGCCGACGATCAGCGGCAGGAGCAGGCTCACCGCCAGCCGGCCCCTTCGCGTGCTCTCGGCCACGCGCCGGCTACCCTCCGCCGATCGCGCGGCGCATGAAGAGATCCTCGAGCGTCTCGCGGCGCGGCGCGACCGCGATCACCCGGGCGCCGTCCTCGAGCGCGGCGCGCAGGACCTCCGCCACGCTCCCGTCGCCGCGCACCTCGACGACCTCGTCGTCGCCGCGCGTCGAGACCGCGTGCCCCGCCCGTGAGAGCCTCTCGACGAGCTCACGAGACGCGCCGGCGAGGGTCACGTCCGTGTGGAGCACCGAGCCGTCGAGCAGCTCGCGGAGCGCGCCCTCGACGACCACCTCCCCCTGGCGGAGCAGCGTCACGCGGTCGGACAGAGACTCGACGTCGGCGAGGATGTGCGTCGAGAAGAAGATGGTCTTCCCGCGCCGCTTCTCCTCGAGGATGAGATCGCGGATCTCCTTGCGCCCGACCGGATCGAGCCCGCTCATCGGCTCGTCGAGGATGAGCAGATCCGGGTCGGCGACGAGGGCCGCGGCGAGGCTCGTCCGCTGCTGCATGCCCTTCGAGAGCCGCCGGGCGGGGCGATCGGCCGCGTAGGCGACCCCGGTGCGCTCGAGCGCCGCGAGCGCGCGCCGCTCGAGCTCTCGACCGCGCAGGCCCGAGAGCGCGCCGCACATCTCGACGAACTCGCGCGGGGTCACGTACGGGTAGATGTAGGGATTCTCCGGGGAGAAGCCGATCCGGCGCCGCGCGCCGCGTCCCGGGATGGGCTCGCCGAAGAGCGTGGCGCTGCCCGAGGTCTGCGTGATGAGCCCCGTCAGCATCTTGATGCTCGTCGTCTTCCCGGAGCCGTTCGGCCCGACGAAGCCGAAGATCTCGCCCTCCCTCACGCGGAAGGAGACGTCCTTCACGGCGACGACGCGCTTGCGCAGGAGGCCGAGCGCGAAGACCTTGGACAGCCGATCGACGACGATGACGTCGCTCATCGAGGGGCGGAGCCTAGCGGACTCTCGCCGGTGATTGTATCCGGCGACGCATGAGCCCCACCCTCGTCGGCCCCGGCGATCCGCTCGGCACCCACCGCGTCCTCGCCCCCGAGGGCGCGCTGCCCCAGCCCGCGGAGCGGCTCGACAGCGACTTCTCGCGCCGGTTCGGGACCGAGATCCTCATCGACGTCGAGACGCTCAACATCGACGCGGCGAGCTTCCGCCAGATGGAGGAAGAAGCGGGCTCGGCCGACGGGGTCCCAGCGCTCGTCCTGCAGACCGTCGCGCGGCGCGGCAAGCAGCACAACCCCGTCACCGGCTCGGGGGGGATGCTCCTCGGTCGTGTCGTCGAGGTGGGCGAGCTCGCGCGAGACCGCGGCTTCCATCCGGGAGATCGCGTGGCGACGCTCGCGTCCCTCTCGCTCACGCCGCTCGCGCTCTCCGAGATCCGTGCGGTGCGGGCCGAGAGCGCGCAGCTCGACGTCGTCGGGCGGGCCGTGTCCTTCCACTCGGCCCCCCTCGCGAAGCTGCCGGACGACTTCTCCCCGCGCGTCGCGCTCGCGCTCCTCGACGTGGCCGGGGCAGCCCCACAGATCGCGCGGAGGGCGCGGCCTTCGGGCGTCGTGGTCGTGCTCGGCGCGGGCGGGAAGTCGGGCCTCCTCTGCGCGGCGGAGGCGCGACGCCGCGTCGGGCCCGAGGGCCTCGTCGTCGGCGTCGAGAGCCACGCCCCCTTCGCGGAGGAGCTGCGGGCGCTGGGCATTTGCGACCGAGTTGCACTCGTGGACGCGCGGGATCCGCTCGCGGTGCGCGACGCGGTGGGGCTCGAGGCGGATCTGGTCGTGTCGTGCGTGTCGGTCGAGGGCGTCGAGATGTCGGCGATCGTCGTGACGAAGCAGCGAGGCACGGCGTACTTCTTCGCGATGACGACGAGCTTCCCGCGCGCGGCGCTCGGCGCCGAGGGCGTCGGCAAGGACATCGAGCTCGCCATCGGCAACGGCTACGCCGAGGGGCACGCCGCGCATACGCTCGACCTCGTGCGCGAGAGCCCCGCGCTCCGCGCGCTCGTCGAACGGCGCTACGGGTGATCGCTCACGCTACGACGATGGGCGGGGAGTCGCGCGCGGCGCCCAGCCAAGCCCGCCATCGGTCGTCGATTCGGCCGCTCGCCGAGCCACGCGACGACCGAGCCCTCGCGGCTACGGGGACGGCGCGGCGCGTGGCGAGGGGGGCGAGCGAGCGGGCGGCGGCGACGGGTCGAGCACGTCACCAGTCATCGACTCGAAGAGCTCCTCTTCTTCGCGCGCCGCGGCGGCGCGCCGATCCCCGGCGACGGAGAGGCATCGGGCGCGGACCTGGAGCAGCTCGCGGGTCCAGGGCACGCCCCGCTCGAAGAGCGCGGCGAGATCGCCGCAGCGCGCGTCGAGGCCCGTCAAGAGGGCCAGCCTCACGAGCGCGTCGCGTCGGCTGTCCTCGAAGAGACCGCCCGCCGTCGGGCGCGCGACGAGCGCGAAGATCTCGGACGCGCGGTCCGGCTGGAGCGCGGCGATCTCGGGGGCGATGGCGAAGAGCTGCTGCGCGGTCCAGAAGTGGACCCACGGCGACGTGTGGACCGAGCGGAGGCCAGCCTCGAGCTCGCGCGCTGCGACGGCTCCGTCCTTGCGCGTCAGCGCGAGCCTGGAGAGGATCGTCGCGACCTCGCCCGGGTGGGTGTCGCGGAGCGGGTCGACGATGCGCGTCGCCTCCTCCTC
The DNA here is from genome assembly GCA_964396175.1 of uncultured Polyangiaceae bacterium. Classification (GTDB taxonomy): domain Bacteria; phylum Myxococcota_A; class Polyangia; order Polyangiales; family Polyangiaceae; genus CAYNEK01. The sequence goes on along the minus strand of CAYNEK010000022.1, from coordinate 49,440 downwards.
GCCGAGCGCTGCGAGCGCGAAGCCGAGCACGAGGCGCTCGTCGATCGTGACGGGCGGACTCGCCGTCTGGAGGATCGCCCTCGCCTCGGCGAAGGATCGCCGTGTCGCCGCCGCGACGGCTGCGACACGGGCCTGCGCCCCGGGCGGCGGCGTCGCGAAGCCTCCGGGCGGCGTCGCCGGGAAGAACGAGAGCGCCTCGACCTCGACGAGCCTCCAGTCCACCTCTCCTTGGACCTCGGGGCGCCGCTCGCGGCGACGCGTCGCGGCGACCACGACGTCCTCCATGCCGAAGCCGGCCCGCCCGACGGTGCGCGCCACGCCAAATTCGAGCGGGTTCAGGTCGTCGGTGTTGAGAGGGAGATCGCCGTGGATCTCGACGAGGTGCCGCGCGAAGGACGGCCGCGCGACGTGGTGCGCGAGGAAGCCCTCGAGGGTCGTCGTCTCCCACGCCCTCGTGAGCGCCTCGTGGACGGGCTCGGCCGCGAGGCAGGCGCGGAGCCTCGCGGCGTCCTTCGCGAGGGGTCGCCGCGACGCGACGAGCAGGATGTCGTTGCGGTCGAGCATCCAGGTCTCGACGACCGGAAAGACGCTCCCCACGGTCGCGTAGATGCTGCGCACCGTCCGCGCGTCGACCTCGTAGCCCTGCATCCACTGCAAGAAGACTCCTCCCTCCGCGAGACGGTCCGAGACGGCGCGGTAGTACTCCTCGGTGAACAGGCTCGAGACGCCGGCGCGGTAGGGGTTCGACGGCTCGCTTGCGACGAGGTCGTAGAGGCGCCGCTTCGTGAGGAGCCCCTCGCGCGCGTCGACCAGCTCGAGGTGGACCTTCGGGTTGTCGAGGACGCCGCGGTTCAGCGCGTGGGCGTCGCGCGCGACCTCGAGGATCGCGGGCTCGATCTCGGCCACGTCGACGCGGCTCATGCCGGGGAAGTCGGCGAGCCACCCGGCGGACGAGCCCGAGCCGAGCCCGATGACGTACGCGGTCTTCGGGTTGCCATGGAGGCACGCGCCCACGAGCGGGAACATCACCTGCGTCGCCGCGTCGGTCCGGAAGCTCCCGTCCGACTTGCCGTTCACGACGAACGATCGGTCGTCGCCGACGGTGAGCGCCACGGTCGCCTCGCGCCCCTCCCTCTGCCAGCGCACGACGGACCGCCGAAACGCGAGCCAGCCGCGCGCGGCGAAGGGCGATTCGACCTCCGAGAGCGCCACCCGACCGGCCCCGATGGGCGAGTGACGCCACGCCGCGGTGGGCCCCTCGGCGACGAGCAACCCGAGCGCCGCCACGGCGAGGATCCCTGGACCGACGATCTGCGAGGCCCGCCGCGTCCGCACCACCGAGAGCCCCGCCGCGGCGAGGCCAAGCGCCGTGAGCGAGATCGCGACCAGACGCCACGCGCCCGTCGCCGTGAGCGCCGGGAGCAGACCAAACCCTCCGGCGAGCGAGCCCGCGATGGCGCCCAGGGTGTTCCACGCGTACGTGAGCCCGAGGTGACGCCCGACGCTCGCGCGCCCTCGTCCGAGCAGCGCGATGAGCAGCGGGAACTGGAACCCTGACGCGAGCGCGGCTGGAAGCACGACGACGACGGCGACCGCGGCCCAGCTCGCGACGAGGCCCGGGAAGCCCCACGCGGCCAGCGAGCGAAGGCCGAGCGCGGCGAGCGCGACGCGGTCTCCGAGCGCGAACGGAAGCGCGATCGCGACGGCCTCGACGAGCGAGGTGATCGCGAAGGCGGCGAGGGTCGCCCGGCGGCTCCCCCACAGAAGGGCGTAAGACAGCCCCCCCGCGCCGATCCCGAGGAGCGCGACGCCGAGGATGAGCCCAAACGTGTACGACGATCCGCCGAGGAGCGGCGCGAGCATCCGGTAGAAGACGAGCTCCATCAGGAAGAAGACGAAGCCGACGGTCGCGGCGCACGCGAGCACGAACCACGCGGGCGCGGCGGAGCCGTCCTCGTCCGAGCGGGCCTCCTCGGGTCCACGCGGGGCTGGGCCCGCCGCGCGCGCGATCATGCGCGCGAACATGGCGACGAGGAGGTTGACCAAGCAGGCGATCCAGAGGGTGATCCGCGCGCCGAACACCTCCATCGCGACGAAGGTAGCCAGGAGCGAGCCCAGGACCGCGCCGAGGGTGTTGGCGCCGTAGAGCAGCGCCGTGTGGCGTCGGCCGGGATCGTCGTCGGCCTGCGCCGCCCGCACCGCCGCGGGCAGCGTGCCCCCCATCAAGAAGGTGGGGATCCCGAGGACGAGCACCGACAACGCGATCCGTAGCGCCGTCGCGCCCACGCTCCCGAGCGCCGCGACGCCCCCCAGGCCGAGGTAGACCTTGCGCGCGAGCGCGATGAAGAGGGGCGTCAGCGCCGCCGCGACGGCGACCGCGGCCTCGAGGTTCGCGTAGAGCATGAGCGGCCGACGGTGCCGATCCGCCCGCGCGCCGAGGACGAGCCCGCCCACGCCGAGGCCGCCGATGAAGATCGCGAGGACGGCGGCGCTCGCCGCCGTGGAAGCGCCGAAGACGAGGCGCAGCTCGCGCGTCCAGACGACCTGATAGACGAGCGCGCACGCGCCCGACGAGAGCAGGAGCGCGGCGACGGGGCCGCGACGCACGGAGATCACGCGGCGAGCGTACGCCAACGAGCGTCACGACGCGAAACCAGCCACGATCCCCGGCGCGCGCTCGCACCGCCGCCGCGTCACGACACCCGAGCGCCACCCGCGCCGCGACCTCAGCGCTCGTACCGCCGCCGCGTCACGACACCCGAGCGCCACGCGCGCCACGAGCCCCGGCGCGCGCTCGCACCGCCGCCGCGTCACGACACCCGAGCGCCACCCGCGCCGCGACCTCAGCGCGCACCATGCCGGCGAGATCTCGACCACGATGACGCTGCTCCCACGCCGGCCGACGCCTCTGGGCGACGCCTGGCCGTGGGCACGCGCGCCACGCCTCCGCCGGCCGTGCGCTCCGTCCGTTGGAGCGCACGGCCGACGGAGCATCGCGCAATCCTCCACCACGGCACGACCGCAACGGCCAGCCACCTCACCTGGAGCGCAGCCCGAAGCGCGTCGCGCGTCGAACCGAACGCCCGCCCCTACCGTCGCGTCGCGACCGCGATGTGCTCCCACACCGGACGACGCCAAACCGCCGCGTCTGGCCAGGAGCGCGCGCGCCACGCGCTCGCGTCCGTGTCGCCGACGACGTCAAAGCCAGCGGCGCGCAGATCGTCGTGGAACTCGCCCGTCGAGGTGAGCCCGAGCACGCGCTCACCGACCAGTCTACCACCGAGCCGCCCCGCCAGCCCTCCGGCCCAGTCGAGATCCTCGCCGCGCGAGTACGTGACGATGAGCGTGCTCCCGGGCGCCGAGACGCGCGCGACGGCGGCGAGCGTCGCGCGGCGGGCGGCCCGCGTGAGGTACACCGTGACCCCCTCCCAGAGCCACACGCTCGACGCCGCCGGGTCGAAGCCCGCGCCGAGGACGGCCGCGGCGAGATCGTCCCGCTCGAAGTCGACCGAGACGTACGTCGGCGCGGTCTCGTGAGGGACTCTCCGTCGCTTCACCTCCTGGGTCGCGGGGAAATCGATCTCGAAGGCTCGCACGCCCGGGAGCTCCAGCCGATGCGCGCGCGTGTCGTACCCCGCGCCAAGCAGCACCATCTGCCGCGCCCCGCCGAGGACCGCGTCGCCGACGAGCCGATCGATCTGCAGCGTGCGGAGGACCACGTGCGAGGCGAGCCCGAGGACCGCGCGGTCGAGCGCGACGAAGCCTCGGGTCCCACCCCGTCGCAGGGCGAGCGCCATGGCCCTGTACGGCGCGGGCAGGAGCGCGAGCCCCACGTCGTCACGGACGCCCACGTACGGCGCCCGGAGCCCGGCCGAGCCGGCTCGGAGCAGCGCCACCCCGAGCGCGGTCAGGCTCGCGCGCCCGTCCTTCACTGCGCGACGACCACGGTCTCGGTGAAGAGCGGATAGACGGGCCCCTCGCGGAGCTCGACCGGGACGTCCTGACCCCCACGCCGCAGCGTCACCTGGAGCGGCGTGAGGCGTGAGGCGTTGAACGCCCCCTGCACGTCACCCGGGCGCATTTGGGAGGCGTCGCGCCCGTCGATCACCGCGAGGAGATCGCCCGTCTTCATCCCCGCGCGCGCGGCCGGAGACTCGGCGAACACGCGCGTCACGGCCACCGACACGGTGCGGAACTCGTAGTGGAACCCGTAGCCCCACTGGCCGCGCGCGGGCTCCCACGCGAGCGTGAGCTTCGCGCCCCCCTCGCAGCTCGCGACGAGCTCCTTCGCCGATGTCCACTCTGGATCGATCGTGCCGAAGTCCTTCACGCACATGGGCTTCGCGACGAGCCCGGACTCCCACATCTCGACGCGGATCCGATCCGTCGGCTCGAAGCGAAAGTTGCCACGCGGCGAGCCAGGCCACGTCGGGGAGAGCGTGTTCGACTCGCGGTTCGTCTTGATGAGCTCCTTCCCGTTGACGAAGAGGATCGCGTACGGATCGGGGAGCTTGTTCCCGAGCTCTTGCCACGGGCGGCCGTCGCGCGTCATCGTGGGCGCGCTCCCTCCCTTGAACTCGACGTAGACGAGATCCTGCGGAGGAGGAGGCACCATCGCCTTGCCCGCGGGCGTCGTGCGGAGCGGCGTCCCCACCTCCGGAAAGATCGCGCTGCAGGCGGAGATCCCGACGCACAGCGCGGCGACGGCGGCGAGGGAGACCGAGGGGGCGAGAGAGGCGCGCATCGGGACGTCGGCGCAGACCGATACCAAAACCGGCCGGACGCGGATAGAATCGCTTGCTCGGGGGGACTTTCGACTACCATCCAGCTCCCCCCCAAAGAAACGACCATGGAGACCGACATCCTCCGAGGCGAGCTCGAGCGCCTCTTCAAGCTGGACGAGCTCATCGATCTCACGCACCGCGCGCTCGGCGTCCGGGCCGAAGACGTCGGGGGGCAGACGTCCCTCGCGACCTTCTCGCAGGCGCTCGTCACCCACGCACGGGAGAACGACCTCCTCGACGCCCTCGTCGACGCGGTCGCGGCGGCGCGCACCGAGGTCGATCCGCGCATCCAGAGCGCGACCGTCCACGGCGTGCCGTCGAGCGACGAGGTCCCAGCGGGGCAGAGCCTCGGCGCGTACACGATCGTCCGCAAGCTCGGAGAGGGCCCCCTCGCGCACACCTACGTCGCGAAGGCCGAGGGCAAGGACTGGGTGCTGCGGGTCGTCCGGAGCGACGTCGCGCGCGACCGTCCACGGCTCTTCCGGTACCTCGCCGCGCACCGGCTCGCCTCCGGGGTCGACCACGGCGGCATCCCGCGCGGAGGCTTCGCCAAGGTCGAGGACGGGCGCGCGATCCTCGGGTACGAGCACGCCGAGGCGCAGTCGCTCGCGGCGCGCATCGGCCGCACCGGCCCCATGCACCTCAACGAGGCGCGCCCCACGCTGAAGGCCATCCTCGAGGCGCTCGCTGCGCTGCACGACGCGCGGCTGGTCCACGGGAACCTCAAGCTCGAGAACGTCCTCGTCGTGCGCACCATAGACGGCTCGCCCAGGGTGCTCCTGTCGGACGCCGGGACCGATCGGCTCCGCCGCCGGATGCGCGCGCTCGGCGACGTGCTCGGCATGGTGGTCACGCCCAAGATCGCCGCGCCCGAGCTCCACCGCGGCAAGGGCGCCGACGCAAAGAGCGACGTCTACGCCTTCGGCGTCCTCCTCTACGAGCTGCTCTCGGGGCGGCCTCCCTTCGTCGCCGGGACGCCGGTCGAGGTCGCGACGCTCCACCTCGCCAAGGAGCCCGAGCCCCCGAGCGCCGTCGCTCCGCGTGGCTGGGTCACGAAGGAGCTCGACGCCTTCGTCCTCCAGCTCCTCGCGAAGGAGCCCACGGCGCGCCCGAAGGACGCGAGGGCCGCGCTCGAGGCGCTCGACGCCATCGGCCGGACACAGGCCGCGCGCACGGGCTCGACGATCGGCGACGACGAGCTCACCGCGCGCATCGACGCGCTCGTCGCCACGCCGGACGACGGCGACGCCGCGCTCGCGCTCGAGTCGGCAGTCGAGGAGGGCGCCGACGCCGCGAAGGTCGCGGACGCCTTCATGATGGCCGCCGCGACGCTGGACGGAGGCTCCGACGACGTGAAGGCGACCAAGAAGTCGCTCTTCTTCCGCGCGGGGCGGCTCTTCGATCAGCACGCGAAGGACAAGGAGTCGGCCGAGAAGGCGTACCTCGCGCTCCTCGAGATCGATCCCACGGACGACATCGCCGAGATCGCGCTCGAGGAGGTGCGCCGATCGCTCGGCAAGTACGAGGAGATCGTGGAGATGCTGCTCGCACGCAGCGAGCGGGCCGAGAGCCGCGCCGAGCGCTCCCGGGCCCTCGCGGACATCGGGAGGCTCTACGCGCAGGAGCTGGACGACCGCGCCCAGGCGCTCGTCGCCTACACGCAGGCGCTCTGCGAGGACGCGGCCAGCGACGATCACGCCGCCGAGGTCGAGAAGCTCGCGGGCACGAGCACCGAGTCGTGGGGCGAGGTCACGAGCACCATCGCCGAGACCCTGACGACCGACATCGCCGTCGAGGCGCGGAACGCCCTCGCCCTGCGCCTCGGCCGCTGGTACGCTGGGAAGCTCGGGCGCCAGGATCTCGCGCTCCCCTGCTTCCAGGGCGTCGTCGCGACCGATCCGGCGAACGACGCGGCCCTCGAGGGGATGGCCGACATCTACAGGACCGCCCAGCAGTGGAACGAGCTCGGCGCCGTGCTGCTCCGCCGCGCCGACATCGCGCAGACGCCCGCCGCCGCGCGCGAGTTCAAGGCGCAGGCCGCCGACCTCCTCGACGGAAAGATGAACGAGCCGCTCCGCGCGAAGGATCTCTACGAGCAGATCCTCGCCGACGATCCGACGCACGGCCACGCGATCGACGCGCTCGCCCGCATCTACGAGCGCACGGGCGACCCGGGCGCGCTCGTCAAGGTGCTCGAGAAGCGCGCCGAGGCCGAGAAGGGCGGCGCCCGCGCCGCGTCGCTCACCAAGATCGCCGAGCTCTACGAGAACCAGCTCGACGATCTCCCCGAGGCCATGCGGCGCTACGAGGCCGCGCTCACCGCGGACGAGCGGCACCTCGACGCGCTGAAGGGGCTCGATCGCATCCTGGTGCGGACGGGTCGCTACAAGGAGCTGCTCGCGAACCTGGAGCGGCAGCTCGCGATCGCCGCGACCCCGCGCCAGAAGATCAACCTCCACGAGCGGATGGCCGGCATCTGCGACGAGGAGTTCCTCGATCACGAGAGCGCGGCGAAGGGCTTCGAGAAGATCCTCGAGATCGATCCGTCGCACGAGAACGCGCTGACAGCGCTCGTCCGCCACTACCGCGCGCTCGATCGCTGGGAGGACGTCGCCGCGCTCTACGACAGGCACCTCAAGGTGACGACGGACGACGCGCGCCGCGTCGAGCTGCTCCTCGCGAAGGGACGCGTGCTCGCCGAGCAGGTGGGGAGCCCCGAGCGGGCCATGTCCGCCTACCAGAGCGTGACCGAGATCGTCCCCGACCACGCCGGGGCCCTCGAGTCGCTCGCCCGGCTCCGCGAGCAGACGGGCGACGCCGCCGCCGCCCTCTCCGCCATCGAGTCGCTCGCCGCGAAGGCCTCGGCGCCCGAGCAGAAGGCCGAGCAGTGGATCCGCGCCGCGCGCCTCCTCGAGTCGAAGGGCGATCGGGACGGCGCGATCGAGCGCTACAAGGCCGCGCTCGACGCCGACGCGAAGAACGTGACGGCCGCCGCCGCGCTCCGAGCCGCGTACACCCAGCGCGGCGACGCCTCGAGCGCCGTCGAGCTCATCGCCCGCGAGATCGACCAGGCGCAGGGCAACCTCTCGAAGGCCCGCCTCTACGGCGAGATGGCGCGGCTCCTCCGTGATCGCGTGAAGGACCAGGCGCGCGCGGTCGAGGCCGCGAAGAAGGCCCTCGAGCTCGATCCGACGGCGATGGACGCGCTCCTCATCCTCGGAGACGACGCCTTCGCCGACGGCCGCTTCGTCGAGGCGTCCAAGCACTACGAGTCCCTCGCGAACCGCACCGACGCGCTCCCGAAGGCGGACGCGACGCGCGTGCTCGCGCAGTACATGGACGGCCTCGCGAAGACCGGCTCCACCGAGAAGGCGCTCCAGTCCGTCGACAAGCTGCTCGAGCTCGCCCCGGACGACGCGGACGCGCTCCTCCGCGCGTCGCGGATCGTCTTCGATCACGGGGAGCCGAAGCGGGCCCGAGAGCTCGCGCGCGAGCTCCTCGACAAGCACGGCGCCCAGCTCCTCGCCGGCGAGCGCGGCGCGGCCCTCTACCGCGTCGGCGAGTCCTCCCGGAAGCTCGGCGAGCTCGACGAGGCCATCCAGGGCCTGAAGGACGCCGCGGACACCGATCCGTCGTCGACCGCGCCGATCGACGCGCTCGCGCGGGTCTACGCCGACAAGGGCGACTGGGAGGAGGTCGTCCGCATCAAGAACCGCCGGGTCGACGTCACGACCGGAGACGAGCGCTCGGAGCTCTTGCTCGAGATCGGCGACATCCTGTCGACGAAGCTCGGCGACCGGACCCGCGCGGCCAAGAGCTTCGTGGCCGCCCTCGAGGACAAGCCCGACGACCGCAAGCTGCTCACCAAGCTGATGCAGCTCTACAGCGAGGAGAAGGACTGGGCGAAGCTCGTCGAGGTCATCGTCAAGCTCGCCGAGTTCGTCGACGACAAGAAGCAGAAGGCGAAGTACCTGCACACGGCGGCGGGCCTCGTCCACAAGCAGCTCCTCGATCTCGAGCAGGCAGCGGGCCTCTTCGATCAGGTGCTCCTCCTCGATCCGACGACGAAGGCGATCGCCGACGCGATCGAGCTGCGGCGCGAGAAGGGCGACTTCGACGACGTGGAGGCGCTCCTCAAGCGACAGCTCGACCGCGCGAAGTCCGACGACGACAAGGAGCGCCAGGCGGCGACCTTCGACGCGCTCGGCGAACTCTACCACCGCAACCTCGGGCGCACGGACGACGCGGTCGACGCCTTCGAGGCCGCGCAGGCGCTCGATCCAGACGACAAGGAGCGGAACGAGCGGCTCGCGGACATGTACGCGTCCGATCCGTCGAAGTACCTCGACAAGGCCGTCCTCGCCCAGTCCGCGGTGATGGCGCGCAACCCGCTGAAGCCCGAGCCCTACAAGCTGCTCCGACGGCTCTACACCGAGGCGAAGCGCGCCGACTCCGCGTGGTGCCTCTGCCAGGCGCTCGTGTGCCTCAACATGGCCGAGCCGGACGAGGAGCGCTTCTACAAGCGGATGCGCGCCGAGTCGCCCGCCGCCGCGCAGACCCGCGTGACGGAGGAGGACTGGGCGATGCGCCTGCGCCACCCGGACGCCGATCCGCTCCTCACCGCGCTCTTCGCGATGATCGAGAGCGCCGTCATCGCCGCGCGCACCCAGCCGCTCGAGCACCTCGGGTACGATCCTCGGTACGCGATCGATCTCTCGCTCCACCCGTACGCGATGAGCCAGACGCTCTACTACGCGACCGGCGTGCTCGGCATGACCCCGCCCGTCACCTTCCAGAACCCGAACGACCCCGGCGGGCTCGCCTTCCTCCACGCGCAGACGCCCGGCATCGTGCTCGGGCACGCGGCGCTCTCGGCCGACGTGCCCCCGCAGGCCGCGGCCTTCCTCGCCGCGCGGCACCTCGCGTACTACCGGCACGGCTTTTACATCCGGCACCTCGTCCCGACGGGCACCGGCCTCAAGGCCTGGCTCTTCGCCGCGATCAAGCTCATCTCGCCGCAGTTCCCGCTCTCGCCGGACATCGAGGGCCAGGTGACCGACAACATGGAAGCGCTGAAGGCCGCCTTCTCCGGGCCGTCGCGCGATCACCTCGCGAGCATCGTCACGAAGCTCCTCGGCGGCGGCGGCTCGCTCGACCTGAAGAAGTGGGTCCACGGCGTCGATCTCTCCGCGGATCGGGCGGGCTTCCTCCTCGCGCACGATCTCGAGACCGCCCTCGAGCTGGTGAAAGCGAGCGGCGAGGACGGCGCCGCCCTGCCCATGAAGGAGCGCGTGAAGGAGCTCGCCCTCTTCGCCGTGAGCGAGGACTACTTCGATCTGCGCCGCTCGCTCGGCGTCGCGATCGACTCGTAAGGCGCGGGACAGCCCCGCGAGGCCGAGCGTCTCGCCGAGGCCGAGGAGCAGGTTCATGTTCTGGACGGCCTGCCCCGCGGCGCCCTTCACGAGGTTGTCGAGCGCCGAGGTGATGACGACGGCGTCGCCCGAGGCTGCGACGCCGACGTCGATCCGGTTCGTCATCGCGACGTCGGCGACGCGCACCGCGTCGGGTCGTCGCACGGTCACGAAGTCCGCGCGCGCGTAGGTGTCGCGGAGGCACGCCTCGAGATCCCCAGCACGCCCGCGCCGCGCGTAGATCGTGGTGAAGATGCCGCGCCGCAGCGGCAGGAGGTGCGCCGTGAAGACCACCGTCGCGCCCGTGTAGCGCTCGATCTCGGGCGTGTGTTGGTGCGCGAGGATCTTGTAGGCGCGCACGTCCTCGGCGACCTCCGAGAACGAGTGCTCCTCCCGCGCCTGGCGGCCGGCGCCGGTCGTGCCGCTCTTGCCGTCGACGAAGACGGTCGCCGGGTCGACGAGCCCCTCGCGGACGAGGGGCGCGAGCGGAACGATGGCGCTCGTCGCGTAGCATCCCGGGTTCGACACGAGCCGCGTCCCCGCGGGCGGCGGGCCCATGACCTCGGGGAGCCCGAAGTGCGCCTGCGCGAGCCACGAGGCCGACGGGTGCGAGAGGCCGTAGTGTCTCGTGTACGCCGCAGCATCGGCGAGCCGGTAGGCGCCCGACAGATCGATGACCCGCGCGTGCGGGAGGATCTGCGGCGCGAGGCCAGCGCTCACCTCCGCGCTGGTCGCAAGGAAGACGAGATCGACCTCGCGGGACAGCGACGCGGCCTGTGCGTTCGACGAGAAGCGGAGCTCACGATCGGGGAGACGCGCGCGTACGTGGTCCTCGACGAGGGAGCCTTCCTTCTTGTCGCTCGTCGCGAACGCGAGGTGCACCTCGGGGTGCGACGCGAGGAGCGAGACGAGGACCCCGCCCGAGTAGCCGGAGGCCCCGACGACGCCGACCCGGGTCTTGCTGCCGTGCTTCATGGAGAGGCGCTTACCACGACCGACGAAGGGCGCCGCCGCGCGCCACGCGCCACACTCAGCGCAGCGTACCGACGAACGCGACGACGTCTCGCATCGCCTGCTCGTCCGGCAGCGTGCGCGCCACGCGCCACACTCAGCGCAGCGTACCGACGAACGCGACGACGTCCCGCATCGCCTGCTCGTCCGGCAGCGTGCGCGCCACGCTCCGCATCGACAGGCCGCCAGTGTCGTCGGGATGCACGCCACGGATCCCGGCCTTGAACTTCTCGAGCTGTCGCACCTGATACCAGCCGCTTCCCAGGTTGAGCGGGGCGGCGCCGACACGCGGGCTCCCGGCGCCGTCGGGGCCATGGCAGCTCGTGCAGGTCGCCCACGTGTGCCTCCCGCGCTCCGCGTCACCCTCCACGCGCGACGGCTCGAGATCGGGCGGCATCTGCGAGACCGCCGTCGCGACGGCGATGATGTCGGCGTCTCGAAGCGCCTTCGCGAAGGGGAGCATGCGCGCGCCCTCGACGTCGCGCGGATGCGCGCCCCGGATCCCTGCCTTGAACTTCCGAAGCTGCCCCGCGACGTACCAGGCATCCAGCCCAGCGAGCGAGGGCGCGCCAAGCGCCTGATCACCCGTGGCCGTCGCCCCGTGGCACGCGCTGCACTGCTGGTAGACCTCGCGCCCGCGCGCAGCCGTCTCCTGCGCCGAGGGGCGCCCACAGCCGCTCGCCGAGAGCATCACCGCCCCGGCGAGGAGCGACACGGTCGAGGCGAACAGGAGCGGCGCGGTCACCCGCATGAGCACGAGATCGTCGTTTTCACGAAGTGTGCCGCGCGATCGGGCGAGCGTGCGTTCCACGGACGCGCACAGGCGAGCCACGTCGTCCCATTGTGGAACGCGAGGCGTGCGACGCTGCGCGCTGCGGTCCCTTCGCGCCCACGCCGATCCGAGCGAGCATGTGGGCCTCGAGCACGCCGGCCCGCGCAGGGCCTCGTGGGGCGGAGCGAGCCCCCGAGGCTGGCGCGCGCCTCAGACGGAGATGCTGGGCCCGCGGCGCGCAGTCCTCGCGGCGCGCGCGTCGACTCGGCCGGGGGGTCGTACTAGCGAGGCCGCATGCCCAAGGCGCCGCGCACCGACCGCTTCGACGAGGCGTATTTTTCCCGCTACTACGGCGCGCCGAAGACCCGCGTCACCTCGCCCGAGGAGAACGCGGCGCTCGTCCGCGCCGTCACGTCCCTCGCGCGCTACTGGGGGATACGCCTCGAGTCGGCGCTCGATCTCGGCGCAGGCGTCGGGCACTGGAAGCGCGCGCTCGCGAAGGAGCTGCCGAGCCTCGCGTACCGCGGCGTCGACGTGTCCGCCTACGCGGCCGCGACGTACGGGCATATCCAGGCGGACATCTCCCGCTACCGCACGGACGAGACGTTCGATCTCGTGATCTGTCAAGGCGTGCTGCAGTACTTGGACGGGCCCGCCGTCACCCGCACGCTGAAGAACATCGGCGCGATGACAGGGCAGCTCCTCTACCTCGAGGTGCTCACGAAGGAGGACGTCGCCTCGGTCATCGATCGCGAGCGCACGGACACCGACGCGCACCTCCGGGCCGCGACCTTCTACCGCTCGCGCCTCGCGACGGACTTCGTCACCCTCGGCTGCGGGCTCTTCGCGCCGAGGCGCGCGGACCACCCCTTCTTCGAGCTCGAGAAGGCCGAGTAGCCTCGCGCGGAGTTGCGCGGCGCGTCATGCCAATTTCGGCTCGTCCGCGCGCCGCATCGTCCCGTATCCTTCGCGCATGGCGCGGCGGTTTCTTCCCCTGGTCTCACTCGGTGGGCTCGTGCTCACAACGGGTGTCTTCGGCACGGCCTGCTCGAGCGACTTCGACACGACGAGACCCGCGCGCCCGAAGACGACGCTGGGCGAGGACATCTTCTCCACGATCTGCGACCGCGTCGGCGCGACCTCGCTCGCCGAGGACCTCTCGGGCAAGAGCTACCACGGCATCTGCCACAAGGGCGCGGACGGCTGGACAGCCACGAAGGTCGAGGCCTCCGTCCTCTACGCGACGCCCAAGGGCTCGCCCGCCGAGGCGCGCCGCAAGCTCGGCGTGGCGAAGCTCGAGGTCCTCGCCGAGCACAGGGCCGAGCTCATCGAGGCGTTCGACACCGCGCTCCCCGACAAGCAGATCGACGATCCGTTCGAGCCTGGGAAGACCGTGCGCCTGCACGACGCGATGACGGTCTTCTTGCAGCGGCTGACGCCGCTCTACGAGTCGAGCCCCGTCGCGGGGGACACTGGCGCGCTCGTCCCCTCGGGCACTGAGGCCATCGCGCGCTTCTTTGGCGCCATCGCGTCGAGCCCCGACGCGCAGAGGGCCTTCTCGAAGATCTCGAGCCGCGAGGGCTATCGCCCCGTCTCCGTCGCGCTCGGCAACCTGCGGCCGTTCTTCGCGTACCCGCGGCTCCGCTCGCTCACCAAGCTCGCGGTCGATCGGCTCGGGCCGGGCGGGGCCCTCGAGGCGCCCTTCCAGACGCTCTTGCGCGTCGTCGAGGCGGAGATGCTCGCGCTGAAGCCCGATCCGGTCGAGCCCGCGATCACGATCGACGCCGCGAAGGCCCAGCCGAACCGCCCACGTCAGAAGCTCGAGGTCCTCGCGACCCTCATGCTCGCCGAGGACCCCGCGTACACGAAGGGGAGCTCCTCGCGGTTCATCGCGCGGCGCGATCCGCGCGGGTTCGTGCTCCCCGCGGGCGCCGGCACGGGCTCACTCCCGAGCCCCTTCGTCGCCGACAAGGACGGCTACGCGAAGGTCAACGACGCGGGACAGTTCGTCGACGCGAGCGGCGCGCCGATCCTCCTCGCCCCGCCCTTCCAGGGGCCGAGCATCGCGATCCCGACCGGCGTCACCTTCGACACGTCGGGGCGCCCGCTGCGGTCGGGCTCGCTCGTCTACTCGTACCTCGACACGTCGAAGAGCTTCATCGGCAGCCTCCTCTTCGATCTCCAGCCGCTCGTCGCCACGCCGCCGAAGGGGCAGTCGACGCTGATGAAGACGCTCGCGAGCCTCTACATCCTCTACGGGGATCGCGATGGAGACGTCTTCCAGGCGGACACCTCGCCCTTCCTCGACGTCACCTGGGCCATGGGGCAGCTGCTCGGCGCGCCCGAGAGCGACGACTGGCTCTCGTCGGTGATGACGCTCCACGAGCAGCACCCCGATCGCACGGCCGACGCCGCCGCCCTCGGCTACCGCATCAAGCAGGAGGCCAAGGACGCGAAGTACGCCGACGCCGTCCTCTCGGACGACGCGACCTTCTGGGACGAGATGGCCGACTGGATCGCGAAGGTCGCGCGCGTCGACAAGGGCTACTACTCGGGCCCAGCGGGGGGCAAGCCGCAGGGCCTGCTCGGCGATCTGACCCTCGCGCTCGCCCACCCCGCCGCCGTCGAGTGGCTCCCGCAGGCCTACGCGCCCGCGATGCGGAGCAACGACCGGATCACCTACGACTCGAACAACCTCAACGGCCCGCCCGTCAACCTCGACAAGGGCGGCGCGCCGATGGCGAAGGGCGAGGTCCTCTCCCACCCCGTCGACCGCACGAAGCCCGACACCGGGATGAACCGCTCGGCGCTCCAGCGCTTCCTCACCGTGATCGCGGCCTCGAGCGGCGTGAAGACCTGCAACAAGCCCGCCGCGAAGGTCGTCTCCGCGCTCGACATCTGCGGGCTCAAGATCGATCTCAGCTACCCGATCGGCGGCGGGACCATCGACGAGTGCGACCTCTTCCAGATCGACGACATCGGCGTCTTCTTCGTCGACTCGGTGCTCGACTGGAACCACCCGCGCCGCGCCAAGCTCAAGGTGAAGGACGCGACGCTGACGGGGCTCCTCAACGCCGTCGACAAGCTCACCTTCGGCGCGTGCAACCTGGACATCGACACGGTGCTCGAGAAGTCCTCTGGGATCCAGGGGTTGACGACGACGCCGACGCCGGAGGCGCTGACGCGGCTCATCTTCTTCGGCGCCGACTCGACGCTCTTCGGCAACACGGTCTTCGACATCGACAAGCAGATCCCTGGGGTCCCCGGCAGCGTCGGGAGCAAGAACTCGGTCATCAACCGGTTCGTCTCGAACAGCGTGAACCCCACCGCGACGAACAAGTGCCCCAAGACCAAGGAGAACGGCGTGAACGTGTGCCAGAAGTTCGACGAGACGCTGCGCGGCGCGGCGTACGCGACCTTCTTCGCGTCCGAGACCCCGTGGCTCCCGAAGCACCCCGACGGCTGCGTCGGCAAGGACTGCGCGCTCCCCTCGTCCGGCTTCTTCGAGGGCATGCGCCCCATGCTGACGGCCTTCGCCAATTACGGGTACGATCCCGATCCGGGCGAGGCCTGCTACAAGCACCCAGGTCAGTCGAGGTGCGCGGGCGAGAACCTCTTCTCGCAGCTCATGACCATCCTCGACAAGCACTGGCAGGGGACCAGCGCCTCGAAGCTCGTGAAGTACGAGGATCTCATGGCGTACGTCTTCTCGGACAGCGGCCTCTTCAAGACGGCGGCCGCCCTCGCGCCCATCCTCCGCGACGAGGGGATCACGAGCGCCCGCGTCACGCCGGGCAAGCCGCGGAGCCACCTCGAGATCACGACCGAGCTGCTGCGCTACTTCTTCGATCAGAAGGTCGCGAAGGCCCACGGCATCACCGACCGGCAAGGCAGCGCGACCACCACCTGGAACGACCAGAAGACCCAGAAGCAGGTGACGCCGTACGATCTCTTCGCGCAGGCGATGCGCCGGATGGACGGTCGCTTCGCGAACCAGCCCGACGCGCTGCCCGTCTGGCGCGAGGCGCGGAGCGAGCTCATCGATCAGCTCCTCTTCGCCGAGGGGACGACCTGGAAGAACCCGGCCGTCGCCAAGGCCCTCCTCGACATCGGCCGCGTGACCCGCGAGCAGCTCAACGCGAACTGCCCCGATCGCGAGAGCACCGGGCAGTGCGCCTGGGCGCGCCAGGAGATGACCGACAAGCTCCGCGCCGTGGTGGGCGGCCCGCTCTTCGGGGCCATCCACGAGCTCCAGGAGCGGCTCCGGCGCGATCCCGAGCTGCGCGGCGAGTTGGAGGCGCTCCTCCAGTATCTCCTCAAGGAGGCGCAGGATCCCGACGCGATGGCGACGCTCATCTCGTCGATGGCGGATCTCCTCCAGATCCTCCACGACGACCAGGACATCGCCCCCATCTTCAACGCCGTCTCGATCGCCGCGAAGAGCGGCTACCAGAAGGACGGGAAGACCCGGGTGGACGATCCGGGCGTCGGGCACGAGACCGTCAAGCTCATCGAGGTCCTCATGGACGACTCGGGCGGCAAGGACAAGACCTACGACCGCTACCACGCGCTCGATCACCTCTTGCGCGGGCTCGTCACGCCGCCCGCGACCGGCAAGCGCACCCCGCTCGAGGTGCTCATCGACGTCATCGCCGACGTGAACCGCATCGACTCGTCGATCGAGGGCGGCCTCGGCGCGGACGACTACAAGACGATCGCCGAGAGCATCCAGGGCTTCCTCGTCGACGACTACCGCGGCCTGAACCAGCTCTACACGATCGTCCGCGGACGGAACGGCGACTGAGCCTCCCCATGAAGCCATCCATCTCACCGGGCCGCCTCGCAGGCCTCGCCCTCGCCGCTGCGGTCGTCATGACACCGTCCACCGCGCGCGCGGCGGGGCTCTACTTCCAGGATCGCGGCGTCCGCCCGCTCGCGCGCGGTGGGGCCTTCGTCGCGGGCGCGGACGATCTCGGCGCCATCTATTACAATCCAGCGGGGATCGTCTTCGCGCCGAACCAGCTGCTCCTCGACGCGAGCTGGCTGCGCTTCTCGTCGAGCTTCGAGCGCACGGCCAACGTGACGCCTCGCGATCCCAACACGGGGCAGCCGGGGCCGCCGCACCCCGTCACCCTCGGGAAGGTCGAGGGCTCGTCGCCCATCCTGCCGCTCCCGACGCTCGCGGGCTCGTACGCCCTCAGCGACAAGCTCGTCCTCGCGGCGGGCGTGTACGCTCCCTACGCCGCGATCACGAGCTACCCCGAGCGCGTCGGCGGCCAGCCGGCGCCGCAGCGCTACTCGCTGCTCTCGCTCGACGGCTCGGCGCTCGCGATCGTCGGGGCGTTCGTCGCCTACAAGCCGTCGGAACATTTCGCGATCGGGCTCGGTCCGACGCTCCTCGCGGGCACCTTCCAGTCGACGATCATGTTCGGCGCGTGCCCGCCGGACCGGCTCGCGTGCGCGGCGGAGCAGCCTGAGTACGACGCCAAGGCGCAGCTCAGCGTGGGCCCCATCCGCGCGCTCTCCGCCACGGTCGGCGCGGTGGCGATCCCCGCCGACGCGGTGCGAATCGGCGCGTCATTCCAGCTCCCGTACACGGTCGACGCGGCGGCCAAGTTCAAGACACAGCTCCCGCCGGCGCCCATCTTCGACAGCGCGTACGTCGACGGCGAGGACGCCCGCGTGACGTTCAAGCTCCCGTGGATCGCGCGGGTGGGCGTCGAGGTGCGGCCCACGCCACGGACGCGGGTCGAGGCCGCCTTCGTCTACGAGAAGTGGTCGATGCACGACGCGATCACTGTGACGCCCGACGACACGGTGCTCCGCAACGTCGCGGTGTTCCCGCCCGCGTACCGCGTCGGCGCGATGCGGCTCGAGCGGCACTTCCAGGACGCGTACAGCCTCCGGCTCGGCGGCGAGCAGACGGTGCACCTCGGGCGCTACGGCTTCGATCTGCGGGCGGGGCTCGCCTACGAGAAGAGCGCCGTGCCGCCCGCGTACCTCTCCGTGCTCACGGTCGACATGGACAAGATCACGGCGGCGGTCGGCGGGGGTCTGCACGTCGGGGAGCGCTGGCGCTTCGACGGGCTCGTGGCGGTGGTGTTCCCGAAGACCGTCACGGTGTCCAACGGCGAGGCGGCCCTCTACAAGGTGAACCCCGTGCGCGCGAACCGCCGCGAGGGCGACGAGGTCCCGGTGAACGCCGGCACCTACACGGCCCGAGCGCTCGTGCTGGGCATGGGGCTCACCTACCGCTTCGGTGAGCCGGCCCGCCCGCCGACCGAGCCGCCCGAGCTGCCCAATCCACCCGAGGAGCCCACCGACGATCCCTCGAAGGATCCGTAGCTCCCCGCTCGACTGGCCCCGCGCGGCGCCAGGACGCCCGCGAGATCCCCGCGCAGAGATCCTCTCCATCGCGCTTCCTTCGCTTGCGCCGCCGCTGCGATCCGACGCGAGATCCCCGCGCAGATCCCCCCACCGCGCTGGCGCAGGACCGCATCACAGCCGACACGTGAGGGCAGGCGCGATGATCGACGCTCGAGCGCGCGCTCGACGTCACACGCGCGATCGACCCGCGACGTGTGGGCGGAGATCGTCGACGCTCGAGCGCGCGCTCGACGTCACACGCGCGAGCGACCCGCGACATGTGGGCGGAATTCGTCGACGCTCGAGCGCGCGCTCGACGTCACACGCGCGATCGACCCTCGACATGTGGGCGGAGACCGCTGCCGTGCGTGCTGGGCGTACAAACGCGTCGAGGGCGACCCGTCGCCGGATCGCCCTCGCGCGCTTCTGGAGGCCTCCTACCTCTCAGAAGTCGTGACCGTGGCCCGCGTGGCCGCCGGCGGCCGGCTTCTCCTCCTTCGGGCGCTCGGCGACGAGGCACTCGGTCGTGAGCATGAGCCCCGCGACCGACGCCGCGTTCTGCAGCGCCGTCCGGACGACCTTCGCCGGATCGATGACGCCCATGGCGAGCATGTCACCGTACTCGCCCGTCGCGGCGTTGTACCCGAAGGTGGGCGCGCCCTCGCGGACCTTGTTCACGACGATCGAGCCCTCTTCGCCGGCGTTCGCCACGATCTGGCGGAGCGGCTCCTCGATCGCGCGGCGGATGATCGTCGCGCCGAAGCTCTCCTCTTGGCCGAGCTTCAGCCCGTCGAGGGCCTTCTGCGCGCGGATGAGCGCGACGCCGCCGCCCGGGACGATGCCCTCTTCGACGGCCGCGCGGGTCGCGTTGAGCGCGTCCTCGACGCGGGCCTTCTTCTCCTTCATCTCGGTCTCGGTGGCCGCGCCGACCTTGACGACCGCCACGCCACCGACGAGCTTCGCGAGGCGCTCCTGGAGCTTCTCGCGGTCGTAGTCGGAGGTCGTCGACTCGATCTGCTTGCGGATCTCGTCCTGGCGGCCCTTGATCTTGTCCTTGTGACCTGCGCCGTCGACGATGGTCGTGTTGTCCTTGTCGATGACGACGCGCTTGGCGCGGCCGAGATCCGTCATCGTGACGTTCTCGAGCTTCAGGCCGAGCTCCTCCGCGATGACCTGGCCGTCGGTCAGGATCGCGATGTCCTTCAGCATCTCCTTCCTGCGATCCCCGAAGCCGGGGGCCTTCACGGCGACGCACTGGAGCGTGCCGCGGAGCTTGTTCACGACGAGCGTCGCGAGCGCCTCGCCCTCGATGTCCTCCGCGATGATGACGAGCGGCTTCTGCGCGCGCGCGATCGCCTCGAGCACCGGGAGGAGATCCTTCATGTTGGTGATCTTCTTCTCGGAGATGAGGATGAACGCGTCCTCGAGCGCGGCTTCCATGCGCTCGGAGTCCGTCACGAAGTACGGGCTCAGGTACCCGCGATCGAACTGCATGCCCTCGACCACATCGAGGGTCGTCTCGGAGGATTTGTTCTCCTCGACGGTGATGACGCCCTCCTTGCCGACCTTCTCCATCGCGTCCGCGAGGAGCTTGCCGATGGCCGCGTCGCCGTTGGCGCTGATGGTGCCGACCTGGGCGATCTCCTTGGGGTCCTTGGTCTGCTTGGCCTGGGACTTCAGGTTCTCGACGATGGCGGCGACGGCCTGGTCGATGCCGCGCTTCAGGCCCATGGGGTTGTGGCCGGCGGCGACGAGCTTGGAGCCCTCGCGGTAGACCGCCTGCGCGAGCACGGTGGCCGTGGTCGTGCCGTCGCCCGCGACGTCGGAGGTCTTCGACGCGACCTCGCGGACCATCTGGGCGCCCATGTTCTGGAATTTGTTCTCGAGCTCGATCTCCTTCGCCACCGTGACGCCGTCCTTGGTGACGGTCGGCGAGCCGAAGCTCTTCTCGATGACGACGTTGCGGCCCTTCGGGCCGAGGGTGACCTTCACGGCGTTCGCGAGGGCGTTGACGCCGTCGAGGATGAGGTTCCGCGCGGCTTCGGTGTAGACGATTTCTTTGGCTGCCATGTGCGTGCTTCCTTCTCTTCTGTCGCTGCGATCGTGGGGCTAACTTCTCGAGGACGCCGAGGATGTCGTCCTCGCGGAGGATGAGGTGCTCCTCGCCGTCGATCTTGACCTCGGTGCCGCTGTACTTGCCGAAGAGGATCCGGTCGCCGGCCTTCACGTCGAGGGGGCGCACCTTGCCGTCGTCCTGGACCTTGCCGTTGCCGACCGCGATGACCTCGCCCTCGATGGGCTTCTCCTTGGCGGAGTCGGGGATGATGATGCCGCCCTTGGTCTTCTCTTCTTCCTTCACGCGCTTCACGATGACGCGGTCCTGGAGGGGACGAATCTTGGCCATGATGTCTTCTTCTCTCCTGCTGGTTCGGGTGGGTCTTGTGGGTCTACGATGCGAAAAGCGCCCGCGAGCCGCCCTGGACCGATCCGGGGCGGCGTCTCGACTGGCACTCGACGTGGGGGAGTGCCAGCGTGGTGGCGCGCACCGTAGTCACGGAAATTCGCCCGTCAAGGGCTGGACGGATTGGCAGTCCCCGGGCCCGGTGGCCAGACGAGCCCGTGCCGGTCGCGCGGGCGAGCTGCGAATCCATTGCGCGGAACGAGGCGTCGTGCTAGGCGCGCGCCTCCCCCATGGACACGTCGGACATCCGCAAGAACCTGAAGATCATGATGGACGGATCGCCCTTCACGGTGATCGACTTCCAGTTCGTGAAGCCCGGCAAGGGACAGGCCTTCACGCGGGTGAAGATCCGCAACCTGCAGACGGGCAACGTGCTCGAGCGCACCTTCAAGTCGGGCGAGAAGCTGGAGCCCGCGGACATCGAGGAGCGCAAAATGCAGTACATCTACGCGGACGGGGACGCGTACGTCTTCATGGATCCGCAGTCGGGCGAGCAGGTCTACGTCGCGAAGGACAAGATCGACGTCGACGAGCAGCGCTTCATGATGGACGGGATGGACGTGGACGTCGTCCTCTGGAACGGCAACCCCATCGGCGTGACGCTCCCGTCGCACATCGTCGTGCAGATCACGAAGAGCGAGCCCGGGGTGAAGGGCGACACGGCGTCGAACGTGACGAAGCCCGCGACCATCGCGACGGGCGCGCAGATCCAGGTGCCGCTCTTCGTCAAAGAGGGCGAGTGGGTGCGCGTCGACACGAGGACGGGCGATTACGTCGAGCGCGTGAACAAGTAGGATCCACCGGAGCCGGCGCGGGCGGCCCACCTCACGCCCACGCGCGCCCCCCGTGGCACCGTACTCGACGGCCCCGCGCGGTCCGGCGCGGACGGCCCACCTCACGCCCACGCGCGCCCCCCCGCGGCACCGTCTTCGAGGGTCCCCGCGCGGTCCGGCGCGGGCGGTCCACCTCGCGCCTGCGCGCGCCTCCCGCGGCTGGCGGGCTCACACGACACCGCGAGGTCCGGCGCCGAGGCTCTAGCGCGAGGCGCCGGGCGCGAGCTCGTTGGGCTCGAGCTGGCGCCTCGACCAGTGCTCGTCGATCGCCTGCACGAACTCCGCGCGCACGAGCTTCGCGCGGCGGACGAGCCGCCCGTCGGCCTCGCGCCGCACGTAGACGCCCTCGGCCGGGCCCTCGGCGAAGCGCGAGCGGCCGAGGAGCCCCCGGAGGCCCGCGACGTCGTAGCGGCCTCGCCCGACCTCCGGCACCGTCTCCACGGAGAGGGCCCTCGCGAGCTCGTTGCGTCGATCGACGGAGTAGAACGACGAGGTCGCCCGCTCGTACACGTCGAACGCGACGAACCAGTCCGGGAGGCGCGTGTACCGTACGCTGTGCACCGCGTAGCACCACTCGCCGAAGAGCATGAGCCCCGGCGAGAGCGCGTCGACGAGCGCGTGCCGCCGCGCCGAGAGCCACCGTCGGAGCGGCCGAAATTGCCCGTCCAATCGATCGAGCTCGAGGAGCTTCCCCCGGTTCTGCGCGCGGAGCACGCCGCCCGCGGCGACCGAGAACCCGAGGTTCGCGCCGTCGATCTTCTCCTCGACGACGACCTCGTCCGCCAGGAGCTCGCGCGCCTCGTCCGGCGCGAGCACTTTGTCGTCGCGGGGTGTGCCGTCGCCGAGCCACGCGACGTGCGGCGTGTGCGGAAAGCGGAAGAACTCCGTCACTTCACCGCCCTCCGCTTCGCGCGCCGCGGCTTCCTCGCCTTCTTCTGCGCGTCGAAGCCCCGGATGTCCGTCGGGCAGAGGAACTCCACCTCGACGCCGTGCTCATGGAGCGCCTCGGCCCAGTCGAGCCACTTCGAGTCCGCCGCCTCGGCGATCGTCGGCCGCTCCGGGTGCGCGCAGGACACCGCCACGAAGACCCGATCGGGCGGATCGAACGCGGCGAGCCGCGCGTCGTCCGGGAAGCTCTCGAACCCGCGCGCCTCGTCCTCGACGAGCCGCACCTGCGCGCAGCGCCGCGGGTTCGCCTGGTTGCGGAGCAGCCACTTGACGAAGGCGTCGCCCGCGCGGCGCTCGAGCCAGGGGGTCGACTTGTTCTGGTACTCTCGCAGGATCCGGTACCCGTCGTCGAGGACGACGCTCCCGCTCGCCATCACCTCGGCGAGCCGCGCGGCGCACGCGGCGACGCAGTCGTCGCTCACGTCGGCGTGCTGACGGTTCGCGACGAGGATCACGTTCGTGTCGACGACGAGCGGCGGCCAGGGCGCGCCCGTGCCCATCACGCCCGCGCCCTCCGGCGCGCCGCGGCCTCGGTCCTCGCGACGAGATCCGCCATCTCATCGCCGAAGAAATCGTCGGGCCAGTTCGTGATGTCGCCGAGCGCGTTCACCGAGAGCTCCTCGAGCTCGGCGCCGCGGCGCCCGGGGCGCACGACGTGCACGGCGACCTCCTCGTGCGACAGCGCCTCCTCGGCGATCCGCCGCTGGAGGCGATCCAGGAAGTACTCCGAGTGCGTCTCCACGACGAACTGCACGCGTCGCGGCGCGCCGCCTTCGCGCGCGCGCAGGGCGCCGACGAACAGATCCGCGAGCGCGCCCTGGAGCTGGGGGTGGAGGTGGAGCTCGGGCTGCTCGATCCACACCGTGGACCCCCTCGGGGCGTAGAACGCCTCGACGAGCACCGGCAAGATCTGGGACACGCCGAAGCCGACGTCGGGCAAGCCGACCTCGCTGAGCCCCCCGCGCGTCTTCACGACGACCTCGTGCTCACGGCCCCCGCGCCCCGCTCGGCGCACCGAGAACCGCTCGATGACCCCGAGATCGACGAGCCACCGCGCGACGAACGCCGAGAAGCGCTCGGGCCGCCCCCTCGCGCCCCGCTGGAGCGTGCGTCCAGCAGCATCGGCGGCGAGCAGGCACGCGATCGAGAGCTCGCCGCGCGCGCCCACGCTCTCCGGCGTGTGACCCGACCACGCGTAGGTGCGCGCGGGTGGTTCGCGCAGCGGACCGAGGTAGCCGAGCCCGTCGAAGACACGCTCCACCTCGAGCGCCCATTCGGCGAGGAACCCCGCGTTCTCGTAGCGCGCGAGCGATCGCTCGGGCACGCGGTAAAATTTCTCGGGCGGCTCGAGCGGCCAGCTTCGCCCCGCGGCCTCGACGAGGCGGTACGGCTGCGCGGCCATGCGCACCCCGCGCGCGCCGCGCGACAGCTCGGCCGAGAGCACCTCGCGCCCCTCGGACGAGAGCGCGTAGCGGAGGCGCTTCGTCCTCGGCACGCCGCCCGGCCCCGCCTCGAGCGTGGTCGAGAGCGCGAGCTCGTCTCCCGAGAAGCGCGCGCGAGCGTCGCGAGGATCGACGATCGCCCTGTCCCCCTCGACGGCCCAGCGCAGCGACACGCCGAGCGCGGCGCGCCGATCGCGGCGGTGGAGGCTCTCGACGAAGGAGCCGAGATCCACGAGCGCGCCCGGCCCTCCCGCGTCGAACGCGCAGCGACGATCGGCAGACGCGGCCGTCTGCTTGAGCGCGAGCAGCAGGTGCCCGAGGCTGCTCTTGCCGGCGCTGTTCCGCCCGAAGAGGACCGTGAGCGGCGCGAGGCGCACCTCGCCCGAGTCGCGCCAGGCCTTGAAGTTCTCGACGCGGAGCCCGGTGAGCATCGCCCGACCGTCTTCGGTCAGCGTCGCCGAGGCGGCAACGAAATCGGCCTCCGCCCCGCCGAGGTCGCGATCACGGACACTGCGTGAGCGGCGAGAGCGGCGCGAACTTCCATTGCACGTTCGCCACCGTGTCGACGTCGACGAGCGCGGCCTCGAGCGCCGACTTGATCTGAGAGAAGGGCTGATCGAGCTTGTTCGCCGAGCTCGACTCGGCCGCGCACACGAACTTCGACGCCCCGCAGACCTCGAGCGTCTCACACGCTGGGGTCGCCGGTCCCGCCGCGACGAGCTGGGCGTCGCCGTAGAGCACACGCCCCCCGACCATCGTGAGCCGCACCGTCCGGGGCGTCGCCGCGAGGATGTCGTCGTAGGGGGCCACGCTCGTGCCCGGGACGACGAAGAGATCGGCGAGGTACCCCTCCTTGAGCTGCCCGAGTCGGTCGTCGTACGCGAGGACGATGGCGCCGTTCTTCGTGGCCATCGTGACGATGTCCTTCGGCGTGAAGAGATCGCCGAACACCGTGTCGTCGATGTGGTTCGCGAAGCGCATCTCGTCGAGCATGTTGGTGCTGCCACCCATCGACCAATCCGCGCCGAGCGCGATGAGGACCCCCGCGGACACATACTTCGGGATGGGCGCCGTCGCGCCGTAGAGCGCGTAGTTGGACTTCGCCGACCAGACGAGCTTCATCGAATTCTGCGCCATCGTGTCGACTTGCGCGTCGGTCATCGCGACGCCGTGGATGAGGGTCGTCTCCTTGCGGTAGAGGCAGCCCGTCGGCGTCGTCACGTCGTACAGGGTCTGGAACTCCTTGGACGCCGCGCCGCCGGTGCCCTCCGCGCAGTGCAAGAGGTAGGCCTTCGTCGTGCCCTGGTCCATGTTGGTGCAGATCGTGGAGGTGGCCGTCGAGGGCGTCAGCGCGGTCGCCTGCACCGTGTCGACGCCGAGCCCGTTGTGTGGGGTGTCGATCGTCCGTGCGAGCGAGGAGAAGCACGGCGACGAGGTCCCAGGGAGCCCGACGATCGACGTCGTGCCGGCGACCACGCCCTTCAGCTCGCCCCATTTGTTCATCTCACACTTCATGCTCCCCTGACCGGTGTACTTCGTGGGGCACCAGGCAGGCTTGCCTTGCGAGTCGTTGTTGAGGCACTGCTTGACGTCGACCATCGCCTGATAGCGCGCCTCCTTGGTCCATTGGCTGTGATCGACGTAGGTCTGCGCGGGCACCCAGTCGCTGTCGTCGAAGATGTCGTAGAGGATGTGGTTGTGGGCGTCGATGAGGCCCGGCGCGATGACGCCGTGGGTGTCGATCACGGTGGCGCCCGCCGCGCCCGGCCGGGACGAGCAGGCCGTCCCCGCCTCGACGCAGGTGATGAGCTTGCCCTCGACGAGCACCGCGCCCTCGAAGGACACGTCGGGCGTCACGACCGTACCGAGGAGGAGGATCCGGTCCGCTGCGCCTGGCTGGATGGTCGCGGGGGGTGTGGACGATCCGCCACCCGCGCCCGCGCCCGCGCCACCCGCACCTGCACCTGCACCCGCACCTGCACCCGCACCCGCACCCGCACCCGCACCCGCACCACCCGCACCACCCGCGCCTGCGCCGCCGATGCCGCCTGCGCCTGCGCCTGCCTTCCCTGCCCCACCTCCGCCTCCGTTGCCCGCGCCACCCCCGCCTGCGCCGCCGATGCCGCCTGCGCCTGCCTTCCCCGCGCCGCCGTTGCCCGCGGCGCCTCCTTGCGTACCCGCGACGCCCGCGGACCCGGAGGCCCCGCCGGTGCCCGCGCCTGCGGTCCCTGCCTCTCCCGCCGAGCCAGCGCCAGCCTGGGCTTGCCCTGCGGCGCCCGCGTGCGGCTGCCCCGCCGATCCCGCGGCCGACGCGCCCGCCGAGCCGGGGCCATACTGCTCGGGCTCGCCGTCGTCGCCTCCGCACGCGAAGAGCACGAGGGAGCAAGCGGCGAGCGAGAGCGTGGTGACGAAGCGCATAGCGGCATCGTAGCGGAGATCGGGCGCCGCGTCCCTGGACGGCTCGGGGTCCTCGGCCACCTCCCGGCTCGAGGCGAGGGCGTGACGGACCGCTCACCGACACGCGGCGACGAGCGCCTCCACGAACGCGTCGTCCGAGGTGTCCTCCCCCGCGTCGAGCGTCGCCAGGGCGTCGCCGAGCCCGAAGCGCTCGACGAGGGCGAAGAGCTGATCGGCCCGCGCGACGAGCACGACGATCGCTCGCCCTCCCAGCGCGTCCCGGATCGCGTCGTGGTGACCGCCTCCGGACGCCTCGAGCTTGCTCACCTCGTCCACGAGGACGACGTCACACGCCGCCGAGTCCT
This sequence comes from uncultured Polyangiaceae bacterium, assembly GCA_964396175.1. Taxonomy (GTDB): domain Bacteria; phylum Myxococcota_A; class Polyangia; order Polyangiales; family Polyangiaceae; genus CAYNEK01. The sequence goes on along the minus strand of CAYNEK010000022.1, from coordinate 22,650 downwards.
CGCGCACCCAGCCGGCCGCCGCCGCAAAGGCGTCCCCATCGAAGACGAACGAGCAGAAGTCGCAGAGCGCCCCCTCGCGCGCGCCCGCCGGCGGAGCGCCGCGCCGCGCGAGGAGGAGCCCACCCTGGTCCTCGTGGCCCACGTGGCGCGCGCGGTACGCGACCCGCTCACCCTCTTCGTGCACGGCCTCCTGGACGACGCCGCCCACGCGCAGCCCTCGGTCCGCGAGGCGCGCCGCTATCCGCTGCGCCACCGTCGACTTGCCCGCGCCCTTCGCGCCCACGAGGAGCGCCCACCTGCTCTCGGTCATCCTGGTTCCTTTCGTTCGCCGGACGAGGCGAGGCTCCGTGAGAGATCGTCGGCGAGATCCGCCGCGTGACCAATGGCGAGGACCATGGCACCAAAGAGGCGCCTGTCCACCCTCCAGCGCGGGTGCCGCGCCGAGCCCTCGGTGCGCGCCTCGCGGAGCACGACGATGAGGGACGGGAGCAGCTCCACGGCGATGAGGACGACCTCGCCGACCCGGCGCAGGCGCGTGCCGGCGAGCCGCGGCAGCACGCGCGAGGGCGGGTAGAGGACGAGGAGGCTCGTCGAGAGGCCGACGAGCGCGAAGGCGCGAGCGATCATCGTCGTCGCCGCGAGCGCACCCTCGGTCGAGACAGGGACGCTCGCGAGCTTCGCGTCCTCGCGCCCGAAGAGCGCGCCGAGGAGCGCCAAGGCGAGGAGGGCGATTCCCCACTGACGCGCGGAGCCGAGGCCTCGCCGAAGCTCGGGCGCGAGCGCACGCGCTGCCACGAAGCCGAGCGCCCACGCGATCCCGTGGGACCAGACGGGCGCCGCGACGACGAACGCAAGAAGCGCGATCGAGCCGACGAGCGCGACGCCCGCGTGTCCCCGCATGGTCACGCGAGCCTCCGATCGCGCAGCCCACGGCGCGCCGAGACGTCCCTGGGACACGAGCCGTCACCCGCGGTCACGCGAGCCTCCGAGCGCGCACCGCGAGGGCTGCGCGATGCCCCGCGATGCCCATGGACGCGCCGAGGAGCGCCACGAGCGCGGCGAAGGGTGCGACCACCCACACACCCCCGGAGCGCGGGAGGGCGAGCCACTGCTCCGCGCGCGCGAGGATTTCACGGTAGAGATCGAGCATCGGGCCGCCATAGAGCACAATCTGCACGAGCACCTTCTGCGTGAGCGCCCAGAGCGCGGCGAGGGCTCCCCCGAGCGCCGCGGTCACGTGGTTCGCGCCCACGACGACGCACGCGAGCTCGATGAGGAGCGCCTCCATCATGATCCCCGTCATCGGTCCGAGGCGGATGGTCGCCGGTGAGAGCAGCTTGACGCCGGCGCAGACGAGCCCCGCCGCGAGCACGACGCCCCGGCGCGGGTGCACCGTCCGGAGCGCGATCAGCATCGTCGCCCCCGCCGCGGCGAGCATCGCACCACCGAACGGGATCTTCACGGCGTGCAAGAAGGATCCGACCACCGCCTCCAGCGCTCCCCACATCGCGCCGAACGCCGCCGCGTGCCCCCAGAACCGATCGCGCGCCGAGACGGTCATGGCGCGAGCTGAGCCCCCAGCCCGACGAAGACGGTGCGCCCCGCCTCCGGGAAGGAGTACCGCGCCTCCACGTTGGCGTCCGTGAGGTTCTGCGCGCGGACCCACGCGCGGAGCTCCTCGGTCATCCGCCACTCCGCGCGCGCGTCGAGGAGCTGGTACGCGCCGAGGCGGCCCCAGCGCCCGGTGTCGAGGTTCTGGAAGTCCTGCTCGCCGACGTGACGGAGCACACCGGTCAGCGAGAGGGAGCGGACGGGCGTGACCGTGAGCTCGACGAGGCCCTTCTCGCGCGGGCGATACGCGACGGGCTGATCGAGCCGAGGCCCGCTCCGCGCGCGGAGCGCCGTCCAGCCCGCGCGCGCCGCGAGGGCCTCGATCGGCGCGAACGTGACCTCGGCCTCCACGCCGGCGTACCGCGCGCGCCCCACGTTCTGGAGCTGATCGGTGCCAGGGGCGACGACGACCGGGCTGATGAGATCCCGCAGCTCCGAGTCGAACATCCCGACGGCCACGCGGAGCGCACCGCTCGGACGATACACCGCGTCGAGCGAGAGGTTCCACGCGCGCTCGGGCGCGAGCAGAGGGTTCGGATCACGCGCGCCGAAGACGGTGCTGAAGCGCTCGCGCAAGGTCGGGAACCGCGTCCGCGACGCGGCGCTGGCGATCACGCTCCACCCGCGCGCCGGCGTCACCTCGAGGGACGCAAGGGGGCCGACCGCCGCGCGCGGGTCGGGGCGCGGCCCTGACGGAGGCACGCCGGGCAGCTCCGCATCCACCTGGACCCCGCCGGTGACGCGCGCCACGGTGGGGAGCGCGTCGACCCCTGCGTCCCCCGAGGCCGTCAGCGTGGTCGTCGACACCGTCGGGGCCCGGCCGGTCCTCGAGTCGATGCTCGCGTGGGTGTCGCGCTTCAAGCCCGTCCAGCTCCGCACCAGGAGCTCTCGCTGCGCGCCGACCGGGGCGCGGTACGACGTCCGCGCGAACCCGCCGAGCGACGTGTCGTCGTACGTCGTGTGGAACGCCCGCGGGAAGCGCTGCGTCGCGTAGCGACCATCGTCGTACGAGTCGAGGGTGTTGGAGAAGAGGCTCGCGTAGGCGACCGCCTCCGTCTGCAGGCGTTCGCCTCGGTAGGCGTGTCCGAGCCCGACCGACGAGGACTCCCAGTCCGTCCAGCGCCAGTAGCGCACCGCGAGATCGCGCGTCCCGGGAGGCACGCCGAAGGTGCCTCCGAACCGTGACGCCGAGAGCGTGAGCCGGTGCGACGGCGACAGATCCCACGTCCACTTCGACGACGCGCTGAGGGTGCGGCGGTCGGAATTGTTGCGTCTCCCGTCTGCCTGGTTGGGCAGCTCGACGAAGCCACGCGACAGCGGCGTGTAGCGAACCGACTCGACGGCGACGCCCAGGACGGCTCCGACGGGGCCCGAGGTCGTGCCCCCGACCGCGCTCGCCCGCGCGGCGCTCCAGGGCGCGGTCTCGATGCGCAGGCTCGCCGTGGGCGAAGGCGGAGGATCGCGCGTGACGACGTCGATGGCGCCGCCGAGGCCGTTCGGTCCGTAGAGGAGCGTGCCCGAGCCCTTCACGACGGCGACGCGCGAGACCATGTCCACCGGCAGCTTCGCGAGATCGAGCTGCCCGTCGTACGGCACGTAGACGGGGACGCCGTCGACGAAGACCGCGATCTGCCGCTGATCGAAGCCCCGGAGCGTGAGGACGCGCTCGCCGCGGGAGCCGGCGCCGCTCGTGATCGCGGGCAGACGCTCGAGGGTCTCACCGACGCTCGTCGCCCCAAGCCGCTCGATCTCGGCCTCGCCGAGCACGGTGACGACCGTGCCGCGATCGTGCCGGCGAGGGGCCGTGACGGTGATCTCGGTCGGCGCGGCCTCAGGGACCTCGCCTCCTCCCCCGTCGGCGCGGCTCGCGCGCGCGGCGAGCGATCCGGCGACGACGGCGAGGGCCGCCGCCCTGCCGGCGCGGATCATCCTTCGGTGCCGGCCAGATCGAGGCCGATGATCTTCGCGACGTCGTGGACGCCGTAGCAGTTGGGCAGGCCGAGCGACTCATCCCAGACGAGCGTCCGCCCCTCCGGCAAGAGGAAGCCCTTGGAGAGCTGATCGGCCGTGATGCGCGCCTTGCAAGCGGGCTTCGCCGACGGGTGGAAGCCGTCCGCCCCCTCGAAGTCGAACCCGAGCGTGCTCGGATCCGCGAGGGCGCCTGCGGCCCACACGGCGCTCAGCGGGACGACCTTCTGGCCCTTGTAGTCGGTGGTCGCGAGGGCGGAGAGGTTCGCCGTCGCCGTCGCGCTGCCGTGGACGAGCGTGACGGACACCGAGGCGCTCGACGCTGGGCCCGGGCTCGGCTCGCCCGCGTCGGACGACTGCCCGCACGCGGGCAGCAGCCCCACACCGAGACACATGGCGGCCACAACGAGATACGAAAGAGCGTTTTTGGAACTCATCGGGAACTGTTGGTATCATCAGGTAACAACTTACCACAAACGAAAATGTGCGACCATGCGCGCCCGGCGGGCTCGCGCGTGACGCTCCGCGGGCAGCGAGGGCGAGGGCGCTCTCGGACGGCGCGCTCCGCCGTCGCGGGGATCGCCTGCTCCCGGGCGCGCTCCGCCGTCGCGGGGATCGGCGGGGCGGCGACTACTTGCGGTCGCGCTCGTAGCGGATCTCGCCGGCGCGGGTCGCGCGGTAGCCCGAGATCTTCCCGAGCGCGGCGCGGAACACCCGCGACTGCGCGACCTCGCACACCCCGACGACCCGGGGATCCCCGAGGCTGTCCGCGTAGACCAGCAGATCGTACGACTCCTCGGCGAGCGGCGAGAAGGTGAGCCCGACGCGCTCGGCCCACGCCGAGGTCGCGAGGGCGACGTCCGCCTCGCCGCGGACGACGGCGCACACGGCCTCGCGGTGGGAGCCGTACGTCGTCGCCTCGACCTCGAGCGCGCGGAGCGAGAGGCGCTCGGCGGCGAGCGCGTGATCGAGGTGCGCGCGGATCCCGGCGGACGACGGGCGCAGCGCGAGGCGGTGGCGCGCGAGATCGCGGGGCGTGCGCAGCCGGACCGAGCGCGGGTGCGCGAAGCCGACCTGGCGGTGCACGAGGTGGATCCGCGCGAGGCGGTCGGCCTCGAGGCGCGCCGGAGGGTCCTCCGCGTGGTGGCCCGCGAGGAGGACGCTCCGCCGCTCGAGGTGACGGAGCGCGGTCCTGCGATCGCTCTGCACGAAGCCGACGAGCGGCCGATCGTCGGCGACGAGCTGCGCGAGGAGGAGCTCGATGACCACGTCGCCGTTCGCCGCGAGGAGGGGCGCGACCTCGGCGCGCGGCGCCTGGGTCGGCGCGCCCCCAGCCCGAGACGTCGCGCCCTCGGCCGGCTGACCGCGAGAGGACGACCACGTGAGCACCTCCTCGCGGAGGAAGCGCCACTCCCCGCCGACGCGTCGGCCAGGCAGCCCCTGATCGATGAGCCGATAGACGTGCTTCGGGTGCACGCGGAGGAGCTTCGCGACCTCGGTCGTCTTGAGGAGTTCTTCGGACGTCACCCGACGAGCGTAACATCGGCGCCGTGGCGAGTGGGCCGGTCCTCCAGCCGACGCGGCGCGCTCCTCACCGCCGCCGCGCCGCCCGGAGCGCCTCGCGGAGGTACGGCGCCGTCCGGGACTCGCGGCTCTCCGCGACCTGCTCCGGCGTCCCCGTCGCGACCACGCGCCCGCCGGCCTCTCCGCCCCCGGGCCCCACGTCGATGAGGTGGTCGGCGTGCTTCATCACGTCGAGGTTGTGCTCGACGACGACGACCGTGTTCCCCGCGTCGACGAGGCGGTGCAAGACCGCCAGCAGCCGCTCGACGTCCGTCACGTGCAGGCCCGTCGTCGGCTCGTCGAGCACGTACAGCGTGCGCCCCGTCGCGACGCGCGACAGCTCGCGCGCGAGCTTCACGCGCTGCGCCTCGCCGCCCGAGAGCGTCGGCGACGGCTGCCCCAGCCGAAGGTAGCCGAGCCCGACGTCCGCGAGCGTCCCGAGCCCCCGCGCGATCTCGCGGTGCACGGCGAAGAACCCGAGCGCGTCCGCGACCGTCGTGTCGAGCACGTCGGCGATGGTCTTGCCCTTGTACGTCACGCCCAGCGTGCCCTCGTTGAAGCGCCGCCCGCCACACGCCTCGCACGTCACGAAGACGTCGGCGAGGAAGTGCATCTCGACCCGCCGCACGCCGTCACCGCCGCACGCCTCGCACCGGCCGCCGCGCACGTTGAAGCTGAAGCGCCCCTCGTCGTACCCGCGCGCACGCGCCTCGGGCGTCGCGGCGAACACGGCGCGGATCGGGTCCATCACCTTCGTGTAGGTGGCGGGGTTCGAGCGCGGCGTGCGGCCGATGGGCTGCTGATCGATCTCGACGATCTTGTCGAGGTGCTCGAGGCCCACGACGCGCCGGTGCGCCCCCGGCGTGACGCGCGCGCCCGTCGTCGCGCGGACGAGCGCCGGGACGAGGATGGACGAGACGAGCGTCGACTTGCCCGCGCCCGAGACGCCCGTGACGACGGTGAGCGTCCCGAGCGGGAAGGAGACGGTCACGTCGCGGAGGTTGTTCGCGCTCGCGCCCTCGACGACGAGCGAGAGGCCGCTCCCTCGGCGGCGGCGCGCGGGCAGCGGGATCTTCTTCTTCCCTGCGAGGTAAGGCCCCGTGACGCTCCCCTTGGCCTTCGCGACGGCCGCAGGTGACCCCTCGGCGACGATCCGTCCGCCCTCGGCGCCAGCACCCGGGCCGAAGTCGACCAGGTGGTCGGCGCTCCGCATCGTCTCCTCGTCGTGCTCGACGACGATCACCGTGTTGCCGAGATCGCGGAGGGACCGGAGCGTCGCGAGCAGCCGCGCGTTGTCCCGCGGGTGCAGGCCGATCGAGGGCTCGTCGAGCACGTAGAGCACACCCGACAGCTCGCTCCCCAGCTGCGACGCGAGCCGGATGCGCTGGCTCTCGCCGCCCGAGAGGCTCGCCGCGGCGCGATCGAGCGTGAGGTATCCGAGCCCGACGTCGAGCAAGAACCTCATGCGCGAGAGGATCTCCTTGCGCAGGTCCGCGGCGACGAGCCGATCTTTCCCCTCGAGCGACGCGCCCTCCACCCACGCGTGCGCGTCGTCGATGGTCCTCCGTGAGAGCGCCGCGAGCCCCATCCCCGCGACCTCGACCGCGCGCGACTCGGGCCGGAGCCGCTCGCCGCGGCACGCCTCGCACGGGACGTCGGAGACGAACCGGAGGTAGTGCTGACGCATCGGCTCGCTCGCCGTCGCCCGCATGCGCCGCATGAGCTGAGGGAGGATGCCCTCCCACACGCGACCGTCCCGCGCCGTCCCACCTCGGAGCACCCGCTCCTTCGCGCGGCGTGAGAGATCACGCCACCGCGCGTCGAGATCCACGTCGAAGGCCTCGCCGATCCAGGCCACGATCTCGGTCGTCCAGCCCTCGCCGCGCGCCATGCTGGACGCCCACGGCGCCACGGCGCCCGCGCGGATGGAGAGCTCCTGATCCGGGACGACGAGGCGTGGATCCATCTCGGGGCGCACGCCGAGCCCGTTGCACGAGGCGCAGAAGCCGAGCGGGCTGTTGAAGGAGAAGGACTGCGGCGACAGCTCGCCGAACGACACGCCGCACGAGGGGCACGCGTTCTTGGACGAGTGGACGCGCTCCTCGCCGCGCGCCTGGAGGACGAGGGCTCCCGCGCCGAGGCGGAGCGCCGTCTCCACCGAGTCGCGCACGCGCGCGAGGTCGGCGTGGCGCGGGACGAGCCGATCGATCACCAGCTCGACGTCGTGCTTCGTCTTCTTGTCGAGCCGCGGGAGCCCCTCGGAGAGATCGACGTCTCGCCCGTCGACGCGCGCGCGGACGAAGCCCTCTTCGACGGCGCGGCGGAGCGCCTCGGTGTGCTCACCCTTCGCCTGCCGGGCGATGGGCGCGTAGAGGATCGCCCTCCCGCCCTCGACGTCCCGCACGATCGCCTGCGCGATCTCGTCCGCGCTCTGCGCCCGCACGGGCTCTCCGCAGAGATGGCACCGCTGGCGGCCGACGCGCGCCCAGAGGACGCGGAGGTGATCGTGGATCTCGGTGACCGTGCCCACGGTGGAGCGCGGGTTCGACGAGGCGGCCTTCTGCTCGATGGCGATCGTCGGCGAGAGCCCCGAGATCTTGTCGTACTTGGGCTTGTCGAGCTGACCGAGGAACTGCCGCGCGTACGCCGAGAGGCTCTCGACGTACCGCCGCTGCCCCTCGGCGTAGATGGTGTCGAAGGCGAGCGATGATTTCCCGCTGCCGGACGGCCCCGTGAAGACGACGAGCTTGCCCTTCGGGATGCGGACAGAGACGTCATCGAGGTTGTGCTCGCGCGCGCCTCGGACCTCGAGGACGTCCGCACCGACGGTCCGACGGCTCGCCATGGGCGTCCGCCGTTACCACGACGGCGCCGTCGCGCCCGCGCCGCCGCCCGTCCCCTCGGAGCGGGCACCGCTCACCCCTCACCACGCCCTCCTGCGCTCGCGCCGTGGCCGCGAGACCCTACGTCATTGACCCGCCCGGACCGAAGCTCTAACCGCTCGACTCACGATGTCTCCCGTCGTCATCGTCGTCATCGTCCTCGTCGTCGCCCTCGGCGCGTATTTTCTTTTCTTCGCCAAGCCGAAAGAGCCCGCTGGCCTCCCCGGGAAGGAGGCGGACAGCGAGAGGCGCTTGCCGCCCAAGAAGAAGGACGGACCGAGCCTCAAGGACAAGCTCGACAAGCGCCACGACGATCTCGCGAAGCCCAAGCACGCAGACGAGAAGCACGCAGAGCCCAAGCCCGCAGAGCCCAAGCCCGCAGAGCCCAAGCCCGCAGACGAGAAACACGCAGACGAGAAGCACGCAGACGAGAAGCACGCAGACGAGAAGCACGCAGACGAGAAGCACGCAGAGCCCAAGGCGCCCGCTGCCGAGCCCTCCGCCGCCCGCGCGGTCCGCCCTGGCGACGTCGAGGGCATGCGTCGCGGGCTCGCGAAGTCTCGCTCCAGCGAGGGGTTCTTCGGTCGGCTCGCCGCGCTCGTCACCGGCAAGAAGGAGATCTCGCCGGAGCTCGTCGCGGAGCTGGAGACCGTCCTCCTGTCGTCGGACGTCGGCGTGAAGGCGACCGAGCGGCTGCTCGCGCGCGTGAAGGACGGCCTGTCGAAGGCCGAGCTCGCGGACGAGGCCCGCGTCTGGGACGCGCTCCGAGACGAAGCCCGCAAGATCCTCTCCGTGGGCGGCGGCGGGCTCACGCTGTCGGTGCGCCCGACGGTCGTCCTCATGGTCGGCGTGAACGGCGCGGGCAAGACGACCACCATCGGCAAGATCGCCACCAAGCTGAACGGCGAAGGCAAGAAGGTCCTGCTCGCCGCGGGCGACACCTTCCGCGCGGCGGCCGTCGCGCAGCTCGAGGTGTGGGGCAAGCGCACCGGCTCCGCCGTGGTCAAGGGCAAGGACGGCGGCGATCCGGCGGCGGTCGCGTTCGACGCGGTCTCGCGGGCGAAGGACGAGGGCGCCGACGTCGTCCTCGTGGACACCGCGGGCCGCCTCCACACCAAGACCAACCTCATGGACGAGCTGAAGAAGATCGGGCGCTCCGCGGCGAAGGGCGTCGACGGCGCCCCGCACGAGACGCTGCTCGTCATCGACGCGACCAACGGCCAGAACGCGCTCGCGCAGGCCAAGCAGTTCCACGAGGCCCTGCCGCTCACCGGGATCGTGCTCACGAAGCTCGACGGCACCGCCAAGGGCGGGGTCATCCTCGCCATCTGCGACGAGCTCTCCCTCCCGGTGCGCTACGTCGGGCTCGGCGAGCGCGCCGACGATCTGCACGAATTCTCGGCGGACGAGTACGTCGAGGCGCTCTTCGGGGACCTCGGCGCGTAAGCCACGGCGCAAGCGACCGTCACGAGAATTTCGCGCCATGAGTAGAAAGCGACCGAGCCCCTTCGTGGACGTTGATTGATCAAAATGGGGCGTGATAGGGTCGCGTCGCTTTCGATCGTACCGCGACCCGTGGTCGCGCCTCACTAGAACCCGCGGTACCCGGCGGCAGCTCGCCGAGCGAAGTGCACCTCGCGACGCGCAGCGACAGCCAGCAGCCAGCAAGATACACAGGCGAACCCAGTGAACACGGCACCCTTCAGGACGAACATGCGCGGACGACGTGAGCGGGCCCTCGCTGCCCCGGACGACACCGGGAGCGCGGGCTTCGCGGGCGAGCGCCGGGAAGGCGGTCTCGGATGAAACACCTTCGTGGGCTGACAGCTCTCATCGCGGCTGCGCTCTTGGCGCTGCCCACCACCGCGCTCGCTCAAAAGGGCGGCGCCGCAGGCAAGGACAAGCCCGCCGACGCAGGCAAGGACAAGCCCGCCGACGCAGGCAAGGACAAGCCCGCCGACGCCGCGGCCGACAAGAAGGCCGACGCGCCCGACGTCGAGGGTCCGAGCATCTGCGAGCTGGATCCCTCCAGCTGCCCGAACGTCAACATCGACGAGCTCGCGGCCAAGCCGATCCCCTCGCAGACCTACGCCGTCCAGCAGATCTACGCGCTCCGGCGACACCGCGTCGAGGTGAACCCGTACTGGTCCTTCACGCTGAACGACCAGTTCGTGAGCCACCCAGCCCCCGGCCTCGCGATCAACTACTATATCACCAACGTCTTCGCCGTCGGGGTGAACGGCAACTGGTACAAGCCCTTCGGCGGGAACCTGAACCAGGACTCGGCCTTCAACGCACAGACGCGCCGCGCCGCGCGCATCGGCGTGCCGCTCACCGAGTACGACTGGTCTGCCGCGCTGAACTTCACGTACGTGCCCATGTACGGGAAGTTCGCCGGCTTCGGCGACTTCATCTTCCACTACGACGCCTACCTGGTCGGCGGCGTCGGCATGCTGTCGAACCGCCCGATCGCCGTCATCGACCCCGACAACCGCACCTTCAAGTCGAAGGCGCACGTCGCGTTCAACGCGGGCCTCGGCCTCCGCATCTTCGTCAACCGCTGGTTCGCGGCGAACCTCGAGGTGCGCGACTACGCCTTCGTCGACGAGCTCGAGAACATCACCGTCGCGCAGGGCAAGAACGCGGCCGGCAAGGACGCCGCGACGGACGAGTCCACCTGGTACGGAGACAAGAAGTTCACCAACAACGTGCAGGCCCAGGTGGGCCTTGCCTTCTTCCTGCCCTTCTCGTGGGAATACCGGCTGCCGAAATGACGACCCGAAGGAACATGATGACGCAACGACTCACGTCGCTCGCCAAGGTCGCGGCTCCCGCGGCGGTGGCGGTCGGGCTGCTCGCGGCGACCGAGGGAGTGGCCTCGGCCCAGGAGATCCAGCTGACGGGCCCGCTCGCCGGCGCCCCCGCGGTGCGGAACCTTCGGCTCCACAGGAAGCAGCGCCTCGAGCTCTCCCCCGCGCTGTCCTTCACGCTGCTCGACGAGTTCCAGCGCACGATCCTGGTCGGCGCTCGGATCAACTACAACATCACCGACTGGCTGGCGGTGGGCGCGTGGGGCGCCTTCGGCGCGGTCAAGCAGCCCACGGCGCTCGCCGGGAAGATCGAGGACAGCAACAAGGATCGGTTCTCGCCCTCGGCTCCCAATTTCAACACTGGGCAGGGGGTGACGGGGCGCACGCTCGTGCGGACCAACGTCGGGGAGGATTTCGGCAAGCAGCTGGGCGCGATGAACTGGGTGTTCGCCCCGCAGATCACGGCGGTCCCCTTCCGCGGCAAGCTGTCCCTCTTCCAGAAGGTGTTCGTCGACACGGACGCGTACTTCTTCGTGGGACCCGCGTTCGTCGGGCTCACCGAGCGCAAGGACTGCGGCGACAAGGGCCAGGCGAGCTGCGACCTCCGCAAGGACCCGAACAACCCGGACTCCATCGGGAAGACGAAGGACACGCAAGGCCGGACGGCGATCGCGCCGACCTTCGGCCTCGGCCTCTCGGTGTACACCGGGCAGTGGACGAGCTTCGGCGTCGAGTGGCGCGCCCTCCCCTTCTCGTGGAACACCGCCGGCTTCGACACCCGCGGCGCAGGCGAGAACGCTCGGTTCCCGGATCAGAAGGTCAACAGCAAGGATCGCGAGTTCAAGTTCAACCAGATGATCACGCTGAGCTTCGGGATGTACTTCCCCCGGCAGATCAAGCAGAGCGAGTAAGAGATCTCGCTCGCTCGTCACGCGAAGGGTCGGCGATTGCCGGCCCTTCGCGCTTTGTCCCGAGGGCCTCTCGAGCCCCGCGATATCGAGCGCCCCCGCTGCTCGCTGCTCCAGCGCGCGGCTCTCCACGTCGAAGCGCGCCGCGGCCCCCGGCCGCGCCGTCGCGGGGGCAACCATCACCCTCCGCGCGGCGCCACCCCGTTGGAGCGCACCTCACCCTGCGGCGCACGAGCTCGGGTAGGCTCGGCTCATGCGGCGCACCCACCATCGGACATGCACGATCTGCGAGGCGATGTGCGGCGTCACGCTCGAGATCGACGACGGGCGGATCGTCGACGTACGCGGAGACCGCGACGATCCCTTCAGCCTCGGGCACGTCTGCCCCAAGGCGCTCGCCCTGAAGGACGTCTACGAGGACCCGAACCGAAAGCGCACCCCGCTGCGCCGGACCGCGAAGGGCTGGGAGGCGATCCCGTGGGACGACGCGCTCGACCTCGCCACCGATCGGCTCAGCCGGATCCAGCGCGAGCACGGCAAGGACGCCGTCGCGCTGTACCAGGGCAACCCCACGGTCCACAACCACGGCTCGCTCCTCTACGGTCAGGTCCTCGCCCGCGCGCTCGGGACGAGGAACCTCTACTCGGCGACGAGCTGCGATCAGCTCCCCCACATGCTCGCGGGGCTCGAGATGTTCGGTCACCAGCTGGCGATGCCCGTCCCCGACGTCGACAGGACGGACTTCTTCTTGATGCTCGGCGCAAACCCCGTGGCGTCGAACGGGAGCCTCATGACGGCGCCCGGCATCGTGCGACGACTCACGGCGCTCGTGTCGCGGGGGGGACAGCTCGTCGTGATCGATCCTCGTCGGACCGAGACGGCCAAGCTCGCGACCACACACCACGCCATTCGACCCGGCGGAGACGCCGCGCTCTTGCTCGCGCTGCTCCACGTCATCTTCGATGAGCGGCTCGCGCGCCCCGGCAGGCTCGCCTCGATGACGGATGGACTCGATCGGCTCGCCGAGCTCACCCGCGCCTTCCCTCCTCTGCGCATCGCGGACGCCATCGGCATCGAGGCGGACACGATCGCGGCGCTGGCGCGGAGCTTCGCGCGGGCCGAGCGCGCGGTGGCGTACGGCCGCGTCGGGCTCTCGACGCAGGAGCACGGGGCCGTCGGCGCGTGGCTCGTCCACGCGCTCAACGTCGTCACGGGGAACCTCGACCGTCCGGGCGGCAGCATGTTCACGACGCCCGCCGCAGACGTCGTCCCCCTGCTCGCCCGGCTGGGCGAGCGCGGACACTTCGATCGCGCTCGCTCGCGGGTGCGGAAGCTGCCCGAATTCGGCGGGGAGTTCCCTGCGGCGACGCTGGCCGACGAGATCGAGACCGCGGGGCCCGGCCAGGTGCGGGCGCTCGTCACGTCCGCGGGCAACCCCGTGCTCTCGACGCCGAACGGCGAGCGCCTCGCGCGCGCCCTCGCGTCGCTCGAGTTCATGGTGTCCGTCGACTTCTACATCAACGAGACGACCCGCCACGCGCACCTGCTCTTGCCTCCGACGTGGACGCTCGAGCACGATCACTACGATCTCGCCTTCCACCTGCTCGCCGTCCGGAACACCGCGAAGTGGAGCGCGCCGCTCTTCGATCCGCCCGCTGGCTCGAGGCACGACTGGCAGATCTTGCTCGATCTCGCGTCAGGGATCCTCTCGCGACGCGGGCGCGCGGGGCGGCTGCTCGGCGCGGGGCTCCGCGCAGGGCTCGGCTCACTCGGCCCGCGCGGGCTCGTCGAGCTCCTGCTTCGCACGGGCCCCCACCGGCTGTCGGTGAAGCAGCTCCTCGCCTCACCGCACGGCGTCGATCTCGGACCGCTCACGTCGGTGCTGCCCGAGCGCCTCTACACGCCCAATCGACGCATCCACCTCGCTCCACCGCGGCTAGCCGCTGGGCTCACGTCCGTCGAACGCTGGCTGTCGAGACCTCGCTCGCCCGGACTCTTGCTCATCGGTCGTCGCGATCTTCGGAGCAACAACTCATGGCTCCACAACACCGAGCGGCTCGTGAAGGGCCCCAGCCGGTGCACGGTGCTCATGCACCCGGACGACGCTCACGCGAGAGGGCTCGCGTCGGGCGACGTCGTCCGCGTCCGGTCCCGCGCCGGAGAGATCTCGCTCCCCGTCGAGCTCACGGACGGCATCCTTCGCGGCGTCGTGTCGATCCCGCACGGCTGGGGCCACGATCGGGACGGCGTGCAGCTCGACGTGGCGCGCCTGCACGCGGGGGCGTCGATCAACGATCTCGTCGACGAGGCGGTCGTGGACGGCGTCTCGGGGACCGCGGTCCAAAACGGCGTGCCCGTCGAGATCGTCCGAGGGGCGACGTGATCATGGATCCCTCTCGCGCCGAGCGCGTGTCCCCCCGCGACCCCACCGAGGAGCCCCCCCGCGCCGAGCGCGCGTCCCCCCGCGACGCCACCGAGGAGCCCCCCCGCGCCGAGCGCACCCTAGCGCTCGAAGTGTACGTACACTTTCCATGGTGCCTCGAGAAATGCCCCTATTGCGACTTCGTGAGCCTGAAGACGGAGCGGAGCGCGATCGAGCACCTCGCGTACGCGGAGCTGGTGCTCGAGGAGCTTCGGCACCGCGCCGCTAAGCTCCGCCGCATACGGCTCGCACCCAGGCTCCGGTCCATCTTCATCGGCGGCGGGACACCGTCGCTCTGGGCTCCTCCTGCGATGGGCCGCGCGCTCGCGGGGATCCGAGCCGAGCTCGACGCCGCGTCGGACGTGGAGATCACCGTCGAGTGCAACCCCACCTCGCTCGACGACGCCCAGCTCGACGGGATGCTCCACGCTGGGGTCAATCGCCTGTCGATCGGGGTCCAGTCGCTCGACGACGAGCGGCTCCGCTTCCTCGGGCGCAAGCATGACGCACGCCTCGCGAGGCAGGCGGTCCTCAGCGCGGTCCGGTCTGGCGCTCGGGTCTCGGCCGATCTCATCCACGGCGTCCATGGACAGAGCCCCGAAGCCGCCGCCAAGGAAGCGCACGCGCTGCTCGATCTGGGCGTCGGCCACCTCTCGTCGTACTCGCTCACGATCGAGCCGAGGACTCGCTTTGGGGAGCTCGCGCGCAGACAGAAGCTCCCGCTCCTCGACGACGCGCTCGTGGCCGAGTCCGTGGACGCGGTCTCTCGGGCCACGCGCTCGCGAGGGCTCTCACACTACGAGATCTCGAACCACGCGCGCCCCGGACAAGAGGCACGCCACAACCTCGCCATCTGGCGCGGCGGAGACTACCTCGGCCTCGGCTGCGCGGCGGTGGGAGCGGTCCCGACCGCCAGCGGCCACGTGCGCTACCGCAACAGGATCACCCCGAGCGCGTACGCCGCGCAGGTCCACGAAGGACTCGGCGCGCCCGAGTCCGAGGAGGCGATCGACGCGGAGACGAGGCTCCGCGAGCGCATCATGCTCGGGCTCCGGCTGGAGGAGGGCGTAGACCTCGCTCGGGCCAAGGAAGAGCTCGGCGTCGATCCGTGGACCTCCGAGCGCCGCGCGGCCCTCGATCGGCTCGTCCGTCGTGGGCTCATCGAGCGCGCGGGCAGCGTCGTCCGCCTCCCGCACGGCGCGTTCCGCTATGCAGACGGCGTCGCGCGCGATCTCATGTAGCTGGGAGCTGCTCGAGGCTCGCGCTCCGGCACACCCCCTCGGGCGCGGGCAGCTCCGCCCGCCCGGAGGCCCGCGCCTCGACCTCGGCGCGCCGCGCGAGCGCTCCAGAGCCTCGACCCGGCAGGCGCGCGCGAGATCTCGACGGTCCGAGCTCGTCCTCAGCGCGGCGACGGATACTCGAGCGGGCCGCGAACGTACGCATCGGCGCCGCAGAGCTCCCAGACCGGCATGCGGACGCGGGGCGCGTCGGCGGGCGTGTCTGGGCCAGCCCAGTCGACAGCCCCAGGCCGCCCTCGAGGTCCGAGCAGGATCGGCGCGATGAAGGCGTGGAGCTCGTCGGCGGCGCGCGTCGCGAGCATGCTACCCACGAGCTCGGCACCACCCTCCACGAGCAAGGCCACGACGCCTGTCTCGGCGAGGGCACGGAGGGCGGCGTGGACGTCGACGCGGCCCTCGGACGAGCGCTGCACGCGGATCACGCGGAGCCCGAGATCCGTGAGGGCGGCCTCGGGCGCAGGCGGCGCGTCTTCGCCGGTGAGCACCCACGTCGGGATCTCGCGCGCGCTCGCGACGAGCTTGCTGCCTAGAGGGATCCGCAGGTTCGTGTCGAAGACGACGCGTGCCGGATTGGGGCCCGTGACGTGGCGGACGGTGAGGCGGGGATCGTCGGCGAGCACCGTGCCGATCCCGACGGCCACCGCGTCGCTCTCACGGCGCAGCTCGTGCACCTTCGCGCGGGACTCCTCGCCGGTCACCCACCGCGACGCCCCCGTGCGGGAGGCAATGCGCCCGTCCAGCGACAGCCCGAGCTTCACCGCCACGTGGGGGATCCCTGCGGTGATGAACTTCACCCACGGAGCGATGAGATCCGTCGCGGGTCGATTCTCCGTGAGGACCGTGACCTCGACGCCCTCTTGACGGAGCCGCTCGATGCCCTTGCCGACGACGTGCGGGTTTGGGTCACGCGCACCGACGACGACCCTCGCGATCCCCGCCGCGAGGATCGCGTCCACGCAGGGGGGCGTCCGCCCGTGGTGGTTGCACGGCTCGAGGGTGCAGTAGAGCGTGGTGCCCTTGGTGTCGCCCGCGCGGCGCATGGCGAGCACCTCCGCGTGCTCCTCGCCCGCCTTCTCGTGGCAGGCTCGCGAGAGCACCTCTTCGCCTCGGGCCACGACCGCGCCGACCCGCGGGTTCGGCGACGGGCGGGCCTTCTCGGCCTCGGCCACGGCGAGGTCCATCATGCGGGCGTCGAGCTCGTGGGTGCCCATCAGGATTTCGTCCTACTGCCCCGCCCCCGAGGGACGGTCAACCTCCCTGTGCATCACCGCGACCCGCGCTCGTCGCCAGAGAGCGAGCCGAGCGCCTCGCGAAACTCCGAGAGCGTGCGGAACTCGCGGTAGACGCTCGCGAAGCGCACGTACGCGACCTCGTCGAGCGAGCGGAGGTGGCTCATGAGCCGCTCGCCGACGACCGACGACGCGAGCTCCTTCTCGCCGAGATCCGCGAGCTCGCCCTCGATGGCCGTACCGAGCTGCTCGATGGCCTCGCTCGAGACGGGGCGCTTCTTGCACGCGAGCCGCACCCCGGCGAGGAGCTTCTCGCGGTCGAACGGCTCGCGTCGACCATCCTTCTTGATGATCTCCGGGACGAGCGCCTCGACGCGCTCGTAGGTGGTGAAGCGCCGCTCGCACGACGAGCACTCGCGTCGACGACGCGTCACCTCGCCGCGCTCGCTCGTGCGAGAGTCGATCACCTTGTCCTCGGTGTGCCCGCAGAATGGGCAGCGCACGCCCGCGCCTCAGCCGCGGAAGGCTTGGAACACCAGGGACGCGTTCGTCCCGCCGAAGCCGAACGAGTTGGACAGCGCGACGTCCACCCGGCGCTCTCGCGCCGCGTTGGGGACGACGAAGACGTCGCACTCGGGATCTTGCTCGTCGACGTTGATCGTCGGCGGGACGACGCCCGACTGGATCGCCAGGACGGAGACGATCGCCTCGACGGCTCCCGCCGCGCCGAGCAGGTGGCCCGTCGCGCCCTTCGTCGAGGACACCCAGAGCCCGGAGTCGTCGCCTCGTGAGCGCGCGCGGTCGCCAAAGACCCGCTGGATAGCGATGCACTCGTACTTGTCCCCGACCGGCGTCGAGGTGCCGTGCGCGTTGATGTAGTCGACCTTCGACGGATCGAGCCCTGCGTCGCGGAGCGCCGCCCGCATCGCCCGCTGCGCGCCCTCGCCGTCCGGCGCCGGCTGCGTCAGGTGGTGCGCGTCGCTCGAGGCGCCGTACCCCACGATCTCGGCGAGGATGCGCGCCCCGCGCGCCCTCGCGCGCGTGAGCGACTCGAGGACGACGACACCTGCGCCCTCCCCCGCGACGAAGCCGTCTCGCCCCTTGTCGAAGGGGCGGCTCGCCTTCGCCGGCGCGTCGTTGCGCCGCGAGAGCGCGTACATGGCCGCGAACCCGCCGATGCCGATGGCGCTGATCCCTGCCTCGCTGCCACCCGCGACCATCACGGGGGCCTTGCCGCGGCGCACCGACTCGAACGCCTCGCCGATGGCGTGCGCGCCCGAGGAGCACGCGCTCGTCGTGCAGTACGAGGGGCCACGGAGGCCGTGCTCCATCGAGACCTGACCGGCGGCGAGGTTCGTGATGATGGCGGGGATCACGTAGGGCGAGATCTTCGACGGCCCCTTCTCGACCAGGGTGGTCTTCACCTTCTCGATGACCTCGATGCCGCCGATGCCGACGCCGATGATGCAGCCGGTGAGATCCTTCTCTTCGTCGGTGAGCCCGAGCGCCGCCTGCCGCATCGCCTCCTTCGCCGCGACGACGGCGAACTGCGTGAAGCGGCCCATCTCCTTCACCTTCTTGCGCTCGATGTACTCGGCGGGGTCCCAGCCCCTCACCTCGCACGAGATCTTGACGGGGAAGTCGGTGGTGTCGAAGAGCGTGGTCGGGCCGCCGCCGCTCTCGCCGCGACAAAGCGCCGACCACGTCGCCTCGGTCTGGTGGGCCAGGGGCGAGACCACGCCCACCCCGGTGATGACGACGCGTTCCATCGACGAGAGGAGCGCGACTCAGGCCTTCTTCGCGTGGCGCGTCAGGTAGTCGACCGCGTCCTGGACGCTGCGGATCTTCTCCGTGTCTTCGTCGGGGATGTCGATCTCGAACTCCTCCTCGAACGCCAGCACGAGCTCGACGAGGCCGAGGCTGTCCGCCCCGAGATCGTCGATGAACGTGGACTCGAGCTTGATGTTCGCCTCGTCGACATCGAGCTGTTCCTTGATGATGCGCTTGACCTTGGCGGTGACTTCCTCAGCCGACATGAGGGCCGCGTCTAGTCCAACTCTCGCGAGCCTTGCACCACAAATCGCTCCGTCCTCGCCCCGACGCGCGGGCCGCGAAGCCGGGTTCGCGCTTGCGCCGCGGAGCGTCACGCGCGAGGGGACGCCCGTCCACGGTCATGATCCCCTGCGCGCCCTGATGATCCTCCCCCGTGGGTTCTCCTTCTCGGGCCTGCACGCCGGCATCAAGGCCGTGCGGAAGGATCTGGCGCTCGTCGCGGCGGAGGTCCCGTGCGCCGCCGCCGCGCGCGTCACGAAGAACGCCGCGCGCGCGCCGTCCATCCGCGATCTCGAGGCACGCCTCCCCGGCTCGCTCTGCGCCGTCCTCGTCACGAGCGGCAACGCCAACGCGCTGACCGGCGACGACGGCGCCCGCGATCTCGCGCGGCTCAAGGGGGCGCTCGCTGCTCGGCTCGGCTGCGACGCGTCGCTCGTGGCGATGCTCTCGACGGGCGTGCTCGGCGTGCGCCTCCCGGTCGAGCGGATCGTGGACGCGCTCCCGCCGCTCGTCGAGGCGAGGGGAGAGGCGATCGAGCTCGCGGCGGAGGCGATCCTCACGACGGACACGCGTCCCAAGCTCGCGTCACGCCGGGTCGACGACGCACGCGGCGCGTACTCCCTCGCCGCGCTCGCGAAGGGCTCGGGGATGATCGCGCCGGCGCTCGCGACCTTCCTCGCGGTCGTCGTGACCGACGCGCGGATCTCCGCCGAGCGCCTCGATCGCGCGCTCGGGCACGCGACGAGACGCACCGTGGAGCGGCTCGTCATCGACGGCGAGATGAGCACCAACGACGCCGTCCTCGTGCTCGCGAGCGGGCTGTCTGACGTCGAGATCTCGAGCGAGCGCGACCTCGGTCGCTTCGAGGCCGCCCTCACCGAGGTGCTCCACGATCTCAGCCGAGCCGTCGCCGAAGACGGAGAGGGCTCGACGAAGCTCATCCGGGCGACGGTGTCAGGCTGCCCCGACGAGGAGCTCGCCGCGGAGCTCGCGCGGAAGATCGCGGGCAGCGTGCTCGTGAAGGCCGCGGTCTTCGGCGCCGATCCCAACTGGGGGCGCGTCGTCGCGACCATCGGCGCGGCCATCGGGGCGCGAGGGCTCCCGCTCGATCCGCTCGCGGCCGAGGTCCGCATCCAGGGGGTGACGGTCTTCGCCGAGGGCGCGCCCGCTCCGTACGATCAGCCGACGCTCCGCGCGAAGATGCGAGAGCCCCGGATCGCCATCGACGTCGCGTTCTCCAGCGGTCCCGCGTCGGCCGAGGCGCTCGGGTGCGATCTCGGCTACGATTACGTGAAGATCAACGCGGACTACGCGAGCCTCACGACGGCGTCGGCCGACGGCACCGTGAAGCGCGACGATCGGCTCACCAACTACACGCCGGCCTTCAAGCGTGCCCTGCTCGTCGAGGCGCTCCAGTACGCGGCGAGGTTCTCGGGCAAGCGCGCCGTCCTCGCGGCGCCCGCCTCGGTGCTCTCGGACGACGCGCGGCTCGCCGCCTTCGCCCACGAGATCCACCTGCTCCGGAGCGCCGGGCTCATCCCCGTGGTCGTCCCGCCGCGCGGGCTCGCGGAGCCGCTCGTCGCGTCGCTGTGTCGGCGCGGAGACCGAGCCGTCGGGCTCGTCGGCAGCGACGCGGGGCTGCTCTCCGTGGGCTGCGGCGGAGAGATCCTCACACGGGCGGAGCTCGTCGAGATCCTCTTGGGCGGGGGCTACCTGCCCGTCGTCTCGCCGCTCGCAGCGGTGGCCGACGGCGACCCGGCCGACCTCCGGCTCGAGGACGCGGCGGCGGCCCTCGCGATCGCCCTCCGCGCCGAGAAGCTCATCCTCCTCGGCGACACGCCCGGGGTGCTCCGGGACGGCGAGCTCGTCAGCCAGATGAGCGTCTGCGGCCTGCGCGACGACGAGCCCGTCGAGCACGCGGCCTACCGCGCGGTCGCCGGAGGCGTCGCCTCGGCGCACGTCATCGACGGGCGCTTGCCCCACAACGTGATCGCCGAGCTCTTCACCGAGAAGGGCGTCGGCACGATCATCGTCCCTTGAACGCCTCGAGCACGCGCGGCGGCGAGGGCGCGACACGGGGCGACGACGGAGACGAGCCCCTCGCGCCGGAGCAAGTGGACCTCGCGGGCGAAGGCGTCACGCTCCGCGTCGTCCTCGGTCAGTTGCACATGGTCACGTCGATCGAATACGCGTTGGTCCCGCGGACCCCGAGGTCCTTCGCCCCCGAGCACCCGTTGGCCCCGTCGGAGTGGGCCAGCGCGCCCGCGGTCGTCGCGCAGTCGATCGCGCGGAACAGGTTGCCTCGCGCGAGGAGCTTGGGAACCGAAGAGACCCCTGGGACGTAGCAAATGCCGACGCCCTTGTTCGCCATCGGGGGCGAGGCGCCGCCCTGGACGAGGTTCTGCCCCGGATCCCCGTCGGCCCCGAGGTCGATCGGGGGCACGATCTTCGTGGGTCCGCCAGGAGTGTCGTAGACCTCGACGCCGTGCAGCGCGTTCCCGAGCAGGACGGAGCGACGCACGGTCACGTCCGACCCGACCTGCACCCGGATGCCGCTCCCCATGGGCCCGAAGACCGTTCCGTTGCCGACGGCGACGAGCCCGTCGATCGTGCAGTGCGGAGGCTGCCCGCCGTTGCTCGCCGCCTGCGTGATCGCGAGGCCCGCGAGGCCGTTCTTCGCGCTGAGGACCGAGCCCATCGTGGTGTCATTGGGGTCGGGTGTCCCCGCGATCTCGAGGCCCCCGAGCCCCATGACCCAGATCCCGGCGCCGCCGTTGGCCTCGGTCCGCGTCGGCGCGTCCCCCGCCGCCACCTTGATGGTGAGGAACCCAGCGCCATCGCCGACCACGATCCCCGAGCGCTCGCTGGTGCCTCGACCGCACCCGATCACCTCGACGCCCGCGCCGATGGTGGCGCGGCCCGTCCCCGACACCCGAATGCCGGCGCCTTGGGTCTCGTCGATGGTGACGTGGGTGACGGCGCAAGCGTCGTCGCAGCCAGTCCCGACGAGGATGCCCCGGGACAGTCCGTCCGTGATGTTCTTGCCGGAGATGCGGAGGCGCGGCGCGCCGACGACGCTCGCCGAGGGCCGCTCGAGCCGGATGACGGACGGGAGGTTCCCCTGGGGAGCGACGTCGACGTCCCCCCCCTTCGTCGTCAGCGTCGTGAACCGGGGAATCGAGAGCGGGTACGCCTCGCTCGCGTCCAGCGTCGAGGGGCCGAGGACCGTGATCGTGAGCGGATCGTCGCTGAGCTTGTTCCCGATCGCCTTGATCGCCGCGGTCACGGTCTTGAAGGCGCACAGCCCCACCGCCTGTCCAGCCGCCGTCCCGCTGCCTGTCGCCGTGGCGTCGTCGCCGCCCACCGGGTCGACGACGTAGTCCGAGCCCACCGCGTCGCACTTCTCGCAGGAGCCCCCGACGCACGCGATGCTCTTCGTGCCGTACGCCGATGCGCACTCGGCGGCGTCGTTGCAATCGTCGCACGAGCCCGCGTGACAGATGCCGTTGTGCCCGTCGACGTCGACGCAAGCCGGGACGCCGGGATCGCACGCGAGAGGGGAGCCTCCTGCGCCGCCGTCGCCGCCTGCGCCCGCGCCGTTACCGCCACTGCCGGCGCTGCTTCCGCCCGCGCCGCCCGTGCCGCCCTTGCCCGCGCCGCCGCCGCCGATGCCGCCCGTGCCCGCGCCGCCGCCGCCCGTGCCCGCGTCGCTGCCGCCCGTGCCTGCGTCGTCCGCCACGCTCGCGTCCGTGCCGGCGTCGATGTCCGCGGGCGCGATGCCCGAGCAGTCGACGAGGCAGGCGCCCGCGCCGCTGCCGTTGGCGCTGCCCTCGTCGCAGGTCTCGCCCATGTCCACGACCGAGTCGCCGCACGCGGCCGCCACGCACGTGGTGCGGCAAGCCTCCGC
>CAYNEK010000021.1:39804-63304 GCA_964396175.1 uncultured Polyangiaceae bacterium | reverse complement strand
ATCATCCAGATGTAGAGCATCCCGCCGCACAGCCAGAACGAGACGAGCAAGAAGAGGAACATCTCGCGGGACGGGAGCTGGTCGATCACGTTGCAGCCGAGCACGCAGATCGACTGCGTCGCGACGACCGCGAGGAGCCAGCCGCCGTTGATGCCGTCTTCGAGAGACGGCTTCTTCTCCTTCACGCTCAAGGCGACGAAGACCGCGTACGTGCAGATCGCCCACAGCGCGAGCCCGAACCACCAGAGGATGACGCCCGCCGTGTGGTCGCCGCGCAGGAGGACGAGCTGCACGCCGAGCACGGACGTCGCCGCGACCGTCGTGAAGAAGCCAGGGCCGCGCTGGTGGCTCGACCAGTCCGCGAGGAAGTCCTTCGTGTAGAAGGCGAGGCGCGCCAGCGTGACGACCCAGAGCGCGCAGTACGCGATGACGTTGACCCAGAACAGCACCCCCGAGAGCGCGGTCAGCCCGAGCGAGCGCCCCGCGATGGACACGATCCCCGTGGCCATCGACATCGCGAAGTAGGCGGGATGCAGGGTCCGAACCTGCCGCGCCAGGTGGTTCGCGAGGGAAGGGGTCTTCGCGTCCATGCCCAGACAATGCGCTCGACCGAGGGCGCGCGGTATCGGCGGACGTCCTACCGGCGTGTAGGAAGATCCGTCGACGCTTGTCGGTGTCCGGCCTACAAGCGCGTCATCCGACGAGGCCGTGACGCACGGCGTACTGGATGATCTCCGCGTTGGACCCGAGCGACATCTTCTCGAGGATGCGGGTGCGGTAGGTGCTCACGGTCTTGACGCTCAAGCCGAGCTGCTCCGCGATGTCCGAGACGGTCTTCGCCGAGCCCAGCAGCAGGAACACCTCCAGCTCGCGCGCCGACAGGGCCTCGTGGGGGCTGCCCTTGCGGTCTTGCGCGATGTGGTCCGCGAGCTGCCCCGCGAGCGACTCGCCGATGTAGCGCTGCCCGGACGTCACCGCCCGGATCGCCCGGAGCAGCTCGTCCGGGGCGCGCTCCTTCGTCAGGTACGCCGACGCGCCCGCGCGGAGCGCCCCGACGACGAACTGGCGCTCTCCGTACATGCTGAGCACGATGACCGGCAGCCTCGGGTGCGCGGCCTTCAGCTCGGGCAGGACATGGAGGCTGTTCTGCGCGCCGATCGAGACGTCGAGGATGAGCAGATCCCACCGGCCCGATGCGATACGCTCCAAGAGCTCGGGGCACGAGGACGCCTCGCCGACCACGACGCCAGGCAGCTCCGTCTCCAGGATGTGCCGCAGGCCCGAGCGGACGATCGCGTGATCGTCGGCGAGCAGGATGCGCATCGTCGTCACGACGCGCCCTCCACGATCTCGGCTGGCTTGCGCGGGACCACGACCCGGATCGTCGTACCGGACGGTCCACCCTCGATCTCGAACGTCCCCCCGAGCAGGTGCGCGCGCTCGCTCATCCCGAGGATCCCGAGCGATTTGTCCGTGGCGTCCGCGGCGATGCCTGTGCCGTCGTCGTGGACCGTCAGTCGAAGGGCGTCCGGCTCGCCCACGAGCTCGACCTTCACCTCCGAGGCGCCCGCGTGGCGCGCCACGTTCGTCAGCGCCTCCTGCACGATGCGGAACAGCGCGGTGGCGACGGTCGGATCGATGAGCTCCTCCACGTCGCGGACCTCGGAGAGCACCGTCAGCCCGGTCTTCGTCTCGAAGCCGTCGACGAGCCACTCGAGCGCAGCGGCGAGCCCGAGGCGATCGAGCACCGTCGGCCGAAGCTCCGACGCGATCCGGCGGACGAAGTCGATCGCGCCGTCGATCCGCTCGTTCAGGTCGCCGAGCGCGAGCTCCGGGGAGGCGCGTCGGAGCCGCGCGAGATCGATCTTCAGGCTGGTCAGGACCTGACCGAGCTCGTCGTGGAGCTCGCGCGCGATCCGGCTCCCCTCGACGTCGCGGGCGGTCTGCAGCCGGTGAGAGAGCGCGCGGAGCTGGGCTTGTGCCACGGTGGCCTCACGTTGCCTCGTCTCGAGCGCCTCCGCCATCGTGTTGAACGACGCGGCGAGCTGCAAGAGCTCACCCTCCGTCCTCGGCAAGAGGGCGCGCGCCGTGAGATCGCCGTCCCCGATCACGCGGGCGGTGTGCGACAGGGCGCGCAGCACCCGCAGCACGGAGACCTCGGCGACGACGATCGCCGAGAGCACGGTGAACAACGTGAGCAGGACGAGCACGACCAGCGTGCGGTAAAATGCGCGGTTCGTCTCTGCCTCGACCCGCTCGACGGGCAACCCAGCGACCACGAAGACTCCGTCCATCCCCTCCATCGGCGTCGCGACGAAGAAGCGCGAGACGCGCGGCGAGCCCACCTGCAGGATGACGCCCGACTCGCGCTGGTAGGCCTGCACGAGGCCAGGGATCCGGGGACCCTCGCGCGCCATCGCCGCGGCCGCCGGCGAGCCCGACTGCGCGAGGATGTTCCCCTCGCGATCGGTGATGAGCATCGTGTAGTCGGGCGGGAGGTTCGCCTGACGCGCGAGCTGATCGAGCCACTGGAGGTCCACGGCGACGAAGGCCACGGCGCACGGCGCCTTCGCTCGGGCTCGGATCGCCGTCGCCAGGTGGAGCACCGGGCGACCTGGGATGATCGTGCTGACCGCGTAGGCGCCGACCTCGACGTCCCCCGAGCCGAGGGCCCGCGTGAAGGCGCTGTTGTCGTGCAGATCGGCGACGGGCGTCTGGACCGCGCTGCAGGCGAGCCCGCCGTCGGGCCTCAGCAGGCCGATGTTGGCGAACTCGGGGGCCCCGCTGAGGAGCGCGGGGAGGTACTCGGGGCACGCGAGCGCGCGCTCTTCGCCGCAGGTCAGGGCGCCGGTCAGGTGCCGGAGCAGGTGCTTCGCGCCCTCGAGCTGCTGCCGGTGCGCGCGCGCCGCGAGCGATCCGAGGTGCCGCGCCTCCAGCTCGAGGCGCTTCATCGCCGCCTCGCGCTCGGTGAGCGCGGCATAGAAGATGAAGAGGATCGCCGGCGCGGTGGCGAAGCACACCAAGAGGACGAGCCGACCCCGCAGGGTACGGAAGAGCGCCAGCGAGCGTTTCGTCATGGGTGCGTGGTCACGAGCCTCGCGCGACGGCATGATACAGCACCAGGGCCCCAGGGCCCTCACTTCGACGCGACCCGGGATCGGGCCGCGAGCGTCGCGCGAGCGTCGCGCGAGACACCGCCTCGCCCTCGCTCGCCCCCCCCCGCGGTGCTCGCGGGTGCACGGGGATCAGCCGGCCTCTCGGGCGCTCGCGCGCTCGCGCGCCCCGCCGGACCGCGCCTCCGCCACCCTCCGGCCCCCGCGGCGATCCCTGCGGCGTCACGACGGCACGCGCGAACGGGCCCGACCTCCCCGAGCACCTACGCCCCGCTCCGACGCTCGCCAGAGCCCGCGCGGCCGAGCGCGACGAAGCCTGGGACGGCGCCGACCTCGCCGGGGCGGATGGCGCGCACCCACGACCGCGACCTCGTGCCCCCCGCTCGACGGGGACTCTCGCGCCGCGCAGTCCTCGCGATCCCGAAGGCCGTTCGCTCGGCGAGGGCGACGCCACCCCTCGACGGACGCTAGAGCCCCGCGCAGTCTCGCTCGACGTCCTTGCGCCGCGCCTCGATCGTCTGGCCGATCTTCTCCTCCTCGTTGATGCGCAGCGAGAGCTCTTGCGTGCGGAGATCGGCCTGGGTCGCCTTCAGCTCATCCTTCGCGGTGCGCGCCGCCTCGACGACCTTCTGCGCCGTGACGAGCTGGGTCTTCAGGTCGGCGAGGCGCGCGCGATGCTCGTCGAGCTCGCCCTTCACCGTCGCGCGGCGCCCCACACAGACGCGCTCGTCCACCTGGGGGTCTCGCTTGGGCTTCGCCGATTCGTCGCTCTTGCAGGCGCCGAGCGCGAAGAGCGTCGCCGCGCACGTCACCAGCAGGCCGAGCCGCGTCATGCGCGCACCATGCAGAATCGGCGCGCGACTTTCAAGCAGCGCGGGCTCCGCGGTCTGGTAAGGCAGCGCCATGGCGAAGCTCCTCGACGGCAAGGCGATCGCGCAGCGGGTGCGCGACGAGGTGAAGGCGGGCACGACGGACTTCCTCGCGGCGCACGGGCGGGCGCCGGGACTCACCGTCGTCCTCGTCGGCGAGGATCCGGCGAGCGTCGTCTACACGCGGAACAAGGAGAAGCAGGCGAAGGAGGTGGGGCTCCGGGGCGAGCTCGTCCGGCTCCCCGCCGAGACGACGGAGGCGGAGCTGCTCACCCTCCTCGCGCGGCTCAACCGCGATCCCGCCGTCGATGGGATCCTCGTGCAGCTCCCCCTGCCCAAGCACATCCGCGAGATCGCCGTGCTCGACGCGATCGATCCGGCGAAGGACGTCGACGGCTTCCACCCGGTCAACGTGGGGCGCCTCGCGACAGGACGCCCGTCCCTCGTCCCTTGCACGCCGTGGGGGTGCATGCGGATGCTCCGCGAGGCGGGCGCGAGCCTCTCCGGCGCGCGCGCGGTCGTCATCGGGCGATCGAACATCGTGGGGAAGCCGATGGCTCAGCTCCTCCTCGCCGAGAGCGCCACGGTCACCGTCGCGCACTCGAAGACCCGCGATCTCCCCGCGCTCGCGCGCGAGGCCGACGTCCTCGTCGCGGCGGTCGGTCGCGCCGAGATGGTGCGGGGCGACTGGGTGAAGGAGGGCGCCATCGTGCTCGACGTGGGGATCAACCGCACGGCGGACGGGAAGCTGGTCGGGGACGTCGCGTTCGCCGAGGCCGCGCCGCGCGCATCCTTCATCACGCCGGTCCCCGGCGGCGTCGGACCGATGACGATCGCGTGCCTGCTCGAGAACACGCTGCGCGCTGCGCGCGCGCGCACGTCGGGATGACCCCTGGCTCGGCCAGCCCACCAAGGGGCCGTGGGCCGGCCCTAGACGATGCAGGCCGACCCCAGGCCCGGCAAGGCGCCGAGACGCTCCGCGTACCGACCCGACGCTCCGCGTACCGACCCGACGCTCCCCGTTACAGTCGAGACTCCGCGAGCCGCCCGACGCCCCGAGGGACGAGCGAGGCTCCGCGGGCCGCGCCTGTCGCACGCCCCACCCCACCGCGACGCTCGGCGAGACCCCCTGACAGCGGCCAGGCACAGCCATCCGCGCGCTCATCCACAGCACGACGACCCCTCCGAGCTTCGACCCCCGACCACGCCGCCCCGATGTCCTCCGCCGATCTCGATCCGCTCGTGTTCCGCCGTCGCTGGCTGGTGCTCGCGACGCTCTGTCTCAGCCTCGTGCTCGTCGTCGCGGGCAATTCATCGCTCAACGTCGCCTTCCCGGCGATCCAGGGGGCGCTCGGCTCGACGCTGAGCGACCTCCAGTGGATGATCGACGCGTACTCGATGGTCTTCGCGGTGCTGCTCCTGCCCGCGGGCGCCCTCGCCGATCGGTTTGGCAGGAAGACCGCGCTCCAGGTGGGGCTCGTCGTCTTTGGGCTCGCGTCGCTGCTCGCGACCTTCGCGAGCACGAACTGGCACCTCATCGCGCTGCGCGCGGTGACCGGGCTCGGCTCGGCCTTCATCATGCCTGGGACCCTGTCCATCCTGATCAATGTCTTCCGCGAGCCACGAGAGCGACAGAAGGCCATCGCCATCTGGGCAGGCTGCGCCGGGCTCGGCGGGACCATTGGCCCGGTCCTCTCGGGGCTGCTCCTCACCCATTTCGCGTGGACGTCGGTCTTCTTCATCAACGTGGTCTTGGCGCTGCTCGCGCTCGGCGTCGGCGCGATCCTCCTGCCCAATTCTTCCGATCCGCGCGAGGCGACGCTCGATCCGCTGGGGGTCGTCTTGGCGATGGGGGGCGTCGGCGCGGTCCTCTATGGGCTCATCGAGGGGCCGACGCGGGGGTGGTCGTCCCCCGCGACGATCGGAACCGTGGTCGCGGGCGCGCTCGTGCTCGCAGGGTTCGTCGCGTGGGAGCGGCGGTGCGACCACCCGATGCTCGACATGCGCCTCTTCGCCGACCGGGGCTTCGTGCTCGGCTCGACGACGATCACGCTCCAGTACTTCGCGATGTTCGGGCTCTTCTTCGCGATGGCGCAGTACCTGCAAATTTCGCACGGCTACTCGGCGCTCGCGGCCGGGCTCGCGGGGGTGCCCGTGGGGCTCATGGGGATGGTGGCGTCGCCGATGAGCGCGCCGCTGGTCCGGCGGTTCGGGCACCGGAGGGTGGTCGCCGGAGGACTCCTCGTCTCGGCGCTCGGGATGGGGCTCCTCGCGGGGGTGGATCCGACGACGGCCTTCGTCCTCCTGCTCGTCGGGTTCTGTCTGCTCGGCTGGGGCAATGGACAGGCGACGGCGCCATCGACGACGCTGATCATGGCGTCGGTGCCGCGAGCGAAGGCCGGGGTCGGCTCGTCGGTGAACGACCTCTCACGTCAGGTGGGTGGCGCGCTCGGGATCGCCGTCCTCGGGAGCGTGATGGCGTCGGCGTACGGGAGCGCGATCGGCGACGCCGTGGGGCCGGCGCTCGCAGCCAGGGCGGGGACGACGATCGAGGCGACGCGACGCGCTGCCCAGGCATCGACCGGGCCCGTCGCGGAGGCGCTCCGGCACGGTGCAGAGGTGAGCTTCGCGAAGGGGTTTGGAGCGGCCATGCTCGTCGGCGCGATCGTGCTCACGCTGAACGCCGCGCTCGTGTGGGTGCGCGGGAGGGCAATCGACCTGGATGGCGCGCCGGGACACGGGGCGGGCCCCGACGGGAAGGACACGGCGACGACGGCGCGCTGACGCCCAGACGGCGCACCTGCACCGCCCCCGCGCGACCGTCCGGCGGCGCGGGCGCCGCGCTCTCGACGTGCTCACCTGGACACAGGGCGTGAGCAGGATCTGGAGGAGCGGTGGGAGCCCCCGAGCACGACGCCGGGCGTGCTCACCCGGACGCGGCTCGACACGCCAGTCGAGCTCACGCGAGCGGGACCGGGCCTGGCCACCCGGACCGGGGGGCGCGAACGGGCTCGCGAGCCGCGCGAGGGCGACGCGAGATCCTCGCGGCTCAGTGGATCTTCTCGCCCTCCGCGTCCGCCCCCGGAGCGTCCGCCTCGTGGTCGCGGGCGGGGGTTCGTCGCCCGTGCTCCCGGTACCACTCGTGCGCCACGATCAGGCTCATCACCTCGTTGGTCCCCGTCCAGATGGACGCGAGCCCCAGATCGCGCACGATCCGCTCCACCGGGAACACATCGGTGTACCCGATGCCCCCCATCACCTGCATCGCGTTCCGCGCCACCTTCTGGCAGCTCTCGGTCACGAACTTCTTGGTCTCGCTGACGAGCCGCCTCGTGTCCGACGGCGGGAGCCCCGCGTCGACCGCCCGCGACGTCGCGTAGACCATCGCCCGCGACGCGTCGAGCAGCGTCGCCGCCTCCGCCACCTGGAAGCTCACCCCCTGGTACTCGGCCACGGGCTTCCCGAAGGCCCTGCGCTTCTGGGTGTACGTCCCCGCCACCTCGAGCGCCGGACGCGCCGCCCCAATGGTCATCGCCGCGGTGCCCAGCCGCTCGGGGATCATCATCGTGTTGAAGACGTCGAGCGCCCCGTTCACACGACCGACGACGCTCGACTTCGGGACCTCGACGTCGCGAAAGGACAATCGCCCCGTCCCACCTCCGCGACACCCCATGAGCCCATAGTGGTACTCGACCTTCACCCCGGGGCCCCGATCCACGATGAAGCAGGAGATCGCTTTGTGGGGCTTCGCTTGGGGATCGGGATCCGTCCGCGCGTACACGAGGAAGAAGTCCGCGCCCTCGGCGCCTACGATGAAGCGCTTCTGTCCGTTCAGCACCCACACGTCGCCGCGGTCCTCGGCGGTCGTCGTCGTCCCGAAGAAGTCCGAGCCACCGCGCGGCTCGGTCAGGCACTCGGCGGCGAAGGTGTCGCCCCGGAGGAGCGGCGCGACGTAGCGCTCTCGCTGCTCGTCGGTGCCGTGGAGGACGATCGCGTCGCACACGAGCTCCGCCCCGACGCCGAACACGCAGGCGAAGATGTACCCGAGGGTCCCCACCTCTTCCATCGCCATCGACGTCGTCACCCAGTCCATCTCGCGCCCGCCCCAGCGGCGAGGGTAGCGGCACCCGAGGAGGTTGCGTCGCCCGGCCTCTTGCAGGAACTCTCGCGGGAAGCGCACCCGGTCCTCGGCCATGTCGAGGATGAGCTCCTTCGGCACCCAGCGGACGAAGTCGCGGAGCTCTTCGCGGAAGGATTTTTGCGCGTCGGAGAGGAGGAAGTCGAACATGTCGCGCGCATCCTACTCGCCCGGGCGCCGACGTCGACGGACGACCGCGCCGCGCGCCGCCCAGCCCCGCTGGCTCGAGCAGACGCCGGCCACGCGCGCCCGCAACCGCCCCACACGTCGCGCGACGAGGCGCGCGCTCGCAACCGCCCCACACGTCGCGCGACGAGGCGCGCGCTCGCAACCGCCCCACACGTCGCGCGACGACGCGCGCTCGTGGGGTGGGGCGCGTCTCCCTCTCGTGCCGGCGCCTCCAGGATCGTTCGAGCGGGGCACGGGGTTCGAACCCGCGACCTCAAGCTTGGGAAGCTCGTGCTCTACCAACTGAGCTAGCCCCGCAGGAAGGAGTGATCTTCTAGCGCCCCTCCCCGCCCCCCGTCAAGCGCGCGGCGCGGAGCGAGCGAATAACGCTTGGCGGAGGCGCGGGATGGCTGCTAGAAGGCCGATTCCTCCCGGCACTTTCGCTCGGGAGGCGGCGCCTCGGCGCCGTAATTCCTCACGCGTCCCCCTCCTCGGCGGCTCCCGTCGCGGCGGCAAGCGGCGATCCGGTGCCTCTCTCGAGAGGTTGATCGTCGCGGGGCGCGGCGGCCCAACCGAACCCCGAGAGAGAGCAGACCCATCATGACCCAGACCGCCCCCGCGGCCGCGCCCAGCGCGCCGCTCACCGTCCGCGCCCTCGTCGACGCCGGCGTCCACTTCGGCCACCAGACCAAGCGGTGGAACCCAAAGATGCGCCCCTTCATCTACGGCGCGCGCAACGGCGTCCACATCATCGATCTCGACCAGACCGCGCGCCTCTTCAAGCGCGCCTACGACTACATCGTCGAGACCGTCGGCAAGGGCGGGCACCTGCTCTTCGTCGGCACCAAGCGCCAGGCCCAGGAGATCATCACCGAGGAGGCCGCCCGCGCGAACATGTTCTACGTGACGAACCGCTGGCTCGGCGGCACCCTCACCAACTTCCGCACCATCAAGGGCGGCCTCGATCGGCTCCGCACCCTCGAGCGCATGAAGGAGGACGGCACCTACGAGCAGCTCCCCAAGAAGGAGGTCTCCAAGCTCGAGAAGGAGCGCGAGCGCTTCGAGAAGTACGTGGGCGGCCTCAAGTCGATGGGCTCGCTCCCGGCGGCGCTCTTCGTCATCGATCCGCACCAGGAGCAGATCGCGACCAGCGAGGCGAAGAAGCTCGGCATCCCCGTCATCGCCATCACGGACACCAACTGCGATCCCGACTTCGTCGACTACGTCATCCCGGGCAACGACGACGCCATCCGGTCGATCAAGCTCATCACCGCGCGCATCGCGGACGCGTGCGTCGAGGGCCTCGCCCGCCGCAAGGAGACGCTCGCGAGCCGTGAGGCGTCGGGCCCGGCGCCCCAGGGCGCGCCGCGCGACGGCGGCCCCCGCGCGCCCAAGGCCGAGGTGGTCCGTGGCCGCGCCACGCGCCGCTCCGAGACCGAGACCGGCGGCTCGACCGAGGGCGGCGCGAGCTGAGCGCCCCCTCCCCACTCCACGACATCGGACAGAGGAGACAAGAGAACATGGCAGACGTCACCGCATCCATGGTGAAGGAGCTCCGTGAGCGCACCCAGGCCGGGATGAGCGACTGCAAGGCGGCGCTCGTCGAGGCCGGCGGCGAGATGGAGAAGGCCGTCGAGATCATCCTGAAGAAGGGCCTCGCCAAGAGCGCCAAGCGCGCCGGCGCCGCGGCGACCGAGGGCGAGGTGGCCGCGACGATCGACGCCGGCAAGAAGGCCGCCGTCCTCGTCGAGGTGAACAGCCAGACCGACTTCGTCGCACGCAACGACGACTTCCGAAAGTTTGTCGAGACCGTGACCCAGGTCGCGCTCGGCACCGCCGCGGGCGAGAGCCTCGGCGACCGGCCGTACCCGGGCTCGGACAAGACGGTCGAGGCGTTCCGGCAGGCGCTCTCGGGCACCATCGGCGAGAACATCCAGGTCCGCCGCTGGGAGCGCTTCGATCTCCAGGGCACCGGCGTCCTCGCCACGTACGTCCACATGGGCGGCAAGATCGGCGTGCTCGTCGAGCTCGGCACCGAGACCCAGGAGATCGCCGAGAAGGACGCGGTCCGGCAGTTCGGCGAGGACGTCGCGATGCAGGCCGCGGCGATGAGCCCGCTCTGGGTCGAGAAGTCCCAGGTCCCGGCCGACGCGCTCGCCAAGCAGGGCGAGATCTTCGAGGCGCAGCTCAAGGAAGAGGGCAAGCCCGAGGCCTCCTGGCCGAAGATCATCGAGGGCAAGAAGGCCAAGTGGCTCACCGAGGTGTGCCTGCTCCACCAGGAGTCGTGCCAGACCCCGGGCTCGTCGATCGACAAGCTCCGCGACGAGGTGTCGAAGGCCGCGGGAGGCGTCGTGACGATCCGCCGCTTCGTGCGCTTCGAGCGCGGCGAGGGGCTCACCAAGAAGACCGACGACTTCGCGGCCGAGGTCGCGAAGATGGCCGGAAGCTAGGCGCCCCGTGCGCCTCCTCGCCGTCTCGGTCGATCTCGACGGCGAGGAGGAGTACCGCGCCATCCACGGGCTCCCCAGGGCAGTCGCCCCGGGGAGCTCGCTCGTCTTTGGGCGAGCCCTGCCGCGCCTCACCGCGTGGGCGGCGGAGCTCGGGGTACCCATGACGTTGTTTGTCATTGCTCGCGACATGGCGAAGGAGGGCGCGCCGCGGGCGCTCCGGGACGCGGTCGCGCTGGGGCACGAGCTCGGCAACCACACGCTCGATCACCCCTACGATCTCACGCGCCTGCCTCGCGCGGAGCAGCGGCGCCAGATCGAGGCGGCGACGGAGATCCTCTCGCGGGCGACCGGCTCGGTGCCGCTCGGCTTCCGTGCGCCGGGGTACGCGACGAGCCCCTCGCTCCTCGAGATCGTGCGGGAGGCAGGGCTCCGCTACGACGCGAGCGCCTTCCCCTGCCCCGCCTACGCCCTCGCGAAGAACAGTGTCCTCGTCGCGAGGCGCGCGGTCGGCAAGACGAGCGCCGCCGTCCCGACGCGCCTCGGCGACACGCTGGGCAAGAGGGAGCCGCACGTCGTCGACGGGCTCCTCGAGATCCCGATGGCGGTGACGCGCAGGACGCGGCTCCCGGTCTTCGGGACGAGCCTCGCCACGGCGCCTTCGCTGCTGCGCGGCCAGCTCCTCCGGGGAGTCGTCGGCGATCGGGTGGTGAGCCTCGAGCTGCACGCCCTCGACGCGCTCTCGGCGGGTGACGGGCTAGGCGCGCTCGCGCGGGCGCAGCCGGATCTGCGGCTCGGCTGGCAGAAGAAGCTCGCGAGGCTCGGCGACGCCATCCGCACGCTCCAGGCCGCCGGCTACGAGGGCAAGCGCCTCTCGGAGATCACGGCGTGATCGTCGCCTCCCGTCGCGCCGCCGCGCGGTGGCTCGTACGCGAACGAGCCAAACTCGGAGCTCACGGCGAGCTCATCGCGTCCCGTCGTGACGGCCCGGACCGCTCCCCCCAGCAGCCCCACCACGCGCAGGCGCAGGCGCAGGCGCAGGCGCAGGCGCAGGCGCAGGCGCAGGCGCAGGCGCTATCCCGAGCACGGGCACAGGCGCTGTCCCTGGCGCTGTCCCTGGCCGCCTCCCTCACTGGCGCGTGCCTGGTCGGCTGCGCCGCGAGCCCCGTGCCTCCCGGGCCGGTCACACCGCTCGCATCGGCGAGCGCCGCCGCGACCGCCGCGCCACCCACACCCCCGCCCGAGCCTCCAGATCCCGTCGTCACGCTCCCGACGATCACCGCGCACGATCTCCCCGACGGGACGACCATGCTCACCGTCTCGGGCTCGCCACCGCTCACCACCCTGGTCCTCCCCGGCGTGGGCGCCGCCGAGGACGGTGAGCACACCGGGCTCGCGAGGCTCGTCGCCGCGCTCCTCGTCGACGGGCTCCCCAGCATGACCGCCACGACGCTCGAGGACGCGCTCGTCTTCACGACGACGACCGGCGCCGATCTGGCGAGAGACCTCGCCGCGCAGCTCGCCCGCCCCGTCGACTCGGGCCGCTTCGCCCGCGCGAAAGACGCGGTCCGGGCGCAGATCGCGGCCCAGCTCGCGGACCCCGAGGTGGCCGCCCGCTTCATCGCGCGGAGGCACCTCTACGAGCTCCCCACGTCGATCCATCCATATGGATTTTCCATACCTCTCCCCGCAGAGCTGGACAGAATCCCGCAGAAGCTCGTCACCGCCCGGCTCGCGACGATCGGCGGCAACGGCGCGACCTGGATCACGACCGACGCATCTGGAGCCGCGCACCTCTCGGGGGCCCTCCCCGCGCGCGGCGCGCGCCCCTCGACCATCTCCGATCCGTTCCCCGGCGAGCTGCGGCGGTTCGTCGTTCACTCGCCCGCCGCGCGGCCCATCGTCCACCTCGCCGCCTTCGGGGACGGGAGCCCGGCGAGCGTCGCCCGCGCCGAGCTCGCGACTCGCTGGGCGCTCGCACGCGCCGGCGTCCGCGGCCACGCGACGATGGACGTGTTTGCGTCGGGCCCCGCGTGCCGGGGCGTCACCCTCGAGCTGGGCGCCGATCCGAGGCGTGAGCTCGACGCCGTCCTCGCCGCGCTCGACCACGCCCCGCTCGGCGCCGACAGCCACGCGGGCCCGGTGCGCCGCGCGTTCCTCACCGATCTCGCGGCGCGCGCGGCCGACCCGCGCGCCGTCCTCTCGACGCTCGCGACCTTCGTGGCGGCCCGGCGAGAGCCCGCCCAGGAGGTGTTCGCGACGTTCTTGCAAGAGGGGCGCTTCGAGGACGACGCGGTGCTCGCGCTCCACACCGAGCGGCTCCCCTTCGTGCCGCTCGCGATCGTGGCGGTCGGCGACGCCGCACGCCTCGCGCCGCTGCTCGCCACACACGGCGACGTGAACGTGCTCGACGCACAGGACTTTCGCCGGACAGAGACGGTCCCCCAACCTCGCCCTCGCCCCACGCTCCCCGACACCCCATGATCCACGCGCGCGCACGACGCGCCAGCCCCCGAGGGGTCGCCGCGCCCCGAGCCCTCGCCGAGCACTGTCACGCCCCCCTCTGACCCACGCGCCCACGCGACGCTCCAACGCCCAGCCTTCGCGCCCCGACGAGCACACACCACACTCCTCATGACCCTCGATCCCCTCCAGCTCCAGCGCGAGCTCGACCGGCTGCTCCCCCCCGGTACGACCTCGACCGATCCCGACGATCTCGCGGCCTTCGGTCGCGATTGGACCCGCGTGTACACGGCCGCGCCGTCCGTCGTCGCGCGCCCCCACACCATCGACGAGATCTCGAAGCTCCTCGCCTACTGCCACGCGAACCGCGTCCCCGTCGTCCCCTCGGGCGGGCGCACGGGCCTCGCAGGCGGCGCCGTCGCCAAGGACGGCGAGCTCGTCCTGTCGCTCTCTCGCATGCGGAAGATGGACCCGGTGGACGTGCTCGGGCAGACCGTGCGCGTCGAGGCCGGCGCCGTCACCGCGCTCGTCCACGAGCACGCCGAGCAGTGTGGGCTCACCTGGCCCGTCGATTTTGCCTCCAAGGGCTCGTCCCAGGTCGGAGGGAACCTCTCGACCAACGCCGGCGGCGTCCGCGTCATCCGCTACGGCCTCGTCCGGAGCTGGGTGCTCGGCCTCGAGGTCGTGACCGCCGACGGCAGCGTGCTGCACCTGAACGGGGCGCTCGAGAAGAACAACACAGGCGTCGATCTGCGCCAGCTCTTCATCGGGAGCGAGGGCACGCTCGGGGTCATCGCCGCGGCCACCCTGAAGCTCACGCGGCTGCCGGGCCCTCCCACGGTCTTCCTCTTCGGCGTCCCGGATCTCGCGGCGGTCCTCCAGCTCTTCCGCGAGGTCCGCGCGCACGGCCCCTTCGTCATCTCGGCGTACGAGTTCTTCACCGAGGCTTGCCTCCAGCGCGTCCTCCGCCACCGGCCCGTCACGCTCCCGCTCGCGTCGAGGCCGTCGCACTATGTCCTCCTCGAGGTCGAGGCGCACGAGGGCTCGGACCTCGAGCCGTGGCTCACGAGCCTCTTCGATCGGGGGCTCGTCACGGACGGGACGATGGCGCAGACGAGCAGCCAGGCGGCGCAGCTCTGGGCGCTCCGCGAGGGGATCAGCGAGAGCCTCAGCGCCACCGGGCTCCCGCACAAGAACGACATCGCGCTCCCGATCGCGGCGCTCGAGGCGTTCTCGGCCGACTTCGAGGCGCTGATGACGTCCCGCTACCCAGCGTTCGAAGTGTGTGTCTTCGGACATATCGGCGACGGCAACCTCCACGTCAACGTGATGAAGCCCGACGCGATGGACAAGACCGAGTTCTTCGCCGAGACGAGCCGGGCCGATCACGCGATGTTCGAGCTCGTCCGGCGGCACCGAGGGAGCATCTCGGCGGAGCACGGCATCGGCCTCTTGAAGCGCCCGTACCTCTCGTACTCTCGCAGCGAAGCCGAGCTCGCGACGATGCGCGCCATAAAGCAAGCGCTGGACCCTCACGGCATCCTGAACCCCGGAAAGATCCTAGGCTGAAGCCTGCGAAATACGCCTCGCGCGCCAGGCCGCCGGGCCCGCACGCTCCCTCGTGCGCCAAGCCGCCGCGCCCTCGCGCTCCCTCGAGATCCTAGGCTGAAGCCCACTAGACCCCCATCGCACGCCAAGCCGCCGCGCCCTCGCGCTCCCTCGAGATCCTAGGCTGAAGCCCACTAGACCCCCATCGCACGCCAAGCCGCCGCGCCCCTCACGCTCCCTCGACATCCTAGGCTGAAGCCCACTAGCCCCCCCCCTCGCACGCCAAGCCGCCGCGCGCCGTGTGCCCCCTAGCACGCCAAGCCGCCGCGCCCCTCGCGCTCCCTCCGGCTCCGCTCCCATGACGACACGCCGAACCACGGTCCCCGCCGCGCTCCTAGGGCTCACCGCGCTCACCCTCACTGCCGTGGGCGGCTGCGTGGACGAGCCAGACAGCGCGCCGATCGAGACGCCCGCCGAGGCCGCGGGGCAGCTCTTCGATCCGGCGATCCGCGGCGCGCGGACTGCGGCGCTCGAGCTGCGTCGAGACGAGCTGCGGCTCCTCGTCGACGGCCAGCTCGTCCAGCGCGCGCCCCGCGGAGACTTCGTCGCGAGCCCAGGGGGACGAACGACGTGGGGCGACGAGGGGCTCCGCGCCATGGTCGGCGATTGGCTCGTCGACGAGACCGGCCGCCACCTCGCGCCGCTCCCGAGAGGCGCGCTCTCCGTCGCCGTCGGCCCCGGCACGACCTACGTCCTCGCGGACACGACGGCCTACCGCCTCGACGGCGACGCGCTCGTCCCCCTCTCGACGATCGGACCGCTCTCCCGCAGCTGTCCGGCGTCCGCGGACGCGAGCTGGCTCTACTACACCGACACGCGAGCCTGGGAGGTCCGACGGATCCCCGTCGCCGGCGGCCCCTCGGAGGTCTACGCAGGCATGCAGCGGGACGCCTGCGGTGTGGTCGTCGGGGATGTGTGGGTCTCGTGGATCGCGGACTCTCCGACGCTCGCCACGTACGTCGTCAGCTACACGAAGACGGATCTCCCACCGGCGGACTACGTGATGGGCTCGGGGTTCATCGGACGATACACGCCAGGCGCGTTCGGCTGGCAGCTCGCCGGAGCGGGCCCGAGGGCCTTCGCGGTGAACCTCCACGAGGCGCGCGTCTACGAGATCGACAAGGCCACCGGGGACGTCGAGGTGCTCGCCCACGATTGGACCGGGCTCGGCGGCGTGGCCGCCCACGCGGGTCGGATCGTCGTCGCGCGAGGGAGCGAGCTCCTCGAGGTATCGCCCACGGCTCCATGAGCCTCAAGGCCCGCCCGCCCGGGGCCTCTCCGCCCCGAGGCTCCATCCACCCCGGCGACGCCGCCACCCCGCCTCGGAATA
Organism: uncultured Polyangiaceae bacterium; assembly: GCA_964396175.1. Lineage (GTDB taxonomy): Bacteria > Myxococcota_A > Polyangia > Polyangiales > Polyangiaceae > CAYNEK01. The sequence goes on along the minus strand of CAYNEK010000021.1, from coordinate 47,168 downwards.
TATAGAATTTCTATACACGTGCTGTCGCTGCGGCGACACGAGCCGCCCACCTCAGGATCGCGCCGCGGCCACGCCTCGAATCGTATATGGCTTCCATACATGCACGGTGCTGCGGCGATACAAGCCGCCCACCTCGGGATCGCGCCGCGGCCACCCCTCGAGTCGTATATAGTTTCCATACATGCACGGCGCTGCGGCGATACAAGCCGCCCACCTCAGGATCGCGCCGCGGCCACCCCTCGAGTCGTATATAGTTTCCATACATGCGCTGCGGCGACACGAGCCGCCCACCTCGGATTCACGCCGCCGCCCCGTCTCGTGACGTATATAGCTTCCATACAAGCGCAGCGCTGCGGCGACACGAGCCGCCCACCTCGGATTCACGCCGCCGCCCCGTCTCGTGACGTACATAGGTTCCATACATCCGCGGCGCCGCTGCGATGGCTCTGGGTGAGGCTTTGGGCGGTGCCTACGCGGGCTCTTCCGGAGGCGGAGCCGCGGGCTCCGCGAGGACGCCGAGCTTCTTCACGATGGGGATCATGCCCTTGTACATGATGGGCAGCACGATGAGCGTGAGCAGCGCCGCCGACACCGTCCCGCCGACGATGACGACCGCCATCGGGCGCTGCATCTCGGAGCCGATGGCCTTCGAGAAGGCCGCCGGCAAGAGCCCGAGCGCCGCGAGCGCCGCCGTCATCAGGACCGCCCGCAGCCGCTCCCCCGCCCCCTCCACGATCGCCCGATCCACGGGCACCCCGGCGCGCCGTCTCCCTTCGACCGCCGACAGCACGAGCACGCCGTTCAGCGCCGCCTGCCCGACGAGCGCGATGAACCCGACCGCCGCCGCGATCGACACCGGCATCGCGAAGAGCCAGAGCCCGACGGCGCCGCCCACCAGCGCGAAGGGGACGTTCAGCAAGACCAAGACCGCCAGCGGCACCGAGCGGAACGCGTTGAAGAGGAGCGCGAAGGTGATGACCAGCGCCACCGGCACGACCAGCGTGAGCCGCCGCATCGCGCGCTCCTTCGACTCGAACTCACCACCCCACTCGAGGCGCATCCCCGGCTTCTTCGGGACCGCTGCATCGACCGCGCGCCGCGCGTCCTCGACGAAGCCGCCCAGATCGCGATTTCGCACGTTCATCCGAATGCCGACGTAGCGACGCGCGTTCTCCCGGTTGATCGCCGCGAGGCCGTACCCGACCTGGATGTCCGCGAGCGACGAGAGCGGCACGAGCGCACCCGTCGACGTCGGCACCCGCAGCCCCTCGAGCTGCTCGATGGTGTCGCGCGCCGAGCCCGGCAAGCGCAAGACCACGTCGAACGACCGATCCCCGTCCCAGAGCACCCCCGTCGGCGTCCCGCCGAGCGCCGTGCCGAGGAAGCTCTGGAGCTCCCCCATCGTCAGCCCGAAGCGCCCGAGCTGCTCACGGCGTGGCTTGACCTGCACCTGCGGCATGACCCCGCTCTTCACGATCCCGAGGTCCGCGACGCCGCGCACGCCCTTCAGCGCAGCCATCGCCGCCTCGGACGACGCACGCAGCTCGTCCATGTTGGACGAGAAGATCTTGAGCGCGACCTGCCCCTGCTGTCCCGCGATGCTCTCGTTCACGTTGTCGCGGATGGGCTGCGAGAAGTTCACCTCGAGGCCAGGGATCGCGGTGAAGGCCGCGTTCATCTTGTCCATCAGCGCGCCGATGGTGGGCGTGTCCTTGGGCCACGCCTCCGCAGGACGGAGCTTGACGAAGATCTCGAGGTTGTTCGCGAGCTTCGCGTCCGTGCCGTCCTCTGGGCGCCCGAGCTGCGTGATGTGGCTCTCGACCTGGGGGAACCGATCGATGATCGCGACGAGCGACGGCTCGAGGCGCCGCCCCTCGGTGAGCGACGAATTCGCCGGGAGGGTGAAGGTCAGGTACATCGCGCCCTCGTTGAGCTCGGGGAGAAACTCGCTCCCGCGCGTCGCGAGGATGCCCCCCGCGCCGACGAGCGACACCGAGGCGAGGAGGACGACCACGAGCGGCCTGCGGAGCGCGGCGCGGAGCGTCGGGAGGTAGAGCCGCGACGCGAGCGCGAGGATGGGTGACTCCTTGTGTGGCCTCGGCTTCCGGTACGCGATCGTCGCGAGCACCGGGACGAGCGTGACGGAGAAGACCAGGCTCCCCCCGAGCGCCGCGACCACCGTGTGCGCCATCGGCGCGAAGATCCGGCCCTCGACGCGCTCGAGGAGGAAGATCGGGAGGTACGCCGCCATGATGATGAGCAGCGAGAAGAAGGTCGGCCGCGCGACCTCGCCGATCGCGCGCCGGACGCGCCCGTCGACCGTCGCGTCCGGATCGGTGCTCGCCGGATCGTAGCCGTGCATCTTCAGCACGATGGCCTCGACGATCACGACGGCGCCGTCCACGATGACGCCAAAATCGACGGCGCCCATCGACAAGAGGTTCGCCGCCATCCCGCGCGCGTGGAGGTAGACGAAGGCGCAGAGCAAAGAGAGCGGGATGAGGCTCGCGACGATGAGCGCCGCGCGGAGATCGAGCAAGAACACGAAGAGGACGACGGTGACGAGGATCGCGCCCTCGAGGAGGTTCCGCCCGACGGTCGAGAGGGTCTTCGAGACGAGCTCGGTGCGGTCGTAGAAGACGTCGAGCTTCGTCCCCTCGGGGAGCATCCCGCCGTTCAGCTCGGCGACCCGAGCGCGCAGCCGCTCGAGGACGACGGTCGGGTTCTCGCCCCGGCGCATCATCACGATCCCCTGGACGGCGTCGCGGTCGTGCCCGCGCCCCACGATGCCCTGGCGCGGCGTCCACCCGACGCTGACCGACGCGAGCTCCGCGAGCAGGACCGGCGTGCCCGCGCGCGTCGCGACCGCCACACGGCCGATCTCGCTCGGGCTCTGGAAGAGCCCCTCGCTCCGGATGACGAACTGCTCGGCTCCACGCTCGAGGATGCCGCCCGACGAGTTGAGCGACGCCTTCGAGAGCGCGTCTTGGATCTCGGACATCGTGACGCGCTTCGCCGCCATCGCGACCGGATCGGGCCGGACATGGATCTCGCGCACGAGCCCGCCGTAGCTGACCACGTCCGCCACGCCGTCGACCTGGAGCAGGTACGGCCGGATCACCCAGTCCTGGAGCGTGCGGAGCTCGAGCGGATCGCTCGGCTGCGAGGTCACCGTGTAGCGGTAGATCTCCCCGATCGGCGTCGAGAGCGAGCCGAGCTCGGGGCGGACCCCCTCCGGGAGATCGGCGAGGCGGAGCCGCTCGGTCGTCTGCGCCCGCGCGAAGTAGGGATCGATCCCGTCGCGGAAGGTGAGCGTGATGTACGACAGCCCAAACAGGTTGATCGAGCGGACGCGCGTGAGCCCCGTCGTGCCGTTGACGACGCGCTCGATGGGGACGGACACCTGCCGCTCCATCTCCTCGGCAGGCTGCCCCGCGCTCTGCGTGATGATCTGGACCTGTGTGTCCGTCGGATCGGGGAAGGCCTCGATCGTGAGCCCGAGGTAAGCCCACACCCCCCACACGGCGACCAGCGCCGTGCCGATGAGCACCGCAAGCCGGTACCGGAGGCACGCCTCGGCGATCTTCTCGAACACGCCAAAGCTCGTACCCTACACACTCGAGCCTCAAGAAGGATTCTTCATGCGAAGCTCATCGAGGCAGCGACGGTTCCGGCCACCTCGGCGCATATTGAAGACATCTTCACCTAGCCTTCATCGAATGGATCGGTGACTCGGGTGACTCGGGCGCGGGCTCGGGGCGCCGCGCTGCGAGCGCTCGGCGTTCGGCGCGCGCGCCGAGGTCCTCATCGCCGGGCGGGGCAGCCGAGCGGCCTGGGCGCGGGCTCATGGCGTCGCTCGGATCAGTCACGCCGCCACAGGCCGCACCTCCGCGTCGGCCTCCGCGCCGAAGCGCACGAGCAGCGGGATCACGGCGCGGTACATGACGGGGAGCACGACGAGCGTGAGGAAGGCGGCCGAGATGGTCCCGCCCACGATCACGACGGCCATCGGGCGCTGCATCTCCGCGCCGATCGCCTTCGACAGCGCGGCGGGCACGAGGCCGAGCGCGGCGAGCGTCGCGGTCATGACCTCGGCCCGGAGTCGCTCGGTCGCACCCCCGATCACCGCGTCGTCGAGCGACTGCCCGGCGTGCCGTCGCGTCTCGATCGCCGTCAACATGAGCACGCCGTTCAGCGACGCCTGACCGATGAGCGCGATGAACCCGACCGCCGCCGCGATGGACAGCGGAAGAGCCACGACCCAGAGCCCAATCGCCCCACCCACGAGCGCGAACGGGACGTTGAGGAGGACCAGCACCGCGAGCGGGACCGACTTGAACGCGTTGAAGAGCAGCCCGAAGGTGATGAGGAGCGCGACCGGCAGGACCCAAGCGAGCCGCCGCATCGCGCGCTCCTTCGACTCGAACTCACCGCCCCACTCGACCCGCATGCCTGGACGCAGCTTCACCGACGCCTCGACGGCCTTGCGCGCGTCCTCGACGAAGGAGCCGAGATCGCGGTTGCGGACGTTCATCCTCAGGCCGACGTAGCGCTCGGCGTTCTCCCGGTTGATGGCGGCGAGCCCGTACCCTGTCGACACCTCCGCGAGCTCGGACAGCGGGACGAGCCCTCCGGTCGGCGTCGGCACGCGGAGCTCGCGGAACTGCTCGACCGTCGCGCGCGCCGACTCGGGCAGGCGCAGCACGACGTCGAAGGAGCGATCGCCCTCCCACAGCGTCCCGACGGCCGAGCCGCCGAGGGCCGTCGCGAGGAAGCCCTGCACGTCCTTCATCGTCAGCCCAAACCGCCCGAGCTGCTCCCGTCGAGGCTTCACCTGCACCTGCGGGAGCACGCCGCTCTTCACGATGCCGAGATCCGCCATGCCCCGGACGTGCGAGAGCGCCGCCTTCGCCTCCTCGGACGCGGCGCGCAGCGCGTCCAGATCATCCGAGAAGATCTTGAAGGCGACCTGGCCTTGTTGCCCCGCGATGCTCTCGTTCACGTTGTCGCGGATGGGCTGGGAGAAGTTCACCTCGAGGCCCGGGATATCGGCGAGCGCCGCGTTCATCTTATCCATCAGCGCGCCGATGCTGGGCACGTCCTTCGGCCACTCGGCGGCGGGCCGCAGCTTGACGAAGATCTCGAGGTTGTTCGCGAGCTTCGGATCCGTGCCGTCCTCGGGCCGGCCGAGCTGCGACATGCGCGCCTCGACCTCGGGGAAGCCGCCGATGATCGCCGTGATCTCGGGCTCGAGCCGCTGTCCCTCTTCGAGCGACGAGTTCGGAGGCAGCGTGAAGGTGAGGTACATCGCGCCCTCGTTCAGCTCGGGGAGGAACTCGCTCCCGCGCCGCGCGAGGACGAAGCCCGCGAGCGCGAGCGCGAGGATGGCCCCGGTCATCACGACGAGCGGGCGACGGAGCGCGCCGCGGAGCACGGGCAGGTACGAGTGGCTCGCGAGGCGGAGCAGCGGCGAGTCGCGGTGCTTGGGCGGCCTCCGGTACGCGATCGTCGCGAGCACGGGCACGAGCACGAGCGAGAAGACCATGCTCCCGGCGAGCGCGGCGACCACCGTGTGCGCCATGGGCGCGAAGATCCGGCCCTCGACCCGCTCGAGCATGAAGATCGGCAGGTAGGTCGCCATGATGATGAGCTGCGCGAAGATCGTCGGGCGCGCGACCTCCGCGACGGCGCTGCGGACGCGCGCGGCGACGCCGTGCTCGGGGTGCGCCGGATCGGGCCCCATCCCCGCCGTGCGCCGCACGATCGCCTCGATCATGACGACGCCTCCGTCCACGATCACGCCAAAATCGACGGCCCCCATCGACAGGAGGTTCGCCGCCATCCCGCGCGAGTGGAGGTAGCCGAACGCCGTGAGCAGCGCGAGCGGGATGAGGCACGCGACGATGAGCGCGGCGCGCAGATCGAGCAAGAAGGCGAAGAGGACCACGGTGACGAGGATCGCGCCCTCCGCGAGGTTCCTTCCGACGGTGGAGAGCGTCTTGTCCACGAGCTCGGTGCGATCGTAGAAGACCGCGGTCGTCGTCCCCTTGGGCAGGATCCCCGCGTTCAGCTGCTGGATCTTCGCGCGGACCCGCTCGAGGACGACGGTCGGGTTCTCGCCGCGGCGCATGAGGACGATGCCCTGCACGGTGTCGGGGTCGGGGCCGCGCCCCACGATCCCCTGCCGCGGCGTCCAGCCGACGCTGACCGACGCCACCTCGGACAGGAAGACGGGCGTCCCCTCGCGCGTCGCGACGCTCACGCGCGCGATCTCGCGCTCGTCCTTGAAGAGCCCCTCGCTGCGCACGACGAGCTGCTCCGAGCCGCGGCGCAGGATCCCGCCCGAGGCGTTCACCGAGGCCTTCCCGATCGCGTCGGCGAGCTCGTCCATGGTGATGCGCTTCGCCGCCATCGCGACCGGATCGGGCCGGACGTGGATCTCCTTGGCGAGGCCGCCGTAGCTGACGACGTCGGCGACGCCGTCGACCTGGAGGAGCTTCGGCCGCACGACCCAGTCTTGCAGCGTGCGGAGCTCGAGGGCGCCGCCAGGGCCCTTCATCGTATAACGATAGATCTCGCCGATGGGCGTCGAGAGCGAGCCGAGCTCGGCCTTCACGCCATCCGGGAGATCGACGAGGCGGAGCCGCTCCGCCGTCTGCGCGCGGGCGAAATACGCGTCGATCCCGTCGCGGAACGTCAGCGTGATGTACGAGAGCCCAAAGAGGTTGATGCTTCGGACACGCGTCATCCCGGGGGTTCCATTGACCGCGCGCTCGATGGGGACGGACACTTGTCGCTCCATCTCCTCGGCGGGCTGTCCGGGGTTCTGCGCGATGATCTGGACCTGGGTGTCCGTCGGATCGGGGAAGGCCTCGATGGTGAGCGACGAGAAGGCCCAGAGCCCCCAGAGCGCCACCAGCAGGGTCGAGACGAGGACTGCCAGCCGATGGTTCAGGCACGCGCTCGCGATCTTCTCGAACATCTCGGCGCGCTCTTACCCCCCCAGGGCGTGAACTTCCCTTGATCACTCCTTCATACTTGTATGTGCGTCGTGCAATGGACCCGGCGCAGGCGCCGATAGATCCGCCGCCTGCGCCGACCATGCGCCGAGCCCTGCCCGACCCATGGAACCGGGCTTCGATCGCCCTCTCGGGGTGCTCGCCTTGGTCCTGCTCGGCGCCGCCGCGGCCGACCCAGGGCACCCTTTCGGGGGCGCCCACTCCACAGTCACCGCATGAGCCGGCCCACGGGCCGACCCTTCCGAACCCGGGCGGCGCTTCGAGCGCGACGCTCGCCTCGTCAGCCGCGGACCTCGACGTGAGCAGCGACACACACGAGTCCGGGCGGCGCTTCGAGCGTGAAGC
>CAYNEK010000021.1:0-39704 GCA_964396175.1 uncultured Polyangiaceae bacterium | reverse complement strand
TCGCCTCGTCAGCCGCGGAGCTCGATGCGAGGACCGACCCATACGGGTCCGGGCGGCGCTTCGAGCGCGACGCTCGCCTCGTCAGCCGCGGAGCTCGATGCGAGGACCGACCCATACGGGTCCGGGCGACGCTTCGAGCGCGACGCTCGCCTCGTCAGCCGCGGACGTCGACGGCATTGAGGAGGAGCAGCGCCCCTCGCACGACGACCCGCTCCCCAGGGCCGACCCCCGAGACGAGCTCCGTCTTCTCCTTGCCTTGCCGGCCTGTCTTGACGGCGCGTCGCTTGAGCACGCCCGGCTCCGTCTCGACGAACACCACCGACGCCGCGCCGTCCGAGACCACCGCCTCGGTCGGCACCAGCATCGTCTCCTTGCCGGACGGCGCGAACACCGCCTCGACGAATTCGTTCGGGCGGAGGTTGTGCTCCGCGTTCTTCACGCGGATGCGGATCGGCACGGTCTGTCGCTCGGGATCGATGGTGTCCGAGATGAGCTCGACGATCCCCGACAGGGGCGCTTGCCCCGCGGCGCCGGGCTCCGTCACGATGGCTTCCATCCCGACCGAGAGGGTCTGCGCCTCGCGCTGCGACACGTCACCCACGACGAAGACCTCGTCGAGCTTCGCGACCGTGGCCACGGGGCGATCCTTGTCGGGGCCGACCTGCTTGCCAGGCTGGGCGTCGAGCTGCACCACCGTCCCCGAGCGGGTCGCGAGCACCCAGAACCCCGTGTCGCCCTCTTGCTTCACCGCGAGCGAGCGGATCCTCGCGCCGGCCGCCGAGGCGGTGAGCTTCGCCTCGTCGAGCTCGCTCCTGGCCACCATGAGCTCGTTCTGCGACGCGGCGCGCGCCTCGACGAGCGCCTGGAGCCGCTCGGCGAGGGCCTGCTTGGTGCGGATCGAGAGCTCGGCCGCGCGCAGCTCGCGGCGCATCGCGGCGAGATCGCCGCTCCGCACGAGCACGAGCTTGTCGCCCTCCTTCACGCGATCACCGACGCGCACCATCACCTGCACCACCCGCCCGTCGAGGGGCGAGTAGCTCGGGCCCGTCGTCGCCTCGATGGTCTGCACGCGGGCGGTGACCGGGCTCCGTGGGAGCGGCGCGCCGAGCTCGACCGCCGCGGTATCGAACGCGACCGGCACCGCGCCCTTGCGGAGGCTCACCGACTCACGGTCGGCCGAGAAGGCGGCCGGCGCGGCCTGCAGGTCGTGCCCGTGCTTGGACACGATCACGGCGGTGACGGCGGCCGTCGCGAGGACACCCACGACGGCGCCCACCGCAGCCCAAAACGCCGGGCTCTTCGGCGCGGCAGGCTGGAAGGCGTCGGGAGCGACGGCGTGGCTGGAGGTCGGAGGGACGGACAGGGGGCTGGCTTCGGTCATGGCAAGTCTCGTGGGGAGTCGGCGCCGCTCTCGGCGAGCAAATCGACGGCGACCGCAAAGGCGTCGCCGTGGGTCTCGGCCTCGTCGATGAGGAGGTCCGATAGGGTGCGGCGCGCCTGGATCACGTCGGTCACCGAGATGAGCCGCGCGGTCGCGGCCTTCTCGAGATCGCCGACGACGGCGCGCGCGCGGGGGAGCGTCTCGGTGACGATGACGGCGTGGCTCCGCTCGCGCGCCTCGAGCGTCGCGCGGAGCGCCTCGGTGCGGAGACGCGCGGCCTGGAGGAGCCGCTCGCGCACGGACGACGACCGCCGTCGGCGCGCCTCGGCGGCGTCGCGCGCGGCCTGGCCGCTGTCGAAGAAAGGGAGCGGGAAGGACACCGACAGCTCGAGGGACTGCCGCTGGTTCCCCGAGATGACGAAGGTGTCGTACAGGTAGCCGAGGCGCACGGTGGGATCGGGGATGCGCTGCGCCTTCGCGACCTCGGCCTCGGCGACTGCGGCGCGCCCCGCCGCGTCGAGGGCGCGCACGTCGGCGCGCTCGGCAGGGGTCGCCTTCGCCTCGCGCGCCCGCGTGATCCAGGCCGTCAGGAAGGCGCGCGCCTCGTCTCCGTCCCGGAAGAGCTGGCACGGGATGCCGACGGCCGCCGCGCACGTCGCGGCCGCGGCGCGGAGCTCACCCTCGTTCCCGATGAGCTGCTGCTCGGTGCGAGAGCGCTCGATGCGCAAGCGGTCGACGTCGAGCGGCGTCCCGAAGCCCGTGGCGAGGCGGCTCTCGGCGACGGAGATGGCCGCCTTCTGCTCCTCGAGCTGGCTCTTCAAGCCGATGACGCGCAGCTCGGCGACGGCCATCTGCCCGAGGGTCCGCGCGAGGTCGAGCGCCTGGGCCCGCGCGCCGACGACCACGTTGGCCCGCGCCGCGTCGACGAGGGCGTCGGACATCCGGGCGCGCGGCCCACGCTTCCCGAGCGTGAAGGTGTAGCTGAGGCCGACGCCGTAATTGGGGACCTGGCGCCAGCGCGCGAGGCCGGGTGGGTTGGTCGTGCCGAGGGGGATCGTGCCCCATGAGCCGTCGAGCGTCGGGTTGGTCCAGAGGCGCACTTGACGGGCGTCCGCGCGCGCCGCGTCGACGGCGAGGCGATCGAGCTCGGTGGACGGAGAGTGCCGCGCGACCGCCTGGGTGAGCGCCGAGAGATCGGTCGAGCGGCTCGGCGAGAATTCGGCCTCGCTCGCCCGCGACGGGAGCGCGACGAGCGCACCCGCGAGAGCGAGCAGCGCACCGACCGAGGGACGTCTCGCCATGGCGTATCGGTGTAGCGCCTCACCACGAATGGGCCGGTGAAGTTTTCGTCAGACGGGCACAGTGTACGCCACGCCCGCGGCGGCGCCGGGCCAGAGGGCACCTGAGGATGCCCTCACCCAACGCCCAACAACGCGGAGGTCAAGGGCGCGAACACCGGGGAGCAGAGGGCACCTGAGGATGCCCTCACCGAACGCTCTCGGGCGCGAAACGCGCGACGAGCCGCAGCGATCCTGCGCGCGCTCACCCTTCGACAGCGGGCGCAAACGAAGCGACGAGCCGCAGCGATCCCGCGCGCGCGCTCACCCTTCGACGGCCGGCGCGAAGAGGATCGCGGCGAGCCCGTCCGGCCCCCCCTCCTCGAGCCACGCGAGGCGCGCGAGGAAGCGCCGGTGGTCGCGCACCTCGCTCGCGCCGAGGTGCGCGCGCATCGCATAGTCCGTGATCCGCGTGATGGTGAAGCGGAGCGCCGCGAGACGAGCCTCTTCGTAGAGCGCGACACGATCATCGCCCGTGAGCGGACGCACCGCCTCATACCCTCGCACGAGGGCGCGCGAGAGCCCTGCGTCGAAGGAGTCCCCGAAGCACCACGCGAGCCACGTCACCGCCAGGTCGAAGGCAAGGACGCCATCCGCCGCGCTCTCGAAGTCGAGGAGCGCCACGAGCCGATCGCCTTCGAAGAGCACGTTGTCGCGGAAGAGGTCGCCGTGCACGAGGCCGCGAGGGGCCGAGCCGCTGCGGGCCGCGAGGATCTCGTCGAGCTTGCGGCCGAGCGGCGACGCGAGGGAGGCAAGCGCAGGATCATCGGCCCCCGCGATGGCGTCGAGGCGCGCGCGGAGCCCCTCGGGATCGAAGCGCGAGGGCCGCACGGCATCGCTCCCCGCGAGGTGGACCGCGGCGAGCGCACGGCCGACGGCCTCGACGTCGGCAGGCTGGACACCGCGCTGGCAGCGGTGATCGCCGCGCACCCACGGGAAGGCCTGGGCGGGCTTCCCGCGGTGCGAGCGCGGCGGATCGAACAGGGGCAGCGAGACGGGCACGGCGCGGGCGTGGAGCCGACGGAGCAGCGTGAGCTCCGCGTGGGCGCCCTCCGCGCCCTGCTCCTCGAAGACGCGCAAGAAGAAGCAGCCCCCGTCGGCCGCCTGGACGCGGAAGTTCGAGTTCACGCTGCCCGCGACGAGCCCCTCGATCGCGACGGGCTCGACGCCGGTCCCTTCGAAGAGCGCGCGAGCCTCGTCCAGCGACACCTCGGTGTAGAGCGCCACGCGCCGCCCGCTACCACGCCCCCCGTCCCGCTTCGACCGCGCGTCACGCCTCCGCACGGACCCGAGGTTGCGAAGGGCTCACGGCGGCGCGCCGCCGCTTCGTGCGTCACGCCGTGACGCGGCCCCGAGGCGCCAAGAGCTCACCGAGCGGCGCGTCCGCCTCGCTTCGATTGCCCCTCACGCCGCGGCGCGTGTTTGCTAAGTCGCCGCCGTGCCCCGCGAGCCCGAGCCTTTCGTCATCGAGTACGTCGACCGACGCACCGGCGCGCTCCTGCGCGAGACGGTGCTCGGCGAGGCCTTCGTGCGCTGGGTGTACGAGCGGTTCCTCGGCCGGGCGCTCCGCCGCACGCTCCTCACGCGACCGGCCTTCTCGCGCGCCTATGGCCGCTACCAGTCGAGCCGACTGTCGCGCCGCGCGATCCCCGGCGTGATCTCGAAGCTCCGCGTCGACATGGAGGACTACGTCGTCCCCGAGGGCGGCTTCTCGAGCTTCAACGACTTCTTCACGCGGAGGCTCCGCTCCGATGCGCGCCCCGTCGACGCCGATCCGAGCCGGCTCGTCGCGCCCGCGGACGGGCGCACCTTCGCGTACACCGACGTGCGCGAGGGCACGCTCATCCCCGCGAAGGGTCGGCGGATCTCGCTCGCGGAGCTCCTCCAGAGCGACCACGAGACGGCGCGCTACCGCGAGGGCACGGTCCTCGTCGTGCGGCTCTGTCCGTCCGACTACCATCGGTTCCACTTCCCCTGCGCTGGCGTCGCCACGCGGCCCCGGACCCTGCGCGGCCCGCTCGAGAGCGTGAACCCCCGCGCCCTCGCCCGCGGAAAGGCCATCCTCGACAAGAACCAGCGCGATCTCACCTTCATCGACTCGGACCGCTTCGGTCGCGTCGCGTACCTCGAGATCGGGGCGATGTGCGTCGGGAGCATCGTCCACACGTACACTCCTGGCCGCGTCGCCGCGGGCGACGAGAAGGGCTACTTCCAGTTCGGAGGCTCGACGGTCATCCTGATCTTCGAGGCGGACGCGGTCCGCGTCGACGACGATCTCGTGCAGACGACGCGCCGTGGGCTCGAGACCTTCGTGCGCATGGGCGAGGGGCTCGGCTCGGCCACGAGACCCTGACCGATCGGTCAGGGGACGCTGACCAGTCGGTCCAACGCGATGGCGCAGGCCGCGCGCACCGAGAGGTGGTTGTAGTCCGCCGCCCCACGGATCGGCTCGAGCTGCGCGGACGCCGAGGAGAGCACCCGCGGAGAGAGCCCCCAGCCCGTCCCGAAGGTGAGGAGCACCGACGGCCCCTCGCCCGCGAGCCTGCCCCGCGCCTCGGCGAAGGACACGGCCCTCGGGCCGCCGCGCGCAGCCGTCACCCACAGCTCCGCGTCTCCGTGGGCTCGACGCGCCTCGTCGAGCGAGCCCGTGACGATCACGCTGGAGATGGCCGCCTCGCGATCGGGGATGCGCCGCTTCCCGCGACCGTCCCCGGTCCAGTAGCCGCACAGCCGCTCGACGAGCGCGCGCTGCGACGCGATGGGCGTGACGACATAGAGCGCCGCGCACCCGTACGTCCTCGCGCTCCGCGACAGGTCGTGGACGTCGAGGTTCGTCACCGTGGTCGTGATCTCGGCGCCCGCGCGATCGAGCACCGGGAAGTGCACGAGCGCGACGGCGAGCGGGCGCGCCATGGCGCTCAGCCCCTCCGCGCGAGATCCGGGCGGCGCAGCGACGTGCGGCGCTCGGCGTCGTCTCGGCGATGCTTCGCGATCGCCTGGTGGTTGCCCGATCGCAGGACCTCCGGCACCACCTCGCCGCGGAACTCGACCGGCCGCGTGTACTGCGCGTGCTCGAGGAGCCCCGTCTGGTGCGACTCGTCACGAGCCGAGTCCGCGTTGCCGAGCACGCCAGGCAGGAGCCGCGAGACCGCCTCGACGACGGCCATCGCCGCGATCTCGCCGCCGGTCATCACGAAGTCCCCGAGCGACAGCTCCTCGTCGACGTGGCTCCGCACCCGCTCGTCGAAGCCCTCGTACCGCCCCGAGACGAGCATGAGCGCGGGCGCCTCTGCGAGCCGGCGCGCGTCCGCTTGCTCGAAGCGCCTCCCCTGCGGCGTGAGGAGCACACGCCGCGCCTTGGGCTCGTGAGCCAGCGCGGCGTCGTGGTCGAGCGCCTCGAAGGTCGCGACCAGGCAGTCGACGCGCATCACCATGCCGCAGCCGCCGCCGTACGGGGTGTCGTCGACGCTCTGGTGCGGCCCGACGCCGAACTCACGCGGAGATCGCGTGCGCACGACGAGCTGACCTCCCGAGACCGCTCGACCGACCATGCTCGTCGAGAAGAATCGCTCGAAGAGCTCCGGGAACAGCGTGACGAGATCGACGCGCACGCGGGCTACTCCGCGACGAGGAGCGCGCGGTCACGGAGGACGACGAGCCGCTCCGCGGCGTCGATGCGCTCGACGAAGGCGTCCACGAGCGGCACCTCGAGCCGGCCGTCCGGCGTCGCGACGACGAGCACGTCGCAGCTCGGGTACGACAGCATCGTCTCGACGCGCCCGACCTCACCGCGAGGATCGACGACGGCCGCACCCTCGAGATCGCTCGCGTAGAACTCACCCTCTTCGAGCGGCGGAAAGGCGTCGCGCGGCAGGAGCAGCTTCGTCCCGCGGAGGGCGTCGGCCGCGTCGCGATCGTCGCACCCGACGAGGCGGAGCAGGACGCCGTCGGGCACCCTGCGCGTCGAGACGATCTCGACGGCGTCCCGCGCGCCGTCCGCGTGCTCGAGCGCCACGGCCTCGACGGCGAAGAGCAGCTCCGACGAAGGGTTGTAGAGCTTCACCTTCAGCTCGCCGCGGACGCCGTGGGGGCGGGTGATCTCGCCGATCGGGACGAGCGCGTCGGGGCTCGCCTCCGAGGACATCGTGCCCTCGGGGGGCGCGCCCCTCGATCGACGCGACGCGCTCACTCGACGATGTCGAGCTGGATGCGCTTGCCGCCGGCTGGCGCCCCGGCCTGGAGGAGCGAGCGGATCGCCTGCGCGGTGCGGCCCTCCTTGCCGATCACCTTGCCGATGTCGCCGTCGGCGACCGACAGCTCGAGGACGAGGCCACGCTGCGTCTCGACCTCCTCGACGACGACCTCGTCCGGCTTGTCGACGAGGTGCTTCGCGATGAACTCGACCAGCGCGACGGTCTGGGGCTTGTCGCCAGACACGGTCAGACCGCCGCGGGCTTCTGGGCCTTCGCGAACGCCTTGGCCACGCGCGTCACGGTCGCGCTCGGCTGCGCGCCGAGCTTCGTCCAGTGGTCGAGGCGCGCGGCGTCCAGGCGGAACGACTCGGGGCGCGAGGGATCGTAGGTGCCGATGTTCTCGATGAAGCGGCCATCGCGACAGGAGCGAGAGTCGGTGACGACGACGCGGTAGAACGGCTTCTTCTTGGTGCCCGAGCGGGCGAGACGGATGTGGACGGCCATGGGACTTTGGAGGGAGATGGCGTGTACTAGGTCGCCACGCCCTGGTCAAGCCATGATAGAAGTGCGCTCCGTGCCCGTCTCGAACGACGCCGTCCTCGACAGGCTCCGTGACGCCGTGCTGCCGCTCGTCGCGGCCGACGGCGCGCACCTCTACCTCGTGTCCGCCGGGGACGACGAGATCAAGGTCCACCTCGCGGGGGCGTACGCCGGGTGCCCGGGCGTCACGCTCGTCGCCCGCGGGGTCATCGAGCCGGCGCTCGCGCCGCTCGGCGCGGGGCGCGTCACGGTCACGAGCGGCTGGGTCGTCCCGGCTGGCGCGGTGCGCGTGGAGCCCGCGCGGAAGGCCTGAGCCCCGCGCATGCAGGCGGAGGACTTCCTCTACCACCTGTACCGCGGCACCGAGCTCCTCCAGGGAGATCGCGTCCACGAGGCCAAGGAGGAGCTCGAGGCGGCGCTGCGGCTCTCGCCGATGGACCCGAAGAGCCAGGATCTCCTGGGGGTCGTCTACTTCCGGCTCGGGCTCTACCCACGCGCCATCGAGATCTTCGAGGAGCTCGCGCGCGCGCACCCGACGCAGCGGACGCCGAAGATCAACCTCGCGCTCTGCTACCTGAAGACCGCGCAGTCGCGGGACGCGCGGCGCTTGCTCGAGCAGGTGGTCGCGGCGCACCCCTCGGACGCGCGCGCGTGGGGGTACCTCGGGCTCGCGTACGAGCGGCTCGACGATCTGGACAAGGCCCGCGAGGCGTACCTCCGCGGCGGCCACGTCACCAAGGCCCGGCGACTCGACGACGCCTCGGCGCCGCGCTCGTCGATGGATCCGATGTCCCAGATCCGCGGGGAGCTCGCGTCGCTCCCGCCGATCGACGGCGCCACCCCGACCATCGCGATCCCACCGCCCAGCGGCGTCCCGCGCTGCGACGACGACACCGTGACCGCGCTCGAGGTCGCGCGCGGGCTCTCCATCGCGACGCCCGCCGTGGGCACTGCGACGCCGCTCGCAGGCGGATGGATCGCCGTGGCCCCGGGCGAGCGCTTCGCCTGCCGATGGGACGCGCTGCGCTCGACGACCTCCCCCGGTCCGTGGGACACCTCGCCGCTCGCGCGACATGCGCGAGGGTTCGAGACGGACGAGCCGCTCGGCGGGCGCGTCGCGCCGCTCCGGTCCCTGCGTGGGGCCACGCTCGTGACGATGGGTCCCCGCCCGGGGTTCGTGCTCACGGTGCTTCGTGCGGCAGGCTCGACGCTCCTCGTGCGCGAGGACGCGCTGACGGCGCTCGGCGACCTCGCGTACGAGACCAGGGCGTGCGGTGCCGACGACGCTCACCCAGGGCTCTTCGTCGTACGCCTGCGCGGCGAGGGCTTCGTCGTCGTCGAGGCCCCGGGCCCCCTCACATCCATCGAGCTCCCCGGGACGGGAGGCGTGGTCGTCCCCGAGGATGTCTTCGTCGGCGCCGTGGGCGAGGTCGAGGCGCGTCGGCTCTCCGAGGGTGACGCCCCCGAGCCCGGCAGCGGCCACCTCGAGCTCCGCGGCGAGGGCTTCGTGCTGCTCGTCGGACGCTGAGCATCGGCGCTCGCCACGACGGGCGTGGCCTCGCCGGAGCGGCCGCGATCGGCGCGCCGCTGCGGGCCCGTGAGAACAGTGTTCCGATGATCGTCGAGCGCCGTGTCGGAGCACGCCGCGCGGACCTCACCGTCTTCGCGAGGCGTCGGCCCCATCCAGCCTTCATGTCACAGGATTTCGGCGCGAAGTCCGGGCTTCTCCGTCTTTGCGGGGAGTCGGATCCATTCGATCCATGGCCTCGCGGGATGTCGAAGTGCGCGCCTCGCCGTCTTTGCGGGGAGTCGGACCCATTCGACCCATGGCCTCGCGGGCTCTCGAAGTGCGCGCTTCGCCGTCTTTGCGGGGAGTCGGACCCATTCGACCCATGGCCTCGCGGGATGTCGGCACGAAGCGTGCGACTCGCTGCCCCCGCGGGGCGTCAGGCTCGTCGCTCTTCGAAGAATCCGCCGCAGGCGGAGGCGACGACGCACGCTCGGCAGGGCTCGCGGCGCACGCGTGAGGAAGACGGCTCTCGGACGATCGACGAGGCGAGCACACGTCGCCCGACGCCGTCGACGTCGACGACTCGCTCGCGAAGCTCCGCGGGGAGCGCACAAGGCAGGATCCCGACGAGCGTCAGATCGACCCGGGCTCGTGAGGCCCGAACGACGCACTCCAGCGTCCGGTCGTCGACGCGCGCGCGCCGATCCGCCGGGACGACCAGCTCGTGGCGCGCGCCCGCGAGGCGAACCACCTCGACGAGCGCATCGAGCTCCGCGAGCCCCTCCTCGAGGAGCTCGGTGCGGACCGTGACGACGAGGCGCTCCGTCGCCGTGGCCCGGCCGATCGTCGCCCACGCCGCGGCGTGCGCACCAGCCTGCCCCACCCTCGCATCGTGCGTCGCCGCACCCGCGCCGCTCAGCGTCACGACGAGCTGCGACAGCCCGAGCCGTGCGAGGCGCGGCGCCGCGCCCGGATCGCGCCCATCCGTGACGAGGACGACCTCGCGGTAGCCGAGGCGCCGCGCCTCGGACACGATCGCGTCGAGCCGAGGGTGCAGCGTGGGCTCCCCCTCGCTTCCCCCCGAGAGTTCGAGCCGCTCGAGGCCTCGCTCGCGCCCACGGCGGAGCGCCCCAACGAGGAGCGACGGCGCTTCGTCCACCGCGCGCGTCGGCCGCGCGGTCGGCGTGAGGACGAGCGTCCTCGGCCACGACATCCTGCGATCGAAGGCGCCGCGGAGCGCGCGGAGCTCATCGAGGGACGCGTGCTCGCTCGCGAGGCTCGGCGCGCCCTGGAAGCGTGGACCCCAGTCGTCGACGACGGGCAGCGGCGTGCGCCCCGCGGCCGCAGCGAGCCTCGTGCCAGGGAGCGGCGTCGCGTGCTGCACCGACGGCTGCGCGCCGAAGTCGTCCGCGAGGTGGGCGGCGTAGGAGAGGGTCTCGTTCATCTCCGCGCGGGTCTCGCCGGGCAGACCGATCATGAAGTGCACGAGGAGAGGGAGCGCCTCGCGGGCGGCGCCCTCGGCGACGCGCTCGATGTCAGCCATCTCGAGCTCCTTCTGGACGACCTCGGCGAGCACCCGCGGGGAGCCGCTCTCGGCGCTCACCGAGAGCGTGGTCATCCGCCCCACCACGCGGGCCAGGTGGTGATCGCGGACGTAGTCGGCCCGGAGCCCGTTGGGGATCTCGAAGGAGAGATCGTGGCGACGGAGGAGCGCGAGCAAGAGATCGAAATGACGCTCGCTCACGTTCGCGAGCTCGTCGAGCACGTGGACGCGCCGCGCGCCGAGCCGCGAGAGGAGCGCGACCTGCCGCTCGAGCGCGGCCTCGTCGAGCCGGCGCTGCGTCTTCGGGGCGCCGCGCGGTCGCCCCGGGTTCGAAGAACAGTGTACGCACCGGAAGGGGCACCCGCGGCTCGAGACCATCGGCAAGGATCGCCCCGTGATCGGGAAGGCCCACGCGCCGCGCCCGAGCTGCTCGGCCACGCGCTCGTGGAACGCGAACCTGTGCTCGATGTCCACGAGATCCCACGCCGGTGGCGGCAGCTCCGAGATCCTGCGGACCTCCCCTCCGTCGACGAAGAGTCCCCGCTCGCCCGCCGAGAGCCGAGCGACGAAGCCCGGGAGCTCGTCCTCGGCCTCGTAGCGCAGGTAGCCGCGCGCCTCGGGGTACGCGGCCAGGATGTCTGCGTGGGGCGCGTCGACGTAGTGTTGCCCCGACTGGTAGAAGTCCGCGAGCGCGACGGGACCGCGGCTCCGCGCGAGGACCTCCGTGAGCAGCGGATCGCGGTGCGGCGGCCGATGAAAGGGTGTGTACGCGACGAGGGTGACGTCGACCTCGGGGAGCAGCAGCTCGGACGGAGCGACGCCGAGGCGCACGTACCCATCATCGAGCGGCTCGAGCGTCGCGCCCTCGAGGCAGAGCGCGTCCGAGACCGTGACGTCGTGCCCGCCTGCGCGGAGCACGGCGGCCGCCTGGAGCGCCCCGAGATCGGCGAAGTATGGATAGTCGATGAAGTCGCGCGAGACGCGGAGCGGCGCGAAGACGACCGCGACGCGGGCCAATCAGGCCTCGGTCGGACCGTAGCCAGGCTTCGCGTCGGGCAGCGGCTCGGCGCCCGTGGGCTCGGCGGCGGGCTTCTTCTGGACGGCGCCGAAGCTGTGCTCCGCGCCAGGGAACGTGCCGCTCCGCAGCTCATCGATGTACCGGGTCGTCGCGGCGACGACGGCGTCGCCGAGCTCGGCGAAGCGCTTGACGAATTTGGGGCGGATGCTCCTGTACATCCCGAGCGCGTCGTAACAAACGAGGACCTGTCCGTCGGTGTGGCGCCCGGCGCCGATGCCAATGGTCGGGATCTCGACGGCCGAGGTGATCCGCTCGGCGAGATCTTCGGGGATCCCCTCGAGCACGACCGAGTAGGCGCCCGCCTGCTCGAGCGCCTTGGCGTCCGCGACGATGCGCGCGGCCGCGTCGTCGGTCTTCCCTTGCACGCGGAAGCCGCCCATCGCGTGGACGCTCTGCGGCGTCAGGCCGACGTGCCCCATGACGGGGATCCCGGCGGCCACGATGCGGCGCACGTGCTCGGCGACCTCGACGCCGCCCTCGAGCTTCACGGCCTCGAAGGCCCCCGTCTTCATCATGTGCCCGGCGTTCTTCAGCGCGTCCTCGGTGGACACCTGGAAGCTCATGAACGGCATGTCGCCGACCAGGTGTGCGCGGGAGGCGCCGCGGGCGACGGCGCGCCCGTGGTAGCAGATCTCGTCGACGGTGACGGACAGGGTGTGCGCTTGGCCCTGGACGACCATGCCGAGCGAGTCCCCGACGAGCAGGACGTCGATCCCGGCCTCGTCGAAGAGCGCGGCCAGGGTCGCGTCGTACGCGGTCATCATGGCGATCTTGGGGCCGCTGCGCTTGCGCGCGCGGAGGTCGGGGACGGTCACCTTCTTGGGAGGCATGGCGCCGCGCGAGTCTGCACGGAAAGCGGCGCGCTGGCGAGCACGTCCGCGGGCGAGGGCAGGTTGCGCGAGCGCGACGGGGGCCATAGACTCCTCGCCATGTGTCCCGGCTGCATCGTCGCGTTGAGCACGGTCGCGTTCACCTACGGGGTCGGCAAGGCGACCTCCTGGCGCGCGGAGAAGAAGCGCCGCGCCGCATACGCCGCGCTCGACGACGAGGAGACCCCGACGGACGAGGTGACGGAGCGCTGCGACCAGGAGCCCGCGCCCCAAGCCAGCTGAGCGGCGCTCCCAGCCTCTCCGCGCCACGACCCGTCGCACCGCGCCCCTCTCGCAGCGCCCCGGTCACGACACGCGCCACGACCCGTCCCGCAGCGCCGCGGCTGTGGTGGAGCGCCTTGGCGTTCGCGCTCGATCCGCTCCTCCCGGGCGACACGCGGCTTGCGAAGGCTCGTGGCATCGAGGGGCCCCACGCCGGAGGACCAGCCCGCGAAGCGCTGCCGACGACGCGATGGCCCCGAGATCGCGGAGCGACGCACTCGCTGTGACGCCTCGTCACATCCGCCATGACGAGCGTGGTTGATCCACGACAGGTCGTGATCGATGGTTCTCGACTGATTTCGTTTTCGCGATGGCACGGAGGTTGAACCTGTATCGCGGTATGCGACTCCTCCCCTCATTCCTCACCGCCGTCTGCGCCATCGCCCTCCCTCGTCTCGCCGCTGCCGCACAGCCCCCGTGCCTCGCCGGAGACACTCGCGGGCTCGACCCCGAGCCTGCGGCGCTCGCCGTCGATCTCGTCTGCGCCGAAGCGCGCACCGAAGCCGAACGGCAGGGAGCCGCCGCGAGCTTCCGCGTCTCTGCGACCCGCCTCGACCGCACCGTGTTCGTCCGGCTCGACGGACGGGTCGACGGTCGCGACGTGACGGCCTCCCTTCCCCTCACCTCGCTCGACGAGCTCCCGACCGCTGCGCCGCGCCTCGCGAAGTCCGTCATGGCGGATCGGAGCCTGGCGGCCACGCGCCGGGACGACGACCTCGTCGACGACGAGGCCAGCGCCCCGAAGAAGAAGCCGAGCGACGGCTTCTGGACAGGCTCCTTCTTCGGAGGGAGCACCCTCGGGCGCGCTGCCTGGGTCCATGGCGCCGGCGCCGGCTACCGCCGCGAGGGTCGTGACCTCGCCCTCGTCCTCGACGTCCGCTTCGCCTGGGAGAGCCGCCAGCGCAACACGCAGACCGCCTTCGCGGGGTACTCGCTCGGGGGACGCTACCTCTTCGGCACCGGAGAGATCTCCCCCTTCGTGGGTGGAGGGATCGGCTACATGCTGCTCGAAGTGACCGACGCCTCCGAGGAAGATGTCGTCAGCGCCGTCGCCCCCTACGTCGAAGCCGGTGTGACCTTGGGTCGTCTGTCGAAGTTTCGGCTCGATCTCGTCGCCCGCACCGACCTCCCGACCACGAAGGCCGACGCCACTTCCTACGGCAATTACGGCGGCACCGGCGCTCCGTCGCCCTCGTCGCCGACCGAGGGGACGAGGTACATCGCGCCGCTCACCGTGGGACTCACGGCAGCCTTCTGACCGATCGCCGACCGGAAGGCGAGGCTCCGTCGCCCCGAGGACCCCAGCCTTCCGTTCGTCCCATGCCTCACGGACGCCACCCAGACCCGAGCCTCGCTGGCGCGCTCGAGCGCCAGCGCGCGCCCGTTCGTCTCACGCCGGTGGGCGGGAGGCGGCTCATCCGACGAGCCCATCGCCGCAGGCTCTCGACGCTCAGTGGCTCTTCCCCCGCCCCCCGTCTCTCGCCCAATCGTTCGCATAGTCGATGATGACGCCTGCGGCACCGGACGCGACGATCCGCGCAGGGCCGGCTCGCGGCTGCGCCGGCCGGGAGGAGCTCATTCCACCGACCCCGTGAGGAAGCGATCCGACGACGACGAGCGCGCCGCGTTCGTCGCCACCCACGCGCTCTCTTCGCGCGCCTCGCGGATCGTCGCGATCCGCCTCGTCTCGCGCGGCGCCAGGGCGGAGCCCGACGAGGGGAACAGTGTACCTCCCCCAACGGCGCAGGATGGGCGCCGGCGGACCTGGCTCGCTCCAGCTCTCGCCCCCAGACCCCGGCAACCGGACGAGGAACACCCCTCGATCCCCGACGGACGCCGCGAGGATCGGGAGGGAGTCCACTTGCCCGTCGGCGTACGACCTCGACGCCTCGACGAGCGCGGGGACATCGAGGAGCGCAAAGCTCTTCTCTTACGGCGCGTGGCCGCTCGTTGGCTCTCCGGCGAGGAACCCCTCGATCGCGATCACCACGTCGCGCTGCACGGTCGTGCCCCCACGCGTCGCCTTCTTCACCTCCTTCGCCTCGACGATCTTGCCGACGACGACGTGGGTGCTCTCGGCGATGAGCTCGCCGATCCCGCGATCGTGCACCGTGGCGCCGTCGTCGTTCGTATCCTCGTCGAGCGGGAGCTCGGGCTCGACCGACGCCACAGAGGCGCTCGGCGCGACGGACAGGGCGCCGGGCGGCGCGGGATCACGCGCCGCCCGACGCCGAAGGCGACACGCTCGTGGGCGCGGATCGCGTGGAGCGCCCCCCGTGCGGCGAACACGCACAAGCCCCGAGCGCGAAGGACATCGCGAGGGTGGGCACCCACGACCGGGCGAGCATCGCGGGGATGTTGCCGAGCCTTCGATCACGCCGTCCAGCGGCGTCCTCGGCTCAACGACGCCTTCGTCGGAGCTTCAGCATCTCTTCGAGGGTCGTCACCTCCTCGCGCGGGGCTCGGCTCAACGACGCCTTCGTCGGAGCTTCAGCATCTCTTCGAGGGTCGTCACCTCCTCGCGCGGGGCTCGGCTCAACGACGCCTTCGTCGGAGCTTCAGCATCTCTTCGAGGATCGTCACCTCTTCGCGCGGGAGCTGCTCGTGGTCGTCGGGATCGAGCTCGACGACCGGCGCCTCGGGCACGAGCGCGGCGCGGGTCCAGCGCTCGGCGAGGAGCTCTCGGAGGCGATCGAGGACGGGGCGCGTCGTCTCGCGGTGGAGCGCCGAGGTGAGGAGCGCGCCCGGGTGTTCGGCGAGGACGCGCTCCGCCTCACCCGGCGCGAGGAGATCGGCCTTGTTGAAGACGAGGAGCACCGGGACGTCGCCGAGGTCGAGATCCGAGAGCACCTTCTCCGTCGTCCTCATGTGGAGGGCGCGCTGCTCGTCGCTCGCGTCGACGACGTGGAGGATGAGATCGGCGTCGGCCGCCTCCTCGAACGTGGCCCGAAACGCCGCGAAGAGCGCCTCGGGCAAATCCCGGATGAACCCCACGGTGTCCGTCAGGACGACCTCACGCTCTTCGGGGAACCGGAGCCGCCGCGAGCGCGTGTCGAGGGTCGCGAAGAGCTTGTCCTCGGCGAGGACGTCGGAGTCGGTCAGGGTGTTGAGGAGCGTGCTCTTCCCTGCGTTGGTGTACCCGACGATCGAGACGACGGGGACGTCCTGGCGGGCGCGGCGACGCCTCCTCTGTTCGCGCTGCTTGCCGAGCCTCTTCAGCTCCGCCTCGAGGTGTGCGACGCGCTCCTTGGCGCGGCGGCGCCCGATCTCGAGCTTCGTCTCGCCGGGGCCTCGGCCGCCGATGCCTCCGGTCAGGCGCGAGAGGGCGTCGTCCTTCTGCGCGAGGCGGGGGAGCGAGTACTTGAGCTGGGCGAGCTCGACCTGGAGCTTCCCGTCCCGAGACTCGGCGCGCTGGGCGAAGATGTCGAGGATCAGCTGAGACCGATCGAGCACCTTGAGATCCGTGTGCTTGGCGATGGCGCTCGATTGGGATGGGGACAGATCGTGATCGAAGATGAGGGTCTCTGCGTCCGTCTCTGCGGCGCGGACGAGGACGTCGTCGAGCTTCCCTTTGCCCATGACGTAGCGTGGATCGAGGGCGTCGCGGAGCTGGAGGATGGCGTCGACGACCTCGACGCCGGCGGTCACGGCGAGCTCGCGGAGCTCACGGAGGCTCGCCTCGGCCTCCTGGTGAGCCCCCCGGCGACGCTTCTCCCCGACGTGGACGAGGATGGCGCGGCCATCCTTTCCGCGGACCTCGCGGCTCTGCCGCGCCTTCTTGAAGCGCCCCTCGAGCTCGGCGACCAGCGCGCCGAAGTCGACGTCGTCGCGCCCGGGCGTGAAGGGCCCGTGGAGCTCGTAGGGCCTCTCGCCCGGCCGAGGGGGGGTGAGGACGGCCCAATCGTGGCTCCGCACCTCGAACGACGGGGAGAGCTGGACGGCGCAGACGGCGTCCAAGCGGAGCCGCACGAGATCGGTGATGTCGTCCTTGGTGAGCGGCTCGCCGAAGAGGTGGGTGTGGACGAGCCGGAGCCCGCGGAGGCGGCCCTCGGCGGCGCGGAGGCGCCCGACGTCGGGGAGCATGATGCGCTGGGTGTCGCCGACGACGACGTGGTCGATCTGCCCGGAGCGATGGACGAGCGCGCCGACCTGGCGCCCCGCGAGCGACGAGGCCTCGACGAGCACGCGCGTGAGCTCGGGGCTCGTGACGCGCTCGATGGGCACCTTGCGGCGGTAGATTCGCTCGAGGGTCTTGACCGCCGAGGGGGAGAGTCCTTCTGTGTTGCCGTGGATTTGCAAGGGGTGGGTGGGCTCGGTGGGGGCGCGAGGGGCGAGCGCCGCCCGGCTGGGCGGGCCCATACCTGCGCGGGCGCTCGGACGCGAGTGGGAGGGTGATGAGGCGCTCCCGAGCGGGCTCGGGGCCGATCGCGCGGAGCGGACAGCGCCACCAGGCCAGGCCGTCTCGAGGCCCTCACGTCGGCACCGGGCAGCGGGCCGATCACGCGCGGGGACCCCTTCGTCACCCACGGGCTGCGGGCGCGACGGGGGAGGCGCGCTGCCCCGGGGACGACGCGTCGCCCCCCTCGCCCCTGGCTCGCGCTCCCAGGCGCGCTCCTCGCGGGCTACGCGGGCTTCACGGGCGGCGACCGCGGCGCAGCCTCGCCGCGTCCGCCGGTGCGGCGGGCGGCGGAAGGCGCGCGCTCCGAGGGACCGCGAGCATGATCCCTGTCGAGGATCACCACCTCTTCTGGGACGGCGATCCCACACGCTTCGACGACGCCGAGGCGTGGCCGCCCGAGCCGACGGACGCGCGCTGGCGCGAGATCCGCCGTAGCATGGTTCGACGGGTGATCGACTGGCGGTGGGCGTGACCGCGTGGCGTACGAGTGTGGGGCACGACGGGAATTCGGGGGGCGACAGGGGCGGGTCCGGGTGTCGCTCTGGGCCAATGGACCGAGGCGCACCGACCGTTGCAGGGGGACTCACGATGCGACGCTCACCTCGTCGCGGACGCCTCGCCTGCCGCCACGGGATCCGCTCGGGGCTCGGGCGGCTCGGGCGGCTCGGGCGCCTTGGCCTCCGAGCCGCCGGGCTCTGCGTGCGACAGCGCGTACAGTGTGTAGAGCGCCGCGCCGAGGAGCAGCACCGCGTTGCCCTGGTGCGCCGCTGCGACCGCGACGGGCACGCGGAGGAGCACCGTCGCGATCCCTAGCGCGAGCTGCACCATCACCACGCCCAGAAGCAGCCCAAACCCCACGCGCACCCGCTTGGGTACACCCGCCCGGCGCGAGGCGACGAAGAGCGCGACGGCGCCCGAGAAGACCCCATAGGCCAGCATCCGGTGCTGAAAGTGCACCGTCGCCGCGTTGTAGAGGACATTGTTTGTCACGGGCGAGAGCTCCGCGAGGCCGTCGGGCACGAGCTTCCCCGCCATCAGCGGGAAGGTCGGGAACACGTGGCCAGCCTTCAGGCCAGCGACGAGCCCGCCCGAGAGCATCGTGAGCCCGGCGAGCAGGGTGAGCGCGAGGGTCCCGCGCCGGAGGAGCGGCGACCCATGTCGCGCCGGGGCGGCAGGGAAGGTGTGGAGCAGGGCCAGCCACACCGTGTACCCGAAGAGCAGGAGCCCCATCCCGAGGTGCAGGGTGAGCCGGAGGTGGCTCACGTGCGGCTCCTTCACGAGCCCGCTCGCGACCATGTACCACCCCACCACGCCCTGGAGCCCGCCGAGCACGAGGAGCACCCCCAATCCCTTCACCAGCGTCCGGGTCACGCGTCGGCGCCAGGCAAAATACGCGAGCGGCAGCACGATGAGCCCGCCGATGCTGCGCCCCACCAGCCGATGGAAGTACTCGAACCAGAAGATGGTCTTGAAGCCGTGGAGCGTCATCTCGTGGTTCACCGCGCGGAACTCGGGCGAGCCGCGGTAGAGTGAGAAGGCGCGCTCCCAGGCCGCGTCACCGAGGGGCGGGACGGTGCCCACGATGGGCTCCCACACCGTGATCGAGAGGCCCGAGCCGGTGAGGCGCACGACGCCGCCGAGCACGATCATCGAGAACAGCGTCGCAGCGAGGAGCCACAGCCAGAGCGCGATCGCGCGATCGGCTCGCGCGGGCCCACGGAGGTCGTCGGTCATCGTCAGGTCACGCCGCGGCGGGCGGGACGCGGGGATAGCTCGCCGCGGCCGCCTTGGCGACCCCGATCCGTCGCGCGCTGCCTCGGACGCGCCGCGCTCGCGCAGGCGCGCCCTCACGGGCTCAGGTGGCGCGTCGCTCGGCCTCGGGCGCCGCGGCCTCGCGCATCGCCTCGAAGAACTGACAGAGCTCCGCGTGACGTGCCCGCGCGTCGGCGCGGCCGAGCTCGATGAGCTCCGCCGCGAAGCCGCCGTCGAAGAGGAGATACGAGAGCAGATCGGAGCCGTCCGCCGCCTCGCGCTCGGCGAGCCGAGCGAAGAGCCGCGCCGTCGCGCTCGTCGTGCGCCGCGCGAAGGCTGGAGAGCGCGCGTACCTCGCCGCCATGCGCCCCAGGTCCTCCGAAGCGCGCACGAGGACCGTGCGGATCGTCCCCAGCCCGTGCCCGTTCGCGAAGCCGAGCGCCTGGTTGATGCGCGCGCCGAAGTCGTCGCCGTACACGCGGCGGCCCGCCTCGAGGAGCTCGTTGATCCCCTCGAGCCGCGCGAGATCGGCGTCGACGCGATCGAGCAGGAGCGCGTTCAGCGCCTTGCCGAGGATCGAGAGCTGCCCGGGAGCCGGCTCGTCGACCAGCTCTCCCGCGGGAGCGGGCGCCTTGATGAAGCGCGGGCTGACGACGAGGATCCCGCGCGCGCCGAGCCGCCGCGCCGGCGAGAGCGGCACGTTCTGTCGCAGTCCTCCGTCGCAGTGGTACTCCCCGTCGAGCTTCACGGGACGAAACAGGATCGGGATCGCCGCGGACGCGAAGGTGTGCTGCGCGGTGATGCGGGCCGCGCGCGGCAGCACGGTCGGATCGTGGCTCCACGGCGGCAGATCGAGGCCGGGGCGCTGGACGTACACGACGGTGCGGCCGCTCGCGACGTGCGTCGTCGACACCGTGAGCGCGGCGAGGTGCCCGCGGCGGAGGTTCTCGTCGATCCTGGCGAAGGGGATCTCCCTCGCGATGAGCCGCTCGAGCGCCTGAGGACGGATGAGGCCACGCCCCTCCGATGGCCTGCCCGAGGTGGAGGCGCGCCCCGGCCGGAGCCACCGCTCGCCCACCGTGACGACGCCGCGGAGATCCGGCTGGATCAGCTCGTCGACGCGGAGGCGCGCCCAGACGTCGACGAGCTTCTGGGCGCGCTCGCGGGGCGCGTCGGCGAAGGCGGCGAGGGCGCACGCGTTGATCGCGCCGACGGACGTGCCCGACAGGATGTCGAGCGGCGCATCGTACCCGAGCTCGCGCGAGACCTCCTCGACGACGTGCGCGACGACGCCGACCTCATACGCGCCGCGCGCCGCGCCCCCCGCCAGCACGAGCGCAACCGACGACGGCTTCGACGCGAGGCCCATGGGTGCAGCATACCGGAGACGTCGCCTCGAGGACGAACACCCCGCGATCCCGCAGCCAAGACGCCAGCGGCATCGCCCACCCCACGGTCCAGCGCGGTCGCGCGCGGGGCGCCGCCCGAAAGATCGCGCCGGGGCGTCGGAGACGACTACCCTCGCGGGTGCACCGGGCGCGCGCGCTCTGCCCCGCCCGGATCCTTCATGCGCATCGTCGTCATCGGTGGTGGAATCGCTGGCCTCGCCGCGGCCTGGGCGCTCTCGCGCGAGCACCGCGACGTCACGCTCGTCGAGCGAGACGAGCAGCTCGCCACGCACAGCTCCGCGAAGAACGCGGCTATCTACCGCCCCCTCGAGGGCCATGTGCCCGTCGCTTGGCTCGCGCGACGCAACGCCGAGCTGCTCGACGCGCTCCTCGGCTCACGCGAGGCGTGGCTCCGCGAGCGCGGCCTGCTCCTCGTGGCGAAGGACCGGGCGCCGCTCGCGTCCCTCGTCGCGATCGCGCGCGAGCTTCAGCTCGAGCACCGCGAGCTCGACGCCGACGCGATCGTGGCGCTCGCGCCCGCGTGCAGCGGCGGGCACGCGCGCCACGGGCTCCACGCTCCGCGGGGCGGCGTCCTCGACGTCCACGCGATCACGAGCGCCCTCGCCGGCGGGCTCCGCGCGCGCGGCGGACGGATCGAGCTCCGTGCGTCCGTCGACCACGTCGAGGCGCGAGCCGGACGCGTCCACGCGGTGCGGATGGCCGACGGCACGAGCTTCGCCGCGGACCTCGCCGTGCTCACGGGCGGCGCGTGGGCAGGCGGGCTCGGCGCTGCCTCGGGCGTCCCGCTGCCGCTCACCCCCGTCCGACGGCACCTCGCGCTGCTCGAGCCCGAGCCGCCGATCGATCGCGACGCGCCCACCGTCTGGGACGTCGGGATCGAGGCCTATCTCCGCCCCGAATCGGGCGGCGTCCTCGCGAGCCCCGGCGACGCCACGCCCTGGCCTGCGGGCGATCCCGCGCCGGATCCCGCGGCCCTCGAGCTGCTCTTCCAGAAGCTCGGGCAGCTCGCGCCGAGCCTCACTTCGTCGAGGGTGCGGACGTCCTGGGCTTGCCTCCGCACCTTCGCGCCCGATGGGGTCACCGTCGTCGGCGCCGATCCCCGTATGGACGGTCTATACTGGTCGGCCGGGCTCGGCGGGCACGGGATCACGACCGCCGCCGCCGTGGGGGAGGCCCTCGCGGAGGCCGTCGCGGGCCGCGAGCACCCGCACGCGCGCGCCCTCTCACCAGCTCGACTCCTCGGCCGCTCCCCCTGAGCGCGGAGCGAGCACGACCCTCCCCCGACCCATAGAACGTCCCCACACCGTCATGCAGCTCCCTCTCGCCCGCTCGGGGCGCCTCGCGCCACGGTCGTAGAGAGCGTCCATACACCGCCGGACCGGATCCTTCTCGCCCGCTCGGGGCGCCTCGTCTCATGTCGTATGGACCGTCCATATATCCTCGGAACGACCCGTGCTCGCCCGTTCGGGGCGCGTCGCTTCACCGTCGGAGGAGGCGTCTCTCCCTGCCGGACGACGCGATCGTGTGCCTTCGCGGGCTCGGGATGGGCGCGGGACGCAGGGGTGTTCCGTCGCGGTCGGGTGAGCGCGCGGGGGATTCGGACGCGCCCGCGCGAGCGTCCGAATCGCTCGTGGGTGCCGCCGTGGGTCGTGATCGCAGGGGCCTCGGCGTCGGGACCCCGTCGTGAGCGCTCGGTCCAGGCCGTCGGTCCGCCGCGCGCGCGATTCTGCCGCAAGAATGGCTCGATCTGGTAGCTTCCGCCCCCGCCCATGATCCCCGGCTTCGGCAAGCAGACCATCGTCATCGGCAGCGCCCCGACCTGCGACATCGTCCTCGGCGCCGCAGGCGTCGCGCCGGAGCACGCGCAGATCGTCTTCCAGTCTGGCGCCCTCACCTTCGTCGATCTCGGCCAGGCCCCCACGCAGCAGAACGGCGCGCCCATGGCGCCGCGCGCGAGCGCTCCCTTCGACTTCCGCACCACCTTCGCGTGCGGGAGCGCCATCGTCCCGCTGTCCCACCCGGCGATCCTGCTCATGATCATGGCGCGCGGCTCGATCCCCGCCGTGGGCGCGCAGCTCGTCGTCGGCCGCGATCCGGCGCGCGCCTCGCTCGTCCTCCACCAGCGCTCCGTCTCGAGCCAGCACGCGACCGTGATGCTCGATCGGATGATGGTGCTCGATCACAGCTCGACGAGCGGCACCTACGTCGGCGGCGCGCGGATCCAGCCCGGCGCGCCCGCGCCGCTCGATCCGGCAGGGATCGTCGCCTTCGGCCCGGTGCCCGTCCCGGTCTCGCTGCTCGGGCAGATCGCCCAGGACTTCGCCGCGAGCCCCGAGAGCGTCGCCGCTCCATCCCTCGTCGCGATGCCGCCCATGTCCGCCGCGGCGCACGAGGCGACGCCGCCGCCGCCCCAGTCCATCGCGCCGAAGGCGACGCCGCCGCAGCGTCGACACCAGACCGTCGTCGGGAAGCTCGACTTCGACACGAAGGACACGCGCACCATCGGCCGCACGCCGGACAACGACATCCGGCTCGACCACCCGCAGGTCTCGTCGCGCCACGCCGTCGTCACGCGCCGCAACGGCCAGATCTTCATCGAGGATCGCCGCTCCGCGAACGGCACGTGGGTCCGCGGCCAGCGCATCCCGCCCGGCGCCCCGACGCAGGTGCAAAACGGCGAGAAGGTCTTCATCGGGCCGATGCCGCTCGTCGTGCAGTTCGAGGAGGGGGTCGGCCAGATCGTCATCGAGGATCACGGCCAGTGGGCGGGGAGGCCGCTCTTCGAGATCGAGTCGTGGCAGCTCCGCGTCGACGTCGACGATCGCGACAACCCGGGGCAGCTGAAGACGCTCCTCGAGGACGTGTCCTTCAAGGCGCTGCCCGGCGACATGATCGCGCTCATGGGCCCGTCGGGCGCCGGGAAGACGACGCTCCTGCTCGCGCTGAACGGCTACAAGCCCCCTTCGTCCGGCATGGTCCGGGTCAATGGCGAGGACCTCTACACCGTCTACGACGCGCTCCGCGGCTCGATCGGCTACGTCCCCCAGGACGACATCGTGCACCCCGAGCTCACCGTCTTCGAGGCGGTGCGGTACTCGGCGCGCTTCCGCCTCCCGCCCGACTTCAGCGAGGACGAGATCGAGAAGCGGGTCTGGACGACGCTGCAGCAGCTCGGCCTGGAGAGCCTGGCGAACCTCGAGATCGGCAAGCCCGAGAAGAAGGTCCTGTCGGGCGGGCAGCGCAAGCGCGTGAACATCGCGCTCGAGCTCGTCACCGATCCGGTGATCCTCTTCCTCGACGAGCCGACGAGCGGCCTCGCCGCCGACGACACGACCGCGCTCATCACGCTCCTCTCCGATCTGGCGAAGTCGACGGGCAAGACCGTCATCATGACGATCCACCAGCCCGCGAAGGACGAGTACGAGAAGTTCAACCTCGCGCTCATCCTGGGTGCGGGGGGCGTGACGATGTACTTCGGCCCGACGCGGCCCGACTCGTACCGCTTCTTCGGCGGCGTGCTCGAGAAGCAAGGCAAGCAGAACGACATCGACAACCCGCGCGACATGTTCGACATGCTGCGGGTCCGCGAGGACGAGATCGGCGCGCAGCTCCGCGCCCGAGATCCCAACGTCCCGCGCTTCTACGTCCGCGGCGCGGCGGCGCGCGCGTGGGCCGCCGAGTTCCGCGAGACCGAGACCTTCCGGCGAATGTACTCGGGCCCACGGTCCATCGGGACCGATCAGGGACGGCGCGGCGTCTTCGATCGCGCGCCCTCGACGAGCGGGCAGCTCGGCCTCCTGCTCTCCCGGTACCTGAAGGTGAAGCTCCGCGATCGGATGGGCTCGGCGATCATGTTCCTCCAGGCGCCCATCATCGGGGGCCTGCTCGCCCTCGTCTTCGGTGGGCAGAAGGCGGCCGCGCCCTTCTGGTGCATCGGCGCGCTCCAGGAGCTCAACAAGAAGTATGGGGGCGGCGGCACGAACACGAACGAAATCCTCGCCGGGATGCAGCCGGTCTCCGATTGGGCCGGGGCGCTCTTCTTCGTCACGGTGGCGGCCGTGTGGTTCGGCACGTCGAACGCGGCGCGCGAGATCGTGAGCGAGCGGGCCATCTACCTCCGCGAGCGGATGGTGAACCTATCGCTCTTCAATTACGTGATGAGCAAGTTCTTCCTCCTGTGCTTCTTCTGCGTGATCCAGTGCGCGATGATGCTCGGCATCGTGTTCTTCACGCTGGGGTTCCATGGGGGGTGGCCCGCGTTCGGGCTCGAGCTGGCGAACCTGGTCGCGCTCTCGTGGTGCGCGGTCGGCATCGGGCTCCTCGTCTCGAGCGCGGTCGAGTCGAGCGAGGCCGCGATGGCGCTCACGCCGATCGCGCTCATCCCGCAGATCGTGCTGGCGGGGCTCATCGTCCCCATGACGACGAACCCGGCGCTCAAGTGGCTCATGTTCGGCGTCCCGGCGCGCTGGGGGTTCCAGGGCGCGATCGCGCAGGAGCGGATGGCGGTCGAGAACATGCGCGAGTGGATCTTGGACCTCAAGAACCCGAACGCGAACCTCCCCGGCGACTTCGTGACGGGCGGCCGGTTCAAGTGCGCGATCGCGCAGCT
Source organism: uncultured Polyangiaceae bacterium (assembly GCA_964396175.1). Classification (GTDB taxonomy): domain Bacteria; phylum Myxococcota_A; class Polyangia; order Polyangiales; family Polyangiaceae; genus CAYNEK01. Next base: position 14,802 of record CAYNEK010000021.1, on the reverse strand, counting down.
CGCGAGCGAGAACTACAACGGGGCCTGGGGCTTCTCCCAGTACGATCAGGTGTGGCTGAGCCTCGCGGTGCTCGGCGGCATGACCTTCGTCTTGATGATCGCCCTGCTCGTCTTCCTGCGGCGCCGCGATCCCATCTGACATCGCCGTGGCCCGGATGCCCCAGCACCGAGAGGGCGGAGATCCGACCGGACCGCCTCGGCGGTCCTCGCGCACGCTCGACGCCCGCGGAGAGCGGCGGCCCGGCTACTCCTCGTCGGGCGAGGGCCGCACAGGTCGGAATTCGTCCCAGCCTCTTCGTCGAATATAATTCTTCCATACACCTTCACAGTGCGCGGCGTAGCGGCAGGCGCCGCACTCCGGGCGCTTCGTGCGCGCAGACTCGTCGAGATCGCCCCGGTCGATGAGCACGAGCCCACGCCCCCCGCCGTCGCGCTCCGCGCGCGACGCGAGATCGATCCCCGGGAGCTCGACCTGCGACGAGAGATCGTAGTGTGTGCTCTTCTCGACGAACCCGCGGTGAAAGTCCGGGATGCCCTCGGTCGTGCAGAGCGGGATGTCGACCAGGAAGGCCGGCGGCCGCTCCTCGCCGACCTCGCGCAAGAAGGCGGCGAACCGCGCCGCGATCTCCGTGTACGAGGGGAAGATCTGCTCGAAGAAGGTGTCCGCGCGCCCGTTCGCCTGCATGACGTTGAACACGATCTGCTCGACGCCGAGCCCCCGGAGGAGCCGGTAGACGTCGAGCAGGTGCGGGAGGTTGCGATCCGTGACGACCGTCGAGGTGTGGACCTCGACGCCGAAGCGGCGGAGCTTCGCCGCGCTCTCGAGCCCCGCGACCGTCTGCTCGAAGCTGCCCGGCGTCCGCGTGAGCGAGTCGTGGAGCTTCGAGGTGTGGCCGTGGATCGAGACATACACCCGGTTGAGCCCCGCCTTCACGAGCCGCGCCGCGTACGGGAGGCTCGAGAGCCGGCGGCCATTGGTCATGATGGAGATGCGACGGTACCCGAGGTCTCGCGCCATCGAGATGAGCTCGGGCAGATCCTCGCGGACCGTGGGCTCGCCCGACGTGAAGCACGCCTCCTCGGCGCCTCGGTGCCGCTCGAGCACCCAGCGCACCCGATCCGCCGTCATCGCCGAGTTGTTCACGTAGCGACCGTCGCGGTCCTCTTCCATGCAGAAGACGCAGTTGTTGTTGCACACCGGGCCGATCGAGAGGTGGACGCGATCCTGCTGACCCTCGATCCGCTCGGTGATGGTCGGGTCTGCGCGCATCGCGACCGCATCGTCGCGGCGCCCCGGCCCGCTGTCAAACCGCGACGTCATCGACGCCTCCACCGAACGCGAGGAGCCTCGGGATCCGCGCGTCGAGCACCGGGAGCGCGACGTCCCCCGCAGGGCCGCGGATGCGGAGCGCGTCGCACGAGAGCGACAGCGCCACGCCGCGCGCGAGCGAGGGGCCGAGGTGCGAGAGCGCCGCGCCTCGGAGCGATTGGACCTCGGGCTCCCCCGCGTCGTTCAGGACAGCCTCGCGGTAGCCGAGCGCCGCGCCGCGCACGTCCTTCGCCCCGGCGAGCGCCCAGAACACAGAGTACCGCAAGAACAGGATCGGTCGTCGAAGCGCCGCCTCGGTCGTCGTGCGGGCGCTCCCCGAGAGCAGCGACAAGAGGGCGCGCGCGAACCGGAGCGCCGCCTCGCACCGGCTCGAGCACGGCATGAAGCCGACCGGGGAGAGGCTCGTGAGCGGGTTCAGCTCCCAGGGGACGCCGAGCGCGCCCGACGGCAGGCGCTCGGCGTCGTCGACGAACCGGCGCAGCACGATCTCGTTGATGCCCTCGTCCTCGACCTCGCGCGCGCTCGTCAGCTCGACGAAGCGCTCCACGCAGCAAGGCGGATACCCGAGGAGGAGCCCCGCGCGCCGCGTCCCGATCGAGCCTCGCTGCGCCTCGGCCTCTGCGATCTCGCGGGCCGCCTCGCCGCGCGACGCGAGCAGCACGTACTTGTCGCTCGCCTGCTCCTGCGCGTCGTACGACAAGGTCACGTCGAGCCGCTTCGAGTAGGGGCCGACCCGCAAGGTCGCGAGCCCGGCGCGCTCGAGCGCCTCGGCGAGCCTCGACGCAGCCTCGAGCGACAGATCCTCGAACTTGGCCGCCGGACGCACCCCACGGACGACCCCGAGCACGTCGATCTCGCGCACCCTGTCGTAGCGGAGGAGGGGCGCGACCCGCGCGCCGCCCGGAGCCTCGGCGAGGGGCAATGAGAGCCCGAGCATCGCGGACAGCTCCGCCCGCACGCGCGCCCGATCGCCCGCCCGCGTCGCCTCGTCGAAGGCCGAGAGCCGCGCCCCGAGCGCGCGCGCGTCACCCCGATCCATCACACCGAGACACCCCATGGAGAAGCCACGCCGACGCGCGTCGAGCGCAGGACGACGCCCCTCCGGCGCGCCTCGTCGCCCATCCGCCCCACCGCCTCCGCCGCCGCGTCCAATCGATCGAGGCCGAGCGCGTCGAGCGGGACCTCGAGCCGGATCGTCCGGACACCCTGCCGCGCTGCGAGCGCGACGAGCGCCTCGGTCTCGGCGAGCATCCCCCCATGCAGCATGGCGCGAACCTCTCTCGAGACCCCGAGGCGGAAAAGGTGCGCGAGCCCGGCGAGCGTCTGCGCATGGGCCCCCGGCGCGCGCACGTAGGCGTCCGAGGTCTCGGGCTCGGCGCCGAAGAGCTTCACCGACGCGCCGGCGAGCCCCGCGCGCCGCGCCGCCGACGCGAACGCAGGGTACGCGAAGCGCCGTCCATTGGTCACGACGCCGACACGACGCAGATCGGCGCCCCTCGCCGCCTCGACGAGCGACACGAAGTCGCGCCGCAGCGTCGGCTCGCGCCCCGCGAGGACAATGGGCCCACCCTCTCGACGCGCGGCCACGACCCCCGCCAGGACGGCCTCGTCGTCGTCGTCGAGGTGGTGATCACGGTTCGCGCAGCCCGCGCACCCATTGTTGCACCCGCCCGTCAGGCGGACGACGGCGGCCCGCGGCTCCGCTGGCCCGCCGGGCACCGCGCGGAGCGCCTCGTCGAGCGCGTCGATCCCCTCGAGCACCCGCCGCACCACGCCGCCCGGCGCGCCCTCGGCCGTGCGCGCGAAGGCCGCGATCGCCCGGAGCTGAGCGATCTCCGCGTCACGGCCGAGCCGCTCTCGGAGCGCCGAGACGAGCTCGTAGGCGACGAGGGTCCGCGGGTCCTGGAAGCGCCAGGCGACGTCCACGCTGTATCCCTTGTCGCGCGTCGTCCGCCCCAGGCGCTCGCCCTCGAACTGGTCGGTGACGAGCCCGTCGCGCTCCGCCGCGTGGAGGATGGGGAGGTTCGGGTAGAGGCGCAGGCGGTTCCACCCGAGATCGCGGAAGAGCTCGCCGAGCCCATGCGCGCGCAGCCGGTCCGCGGTCTCCGCGAGGTGCTCTGGGCGCGTCCAGGGGTTGAACAGGATCAAGCTGTGTCCGCGCGCCTCGGTGAACGAGAACGCGCCCCGAGACCGACGGCGGAGCGCGCGCATGGCCTGGACGGCCCGGATCTGCTCCTCCGCGGTCACGCCCTTGTTGTAGCGACGCAGCTCCTCGTCACAGAAGGACTCGAAGCCCACGAGGTAGAGCTCGAGGATCGCGCCGAGCCGCGCCGCCGTCCGCACCGCCGCCTCGATGTGCGACAGATCGCGGAGAAATGCGTCCGCGCGCGTCTGGAAGAGCCACCTCAGCGGCCGGAGCCCCGCGGCGTCGCAGGCGAGGAGGAGCCTCTCGAGGTAGCGCTGCGGGTTCTGATCGGAGAGGACGAGCGAGTCGAGCTCGGGCAGGCCGCGCGTCAGGTACCCAGCCTGCGCCACGAGATCCACGAGGAGCTCGGCCTCCGGGCGCCGCTCGTAGTCTCCGCCCATGTGGCAGAAGCTGCATCCGCGCCGCGCCACCGTCGGCTCCGCGAGGACCGGGAGCCCACGGAACGAAGGCTCCTCCTCCACGTCCCGCGCGTACGGGCATCCAGAGTTTCCATACACCGTGTGGTGATGCCTGGGGAGCGGGCCTCCGGTGGAGACATCGACGGGATCGAGCGCGGGACGAAACGGGAGGCGGTCGCGCGAGCGCAGCGTCGAGAGGGCGAGCGCCGGCGCGGTCACCTCGTCGCCGCGGACCCGGGCCATGCCAGGCACCTGGGCGCGCGCCTCGGGCGACGCCTCGAGCCACAGGCCAAACGCGCGGCGCAGCTCGTCCAATGGGTGTGCCCGGAGGCCAGGCGTCACGGTGTGCGCGTCTTCGACGAGCACCCAATCGACGCCGTCGAGGCGCGAGAAGCCCTCGGTCCGCGCGACGAGGACCACCTGGGCCGAGGGACACGCGCGCCGAAGGTCCCCGAGCACCGACGCGTCGAGCGCGCGCTCGACGACGATGACGGTCGCGCCCGCGACGAGGCCCGAGAGGCGCTCCCGAACGACCGCGTCCCCCGCCGGCTCACCCTCCCAATACACATGGAAGAGCGACGCCGTGTGGCCCGCCTCGCGCGCGTCGGCGCAGAGCGAGCCCTGGAGGACGTCCGAGGAGAAGCCGCCCCGGCGGGAGCCGTACTGGACGAGGAGGGCGAGCGTCTCGGTCACGGCGACGCCTCTGTCGCGCCCTTGCGAAAGTACCCGAGCCCCGCGACGCCCCGCTGGAGGAGCTCGTCCCCCGCACCCAACAGGAAGACCCGCGCGTCCTGGACACGCAGATCGATCCGCACCCTCGCGTCCGCGGCGTGCTCCCCGCGCAGCACGACGACGCCGCGCCGGGCCGCGTCGTCGAGCGGCAGCCCTCGCGGCAAGATCGCGAGAGAGCCGGCCGCGGCGCGCGCGGGGACCTCGGCGTGGAGCGACACCCCGCGGTGATCGAACCGAGCCTCCAGCGGGAGCGCGCCCCCCCGAGACCGCGTGATCTGCCCGATCGCCAGCGCCCCTGAGAAGGAGGTCCCCGCCGCCTCTCGCCGCGCCACCACACCGTCGACGGGCACGAGCTCGAACGCGAGCCCACGGATCATCGGCAGCCGGTGGGCGCGCCACGAGGAGACGATCGCCGCGTGATAGGGTCGGAGCGCGGGCTCTTCGGGGGGAGGGAGCGCCTCGACCTCGTCGTCCACCTCGTCGAGGAACCGGAACGGCGTGAGCAGCGCGGCGAGCGAGGGCGACAGGAGGCGCGCGGCGTAGAAGGTCCAGAGATCCCGGACGGCCTCCCGCGCGGGGGGGAGAGACGCCCCGTCCGCCGGGCGCGTCATCGACCACACGGCCCCCGAGTTCACCGATACCCTGTCGTGATCGCCGAGCTCGGCGCGCAGCGCGCGGGTGTCTCGCCCCACGGTGGACCAGACATCGAGCCGGAGGTTCTTCGAGGCCGCGACCCAGCGCGAAACGCGACGCCATTCGGCGCGCTCGGTCGCGAGCCGCTCTGGCGACAGCGGGGGGACGTGCTCGTCGGGCGGGACGACCGAGATGGTGACGGGGGACTCGAAGGCCCGATCGAGCGCGGCGAGCTCGTCGTCGCTCGGCGCGCGGCAGAGGAAGAGCCCCACGGCGCTCCCGAAGCGATAAGGTCCGGTCGCCCCGAGCGCGGCGATCAGCCCGGAGAGCTGGCGTGGCGTCGGCTTGCTCAGGATGAGGCGGACGTTGCGCCCCCCCGCGCGCTCCGCGTCGCGGAGGAGCTCGGCGGTCCGCTCGGGGGACCTCCACAGGTACCCCCCGCCGTACGTGGACGCGTGCGAGCCGTAGCAGGTGGGGCAGCGCAAGGGGCAGCCCCGCGCCCCGATGATCGTCCGCCCCGTCGGGAAGGCCACCGCGTCCAGATCGGTCACCTTCGCGAGGGTCGGGAACCAATCGAGGCGCACCGAGTCGGACGCGTCGAAATCTTCTGAGCTCATCCGTCGCGGGGGCGGGGTCGGAGCGCCCCGCTGGTGCACGTTGGGCAAGGGGCCGGGCTGCTGCCCGGCGCGGAGGGCCGCGATGAGCGCGGTGAAGCTCGTCTCGGCGTCCCCTCGGAAGACGAAGTCGACGGGATAGGACGCGAGCAGCTCGTCCGCGAGCAGCGCCGCGGTGATCCCTCCGACGACGATGGGGACCCGGGGCGCGACGGCGCGCACGTGCGCCACGAGGTGCTCGAAGCCCGTCAAGGCGAGCGCCCAATGGACGTCGATGGTGACGACGCACGCCCGCGCGATTTCGTCGTCAGCGACCTCGAACGCGTAGCGACCGAGCTTGGGCCCTGGGATCGCGTTGAGGCAGGCGAGGACGCCCGCAGGGACGACGAGGTCGTTGAGGTGGCCCCACGGGTGGATGTGCAGCACGAGCCCGGGGTCCTCGTGCGGAGACCGCATCACGCGTCTCGTAGCGCGCGCGCCTCGTCGGATCAAGGCCGCGGGGAGCGCGTGGCTCGTCGAAGCGGCGCGCCGAGCCACGCGCTGCGCGACGCCGAAGCTCGTCGAGGGGTGAAGTTCCCCCGGTTTCGTGGACAGCATGACGATGCGGCAGGCCGCTTCGACTTGGAACGCAATTCGAACTCGATCGGGTTGACGTAGCCGAGGTACGAGTGCCGCCGCTCGATCTCGTAGAAGTCACCGATGTACCCATCGGTCGACGCGTCAGCGGCAGCGCGCGTCGCGTACGGCTCGCGATCGACGAGCTCGGCACGCAGCGTCCCGAAGAAGCTCTCGGCCACCGCGTCGTCCCAGCAGTCGCCCTTGCGGCTCATGCTTGCCACGAAGCCGTGCTGGGCGAGCTCTGCCCGGTCCTCGGCGCTCGCGTAGGGGCTGCCGCGGTCGGAGTGATGGCCGAGGCCACGGGGAGGCTTCCGCGTGCGCAGCGCGTGGCGCAGGGCGTCGAGGGCGAGAGCGGTGTCGTGGTTCGCGCTCGTCGCCCAGCCCACGACGCGCCGCGAGCACGGGTCCCGCATCGCCGCGAGGTAGAGCCAGCCCTCCGACGTCCAGATGGCCGTCACGTCGGTCACCCACACACGGTTGTCCGCCGACGCGCCCGTCCGCTCGGCGACGTCCTTCTGGGAGTGCCCGGCACGGAGCAAGACCTGGATCTCGTGGCGCTTCAGCAGAGGCAGCATCTCCTCCGCTTGCACCGGCCGGCGTGCCATTTTCGCCGATTCCATCACGTCGTGCCTCTCTTTCGGGAGACCGCAGATTGTCCGGAACGGAGGCCAGCAGATTTCCCGGAACCATCAGTTGTTCGTCGGTACCATGCGGGCGTGAACACGACCCTCGCGGCTCGCCTCGGGTCCATCCTCCAAGCTGCCAGCCAGGCGGCAGGATCCTTCGAAATCCTCGATGTTGCGCCTGGAGCGCGGGCGCTCCTGCGCGTACGGTCGGGAGCGGACATCATCGAACTGGAGCTCTCGCCGCCCGCACCAGGGATCCGATCCTTCCGGCAGACGGAGCGCTTCTCCATATCATACCGCGGGAGCCCGCCGCTCGCCGTCGTCGAGTCCTTCGTCACGCTGCTGCGGCGCGCCGAGGGCTCGATCCCGACGCCGCTCCTCGACGAGCTCTGGCCCGACGACGGCGAGCGGCTCCCGGTGACGGCCGCACACGCGGGTCGGCGCGCCCCGATCGCGCTCGAGCACGTCGACCGCGCACGCGGGTCCGCCGAGCGTCCGCTCCGCGTCGTGCTCGCGAACCTCTGCGAGGACCCATGGGACTACGGGCCAGGGGCGTCCGAGTACCTCCGCGCGAAGCTGCTCTCGACGCCCGATCTCGCCGATCGCATCGAGCTCGCGCTCCTCTTCCTCGGCGGGACCGACACCGAGTCCTTCGCGGAGCGCATCGCGTCCCACGACCCCGATTTCGTCGGCTTCACCTGCTACAGCTGGAACCTCGCCTCCACCGCGCGCACCTCACGTCGACCGCGAGAGCTCACGGCGACGCGGGCGGGCGCGACGGTCATCGTGTGGGGCGGGGTGTCGTTCGCGCTCCTGCGCGAGCGGAGCGACTGGTTCTCCTGGTGGGGCGACGTCGACGCCGTGGCCATCGGCTCGGGCGAGCAGACGATCGTGGACCTGCTGCGGCGCGTCGTCGAGCGAGGCCCCGGCCGTGGCCTCGGCGACGCCCCCATCCGAGGCGCCCTGCTCCACGCCGAGGGGCACATCCACGACGGAGGATCGGCGCTGGCCCCGAGGGTCCTCGGGGACGTCCCGTCGCCCTATCAGCGCGGGACGGCGTTCCAGGTCGCGCGACCCTTCGTCGAGATGGCGCGCGGGTGCCTCTTCCAGTGCGCGTTCTGCAGCGACGCGCGGGCGTCACGTCAGGGGCTGTGGATGACGCAGACCGTGGACCGCATCGCTGCGGACGTGGCGGCCATCGCCGCGTGGCCCTGCGCGCGTGAGGTCGACGCCGGGGCGAGCACCGCCAACGTGTCCGATCGCCACTTCGCTGAGGTCTGCGAGGGGATCCGCCGCGGCGATCCGACCTCCCGCCTCGCGTACTCCTTCCAGATGTACCCAGCCGTCGTGCGCCCTGCGCAGCGGGCCGCGCTCGATGGCGTGCGCGTCAAGCGCATCGGGATCGGGGTGCAGTCCTCGACCGCCGAGACCTGGGGGCCCATGCGACGCAAGAGCACGGTGGAGCACATCCGCCGCAGCGCCGACATCCTCCGCGGGGTCGGCCTCTTGTTCATCACGGTCATCCTCGGGCTCCCGGGCGAGACCTACGAAACGTTCGTCCGCATGGTGGACCAACTGCTCGAGATCGACGACATCTCGCTCGCGGTCCATCGGCTGCTGGTCCTCCCGGGCACGCAGTTCCACGTCCAGCACGAGGCCCTCGGACTCTCCTTCGCCTCTGATCAATTCTACCGCGTGCTCGGGACGACGACGATGCCACCAGGCGACCTCGCCCGCGCGCAGGACTACGTTCGAACGCGCGCCGTGACCGCCGGGGTGACGTCGCTCGGCGAGCGCCGCATCGACTGGACCAACTTCGATGACCAGCGCCTCGCGTTCGACGGAGCGCCGAGGCCGATCGGCGCCTGACACGACGCGGCGGTGCCCCCCGTCCCCCCGCACCCCCAGGCCGACGAGGCCGGCGTCTAGCCCCCGGCCGGCAAGGCCACGAGGCGCGGCCCCAGCGCGGCGACGAGCCCCGCGGGGAGCCCCCAGCAGCGCGACCGCGCGCCGCAGCCCGCGCACACCGGACCGAACGCGCCCGCCTGCACCGCGAGGTAGATGGCGATGGGGCCCTGGCGCTCGAGCATCGTCGCCGCATCCATGCGTTCGTGCGGATGAATGCATGGAGGCGCACCGAGCACCGGGAGCCCCGCGGAGAGCTCGGCCATCGACCGCGGCGGCTCGGTCGTCTTCGGGCGCGGCAGCCCGACGACCCAGGAGAGGCCGCGGCGCGCGGCGAACGCCTGGACCCCCGCGAGGTCATCCCCGAGGAGCAGGCTGTGCAGGTGGACGGTGATCCCCGCGTCGGCGGCCGCGTCGAGGACGCCCACCATGCGATCGAAGGCGCCGGCTCGTCGCACGACCGCGTCGTGCGTCTCCGCGGTCGCCCCGTAGATCGGCACGGAGACGACACCGAGCCCCGCCTCACGGAGCGAGCGCGCGCGCCCTCGAGCCCCGAGCTCCTCCGCCGTCCCGATCAGCGCGACGACGCCCGCGCCGGCCTCTCGCAGCGTGCGCACCCAGGTCTCGAAGAGGGGCGCGCTCGTCGGCTCCGGCCCGCCCAGACAGACATACGCGCCCCGCACCTCCTCGGCCCCGCGGCGCACGGCGTCGAGGGCAAAGCGCTCGGGGACCTCGTCCGTCTCTCGCTCCACGTGCCGACAGAACACGCAGTCGCCAGCGCAGGACGACGCGAGGTACGCGACGCGTAGGTCCAGCCCCGCGAAGGCTCGGACCGCGACGCCGGCGAGATCGAGCTCGGCGAGGCGGTACAGCCCCGGACCTCGATCGAACGGCAGATCCCACGGACTCACCGTCGGCAAGCGAGAGAGAGTCGCCAGCGACGCGACGACCCGCGCGCGCGTGTCTTCGTCGAGCGCCCTGGGATCTCCCTCGACGTGGTAGCCGCCGCGGCCACGCGGGACGATCCGGACGCGCACCTCACCCGCGTCGCCGACGACCCGCAGCTCGCCGCGCGCGCCGACGACCACGTCCTCGTCTCCGAGCCGCGCGCCAGCGTCGCGGAGCAGCGCAAGGAGGCGCTCTTCTCTCATGCGTGTCCCCTCGGTAGCTCTCGAATCGTAACGCGGCAAGCCAGCTCCGGCGGAGCCGCGCCCAAAGACCCGCGCGTGGTAGGCTCTCGCGATGCCCACGACGGTGGCCATCCTCGGCGCAACTGGTCGCCTCGGCCCGGCCGTCGGCAGGGCGCTCTCCGATCTCGCGCCGAGAGCCCTGTCGCGACGCACCCCGCACGTGGAGGAGCGCTTCCCGACCTCGCGCTGGACCGAGGGGGATCGGCGCTCGGTCGACGCGCTCGGGCTCGTGGACGGGGCGGACGTCGTCGTCGACCTCCTCGCGCGCGACGCGCTCGACGCCCGCGCGCTCGACGACGCGATCGCGCGCGCCACGCACCCGCCGCGCCGGATCGTCACGATCGCCTGCACGGCCGCGCCGCGCGTCGATCGCCCCGCAGTCCGCGGGATCCCCACGATCACCCTGCTCGTCCCGAGGCTCGTCGCCCCCGTCGACCTCGCGCGCCGCGAGGAGCCGTACCTCGAGCAGGCCGCCTCCGTGGGGCACGCACTCTTTCCCGGAGACGCCGAGCTCGAACAATCCATCGTGGCGGTCGACGACGTCGCGCGGATCATCCGCGAGCTCGTGCTCCGACCCGACGCGCTCCCGCCAGGCGAACATGTGGTCGCTCCGGCGGCGCCGATCCCCGTCCGCGCGGCGATCTCGGCGCTGCTCCGCGGAGCCGGGCTCCCGGCCTCGGTGGCTCGCCACCCCGATCCTCACCACCGAGCCCCTCACCCGGCGCGGCGCGACGTCGTCGACGGCGCCCCCGTGCGCGCGGCCTTCGCGGACCTCGGCTGGACCGATCCTCGCACGGTCTACGAGTCCCTCGGGGCGTGGCTGGCGAGGACGCGGAGCCACGGATCGCGCCCTCGCCGCGTCGTCTCGCTCGCGCTGCGCCGCCCCGAAGGGCGCGCGACGATCGACGTCCACGGGCGACGAGACGCGGTGACCCTGCGGCACCCCGATCCCGCCCTGCTCGAGCTCGCCGCGTGGGTGTCACCTGCCTTCTATGTCGACGTCGGGCGCCCCTGCAATTCTGCCTGCCTGTACTGCGCGGTCCCACCGCACGGTGACACCCACGGCTTCACCCCGCTCGACGAGGTGCGCGCGCACATCCGTGCCGGGGTCGGCGCGGGCTGCGATCGAGCGATCTTCGTCGGCGGGGAGCCGACCATCTACCCGCACCTCGACGACGCGCTCGCTGCGCTGCGGGACGAAGGGCTCGAGGGACGCCACGTCCTCATGACCAACGGCCTCCGGCTCGCCGACGAGGGCTTCGTCACGCACCTCCGCCGCGAGGGGATCGCCACCGTCCACCTGTCGATCGACACGGTGGACGAGGCGATCTATGATCGGCTCTCGAGGGCGCCGGGGACGTTCGCACGTCAGGTGGCAGCGCTCGATCGTGTGCTCCGCGAGCCCGGACTCAGGCTCTACGTGTACGCGGCCGTGACCCGACTCAACGAGGCCAACGTGGTCGACCTGGTGCGCCACGTGGCGCGCCGCGCGCAGGCCGCGAGGAGGGAGCCGCCCCCGATCCTCCTCGCGTTCATGAAGCCGATCGGCGACGCGAAGGTCCACGCGGACATCCTCCACCTCGCGCCGCGCGAGCGGGCGAGCATCGCGCGGCGCGCCGTCGCATGCGCGAGGGAGGTCGGGGTCCCCATCGGGATCCGGAACCTCCAGGCGTGCCTCGCCCCCGAGCTCGTGCCGCTCCTCGTCGACCACTACCTCGACGACCACTCCGTCGATCTCGCCACGCGCGCGCGTGTCCCCTTCGCGCACAACACGGAGCACATCCGCAAGCTCGCCTCATGCGCGGGATGCGCCCACGCGACGATCTGCCCAGGCGTCTACCGCGATGACGAGCGGGAGGACGGGTTCGCCCCGATCGCAGAGGCTGACGCGCTCATCCTCCCGCGCGGGTGACGGGGCTCAGTCTCCGTCGAGCGCACGGCGCATGGTCTCGGCGCGCGCGCTCGAGAGCAAGCGCCGCGCGACGGCGCGCTTGATGGTGAGGTCCCCGAGCACGCGGAACACCTCGGCGAGCGTCGGACGCAGCCGGCGCGTCGCCTCGATGGCCCGCGTCATCACCGGGACGTCGCCGTGGGCGAGCGGGCCGTGAAGCGCCTCGACGGCAGGCCGCGCGACGAGCTCGGCGGCCTTGTGCCGCACGAGCGCCGCGACGAGCGCGCGCGCGTCCCCGGGAGCGACGCCCGCCGCGACGAGGCCATCCTCGGCCTCGGCGACCAGCGCGGGGACGAGCGTGATCGGGACGAGCACGCTCGCCATGTAGAGCCCCTTCGCGTCGCTCCGCACGCGGAAGGCGACCCCACCCGCCGCGCGGAGGCGCCGCTCGAGCTCGGCGCTCGGCGCGGGATCGCCGTCGATCGCGCAGAAGGTCCCCGGGAAGGTCTCGGGCTGGACGCGCCCTAGCTCGAAGTGACGGAGCGGGTGGACCGACACCACCTCGGCCCCCGCCGTCTCGGGGAGGCGCATCGCCGCGGCAGGCATCGAGCCGGCGAAGTGCACCAGCGCGCGGCCCCGCGCGACGCCAGCCGCCCCGAGCGCGCGAGACGCCGCGATGATCGCCTCGTCGGCGGTGGCCACGAGGACCATGCGCGCCTCGGACGGCAGCGCGCGAGGCTCCGTCGTCGCAACATCGGCGCCAAGGTACGCCGCGACCTCCTGGGCGCGCCCCTCGTCGCGCGACAGCACCCCTACACAACGGCCCCCGACACGCGCGAGCACCGCCCCCATCTCGCGCGCGACGGGCCCCGTCCCGACCACGACGAACGGGAGATCGGTCATGAAGGCACCCACGCCTCGACAAGAGCCTCGAGGCTCGTCGAGCCCAGCGCCGCCGCCAGCGCGCGGAGCGCCGCGTCGTCCTCGGCGAGGAGCGCGTCGCCGCGGTAGGAGATCGCCAGCGCCCCGGCTCGAACATAGTGCGGGGCGCCGTCCGAGACGGCGCGGAGCTCCACCGTGAGCGGACGCTCCGCGCGGCGGAGCTCGAGGGTGAGGCTTCGTCGCGCCGGCTCCTGGGTCACCCGGCGCACCGACCACGCCTCACCGAGCGCCGCCGAGACCGCCTCGCGCGCGGCCGGAGACACCGCCTCCTCGCCCTTCGCCCGGCTCATGATCTCCGCCTGGAGCTCCCCCATCGCGCGGAGCAACGACCTCGCCTCATCGACGGTCATCGCGTCGGGCTCGATCTGCGGCTCGAACGCCGTGAACGAGCCGTGAAATAGGTCCGGCGAGGCCGCTCGCCGAAGGCGCGCGCGCGCGCCGAGCTCCGTGCGAGGGAGCGGCGCATAGGCCGCGTAGCTCATGTAGTCGGGCCGGAGGCGCCGGATGAGAGCCAGCGAGGCGAGCCCCATCTCGTAGGTCTCACCCGGCATGGCCAGCATCACCGACGCCGACGTCGCCATCCCGAGGGCGCGCGTCGCGGCGAAGACGCGCTCGTACGCCGCGTCCGAGGTGCGCCGCTTGAGCACACTCCGGCGGAGGCGCTCGTCGCCCGCCTCGACGCCATACTGCATGAGGACACACCCCGCCTTGGCGAGCAGCGCGAGGCGCTCCGGAGTCGCCGTGTTCGGGTGCATCTCGACCCGGAAGGGGAGCCCCACGCGCGCAGGCCAGGCCTCCGCGAGCGCCGCGATCCAGCGGACGTCGACAGGGAAGTGCTCGTCCCAGAACTCGAAGCCCTCCGCGCCGAAGCGCTCGGCGAGCCTGCAGGCTTCCTCGATCACCTGCTCGACCGGCCGCACGTTGCGAGCGCCCCCCGCGTCGAGCTCGTTCACCTGCTTCCACGCTGGGTTCGAGCAGTAGGTGCAGTCGAAGGGGCAGCCTCGGCTCGCGCGCAGCGGCGCGAATCGGTCCTTCAGCACATAGCCGTGCATCGACGAGCGCGTCACGACGTCGCCGAACAGCTCGTAGTCCCAGGGCGGGAGCGCGGCGATGTCAGGCTCACGGTCGCTCGGCGGCGGCCCGCCGACGAAGACACCTCGCTGGGCCGCCCACAGGCCGGGCGATGTCTCAGGTCGTCCGCCCGCCCCGACAGCCTCGACCACCCGCCGGAACGCCCGCTCTCCCTCGCCGATGCCGATCGCGTCGAAGGCCCCCGCCGCCGCCACCCCCGTCGCGTCGAGCGTCGCGTGGTAGCCACCCGCGACAGTGTAGGCTCCGGTGCGGGCCCTGACCTCGCGAACGACGCGCGAGATGGGCAAGAAGTCGCGAGACATGAAGGACGCGGCGACGAGCTCGGGCCGGAGCGCAGACAGCCGCTCGACAGCGCCGTCGACGGTCGTCCCGAGCTCGATGCCGCAGAGGACGTGCTCGTGGCCGAGGTCGCGCACCGCCCCGGAGATCGCCGCCGTCGCCGTGCTGAAGGGCGTAAAGCGATCGTGCACATGGAGGAACGCGATGCGCATCGCGGCGACCCGAGGAGGGTAGACCATGCTCGGCCCGGACCCGCCACGAAATCACCCGCCGACATCCCCCCCCCCCCCCCCCCCCCCCCCCCCCCCCCCCCCCCCCCGGGCCCGCGCCCCCCCCCCCCCCCCCC
>CAYNEK010000020.1:38981-63505 GCA_964396175.1 uncultured Polyangiaceae bacterium | reverse complement strand
GCCTCATTGGATTCCAATGTTGCGATCCCTGTCCGCTCAGATTGGATCTCCACCCGCGCGGCGACCTCCTTGAGGGTCAGGAGTTCGTCAGGCATCGGGGCCCCCGGGTTGGGTGGCGCGTAGGGCTCGCGGCGGCATCAGACTCCAAGGGGCGCCAGTCTAGGCCACGACCCCGGGCCGGCTCAACGCCTGTTCAGGCGCGCGCGGCTGATTTCCCGCCTCGACCCCTCCCTCCTCGGCGCGCCGCGCGCTCCTCCGGACGCCGTAGGAGTCCACGAGGAGCCGATCGATGTCGGAGGGCGACGCGATGAGGGGATGGATCTTCTTCCCGGTCACCCGCTTGACGGACTCGCTCCGCTCGGCCGACGCCTGCCGACGCCCGGGGCTCACATCTTCCCGGTGTGGGACGGATCCTTCCAGGCGGGCGGCCCGTAGACGTCGACGGGCCACGAGCCGTGGGGATCGCCGTCGGTCGGCGGCGTCGGCGGCTCGATCCTGAGCTCGCCCATCGCGCCGGGCGACGCGTGGAAGAGCGCGTGTTCCGTCAGCACCGAGTCGCCCGGCACCGGCGAGGACAGCTCCACGACGGCCGCCGCGCCCGGAGGCACGAGGAGCGTCTCCTCGTCGTGCACCGCGTCCGCGGGATCGCCTGGGTACGCCCGATCGAAGATCCCCCCGATCACGTGGAAGCTCGAGGGCACGTTGGGCCCCGCGTTGGCGAAGAAGATCCGCACCTTCTCGCCCTGCATCACGCGCATCGCGTCCCCGAAGAGGCGCGCGCTCATCAGCGCCTTGGTGTGCCCATTGAACGAGTAGAGATCGGGCAGCCCGTGGGCGGCTTTGTCCATGTCGACCGTGAATTCGGCCTTCGGGCCGCTCGGCTCGGGATCGCCGTCCGTCGACTCCTCGTCCTCGTCCCCGTCCGCGGTGAGGTACCACTCGCTCTGCCCCACATAGAACTCACGAAAGCCCGTCGGGAGCCCGCCGGGGGGGTCGACCTGGATGAGCCCGAACATGCCGTGCGCGACGTGCTCCCAGGGCATCCCCTCGGCCGCACAGTGATAGAAGTATGCGCCGCGGTGGAGCGCGCGGAAGCTGAAGGTCCTCGTCTCGCCGGGGAGGACCGTCGTCACCGGGGCGCCGCCGCCCGGGCCCGTCACGGCGTGGAAGTCGAGGTTGTGTGGCTCGACGTTTTGAAGATCGTTGTGGAGCGTGACCTCGACGGTGTCCCCCTCCATCACCCGGATCATCGGGCCGGGGACGGTGCCGTTGAAGGTCCAGAAGGAGAAGGACTTCCCTTCGTCGAGCTCGCCGATGACCTCCTTCGCGACGAGGTCCACGTGCACCGTCTCTGGAGTCGTTCGGGAGATGGGGGGCGGGACGTCGCGAGGGTCCTTGGTGACGAGGCCGACCTCGAGCTCGTCGGCGGTGCAGCCGGGGAGCGCGAACGAGATCGCCGACGCGAAGAGGAGGAGGAGCAGGAGCGGGAGACGTTTCGACATGGGGAGATGTGCCATCCTCAGAGATGAAAGGAGAAGAGGAGCCGAGCGTTGTACCGCTCGCCCGCGCGGAGGACGTAGATGCTCGTCGGATCGTCGCGCACGGGCGCGGGGAGCTGTCGCAAGACCGTCACGGCGGCCCACCACCCCTCGTGCGCGTACGCGAGCACGGGGCCGGCGTGGAGGCTCGACCACTCGAACTTCGACGCGCTCCGATCGAGCTCGCTCAGGCTGCCGACCTCGGCGCCGACGCTGAGGTTTGGCAGGACGAAGTAGGCCCCGGCGAGCTGCAGCGCGAGCTCGAATTCGCGGCGGGTCTTCTCCTTCGCGAAGCTCCACTCGGGCTCGAAGACGAGGTTCGTGGCGAGGAGGAACTTCCCGACGCGCTTGTCGACGATGACCTTCGTCTCGAGGTTCGCGTGATCGGACGCGGCGCCGATCTCCCCATAGAGCGCCAGACCGACCGGATCGGCGACGGGGTCGAGGAGCTTGTACTTCCACTCGGACGACACCCCACGCGACTCGAAGCGCGTCGGGCGTTGGCCGAGCCCGTCGTCGGAGGTGACCGAGCCGGCGTTCAAATAGAACGCCGTCTGGAGCCGTGAGGTGAGACCGACCTCGAACTCGAAGCGGTGATCGAACGCGGAGTAGTAGCGGCGCCGGCCGCCGCGCCATGTCGTCCACACCTCGAGCTCACGGGTCCCCGTCGGGAGGACGCCGCTCTCGTACGCGTAGGTGAAGTGGCGCTCGTTCGCGCCGGCGTCGGCGGCGACCGAGAGGGCGGCGAGCGCGATCGGGAGGGCTGTCGCGATGGGACCCAGGGAGCGCATGCGCGGCTCGGTATTGAAATCGGTTATCAACGTCAATCCCAATGGGTTCGTGTTAGGGTCTTTTCATGTTGGGCCCTGCCCCCCGTGGGCGCGTCACGCGGTTTGCCGCGGCGCTCCTCCTCGCCTGCGCGCCGCTCGTCGGCTGTGGGACCTCGGCGATCCCTCTGCCCTCGGACGCGCAGGTGGCCGTCGCGCAGCGGCGAGATCCTGCCGCCACGAGGTCGAGCCTCGAGGAGGGGCGTCGGCTGCTCATCGAGCGCTGCAGCGGCTGCCACGCGACGCCGACGCCCGCGTCCCGCGCCCCCGAGGACTGGCCGGCGGAGGTCGCCGCGATGGCGCCCCGCGCGCGCCTGGACGATCACGCCCGCGCGCGGATCGAGGCGTACCTCGTCAGCGCCGCCTCGGCCCGGTGAGCGGCGAAGGCGTTGCGCCCCCTCGGGGCGCCGAACCCACGCCCACGCGGTCAGCGTCTCCTCGGGGCGCCGCGAGCGGCTTCGGGTGCGAGAGGGCCCGCGCGCCCAGCGCGTCGACGAGGGCGCGAAAGAACCCGCGCAGCCGCGCTGCCCCGCGGACGTCGAGGGCGAGGGTGCGCTCGTCCATGTAGAGCCGCCGGGCGACCTCGATCTGGATGGCGGAGACCCCCCGCGCGGGCCGGCCGTAGTTCGCGGTGCTGAAGCCTCCCTGGTACGGATCGTCGTGGCGGACCGAGAGCCCCATGGCCTCGGCCACCCGGTCGACCTCGTCGATGAGCTCCCCGCGCGCGGAGGTGCGCCCGAGCGTCCCCGGCACGACGTCGGCGCGACCGACGGGCCTTCCCCGCGACGTGAGGCCCTCGGACGGCATGGAGTGCGCGCAGAGCAGCACCGCGCAGCCGAAGTCCTCGACGGTCTCTTCGAGCAGCCCCCCCAGCGCGGCGTGGTACGGCGCGTAGAAGGTGTCGAGGCGACGGCGGAATTCGCGCTCCACGAGCGGGCGCGCGAGACACGGCTGCCCGTCGATGGTCTGGTGCCAGACGATGCCGTGCGGGGCGCTGGTCCCCACGCCCTCGACGAAGGAGCGGGCGTCGTGATCCGTCGGCGCGCGGTTGAGATCGACCACGTAGCGGCTCACGTGCGCGGAGAGGATCGTCGCGCCACCAGCCTCGCAGCCCTCGACGAGCGCGTCCACGTGGAGATCGGCGGCCTGCGCGATGCTGCGCGCGCTCGCCGTGCAGAGGGCGAGCGAGGTCGCGTCGACGTGCACCCCGGCGTGAGGCACCTCCACGACGACGGGGACGCGAGCCGCCGTGGGCCTGCGGATGGTGTACGTGGGGAGCACCACCGGCGCGAGGGTAGCACGGTCCACCGGGCGTGAACCGAGCCGCGGACCCTGCTAGACGGCCCGCGAGATGCCCTCGTACTCGGTCGTGACCTTCGGCTGCCAGATGAACGTGCACGACTCGGCGCGCATCGAGGACGTCCTCCGCCGCGCTGGCTACACGACGGCGCCCGACGCGGAGGGCGCAGACGTCGTCGTGCTGAACACCTGCAGCGTCCGCGAGAAGGCCGAGCAGAAGCTCCGCAGCGAGGTCGGGCGGCTCGCGCTCGCCAAGCGGGCGCGCCACGGCGAGCTCGCCATCGTCGTGGCGGGGTGCGTGGCGCAGCAGGAGGGTGAGCGGCTCGTGAAGACGCTGCGCGGCATCGACGTCGTGCTCGGGCCCGACAACATCCCCGAGCTCCCGGCGCTGCTCGCCGACGTCGCGACGGGCGGGCTGCCCGTCGTGCGGACCGTCTTCGATGTCGAGAGGCCGAGCTTCCTCGCGGCCGAGCCGCCCACGCGCGGCGCGGCCGCCGCGAGCGCCTTCGTCACGATCATGAAGGGCTGCGACGAGCGCTGCTCGTACTGCATCGTCCCGACGACGCGTGGCCCCGAGCGCTACCGACCGAGCACCGAGGTGCTGGCCGAGATCACGCGGCTCGTCGAGCACGGGACCCGGGAGATCGTGCTCCTCGGGCAGACCGTGAACAGCTACGCCGATCCCTCGCGCTCGCTCGCGCGGGCGCCCGAGGCGAGCCCCGACGACCCCGACGAGAGCGAATTCGCGGCGCTCCTCCGGGCCATCGCGCGGGTCCCTGGGCTCGAGCGCCTGCGCTACACGAGCCCGCACCCCCGGCACGTGACGCCCTCGCTCGTCGCGGCGCATCGCGATCTCGAGATCCTCGCCGCCCACGTCCACCTCCCCGTCCAGTCCGGCAGCGACCGTGTGTTGAGGCGCATGATCCGTCGCTACAGCCGGGCCGAGTACGTCGAGCGCGTGGCGAGGCTCCGCGAGGCGCGCGCTCGGCTCACGCTGTCGACCGACGTCATCGTGGGCTTCCCCGGCGAGACCGAGGAGGACGCCGACGCGACGGTGTCGCTCGTCCGCGAGGTCGGCTTCGCCGGGGTCTTCGGGTTCAAGTACAGCCAGCGCCCTGGGACGCCCGCGACGCGCCTCGTGGACGACGTCTCCGAAGACGAGAAAGGGCGCCGGTTGGCGCGCGTCTTCGAGGTCAGCGAGGCCCTCGTCGCGGCGCACCTCGAGGGGCTCGTCGGCCACACCGCACGCGTCCTCGTCGAGGGAGGATCGAAGTCCGGCACGAGCTGGACCGGGCGCACCGAGCGCAACGAGATCGTCCACGTCGAGCACGATCACGCCGTGGACCCCGTCGGCCAGGTCGTCGAGGTCGATCTCGTCCGCGCGAACAAGCACTCCCTCGTGGGCCGCCTCTCTCCGCGCGCGCGCGCCGTCCTCCCCGCGGCGCTTCCGCGAGGGCGCGTCTCGCTGCCGGTCGTGCTCGGGGAGGCGCGCTGAGCCGTGGCGCTCCTCCTGCCGTACGGGGGCAAGGCCCCGCGCGTCGATCCGACGGCGTGGCTTGCACCGAACGCCACGCTCATCGGCGACGTCGAGATCGGCCCGGAGTCGAGCGTGTGGTTCGGCTGTGTCCTGCGCGGAGACGTCGGCGCCATCCGCGTGGGCGCCCGGTCGAACCTCCAGGATCTCTCGTGCGTCCACGCGACGATCGATCTGTCGACCACCGACGTCGGCGACGACGTCACGGTCGGCCACGGGGTCATCCTGCACGGCTGCCGCGTCCGTGATCGGGTGCTCGTCGGGATGGGCGCGATCGTCCTCGACTTGGCCGACATCGGGGAGGGCTCCGTCATCGGCGCCGGGGCGCTCGTCACCTCCCGCGTCGTGGTCCCGCCGCGCAAGCTGGTGCTGGGGCGCCCCGGGAAGGTGATGCGCGACGTGACCGCGGCCGAAGGGCGCCTCGGCCTCGACGGGGCGCGCCATTACGTCGACGCCGCGCGCCGCTATGCCACATCGAGCTGAGCCACCTCGACCTCGGCCGAGCGCCGCGCGCGCCCAAGAGAGCTCGAGCGGCGGATCGGTCGCCGTCGCGCCGCTACGCCACGTCGAGCTGATACACCTCGACCTCGGCCGAGCGCCCCGAGAGCCGCTTGCGCCCGAGGAGCTCGAGCGGCGGATCGGTCGTCGAGGCGTCCCTCGTCGCGGCCGAGACGAGGACCTGGCTCGGCGCCGCGATGGCCTCGAGGCGGGCCGCCACGTTCACCGCGTCGCCGATCACCGTGTACTCCATCCGCTTGTCGCTCCCGATGTTCCCGGCGACCGCCTCACCCGTGTTGACGCCGACGCCAAGCTGTATGGATACACCATACTTCTCGCGCCACCCGTCGTTCGCCGCCTCGACGAAGCGGAGCATGTCCTCCGCCGCGGCGAGGGCCTTGTCCGCGTGGTCCGCGCTGGCGAAGGGAGCGCCCCACACCGCCATGATGCTGTCGCCGACGAACTTGTCGACCGTACCCTCGTGCCGAAACACGATCTCCGTGAGCAGGGAGAAGAGCTCGTTCAGGATGGCGACGACCTCCTCGGGCGGCTTCGACTCGGCGAGCGGCGTGAAGGACACGACGTCCGCGAAGAGCACCGTGACCGGGAGGCGTCGTCCGCCGAGCGTGAGCGGGTGGGCCCCCGAGACGATGCTGGCGACGAGATCGCGGCTCAAGAAGCGGGACAGGTTGCCCCGTAGCCGCGCCTCGTCGGCGATCTTCTCCTCGCTCGCCTCGAGATCCTTCGCCATCGTGTCGAGGCTGCGTCCGAGATCGCCGATCTCGTCCGTGGGGGAGACGTCGACCTGCACCTCGCGCCAGCGTCGCGCGCCGATGAGCCGTGCTTGCTGCGCGAGGGCCACGATCGGTCGCGCGAGGCGGCGCGCGGTCGCGATGCCGAGCGCGCCGGCGAGGAGCACGGCGAGCCCGACGGCCATCGTCCCGCGGCGGCGCATCTCGGAGAGCTGGGCGTAGGCGACGCCGCGGGGCCTCCAGAGCGCGACGCCCCACTTCAGCTCGGGGATGGACTCGATGACGCCGACCATCGGCTCGGCGCCCTCCGCATGATCCGCGACGATCGTCGCCTTCCGCGCCCACGGGACGCCGTCGGGGAGCCGCGCCCAGATGGGGAGCTTCGAGCTGTCGGCGCCAGGCTGGAGGCTCGTGCCGATCGACGCGATCACGCGTCGATCCGCGTCCACGACGAGGATGCGCGCCCCTCCCCCCGCGAAGCGCGCCTCCGCGAGGCCCGTCAGCGTCGGCTCGATGTCGCCGACGTGGACCGCGACCGTCACGTACCCGAGGGCTCCCGTCGACCCGGGCGCGCGCGGGATCGGCACCGTCAGCGCTCCCCGCTCGCGGTCGAGCAACTCGAAGCCCACGCCGCGCTCGTCCGCGGCGGCGCGGAGCGGCGGCGTCGACTCGGGCACGTCCCGCCCGACCTCCTCGTCGCGGATCACGGTGGACACCTTCGCCTGGGGGACCTCGAACCGCACCGCGTCGATCGTTCCGCGCGAGGCGAGGAGCAGCCGCACCGCCGAGAAGGGGTCGTCGCTCTTGTCGTCGCGACGAGCGGCCTCGGCGAGCGCGTGGGCGATGGCCTCGGCGTCGCGCTGCGCGCCCTCCACGGTCCCCACGGTGAGCCGCGTGATCTCGGAGACGACCGACGCCTGGAGCGAGGCCTCGCTCTTCTTCACGGCCTCGGCGTTCGCGTCGAGCAAGAGCGCCGTCAGCGCGACGACGGGCACGAGGGCGACGACGCCGAGGAGTGCCACGGTCTTGGGGAGCAGGCCGAGCCGCATGCGCACCTCATACCGCGGAGCGGGCTCGGCACGGGCGCGCGGCTTCGCCCTCCGGGCGTGGCTCGCCCGTGCTAGTCCCGCCGCGATGGTCCGCCGTGACGCCCTCGTCCTCGCCCTCGCAGCGGTCGTATGGATGACGCCTGCTCGCGCCGACGAGGGCGACGACGCGCCCCCGCTGCGCGTCGAGGTGTCCGCGTCCCAAGATGGCCCCTGGGAGCTGACGCTCACCAACGTGTCGAAGGTCGCGCTCCGTGTGCCCGCGGACGTCCGCCTCCTCGCGCTCGAGGTCATCCCGGCGCCACGCGCCGAGGACTCGTTCCCCAGCAAGAAGAAGAGGCGGGCGCCGATCGCGTACGTGCGCGGGAAGATGCCGATCTGCCGCGTCCCTGCGGACATGCGGCCACCGACGGTGGGCTTCGATCGTGAGGTCGTCCTCCAGCCCGGGGAGCGCTACGCGGAGTCCTTCGATCCCATGACGATCTGTGGGGCTTCGGCGGTGGGCGCGACGATCGGTCCAGGCGCGCTCGTGTACCCGAGGTACGGCTATCCCCCGCGCAAGAAGGGTGACGACGGGCCTCCGTTTGCGGCCGCCCCGACGAGGACCGACTCCGACGAGGACGCGTGGAAGGAGATCCTCGGTCCCCCGCTGTCGATCCCTGGCTCCACCGAGGCTCCCCCGCCCCACCCCGCGGGTGGCAGCGACGACCTGGACGCGGGGCCGCGCATCGAGGTGACCATGTCCCCTCGCCTCGACGTGGCCGGGGCCGACGCGCTGGCCGTCCGCGTGACCGTGAAGAACGCGGGAGAGCGAGCGGCGCTCCTCCGTGTCCGGCAGGACGATCTCCAGTTCACGATCGATCCTCCGCACGGGGAGCCGGTCACGTGCGCGCTCGGCAGCCCACTGCGCGCCGCGGTGCCGGATTTCTTCGAGACGTGGCGGCCCGGCATGTCCAGGACGTTCACGCCGCGGCTCGTCGAGGTCTGCCCGAGGAGCACCTTCGACCGCCCGGGCGTCTACACGGTCCGCGCGTCCGTCGTGCTCCGACAGACCGGCGAGGCCCAGGACAAGCGCGCGCTGGTCACGACCGCGGACGCGATCCGCGGGACGAAGGTGCGGATCCGCACCGGCCCGCTCTCCTTCTACGCCGCGCCCCCGCGCGTGCTTCCGGCGAACCACGACTCCCCGTAATCGCGTAGGTGTGAGCCGAGAGTCTGGCCCGGCCCGAAAGTTCTCTGCGAGCTGGGCTCATGCCGATCGAGCCGATCCGGGATTGGACGCTGCTGCTCTCGCCCCCCGGTGCCAACATCGGATGAGACAGCTCTCCGGCATCGTCCCGCCCGCTGTGGAAATCGAGCACCCGTCGACCTTCAATTGCGGGGCATTTCACTGCGGGCAACGGGCTCGTGAGCTTGGCGTCATGGTCGCGCAGCGCAGCGACGAGCCTCGGCATGGCGGCATGACCGCGCAGCCGGCGAAAGCCCAGTGCCGCATCGCTGATCGATGCCGCAACCCAGCGCAGGATCATCCGATCGCCACGCCAGCGGCGGGCATTGTGAGTCCGGGTGCGAATCCGTCCGTTCATCAGGTCCTCGATGGGGTGTGTCATGCGCAGCGTTCGCAGCAGCGCGCCGGTCAGCCCGAGGCGCATGACGGTGAGCGTCTCTTCGAGCCCCTCACGCAACGACGCTGCGGCGCTCGGATGCTTTCGCTCGAGCTGCGTCGCGAGGCCGAGCCGGATCTTCTTCGCGTGCCCCGCGCTCGCGCCGTTCTAAGCGCTGCCGGTTCCGGAAAATCTGACCCGCTCCGTTCCGGAAAATCTGACCCTCCCCGGAAGGGCCCCCGATGACGAGACATCCCCCGGCGAAGCGCGGAGCAGAGCAGGTGGTGGACGTGATCCCGCTGCTCACTCGCCACAAGACCGAGGTGCTGCTCGACGCCGGCCTCTCGCGCAAGGCGGTCGCAGCGCAAGCGCAGGTGTCGCTCGCGACGGTGCGCCGCGTGAAGCTCGAGGCCGACGTCGTGGAGCTCACCATCGACCTCGCCGAGGCCATCGTCGACCGCATCCTCGAGCGCGGTCGCCTCCTCCGTCTCGACGGCCCCTCCGTCAGGACCAAACACTTGCCCACCGACGAGCGCGCGGGTGACGATCAGGGAGTCAGAGTTTCTGGAAAAGGAGGGTCAGAGTTTCTGGAACTTGCAAGCGCCGGCGATCGTCGCGCCCACTTGGGCTCGCATCTGCTCGGGGTCAACCGCTGCGCCCGCGAGTGGAGCAAGGCCCTCGGCCAGTTCGCCGTCTTCTTCGAAGGACGCCTCCCCGTCCACCTGACCCATACCAAACCCTCAACCCCAACCGGCTAGGTGGATCGCATCAAGTGACACAGAAAATCTGACAAGCTCGAGGCCCGCGGCGGCTGCCCGGGAGGGGTGACCGGACGGCGTCACGTTCGACAGCATTTCTTGTACTTCTTGCCGCTGCCGCACGGACACGGATCGTTCGGGCCGATCTTGGCGCCTTCGCGTCGCACCGTCTCCTGGCTCGGAAACGCGGGCCGGAACGTCGGATCGTCGTGCAGCGCGCTCCGGATCTTCGCGTGGTCGGGGTGCGCGGGATCGTCGACGACCTGCTTCCACATCGCATAGTGCCGCGCGAGGCGCTCTCGGTACGCGGGATCGTTCGCGAGCATGTCGTCGACAAATTCGTGGAGCGCGTCCGAGAGGTCGCTCTGCGGGTTGATCGGATCGATGAAGAGCTGCCCCTCGTCCTCGAACGGCGGCTTCGGCGGCTCGAAGGCGTAATTCAGCGTCGCGACCTGGCGCTTCCGCTCGACGTGCCAGACTTGGAGCAGCACGCGCCGGCAGTCGCAGCGCGGCTCTACGCAGTACGCCTCTCGGAGCAGGTACGAACCCGGGAGAAGGCCATCGTAGCGCATGATGGTGATCGATCGCGACTCGCTGCGCGCGACCTCGGGGAAGAGCTCATCGAACGGCGCCATCGTCATCTTCGTCTCACAGCTTTCCTCGCAGCCACGCGCGGTACGCCTCGATCCACGCCGCTCCCGCCGGCTTCGGCGTCGGCAGCGGCAAGTCGGCGATCCCGACCACCTGCTTCTCCTTGCCTTGCTTGCACACCGCGACGGCGAGGTTGTCGTCTCGCTGCTCGATCGTCTCGACGATCACGCGAACGCCGAGCACGTCGGTCTCGAACGGCAGCTCGAGACAAGTCTCGAACATCGTGAACCACCCCGTCGCCTCTTCGGACTCGTCGTACGCATCGACCGTCGCTTCCGCGATCGTCTCGGCGAGCTTCGCCGCGCTGAGCGCCGACTCCTTCACGGCTGCGACCATCGCTCCGGCTCGTTCTGGCGCTTCCAGCGTTCGAAGAAGCCGCGGCGACGGAGCTGGCGCTTGCGCATCTCCTCGAACGCCTTCGCGAAGGGCACAGCCGACCCATCTCGCTTTGCCAGATCGCGCAGATCGAACGCGAGTTTGACCGCGTCGTCGTAGGCGCTCTTCTCGACGAGCGCCTCGAGCTGCCTCCACGCGGCGTCCAGGCGTGTCGCGAGCCCGTTGAGGCGTTCGTTCCGCGCGGTCTCCGCGGCCTTCGTTGCCTTTGCTGCGCGCTCTGCCTCGGCGCGCTCTCGCCGTTCGCGATGCGCCCCGACGTTCGCGAGTAGCTCGGCGACGGTGCGGCGTCGCCCACCGTGCGCGGTCTTCGCCTCGGCGCGAAATGCTCGCAGCATCTCGCCGCCGAGCGCGAGATCGGGCTCCTCGATCGCGCGCGCGAGCCATTCGTCCTTCGCGCGCGACGTGAGCGCGCCGACCCACCTGCGAAGCGCGGGGCGATCGTCGGACTCGCGATCGCTCCCCTCGGCGGCGGCCGCGATCAGATCCTCGTCGATGCGGAGGAACTCGACCATCGCAGCCTGCGCCGCTGTGAGGTCGGAGAGGCCCGCCGGCACCGGAGGCTCCGCCTCTGTCTTCGAGACGTCATCGGCTTGGACAGCGAGCAGCCACGCGAGATACGCGACGCGCAAATCGCCGCGCATCAACTCCGTGCGGAGGGGCGCCAGCGCTGCGAGCGAGCCCTGGCTCTCCTCGTAGTAGTCTGGGTTCTCGTCCTCGCTGTGCAGATCGAGAATGATGTTGTCTCCCGCGACCTTCGCGGTTGCCGCGTCGCCGACGAAGTAGGGTCGCAAAGCCTTCGCGTCGACCCGCTTCACGGGGACGCGCAGCATCAGCCGATGCGTCCCCCAGTTCGCGAAGTACATGTGCGCGTCGAAGTACCGCTCGACGAGCTTCGCGGGGTCCGCCTTCAGACTGCCCCACTGGTACTCGTTCCAGAACCGCGTCGGAGTGATCTCGGCGCGCGTCGAGATCGCGCGGAGCTCGGCCATCTGCTCCGACGTGAGCGGGCGGTCGAGGGCGACGAACCCATAGCACTGGTGCTCGATCATCCGCGATCTCCACGCTGCACCATGGCGCGCTTGATCCGCGCGAGCGCCTTCTTCGTCCCCGCGTCCTTTGGATCCGAGAGATTGGCCACGACGGCGGTGACCTTTGTCCGGTGCGCGAAGCGCCCGAGGATCGACGTGCGGACAGCGTCGTCGCTGCGGATCCGCGCGATCTCGTCGAGCATCCGGTCCGCGAGGCCGCGGTCGTCACCACGCCGCACGTTGACGACCACCAGCCCGGCGCGCTCGAGACCCCGGTGCGTGGGCGCGATCTCCCAGAACGTCCCGGGGCCGCCTTTCGGGGAAAAGCTCTCTCCGTAGATCGCCGTGGCCTTTTCGATCGCCTCCCGGATCCGGCTGCCTGCGAACGCCGCGATCGCGGTCCGATCGCCCATGCCGAGCAGGATCTCCTCGAGGGCGATCTCCGCGACCTCCGGCGAGCGCCGCTCGACTCGTCGGAGGAGCGTGGTGCGCGCGGGCATTGGCGGCGCGACGAAGACCTCGAGGTCCACGTACTCGACGGGGCAGTCTCCCTCGATGAGGACGGCCTTCGAGTAGTCGCTCATCACGTCGCTGCAGAAAAAAGGGTCGCCGTCCTCGTCCTCGGCCGGGAACCGCAGGCGCGTGGCCCCCGAGGCGCCCGCTTCGCGGTACCGCCGCACCTCGGGGTCGCGCGCGCCCTTCGCCTCCTTCGCCTCGGCGAGCCGATCGTCGCGCTCGCATCGGACCGCGATCGTCGGACTGTCGAACGCGCGCAGCACCGCTTCGGCGAGGGTCGTCTTCCCCGCGCTCTTCGGCCCGGCGATGTGGATGTAGCCCCGCTCGATCACGCGCATCTTTCTACTCCTTCTCGGTGTCCCCGTCACCGGTGGGCTCGCGCTTGGAAGGCGCGGCCGCTGATCATCGCCGAGTCACGCGGCGACCTGCAGGTCAATAGCCGTGAACCACCGCGTCGGATTCGCCGTTCTCCATTGCACAGATCCGGCTGAGAACGGGCCCGAGCACACCCCGGCTTCGCGCCTCTCGACCTCGTCCTTCTCTCCCCCCCTGTGCCAGCATCGGATGAGACAGCTCTCCCTCGAAACCTATGTATCGATGGGCGGGGAGGCGCCCTCGCGTGCGCACGAAGTACGGACAAGAGGTCGATCTGCCGACGTGGCGACACCTGCCGGAGCGCCGCCCCGCCGGCTCGCCGTGGCGCTCGTCTCGAGCACAGCCCACGTCCGCGCCGAGGTCACCTCTTGGAGAAGCGCGCGGTGCCCGGAGCCCTGCCGTCGCGCGAGACGCGCCCGTTGGCCGAGAGGTGCATGAGCACCGAATAGACGTGCTCCGCCTCGTCGGGGCGCCCGGCGCGCGTGGCGAGCTCGGACGCGGTGCGCGGCTCTCCGTCGATCGCGCCGAGGATCGCGGCCTGGAGCGCGAGCACCTCGGAGGCCGCTCGCTTCCCGGCCTCGACGCCCGGCTGATGGTACGCGTTGATGCCCACGAGGGACGCGTAGAGCCCCACCGCGCGCTCGTAGAGGGCAATGAGCGCGCCGAGGGCCGTCGCGTCCGCCCGATCGAGCGTGATCGTGATCGACGTGCGTCCCTTCTCGAAGAGCGCCCTCCTCGTGCCGAGCAAGAAGCCGTGGAGGTAGTCGCCGCTCGTCACGCCGGGCTCGACGAAGACAGGACTCGCCTTGCGATCCTCGAGCACGGAGAGGAAGGTCACGA
Organism: uncultured Polyangiaceae bacterium; assembly: GCA_964396175.1. GTDB lineage: Bacteria > Myxococcota_A > Polyangia > Polyangiales > Polyangiaceae > CAYNEK01. The sequence goes on along the minus strand of CAYNEK010000020.1, from coordinate 49,843 downwards.
AGAAATTCGGCACACCGTCGCGGAGCTGCTGCACGTAAGCGTGCTGGTCGGTCGAGCCCTTGTTCCCGTAGACGGCGATGCCCTGGTGGACGACCTTGCCCTCGAGATCGTGCTCCTTGCCGAGCGACTCCATCACGAGCTGTTGGAGATAGCGCGAGAGCAGCGAGAAGCGATCCTTGTACGGGAGGATGACCATGTCCTTCTGGCCGGTCCCGCCCGTCGCGTGGTGCCAGGCGAGCGCGAGACGCATCGCGAGGTTCTGGTCGGGATCGGGCTCTCTCGTCGCTTCGTCCATCGCGCGCGCGCCGGCGAGGAGCCCCCGGACATCGCCGCCCTGGAGCGCGAGCGGGAGCAGCCCGACCGCCGACGTCTCGCTCGTCCTGCCCCCGACCCAGTCCCACATCGGGAACCGATCGAGGAAGCCCTCGGCCTTCGCGTACCGATCGAGCTCGCTCCCCTCCCCGGTGACGGCGACGGCGTGCGAACCGAAGGAGAGCCCTCGGGCGTCGTACATCGCGCGCAGCTCGAGCATCCCGTTGCGGGTCTCCTTGGTGCCGCCCGACTTGCTGATGATGACCGCGAGGGTCGTCGAGAGCGCGTCGCCGAGGTGGTCCCTCAGCCGATCGAAGCCGTCGGGATCCGTGTTGTCGAGGAAGGACACGCGGAGCGCGTCGTGCGCGCCGCCGACGCACGCCGCGGCGAGCTGCGGCCCGAGCGCCGAGCCTCCGATGCCCACGACGACCACGTCCGTGAAGCTCCCGCCAGGCGCGGCGACGCGGCCGGCGTGCACGGCCGCCGCGAACGCCTCGATGCGCGCGAGGGTGCGCTCGATCTCCTCTCGGAGCGCCGGGGTGGGAGCGCGCTCGGGCGCGCGGAGCCAGTAGTGTCCGACCATCCGCTGCTCGTCCGGGTTCGCGATGGCGCCCGCCTCGAGCTCGCGCATCTTCGCGAGTGCCCCGAGCGAGCGATCCCGCATGGATGCGCGCCACCGGTCGGGGAAGCCGATGCGGCTCGTGTCGAGCGCGACGCCGAGACGATCGATCGCGAGCCATTCTTCCTGGAACCGCTGCCAGAGGGAGGACATGGGCGCCGAGTCTACCGCCAAGTCGCGTGCCGCGTGGGACTTGACAAAACCGAGAGAGCCTGAGAAGAAGCCGCCCCTTCTCGGAAGGGCCGCACATCCATGGCAAAGAGCGACATCACCGGCAAGCGCAAGCTCCTCGCGCAGAACGTCTCGCACTCCAACATCAAGACCAAGCGCTGGCAGAACGTGAACATCCAGTCGCGCCGGATCTGGGTGCCCGAGCTCTCGAAGTTCGTTCGGCTCAACGTGACGACGCGTGATCTCCGCACGATCGACAAGATCGGCATCACCGCGTACGCGAAGCAGCACGGCGTCGCGCTCGGCTGAGCGACGCGCTCCACGACGGACGCACGGCCCCTCCCGGTGGCTCGTGCGTCCGAGGCGTTTTGTACTCGGGATCGTCGGCTCAGCGTGCCCAGGCCGCGCCTGTCTCGGGGACCACCCCGACCGCCTGGGTGGCCCCGACGAGCGTGATGTCCAGCGGGCGCTCTCCGTCGAGGCGGACGCGCACCGGCGCTGCGATGGGGAGAGGCGAGCCGGGGCGCAGGCGGGGGATCCCCTTCCGGAGCGGCTCCCCCGCGACGGGCAGCGAGGCCGATCCGTCCGCGAGCGCGAGCTCGGCCTCCGGGGACTCGAGGACCGCAGCGGCGAGCGTTCCACGCCTGTCGACGACGAGGACGGCGTGGACGACGCGCCCCACGCCGAGCGCGCGCGCGCTGTCGTCAGCCCACGGCGCCCGCACGAACGAGCCCTCGACGACCCCTCGGGCGACGATGTCGACCGCCGGCGCGTCGAAGTCGTCGGGAGAGAGCGGGTGCCCCTCGTTGGGCGGGACCGTCGCGAGCAGCGCCTCGGTGAAGGCGCGATCGACGAGCGCGCGCACGCCGAGCGTCCCGATCGCAGAGACGAGCCGGACGCGCTCCTTGACGCCCAGATCTCGAGCGATCTCGGCGCCCGCGCGGGTCACCTTGGGGAGCGTGACGCCGAACAGCGCTGACACCGCCGCCGCTGCGGCCACGGAGCCGGGCACCGCCGCGCGCGCCGCGAGCGGCGCGTCCTCCGGCCCCTCGCGCCGCTTGACGCGGGATCCGGCCCTCCCGGCCTGTCGCGGGCGACCGTCGACGAAGCAGAGCCGAGCGCCCCCGCCGCCGACGACGAAGGTCACGCCGGCGAAGAGCCCCCAGCTCGTCGAGCAAGCGAGCGCGAAGTAGCCCGCGAGCATGGCCTCGACGGCAGACGCCGAGTCCTTGAGCCTTGCCTCGGCGATCTCCTGGGCGCGTCCCCACGTCGCTGCGGCGGCGCGCGAAGGGACGGTCACTCTTCTTGCTCCTCGTCCTCGGCGGACAGCATCGCCGTCGGTCGGACCACGCTGCCCGCGCCCGGCCTCACCACGGCGGCGCCCGTCGGGAGAGGCGCCCTCAGCAGCGCGGCCGTCCGCGCCGGGGCGTCGCACTCGATGACCGCGAAGACCTCCCGGCGTCCGGCGAACGCGCGCCGGGCGCGCTCCGTCGCCGTGGGAGAGAGGCGCATCGACGTCCCGATCCCTCGGATGCGCGTGTAGACGACGGAGCCCCGACCGAGCGGCTGGGTGGCGGCGTCGAGGACGACCCCGATCCCGAGCCGCTTCGCGAGGTCAGCGGCCTCGGTGGGCTCCCAGACGCCGCGCGGCTCCCAGCCGACGTGCACGACGTCGCGGGGCAGCTTCGCGAGCGTCTCGGCGAGCCTGCGCCGCCAGATCTCCGCCGGGCTCACCTCGGTCGGGGTCTGCAGGACGATGCACCGCGCCTCGAGCGCGGCGGCGACCTCCAGCGAGCGGGCGAGATCTGCGTCTGCCGCCGCTCCTCCCCGCAGCGCGGCCACGCTGCCAGGGAGCAGCACGCTGAACACGAAGGACGGCGGGACCTCGCGCCGCCAAGCCCGGAGCTTCGATGGCTTCGGCAGCGGCGTGTCCACCGGGCGGACTTCCAGGAGATCGAACCGTGACGCGTACTTCGAGAGCGCGCCGCGCAGGTGGGGGAGACCGACATGCACCGTCGTCATCGGGGAGAGGCGCGGGCATTGTCTGGAACGGCCTGGAGCGCAAGGCGCCTGCCGCGAACGCCTCGCGTAGCGGCGCCCTGGCCCGGCGCCGAACACGGGCCCGCGGGCTCGTCAGCTCGTGTGCATCATGCGGAGGAGCAGCGCCTGGAGCGCAAGGCGCCTGCCGCGAACGCCTCGCGTAGCGGCGCCCTGGCCCGGCGCGGGACACGGGCCCGTGGGCTCGTCAGCTCGTGCGCATCATGCGGAGGAGCAGCCCCTCGACCGCGAGCGCGGCCGCTGGGTTCCGCTCGAGGGTCGAGAGCGTCGCGAGCACGAGCCGGTGCCGCGTGGCCCAGCGGCGTTGGTCGTGCCCCGACGCGGCGACGGCGGCCTCTGCCACGCCGCGCGCCAACGCCACGAGGCGCGCCCTGAGATCCTCGCGCTTCGCCTCCTTGCCGCCCGCGAGCGCGCTCATCGCCCGGACGTCGCCCTCCCCCACCGCCCGGAGCGCCGCCTCGGCGAAGCGCTCGTGCTCCGAGAGCGATCCGTCGTCCTCCGTGAGCGAGAGCGCGACCGCCGCGCTCCCCCCCGCCGCCGGCACCACCCGCGCGCGCACCACGGGCTCGACGCCGCGCGCCTCGAGGATGGCGCCGAGCACCTGATCCCCGAGCGGGCCGAAGCGGACGGCCTGTGTCCTCGACCGCACCGTGTCGAGCAGCTCCTCCGGTCGCGGCGTGATGAGGACGAAATATGTCCTAGCTGGCGGTTCTTCGAGGGTCTTCAACAGGGCGTTCGCAGCGCTCGCCCCGAGGTCCTCCGCGCCGCGGACGATGACGACCCGTCCCCTTCCCTCGTGCGGCGGGAACGCGAGGCGCGAGAGGATGACCCGCCTCACCTGGTCGACGGAGATGTCCTGGGTCTCTTCGCGCGTCCGCCCGAGCGCGGCCGGTGGGTAGAGGTTCCGCGCGACGAGGATGACGTCCGCGTGCTTGGGGACGCGCGGCTCCTCCCCGAAGGTGGTCGCGCGGCGGCATGCGTCGCAGGCGTCGCACGCGAGGCCGCCGGCGGCGGGCGCCACGCAGACGAGCGCCTTCGCGAGCTCGAAGGCGAGCTTCTCCTTGCCCACCCCGTCGGGGCCCTCGAAGCGATAGGCGTGGTGTACGCGCCCCGTCGCGAGGGCCCGCGTGATCGTCCCCGTCGCGCCGGGTTGCCCGAGGACGTCCGAGATCGCCACGGGCTCGCGGCTATCACTCTCGCGTCCCAGAGCCAATGGCGCCTGCTCCCTCGAGCGCTCGCGCGCGTCGTCGGAGCGCTTCGGCGCGCGAGGGGTCCCCCCGGAGCTCGGCGCACGCTCCCCACCGCTCGTACGTGGGCACGTAGTCGCGCTCCTCCCTCTCGGCACGCGCGAAGAGCGCCTCCGGAGAGCCGCCTCGTCGACACGTCACGAGCGCGAGCCGCGACCACAGATCGCCGCTGGATGGGTCCGCTCGGAGGGCTCGGTGCAGGTGCAGCTCCGCGCGCGAGAGATCCCCCTCGGCCTCGGCGAGCCCCGCGAGGAAGCCCTCTTCGTACGCCTTGGGCGACACGAACCGGCCCTCGAAGGTGTGCCCGTGGGCGCGACGGGTCACCGAAGCCGGCGCGCACGCGCCGAGCCCGAGGCTGACGAGCACGAAGGCGACGAGGCGCAGGCGCGCCGTCATGGCTCGACCGCGGCGAGCGCGTCCAAGAACGCGTCGTTGTCCGCCTTCTCACCGATCGTCACGCGGAGCTGGTGCGCGAGGCGCCCTCCCCGCTCGTGGAAGCTCCGCACGAGGACGCCGCGCGACGCCAGCCCCTCCCACACCTCCCCGGCCGGGCGCCGCGTGCGCACCCAGAGGAAGTTCGCCTCGCTCGGCGTGACGACGCACCCCATCGCCGAGAGGACGAGCGTGAGCCGCGCGCGCTCCGCGACGATCCGCGCGCGCATCTCGAGGATTTCGTCGAAGTGTTCGTCGAGCGCGGCGACGGCGACGAGCTGCGACGCGCTGGGCAGGTTGTACGGCTGGCGCACCTTCTCGAGCTCGGCGATGAGCTCACCCGGCCCTCGCAGGAAGCCGATCCGTGCGCCCGCGAGGCCGATCTTCGAGAGGGTGCCCATGGTGAGGACGTTGGGGAACGAGGCGCGGACGCGCGAGAGATCCTGCTCGGCGAAGAGGCCGTACGCCTCGTCGAAGACGACGAGCGATTCGGCCGCGAGCGTCGCGAGCGCCGCCGCCTGATCCTCCGAGACGCACGTGCCGGTCGGGTTGTTCGGCGTGGCGACGAAGACCACGGCGGGGCGCGCGTACTCGAGGGCCCTCTCGAGCGACGGCAAGGACACCTCCCAATGGGCGTCGAGCGGCACCTCGATGACGTTCAGCCCGCGTACCCGCGCGGAGATGCGGTACATGACGAAGCTCGGGGACAGGCTGACGACGCTGGTCCCGTTGCGCCCCGTCGCCTTCGCGACGGCGACGAGGAGGTTCGCGATGAGCTCGTCGCTGCCGCACCCGAGCGTGAGCTCGTCGGCCTCCCCGCCGAACCTCCGGCCGATCGCGGCCTTCAGCGCGGCGTGGCGGGTGTCGGGGTAGCGCGTGAGGCTCGCGCCGAGGAGCACGTCGGCGAAGCGACGCCGCGCGCCCTCGGACCAGAAGGGCGGCGCCTCGTTCGCGTCGAGGCGCACGGCGTAGCGGCCCTCCTTGGGGTGGTACGCGGCCTGCTCGCGCAGCTCGTCCCGGAAGAGAGAGACGAGGCTCATGCGTGGGCCGCCGCGTCGGGCGCGTGCGTCGCGATCAGCTGGTCGAGCGTCTCGAAGAGGATCTGGTTGCCGTCCTGGTGGTGCGCGGCGAGCGCCGCCTCGTACCGCTGCCGCTCGCGCAGGAAGACCGCGAGCACGGCCGGATCGGTCTTGGGCATCGCGAGGCCGTAGCCGAGCTTCTCGACGTACCGCGCGTTCATCTCCTGCTCGAACTGGTGGACGACGGGGACGGAGAAGATCGGCTTCCTCAGGTAGACGCACTCGTGGATGAGCGACAGCCCGCCGTTCGTGACGACGGCGCGGGCGCTCGCGAGATCGCGCACGAACCCGTCCTCGCTGAAGCCCTTGAGCGTGCAGTTCCCCTCGACCGCGTCGCGGCGCAGGCCATAGACGACGAAGCGCTGATCGGGAAGCTGGTTGAGCGCCTCGACGAGCGAGCCGTCGCTCGTCGAGGTCTGGTAGACGAGCACGTGCTCGCCGACGGTCGGCCGGGCCTCGAGGATCGCGCGCCGCAGGATGGGCGGGACCAGCGTCGTCACGGCGCGGTACTTCTCGCGGACCGGCGGAGAGAAGAAGCTCGTCACGACGTAGTGCGCGCAGCCGGGGAGCTTGGCCTTCACGAAGGCCCGCGTCGCCTGGAAATCGAGCAAGACGCCGCGCTTCACGTCCGCGTCGTGCTTGCACTTGTGGATGATCTGCTGGTTGTCGACGCTGAGGATGGGCAGGCCGTGCTGCCGCCCGTACGTGTACGAGAAGGAGTCGAAGTCGCTGATCACGAGCCGAGGCTCGAAGGCGCGGACCTCGCCGAAGTAGGGGCGCGCGTTCTCGAGGGCCATCTGCGGGGACAGGACGAGGTTCTTCAGCAGCGACGCGTCACGATCGAAGGCGCCGTCGCGGTAGCGCATGGTGAGCCCCTGGATCTCGACGACGTCATCGAAGGATCGGGCCAAGAATTCGTACGCGCGCCCGGAGACGGCGATCTTCACGGCGTGCCCCCGCGCGAGGAGGTGCTCGATGACGACCTTGCTCCGTGTCGCGTGCCCCATGCCCTCACCCACGACGCCGTACAGGATCCGCGCGCTCATGACTGTGGAGGATAGAGGAGCTTCGACGTGACCGCTCCCGGAATTGGCGACGAGCGCGCGCGCCCGCGCCTCGGGCGAAGCTGTCGGGTCCATGGCCGTCCCGGGCCTGGCGACGAGCGCGAGGGCGCCGATCCGCGGGAGCGCCGTCGACGGGGGCCACGCTCCCCGGGCCGGCCCGGCGCTGCAGCTCGAGCCCGCGCCCATCGACGCGCGTCGTCGAGAGGCGCCGCGCTCGAGCGGCCGAGGGTGCCTACGCGCGCGGCGGGCGCCTCAGCGTCGTCGAGATGATGCCACGTCGGAGCTTGTCGCTGCGGCGGCGGAGCTCGGTCATGCGCTCGGGCAGGAGGGAGAGATCGCTCTTCTCGGTCGTCACGAGGTACGCGGTGGCGTCGGGGCCGATCCAGATCGGGCTGTCGGTCATCGCGGCGCTCAGCAGGCCGAGCTGCTCGGCTCCCTGCTCGAAGAACGGATCGTCCTCCGCGCGGACGAAGAGCACCCAGGCAGCCCTCCGCAGGCTCGGGAGCTTGGCCTCGAGCGTCCTCCGCGCGCTGACGACGGTGAGCGGAATGGGGCTCGTCCGCGTGAGAAACACGATCGCAGGCTCGTGCGCGGCCTCGTCCCTTACGGCTGGCAGCCGCCCGACGTGGGCGATGAAGCGGGCGAGGTCGTCGGCTGGCCGATCGATGACGCGCTCGACGTCCCCACCGCAAGCGAGGAGCGTGGCCTGCGCGACGTCGCCCGGTGGCCAACCGTAAGGGACGAGCGCGAGCGAGGCGCGTTGCGAGGCCACTCGAAGTGCATCGTAGCGCGTCTCCTCACGCCGTCCAAGGCACGGCGCCAGCCCCTGGACGTGGTAGTGGCGCCGCATGGGCCTCTGGCTCCGGCTCATCCGCGCGACCTTCCTCTTCTCCAAGATCTTCGTGAGCTACATGGCGCAGCTCGGCCTCGCGAAGCTCTTCAGAAAGCGCGACGGAGAGCTGCCGCCGTGGCTCAAGCAGCGCCGCCGCCGCGTCGACCAGAAGAACGCGAAGCGCCTGCTCGCCGGGATGCTGAAGCTCCGGGGCGTCTTCATCAAGCTCGGCCAGATCCTGTCCATCATGGGAGGCTTCCTCCCGCGCGCGTACGTGAAGGAGCTCGAGCAGCTGCAGGACGCGGTCCCTCCGCGCCCCTTCTCGGACGTCGAGGCGGTGTTCCGCCAGGAGTTCGGGAAGCACCCGGACGAGGTCTTCGAGGACTTCGCGCGGGAGCCGGTGGCCGCGGCGTCGCTCGGGCAGGTGCACGTCGCCCACGTGAAGGGCACCCACGAGAAGATCGCCGTGAAGGTGCTCTACCCTGGCATCCGCGACGTCATCCGCGTGGACATGCGCGTCCTCGGGTGGGCGATGCGGGTCTACCGCCGCTGGTTCCCCTTCCGCAACATCGAGCGGGTCCACGCCTCGCTCGTCGACCTGCTTCGCCGCGAGACGGACTATGTCCACGAGGCGGACTGTATGGAGCGGATGGGCGAGAACTTCGCCGACGATCCGAGCGTCGAGACCCCGGTCCCGCTCCGCGACTTCACGACCAAGGACGTGCTCGCGATGACCTGGATGGACGGCATCAAGATCACGAACTTCGCGGAGTACGAGCGGCTCGGCATCGACCGTGAGGCCGTCGCGACGCGGCTCATCAAGGCGGCGTACAAGCAGCTCTTCGTCGACAGGTTCTTCCACGCCGATCCACACCCAGGGAACTTCCTCGTGAAGCGAGGCGAGGACGGGGAGCCGGTGATCGTCATCCTGGATTTCGGGGCGATCAGCGAGGTCGCGGAGGACCTCATCGACGGGGCCTTCGACATCCTGTCGGCGGTGCTGCTCCAGGACTCGGAGCGGGTGCTCGCCGGCTTCCGGAAGATGGGCTTCGTCTCCGAGGAGGGCAACAAGAAGCTCCTCGAGGAGACGGTCGTCAAGTACTTCCAGAAGCTCCTCAAGATCAAAGATCGGAGCCCGAAGGCGCTGATGAAGGCCGACAAGAAGCAGCTCGAGAGGCTCGTGGATCCCGAGGTCGAGCGCTCCGAGCTCCGTGACTTGATGAAGTCGTTCGACTACCCGGAGGGTTGGTTCTACGTCGAGCGCGCGAGCGTGCTCATGTTCTGGCTGTCGGCGCAGATCGCCCCGGACGTCGACACGGCGACCGTCGGGATCCCGTACGTGATGCCCCTCGTCATGGAGCGGCAGATGAAGAAGCAGATGGCGGAGTCGGGTGCGCTCGCGGCCACCTGAAGGGCACGTCACTTTCGCTTGCGAAGGGCGCGGGGATGCGCGAGCGTTCGTCCCGTGAGCGCCTCGACGTCCACCGACACCCCCTCGCAGGATGCCATCGACGGCCTGCGAGAGGTCGTCCTCGAGCTGCTCGAGGGGGTCCGGCGGGGCTACACCCACGCGGAGGCCACCGCCTTCTTGCGGCGGCTCGCGAGGGCGGGCTGGATCCACGCGGCGGACGGCGTGTCCGTGGTCCGCGAGCTCGGCGACTCCGTGTCGATCGCGCTCGACTCCCGGGCCGAGACGCTGGACTCGAAGCTCCTCCAGATCCTCGGCGCCGCCGGCGCGCGGATCATCAACTTGCTGCGAGAGCTCGCGCACACCGCGGACTCGGCCACGTTCGGCCAGCACGCGCTGCACCTCGGGTGGGTCCGGCGCGCGGGGTCCACGTGGGCTCCGTCGGCCGCCCCGGGGCTCCAGCTCTCCGAGGTGTTCATGGGGATGGTCGCGGCCGACGCGCTCACCTCTCCCGAGGTCTACGATCGAGATCTCTCGGTGTGCTCTCAGTGCGGGCTCGTCGGGTTCGGGGCTCGCGTGAGCGGGCGCACGAGCTGCGACGACCACACGCTGCGCACCTCCGAGCGGCTGCGCGCGTCGGCGCGACGCGAGGGAGAGCCAGGCGACGGCACGATGGCGCGCCCCTCGGAGCGCCGCATCTCGCTCCCCATCCGCACCCTCGGCGACGACGACTGAGCGACGTGCCCAGGCCGGGGGAGCCCTCGCGTGACGCACACCGCGCGGTGGAGCGTCAGACGCGGACGAGCGACGACCAGGGGCGAGCCAGAGCCTCGTGCGTGCGCGCCTTCGCGTGCTCGTAGGCCTGCATCCCCCGCTCGAGCCGGAACGGTCCGAGCCGCGGGAGCCCGTCGATCGCGAGGCAGATCAGGCCCTCGCGAACGGGAGGGACGAGCGCTGGATCCTCCGAGCCACGCCAGGGCGATCGGCTGACGAGGTGATGGTGCAAGATCCTCGCACCTGGCTCGGCGCCGACGAGCCCAGGTCGATCTGAGACGCCGCCGTCGACGTAGAGACGGGCACCCCGGCGCACCGGGTGAAAGAGGCCGGGCACGGCGCACGACGCGACGATGGCTGGCGCGATCTCTCCCTCTTGCACCGCGACGGGCCGGCCGGCGAAGACGTCATGGACCACGGCGAAGCACGGGACGCGGCACGCCTCGAAGCGACGCGCCACGAGGAGCGACTCGACCTTGGATCGGAACTTCTTGCCACGCAGGAGGCCCAACCCGGGGCGTGGGTCCCAGAAGTCGGACCGGCGGAGCCGGCCCAGCGCGTCGCGCAGCTCGACCGCGCTGCGCCCGGAGGCCCAGAGGGCCGCGATGAGGGCGCCGGCCGACGAGCCGCCCACCGAGCCCGGCAGGAGCCGCTCGTCCTCGAGCGCAGCGAGCACCCCGGCGTGCGCGAAGAAGCCGAAGAAGCCCGACGACATCACGAGCGAGAAGGGCGCGTCTCGGAGGTGGGCTCGGAGCGTCACGGTCACGCGCTCGTCGCGCCGCCGAGCATGAGAAGCAAGCGCGCCGAGCACGAGAAGCAAGCGCGCCGAGCACGAGAAGCAAGCGCGCCGAGCACGAGAAGCAAGC
>CAYNEK010000020.1:20553-38881 GCA_964396175.1 uncultured Polyangiaceae bacterium | reverse complement strand
GAGCACGAGAAGCAAGCGCGCCGAGCACGAGAAGCAAGCGCGCCGAGCACGAGAATCAAGCGCGCCGAGCACGAGAAGCAAGCGCGCCGAGCACGAGAAGCAAGCGCGCCGAGCACGAGAGTCGGCAGGCCGACACACCGTCGGACGCTCGGCGCACGCCCACGCCGCCGGCGTTTTCGTCGGGCGAGCGAAGCGCCAGGCCACCCGCCGCGTGACCGCCTCGGGGGGTGCGGCTGATGCGACGCGCCGAGGCTCCTTCGACTAACCTTGGCCCCATGCTGCCCGCCATCGCGGCGCTCCTCCCGCTCCTTGCCAGCTCGCCAGGGAGCGACGCCGACGCGCTCGAGGATGCGTGGAGAGCGTCCGGCATGACGGTGCAGCGAGACTCGCTGTTCGTCGAGCGTGGCCGCCCTCGCCTCTTGAGGACGACGAGCCGCCCCGGGCGCTGTGCGAGCGTCGCCGTGCTCGGTCCCCGTGCCTCGACCTTCCAGATGCTCGCGATGGAAGGCGGTGAGATCACGGGAGCGTACCCGAGCGAGCTCGGGGTCGCCTTCACGACGGCGTGCGGCGACGGTGAACCCATCCCGCTGCTCCAGGTCGAGGGGACGGCGCCGCGCGAGGTCCTCGAGATCGTGGTCGCGACTGGCGCGGTCGTCGCGGTCACGCCGTCGACCGTGCTCGCGTCACGCGTCCCCACGTCCCGCGGCCCCCTCTTCAGCCCGCCACGCGCCAAGGACCAGCCGCTCCCGGCGCGCGTCGAGCGGGAGGCCGCCGCGCTGACGCGCTGGGGCGCCCTGGAGCAGCGGAGGCGCACGTTGACGGCTCCAGACGACGGCGCGCTCACCGTGGGGCTCGAGCTGCCCGAGGGCTGCCATCGCCTGGCGCTGTTGCCGCACGACGGAGACGGCACGATCGATCTGGACGCCGAGGCGACACGGCTCCCTTCGGGGGACGTCCTCGACAAGGACCGGTCAGAGGGCCCGGACGCGCACCTCGCCTTCTGCCTCGGCGAGCCCTCCCGGGTGAGCCTCACCTGGCACGGAGTGAGCCGGTCTGCCTCGGTCGAGCTCGTCGCGGGGATGCGTCCGCTCGAGCCCGCGGTCCCGGCGCGCTGGGGGCCTCGCGGGACCGCACGGGCGTCCGAGGTGCTCGGCGCGCGTCGCTTGCCCGAGATAGAACGCGCGATCGCGGAGACGCGCGGCGGCGATGGGCTCACGCTGGTGCCGATCGAGCTCGACGCCGGCGCGTGCTACCTCGTCCTCGGCGCCCACATCGGAGGGACCAACCTGGGGCTCCTCGGCTCGCTGCTCGTCGATGGGGCGCAGCGGCGCGACGGGGGGCGGCGCCGCGGGGCCTTCGCGCTCACCGCGTGCCCCAGACGGGCCACGCGCACGGTCGTTCGTGTCGAGGCGCACGGCCCTGCGCTCACCTGGGGGCTCTCGGTCCATCGCCTCGGGCGGCGCCCGTGACGCGCTCCTCCGCCGTCCGCGCGGCCTTCGCGCTCTCGTGGCTGCTCGCCGGCGCGTGCGGCCGTGGCCCGGAGCCCCGCGCCGTGGGGACGAGCCCGGTCGCGTCCGCGAGCGCCGCCGAGATCCAGCCGACACCGCCAGGATCGGACGAAGATCTCGCCTTTCACGCCGGGCTGCTCCAGCGTGAGTCTGCGCTGACGCTCGCGGCAGGCGCCGAGGCGCTCGCGGCTCTCGGCGTCGAGGCGGGCGGCGAGGGAGATCGGCTCGGGAGGTTCGTGACGACGCCTCGGGACGGATGTCTCCTCGTCGTCGGGCGCGGGACTCGAACCATCGACGATCTCGATCTCCTCGTCTACGACGACGAGGGCAGCCTCATCGCGGCGGACGAGGCCCCTGACGCGGAGCCGACGCTCGTGCTCTGCGGCGCGCCGGGGCGCCGGCTCTTCGCCGCCGTCCGCGTGAACCAAGGGAAAGGAGTCTTCGCGCTCGGTGTCCAGAGCATCCATACAACCATCGCGTGGAGGATCGGCAAGGCGCTCGGAGCGAAGGACCAGGGCATCCCTGGCGCTCCGCCTCCCGAGCCGTGGCCCGGGCTGGACGCGAAGGTCGCGGCGCTCCGCGCGGGCCTCGGCGGCACGTGGCGCGAGGTCGGGCGACGCGCCCTCCCCGTCGACGCGAAGGTGGCTGCGCGCACGAGCTTCGCGGTGGACGATGGCAAGTGCCTGGCGTTGCTCGTCGTGCCGAGCGACGACACCTCCGAGCTCGACGTCGAGCTCACGGATGGGCGCGGGGCGGTCCTCGGTCGCGCCGAGCCCCGCCCACCGCGCGATCGGGTCACCTTCGTGTGCTCGGCGCTCCACGATGAGGTGACGGTGGCGGTGCAGCCGCGCTACGCCGAGGGGGTCGCCGCGATCGTGGCGCTCACAGGAGACGAGCCGCCGCCCGACGCGAGGCGCCTGCGCCTCGAAGTCTACCCGAGAGGCTCGCTCGCGGACGCGGTGAACGCGCTCGCCGCGCGCCGAACCGCCGAAGGATACGAAGCGCCACGACCGAGCGTCCGCTTGGAGGCGCGGGTGGGCGCGCGGGTCTCCCGTCCCCTCCAGGTGCCCGCGGGCTGTGCTCGCGTCGACGCCGTCGCAGGAGCCCCTACGGCCGGCGTCCACCTGGAGCTGTGGACGATCGACGGCGCGCTCCTCGCGACGGGGGATGGTGGCGGCGGAGCCTCGGTGCACGTCTGTGGCGAAGCAGCGACGCTCCGGCTCGAGATCGAGGCGCGTCTGCGCGGAGGTCCGGTGCAGCTGGAGGTGCGCGCGGAGGACGCCCCAGCCGATCTCGATGTCGCCGGCGCCCACGCCCTCACGCGGCTCGCGGCGACGGGACGCCCCTCGCCGCTCAGGCTCGCGAGGCGCGTCGAGATCGAGGCCGATCACGAGTCATCGACAGAGATCCCCCTCGCCGCGGCGACCTGCGTCGACGTCGCCGCGGGGGCAGACAAGCCCTCGGCTGGGGTCGAGCTCCGCGTGTGGCTCGGGGGCGACGAGCTCACGAAGTCCCTCGGCGTCGGCAGCGCCATGACGCGCGTCTGCGTGGATCGTGCGACGACCGTCCGAGCGACGCTCCGGCTCGATCCGAGCGCGCGGCGCGCGGCGCTGCTCGTGCGGTGACGCGGACCTCTCCGATGCCCACGCAGGGCGACGAGATCGCCCTGGATCGGGCCGAAGGCGGCTTCTGGTCGGGGAGCGGACTTCACGTACCCGTACGGCGCGACGAGATCGCGTCCCTGTCCGCGAGAGACACGCGCGCCGGGCTGCCTCCACGAGCCTCGCCGTTCGATGCGGAAGCGGCTCGGCGACGGCCGATGGCGCGCTTGCACAGCGGAGGGTTCTTCACGGGACGACGCAGCTCGACGAGACCGCGCAGTCCGCGCACGAGCAGGACTCGAGCCTCACCACGCACTCCCCGTTGTCGACGCAGGGGCAGGCGGGATCCGACGCGCAGTCGGGGCACGCACAGTCCTCGAGCTCTGGGGTGCACTTCCCGTCGTCGATGCAGCCGATCGGGCTCGGCGCACAGGACGCCACCTTCAGCGAGCAGTCGGCGCAGGTGCAGTCTTCGGCGCTTGCCCCGAGCTTGCACACACCGTCCGCGACACATCGGTCGTCGCAGAGCGCCGTCCCCACGCAGTCCTCGCAGTCGCACCCCTCGGCCGGCGGCTGACAGGTCCCGTCCGCGACGCCGAACCGACAGCCGGCGCCCGCCTCGGGGAGGGTGGGCGCCGTACAGAACGCGGGCTTCGGATCGCGCGAGCAGGGGCTGGTTCGCGGGGCTGGCTTCGAGGGCCCCGGATCGGGCTCGGGAGGATCTTCGTCGCACGCGGCCGACAGCGAGAGCACGACGCCTGCGACGAGCACCGCGGTGGCTCGCGCGGGGCTCAGGGGGCCAGCGCCTCCCATCTGCGCGGGGTCCCCTTCTCGACGTCGGGCCACGTGTCCACGTACCGGCTCGCCTCGCTCGGACCCGACGTGTCGATCCAGTACGCCTTGCCCGAGCCCGGTCGTCGCACGTCGAGGTGCACGAATTTGTTGTTCGGGTAGTAGCCGCACCCGACGTCCTGCATCGTCCGGCAGAACTTGTAGACCCGCTCGTTGGGGACCCCCATGACGAAGAGATCCACCGCGCGGCCGCGCCGGTGCTGGCCGTCGTGCCCGCCCCTCCGGTAGCCGCTCATCACGTAGAGGGTCTTCCGCGGGAAGGCGTCGGACACGCGCTGGAGCACCCACACGAGCCGCGCCGGCAGGAGCTTCACGCTGTCGATCCATTCGCCCTCGCTCGCGCCCGGATCGGGCTCTTCGGGGAGAGGGATGGGTGGGCGCTCGGCCCCTGGGGGCCGCAGAAGGACGCTCAGGCGATCCATCACGTCCGGCAAGACCTCGCCGTCGCACGACAAGAGCGAGAGCGTGTCCTGCTCGGCGCCGTAGCGGGCGATCGTGACGGGCCGCTTCACGCAGCGGGGCTTCTCGGTCGCGCGCCCCCACGGGAGCAGCGTCAGGCGAAGCTGCGAGTCCTCCTCGGCGAGGAGCGGCGCGGCGGCGGGCGTCAGCGGAGACGACGGGAGCGACAACGATAGCGCGGGGACGATGCCCCAAGACGACGGCCCGAAAGCGCCCCGAAAGAAGCTCGCCTCCCGCGGCTTCTCGTGCGCCGCGCTCGTCCACGGATCGAACCCGAACGCGGCCCTCACCGGATCGTCGAGGCGGAAGCGAACGTGCGACGGCAAGAGGGGAGCGAGCTGCGTCGAGGGCAGGCCGAAGAGGCCGCGCCCCTGCCGGTCCGCGCTCGGCGGAGACGAGACCGCCGTCGCGGCGACGAGCGACGAGGCAAGGCCGAGGAAGGCGGCGCGTGCGCGCAAGGGCGTCTCCTCGACTTACACCACCGCGGCGACCTCGTGGCAAGCCAGAACCAGCGAGGATAGGCTCCCGCCGTGGACCTCGGCAGGGCGCACCCTAGCTCGACGCGCCGCGGGCTCGCCCCTCGCGGCGACGCCTGTCATCCCCAGTGTAGGACGTCGAGCCGCCCCCGCGCGACGCGCCGCGGGCTCGCCCCTCACGGCGACACATGTCGTCCCCAGTGTACGGCATCGGGCCGGCCCCGCGCGACCCGCCGCGGGCTCGCCCCTCGCGGCGACACGCGTCGCCACCCGCCGCTACGGCGTGCGCTCGCTCGTCGGAGCGCACGCGCGCCGGGCCCCACGCCTCACGGAGGCAGAGGCTGCGTCGGGCATCCGCGGATCCGCGACGAACGCCCCTCGACCTGAGCTCCTCCTCCGTGCGCACCGATCTCTTCCACTACCCGCTCCCCGAGGAGCTGATCGCGTCGAGGCCGCCTGCCGCGCGAGATGGCGCGCGGTTGCTCGTCGTGGACGGAGCGACGCTGCACGACCGCGCCGTCGTGGACCTCCCAGCCCTCCTGCCGCCGCGCTCGCTCGTCGTGTTCAACGACACGCGCGTGATCCCGGCGCGGCTCCTGGGCAACAAACCCAGCGGCGGACACGTCGAGATCTTGCTCCTCCGGCGAACGTCCGCCCCCGGCACCACCGAGACGTGGCAGGCGCTCGGGCGGAGCAGCAAGCCGCTCCGCCTCGGCGAGCAGATCGATCTCGGGGAGCTCCTCGTGGAGGTGCTCGAGAAACCCGCCGGCGCCCTCATCGTCCGGGTGTCGACGCGCGAAGGCCCCGTGAGCGACGCGCTCGAGCGGGTCGGGCACATGCCGCTGCCCCCGTACATGAAGCGCGCCGACGAGCCCCAAGATCGCGATCGCTACCAGACCGTGTTCGCCTCGAAGGACGGCGCCGTCGCCGCGCCGACCGCCGGGCTCCACTTCTCCCGCGACCTCCTCGCGCGGCTCGAGGCCAGCGGGCACGAGCGCGCCAGCGTGACGCTGCACGTCGGGCTCGGGACGTTCCGCCCCGTCACCGCCGACGATCTCGACGCGCACGACATGCACGAAGAGGCCTACGATATCCCCACGGCGACGTGCGACGCCATCGCCCGCGCGCGCCGCGAGGCCCGCCCTGTCGTCGCGATCGGGACCACGGTCGTGCGCGCGCTCGAGTCCGCCGTCCAGGACGGCGACGTCCGCCCGGGCCCTGGCGAGACACGCCTCCTCATCCAGCCCGGCTATCGCTTCCGCGTCGTCGATCTCCTGTTCACGAACTTCCACCTCCCGCGCTCGACGCTGCTCGCCCTCGCCTCCGCCTTCGGTGGGTACGAGTCCACGCGGGCTGCGTACGCGCACGCGGTGCGGCAGCGGTACCGCTTCTTCTCGTACGGCGACGCGATGCTCCTCGCGAAGCGCGCGGGCCCGTGCGATGCCGGAGGGCCTCGATGAGACCCAGCACCCCAGGCTATGGCTTCTCCGTCGTCGCAGCGGACGGCAAGGCGCGCGCGGCCGTCTTCCAGACGCCACATGGAGCGATCGAGACGCCGACCTTCATGCCCGTCGGGACGCAGGGCAGCGTCAAGACCCTCACCCCGGACGAGGTCGCCGAGACGGGCGCGCGCATCGTCCTCGGCAACACCTACCACCTCTGGCTGAGGCCTGGCGCGGAGCTCGTCGCGAAGCACGGGGACCTTCATCGCTTCTCCCGGTGGCCGCACGCGATGCTCACCGACTCGGGCGGCTTCCAGGCGTTCTCCTTGTCGGCGCGGCGCAAGCTCTCCGAAGAGGGCTTCGCGTTCTCCTCTCACCTCGACGGGGCGAAGCTCCTCTTGTCTCCCGAGGAGGCGATGCGCGTCCAGGGGCTCCTCGGCGCGGACGTCGCGATGCAGCTCGACGTGTGCCCGCCCGGGGGGGCGCCGCGTGACGAGATCCAGGCGGCCGTCGCGCGGACCACGCGCTGGGCCATGCGCTGCCTCGCGGCGAAGCGCGAGGACCGCGCCCTCTTCGGGATCGTCCAGGGCGGGACGTCCGTGGACCTCCGCCTCGAGCACGCGCAAGAGCTCGGGGCGCTCCCCGTCGACGGGCTCGCGCTCGGCGGCTTCTCGGTGGGCGAGCCCATCGAGCAGATGCACGCCACGCTCTCCGAGGTCGCGCACCTCGTCGATCCCGAGCGCCCGCGGTACCTGATGGGTGTTGGGACGCCGCGCGATCTGGTCCACGCGATCCTCGCCGGCGTCGATCTCTTCGACTGCGTGCTCCCCACCCGCAACGCGCGCAACGGGCAGGCGCTCTCGCGCGTGGGACGGGTCGTCCTGAAGCAGGCGCGATACCGCGAGGATCTTCGCCCGCTCGACGAGGAGTGCGCCTGCCTCGCGTGTCGCGGCGGATACTCCCGCGCGTACCTCCGGCACCTCTTCCTCGCACGAGAGCTGCTCGTCCTCCGGCTCCTGTCGCACCACAACCTCACCACCTACGGACGGCTCGTTCGCGAGGCGCGTCGGGCGATCGTCAGCGGTGAGGCCGCGTCCTTCGCGGCGCGCTGGGCCCTCGCAGGGATCGCGCTCGACGACTGAGCCCCCTCGATCGGCCATCGGGTGGGTCGAATTCTTCTTTGCAACCACGGCGGGCTCTGCGATCTTCGCGCACTTCCATGAAGCGTTCGTTCGAGCTCGTCAGTGAGTACGCGCCGAGAGGCGATCAGCCCCGCGCCATCGAGGAATTGATCTCCGGCTTCGAGCGGGGGCTCCAGCACCAGACGCTGCTCGGCGTCACCGGCTCCGGGAAGACCTTCACCGTCGCGAACCTCATCCGCGCCATCGACCGCCCCACGCTCCTCCTCGCGCCCAACAAGACCCTCGCCGCGCAGCTCTACGGCGAGCTCCGCGAGCTCTTCCCGAAGAACGCGGTGCAATACTTCGTCAGCTACTACGACTACTACCAGCCCGAGGCGTACGTCCCCGTCAGCGACACGTACATCGAGAAGGACGCGATCGTGAACGACGCGATCGATCGGATGCGCCACGCCGCGACGATGTCGCTCTTGTCCCGACCGGACGTCATCATCGTCGCGAGCGTGTCATGCATCTACGGCATCGGCTCCTCCGAGAGCTACGAGGGGCTCGCGATCCACCTCCAGCGCGGCGTCGAGATCCGCCGCGACGAGCTCCTCCGTCGCCTCGTCGACATCCAGTACGAGAGGAACGACGTCGACTTCCACAGAGGCACCTTCCGAGTGCGCGGCGACGTCATCGAGATCTTCCCGGCCTACGAGGAGAAGACCGCGATCCGCGTGGAGCTCTTCGGCGACGAGATCGACGCGATCCGCACCATCGATCCGCTGCGAGGGCGCGTCCTCGGGCAGCTCGACAAGTACTCGATCTTCCCCGGCAGCCACTACGTGACACCCCAGGACATCATGCGGCGCGCGATGGACGCGATCCGCGAGGAGCTCAAGGAGCGGCTCGACTTCTACGACAAGGAGGGGCGCTTCCTCGAGAACCCGCGGCTCGAGCAGCGGACCCTGTACGACCTCGAGATGATGGAGCAGATGGGCTTCTGTCAGGGGATCGAGAACTACTCTCGGCACCTCTCGGGCCGGAAGGCCGGAGACCCCCCGCCCACGCTCATCGACTACTTCGGGGACGATTTCTTGCTCGTCATCGACGAGTCGCACCAGACGGTGCCGCAGCTCGGGGCGATGTACCGCGGGGACCGCGCGCGCAAGGAGACGCTCGTCGAGCACGGCTTCCGCTTGCCCTCGGCGCTCGACAACCGCCCGCTCAAGTTCGAGGAATTCGAGCGGTTCATGAAGCGGACGCTCTTCGTCTCGGCGACGCCCGGGGAGTACGAGCTGAAGGCGTCCGAGGGCACGTACGTGGAGCAGGTCATCCGCCCGACGGGGCTCATCGATCCCGAGATCGAAGTGCGCAAGGTCGCCGGACAGGTCGACGTACTCCTCGGCGAGATCAGAGCCCGCATCGATCGCGGCGAGCGCGTCCTCGTGACGACGCTGACCAAGCGCATGGCCGAGGATCTCACCGACTACTACGGGGAGCTCGGCATCAAGGTCCGGTACCTGCACTCGGACGTCGAGACGCTCGAGCGTGTAGAGATCCTGCGGGACCTCCGCGTCGGGGTGTTCGACGTCCTCGTCGGGATCAACCTCCTCCGCGAGGGGCTCGATCTCCCCGAGGTCTCGCTCGTCGCGATCCTCGACGCCGACAAGGAGGGCTTCCTCCGCAGCCCGCGCTCGCTCATCCAGACCATCGGGCGCGCCGCCCGGAACGCGAACGGGCGGGTCATCATGTTCGCCGACAGGATCACCCCGGCGATGAAGCAGGCCATCGACGAGACCGAGCGGAGGCGAGAGCTGCAGAGGGCGTACAACCTGGAGCACGGGATCACGCCCCAGACGGTGAAGAAGGCGATCCTCGATCTGTCCCCAGCGAGCGGCACGTCCGACTACGTGCCCGTGCCAAAGCGCGACTGGTCGACCCAGAAGCCCGACGACGCGGATCCGAGCGATCTCGCCGATCATGTCGAGTCGCTGAAGCGCGACATGTTCCAAGCGGCGGAGCGCCTCGAATTCGAGACGGCGAGTCGGCTGCGCGACGAAATCTCGCGCCTCCAGAAGCTCGCGGGCGGCGCCGCGATGGCCACCATCAAGGCGGCAGTCAAGCCAACGAAGCGCGTCCGCGGCTCGGGGAAGGCCGCGAACCGCTCCCGCTGAACCACGCGCGCGATGCCGTCCGCCGGGGGGCCCCGCCTGGAGGGCCCGGCGATCGCTCACGCGGGGTGGACCCGAGCCTCACCACGGAGGGCGCGAGTCGCCTCGATCGTGTAGCCATCGCCCTCCCCGCGCACCACGAGCGGGGGCTCGACGACGAGCCCGCCGGGTTTCCCGGACGTGCACTCGAGGAGCAGCGCGTTCGCCGGAGCGGTGCGACGTGGGTGGACGAAGCGGAGCCTCTTCGGGACGAGGCGCACCGCGTCGCACGCGGAGAGGATCGCCATCGCGCTCGCCGCAGGGAAGGTGAAGCAGACGCGCGCGCCGCGCCCCGCGAGTGTCTTCGCCGCGACGACGAAGCCGCGCAGCGTCTCCTTGTCGAGCATCCGCGCGCGCGCGCGTCGAAGGTCCACGGGCGACGAGCCGCTCGCCCTGTCGAACCACGGCGGGTTCGACACGACGAGATCGTAGCCCCCCCGAGGCAGGTGCGTGAGCACGTCGCGGACGTCGCTCTGGACGACCCGCGCGCGCGAGGTGAGGTGGTTCGCGCGGAGGTTCTCCCCCGCGAGCGCGGCGTGCTCGTCGTCGACCTCGACGAGCGTGATCGTCGAGGTCGGCGCCCGCGCGGCGATCACGAGCCCGATGGCGCCTGGTCCGGCGCCGAGATCGACGACACGCCGTGGCGGCCGACGGTCGTCGCGAAGCGCAAAGTCCGCGAGCAACAGCGCCTCGAGCCCCACGCGGTACCCCTTCGCGGGCTGGTGGTAGACGAGCACCCCGCCGAGGAGCGCGTCCCGGGTCGAGGTGATCACGCGCGCTTCCGCAGGAGGAGCAGGTGGACGAACCCCCGGAGGAAGAACCCCTCTTCGTCCGCTGCCTTGCGATGGTTGCCGAGCTGGAGCGTGCGGTTGTGACGCGTCACGGCGACCCAGTCGACGGGCAGCATCCCCTCTTCGCGCGCCATCGCGAAGAGCTCGTGCCCGAGCGGGAAGAACGCGCGCCCCTTGTGGAGGACGTCGGACACGTACACGGCGAGGACCCTGCCCGGCCGGAGCACGCGGCAGGACTCCTTGATCGCGAGCCGCATCGCGCGCTGGTACCGCCCGTCGGCCTTGAGCTTCCCGATGCAGCGAGGATCGTCCGAGTAGTGGAGGTTGTCCGCGTACGGCGGGTCCATGAAGACGAGATCGACCGAGTCGCTCTTCAGCGGCAGGCTGCGGGCGTCCGCCCCCTCGACGTCCGAGCGGCATGGCGCGACATCGAAGCCGCGCGCGCGTCGGTCGAGGTCCTTGGCGACATCGAGCGTGGTGCCGCTCCCGCAGAACGGATCGACGACGAGCTCCCCCGGCGCCGAGAACCGATGGAGCACGTTCCACACGACGTAGGACGGGGTCGCGCCGCGGTAGGCCTGGCTCCCCTGCTCCCGATCACCATAGTGCTGCGAGGGGTAGTCCCAGAGCGTGGTCACCTGCGGGACGAGCGGGGGCTTCGCTGGGCGCGTCCGGTCTGACGTGGCCGACGGAGCCCCCGCGTCGGTCGAGCTCGCCCCGTGTCCGGGCTTCGGGGGAGGCCTGCGAGCCACCCGCTAGCTCCGCCGGGCGAGCGCCTCGGTGATCTGCTTCACGTCCTGCGCGGCGTCGCGCCGCAGGACGAGCAGGGCGTCGTCCGTCTCGACGACCACGAGATCCGACACGCCGACCAGCGCGACGACGCGCGGGGTGCGGCGCTCGCGGAGATCGCGGACGAGGTTCCCCGTGGAGCGGACCGCCACGAGATCGAGCCCCGCCGCGGCGTTGCCGTCTGCGTCCTTGTCCGCCAGATCATAGGCGGCCTCCCAGCTCCCGACGTCGCTCCAGCCAAAATCCCCTGGCACCACCGCGAGCCCAGGCGTCTTCTCCATCACGCCGTGGTCGATCGAGATCGCCGGCGCGCGCGAGAAGGCCTCGAGCAACGCCGCGTCGTCGCGCGCCTCGAGCATCGACGAGACGGCGGCGTGCAGCTCCGGGAGGCTCTCCTCGATCGCCTGCGCCATCTTCGCGACAGAGAAGAAGAACATCCCGCCGTTCCACAGGTGGCGCCCGCCGGCGACGAAGGTCTCCGCGATCTCGCGCCGGGGCTTCTCGACGAAGCGCGCCACCCGCCGCGCGTGCGCGCTGATCGCGTCGCCGATCTCGATGTAGCCGAACCCCGTGTCCGGTCGCGTGGGACGGAGCCCCACCGTCGTGATGTGGCCCCCGAACGCGGTCTCGAACGCGCGATGGAGGACATCCCCGAAGGACCCTTCGTCGAGGACCGCGTGATCCGCCGGGAAGACCCCGACGACGGCGTCCCGATCTCGCGCCGCGATCCAGCCGTTCGCCCAGGCGATGCACGGCGCGGTGTTGCGGGCGATGGGCTCGGCGAGGAAGTTCTCGCGCGGGAGATGGGGCAGCGCGGCGCGGGTCTGATCGACGAGGTGGGCGCTCGTCGCGACGAGCACGCGCTCGGGCGGGACGAGGGCGCCGATCCGACGCACCGAGGCGGCGAGCAAGGGCTCGTCGGTCCCCCCGAGCGGGAGCAGCTGCTTCGGCCGCTCGCGGGTCGACGCGGGCCAGAAGCGGGTCCCCGAGCCGCCGGCGAGCACGACCGCCCAGCGCATCACTCCCCGGCCGGCTCGGGCTTCGGCTGGTCGCGCTTCGGAGGCGGCTTCTTCGCGGAGAGCTTGCTCTTCGCCGACTTTTTGTCGGCGCTCGCGCCGAAGAAGCGCCGATCGACCCACTCCGTGAAGGGAGGCGCGACGTAGATCGACGAGTAGGTCCCGGCGATGACGCCGATGACGAGCGCGAGCGCGAAGTCCTTGATGACGCCGGTGCCCCAGATGAAGAAGCAGCTCACCGAGAGGAGCACGGTGCCCGAGGTGAGCACGGTCCGGGAGATGGTCTCGGACACCGAGATGTTGATGATGTCGGCGAAGGACTTCCCCTTGTGCCGCCCGAGGTTCTCCCGGATTCGATCGTACACGATGACCGTGTCGGCGATCGAGTAGCCGACGAGGGTCAAGATCGCGGCGATGGTCGAGAGCGTGATCTCCTTCTTCAGGAGGACGAAGACGCCGATGACGACCGCCGAGTCGTGGAGGAGCGCGATGATCCCTCCGGGCGCGAAGCGCAAGTCGAAGCGCAGCGCGACGTACGCCATGATGAAGACCATCGCGACGCCGATGGACTTGATGGCCGCGTCCCGGAGCTGCTTCCCCGCCTTTGGGCCGACCCACTCGACGCGGAGCGCTGCCTCGGGGGCGACGTCCGGCCCGAGCACGCCGCGGAGCTTGTCGACCAGGATGTCGCCCTTCGACTTGAGCGCCACCTCGACCTTGTGGTCCCGCTGGCTCACGACCTGTGGGTTCTTCTCCTGGTGGCGCAGCTCGAGGCCGGGGACGGTGGCGAGCACCTTCGTCAGGGCCGCCAGATCGGGCTCGGACTCGTACCGGACCGTGATCTTGTCTCCGCCCGGAGAGAACTTCACCTCCGAGGTGCGCGCGCTCTCCGGGCACTTGTCCGCGGACGGCGTGTGGTGCTCGTCGGTCAGGCAGAGCGCCTCGATGACCTTCGCCTTGGTCGCGTCGTCGAGGCTCGAGATCTCCTGGACGCGGATGAGGAAGCGGTTCGGGTTCACCGGATCGGACACCTCGACGACGTCTGGGCCGTGGAAGCCGGCGTCCTCGCAGGCCTTGCGGACGTCGGCCACGCCGACGGCCTTCTTGAAGGCGAGCTCGATCTCGGTCCCGCCCTTGAAGTCGGTCCCCCAGTGAGGCTTCGGGTACACGAGCGCGACGAAGGCGCTCGCGACCGTGAGGAAGATGGATAGCGACACCCAGAAGCGTCGCATCCCCATGAAGTCGTAGACCTTGTGCGGCTTGAAGATCTCCATCGCGTCCTCCTCTCGTCACCCGACCGGGATGGTCTTCTTGCGGAGACCGCGGACGTAGAAGTCGAAGCCTAGTCTCGTGCAGATGACGGAGGTGTAGAGCGACACCACCATGCCGACGAGGAGCGTGACGGCGAAGCCCTTGATGGGGCCTGTCCCGTACTGCGCGAGGATGAGCCCCGAGATGAAGGTCGTCATGTGCCCGTCGATGATGGCCGAGAGCGCCTTGTCGTACCCGAGCTCGATCGCCGTCCGGGCGCTCTTCCCCTGCCTCAATTCTTCCCGGATGCGCTCGTTGATGAGCACGTTCGCGTCGATGGCCATGCCGACGGTGAGGGCGAGGCCCGCGATCCCGGGGAGCGTCATCGCGGCGCCGAAGGTGGCGAGCAGCGAGATCTGGAGGAAGAGGTTGAAGATCACGGCGACGTCCGCGATGATCCCGGCGACCGAGTAGTAGACGGCGATGAAGACGAGCACGATCGACGCGCCCGCGATCGCGCCGAAGATCCCCTGCTTGATGGCGTCGGAGCCCAGGCTCGCGCCGATGCGCTGCTCGTTCGACGGCGTGATGGGCGCGGGGAGCGCGCCGGCCTTCAGGACGAGCTCGAGGCGCTTCGCCTCCTGGAGCTGCTTGTCGGGATCGCTCGTGCCCATCGTGATCGTGCAGCCTCCGCCGCCGATCTTCGTGAGGATGCGGGGCGCGCTCTGGATCGCGTCGTCGAGGATGATGGCGAAGCGCTTCTGCACGTTGGCTCCGGTCACCTCCTCGAAGTGCCGCGCGCCCGACTCGGTGAACTGGAGGCCGACGAGGTAGCCGCCTCCCGTCCGCTGCGTGTCCTGCTGCACGCCCGCGTGCCGGATCTGGTCGCCCGTGATCTCGGCCTTCGAGAAGAGGTACATCGTCCGCCAACCGATCTCCTCCTCGACGCCCTGCTCGTTGACCTCGCGGAGCACCTCGAGGCCGACCTCGTGATCGCTCGGGATTTCGAGCGTCGAGAGCCAGGCGCGGAAGCGATCCCGCGTCTGCTTGAGCGTCTCGTCCTTGTTCTTCATCATGCGGGCGTAGGTGACCATCGTGGTCTTCCCGGGCCCGAAGGGCGCCTGCTCGCCCTGGTACGAGACGCCGGGGGGCGCCTTGTCCTGCTTCTGCCGGATCGTCTCGAAGAAGTTGACGCCGTCGTCCACCATCTTGAACTCCAGCCGCGCCGTCTTCCCGATGATCTCGCGGATCTCGTTGAACGCGCGCTGGTCCTCGCCGGGCACCTCGACGATGATGTCCTCGTCGCGCACCGACACGGCGGCCTCGCGCAGGCCGAGCTCGTCGACGCGGCGGCCGATCGTGTCCTTCGCCTGGTTGACCGCGGTCTCTCGGATGTTCGTCTCGACCGCCGCGCGGATCTTGTAGACGACCTCGCCGGCGCTCGAGCCCCGGGTGCGGGCCATCTCGCTCTCGAACCGCTTGAACTTCTCGTCGTCGAGCTTGGACACGTCCGCGGGGTCTTTGAAGTTCAGCGCGATGATCGCCACGCTCGACCGCGACTTGGTCACCTCGACCTTCTCGGCGACCTTGGCGAAGTCCTCGCGCGAGGCGGCCTTGTCGGCCGGCTTGATGCCGTAAGCCGTGGCGAGCTCCGCGCGGACGTCATCGAAGTATTTGTCTCGCTTGTCCTTGATGGCCTCCTCGACGTCCACCGTGTAGACGAGCCGGAGCCCTCCGCGCAGATCGAGCCCCGCGACGAGGCGGAAGTCGACGCGCTCCTTGATGTACTGCGGACACGGGATCTTCCCGTGAGACAGCTCGTTCAGCGTCGGCCACACGCAGAGGAAGGAGCCGATGGCCACGGCCGCCGTCATGCCGACACGGAAGCGCCAGCCAAAATCGACGTATTCGTTCGCGGTGAGGAGCGCCCACACCATGCCGATCCCCGCGATCGCCATCGTCCAGAAGGCGTCGTGATGGGCAGCGGCAGCCGCTGCGCCTGCACACGCCGCGGACACCCAGAGAGACCACCGGTGCGGGCGTCGCAAGAGCCCAGCTCCGAGGAGCAGGGCGGCGGCGCCGCCGAAGATGTACTTGAGCTGGCTCGGGTCCATCGTCACTTGCTGGGCGCGGTCGCCTTCTCGGCGGTGGCGGCGTCGCCCGTGTCGAGGCCCACGATCGCGGTACGAACGAAGGTCGCCTTCACCCCCGAGGCGATCTCGACCTTGATGTACTTGTCGCCGCGCTCGACGAGCTTGCCGGTGAGCCCGCCTTGCAAGATGACGCGGTCTCCGACCTTCAGGCTCTGCTCCATGGCCTCCTGCTTCTTCTTCTGCGAGCGGCTCGTCCACCACATCATGAGGATGAGGGGGACGATCATCAGCATCGGCAGCATCATCCCGAGGCCGCCGCCGGGTGGCGCGCCGCCACCGCCGTGATCCGGCCCGGCGGGTGCGGTGGTCTGGGGAGTGCCGGGGGCGGGCCCAGCGGGCGCGCCGGGCGGGCGTGGGATGTCTTGGAAGGACGACACGGAGGGGGCGGGCCATTAGCGCGGCGCGGGGGCCAGGGCAAGCGGCGCGGCGCGCGCGTCCGCGGAGCCCACGACGGGGCGATGCGCGCGGGGCCCGTCCCCATGGGCATCGGCCGCACCCCGACCTGGACGCGACCAGGTCCGCGCGGCGCGTGTCCACGGGGCTCCCCTCGTCGCGGTCCGCTCGGACGCGTCTGTGGACGGGTCGCCCAGGTCCGCAAGCTGCCCGTCGTCGCGCTGGACTACGACGCGACGATGCACACGGCGCCCGTCTCGACGAGGCGAGCGAGCCCACGGAGCGCCTCGAGCCGCGCGAGCCCGGACGCGTCGGCGATCTCGTCGACGGTGGCGTAGCCGTCGATGAACGAGAGCAGGAAGCCCTGCGCTGGGGAGAGCGGCATGCTCTGCTGCTCCGCCGAGGTCGAGCGCACCTCGAGGACCGCGCCCGCTCCTCCGACCGAGGCCAGGATCCGCGCCTCGAGGAGGGCCTCACACTCGGCAGCCCAGGCCACGATCTGCGGATCGGGATCGCCGCCCGCGAGGAGATCGCGCGCGTGGGCGAGGGCCTCGTCGAGATCCCCCTGGGCCAGGAGCCTCGCCACCTGCACGCCGTCGCCCCGCGGGGTCTTCGCCGAAGAGTGCGCCAAGTCGGTATCGTAGTCTCCCAGAGCGGACGCTCCCCCGAAAGCGATTTCGACCGCGGGGCGCGGGTCTCGCGTGCCTCGCCCGCGCCTCGCGGCTACCGTCCGTCGCGCCTCATGCGACTCTACCACTACTGGCGCTCGTCGTCGTCCTATCGGGTCCGCTGGGCCCTCTCGCTGAAGGGCCTCGACGTCGAGCACGTCGCGGTGAACCTCCTCCTCGAAGAGCAGTCCACGCCGGACTACCGGGCGGCGAGCCCGATGGGCTTCGTCCCGGCGCTCGAGGTGGAGGGCCGCGTGCTCACCGAGTCCGTGGCCATCTGCGAGTGGCTGGACGACGCGCACCCGTCGCCCCCGCTCCGGCCCGCCGATCCGTGGCTCCGCGCGCGCATGCGGCAGCTCGTCGAGATCGTGAACGCAGGCACCCAGCCGCCGCAGAACCTGCTCGTCCTCCGGAAGGTCTCGGACGACAAGGCGGCGCAGGCCGCGTGGGCGCGCTTCTTCATCGAGCGCGGGCTCGGCGCGTTCGAGGCGGTGGTCGCGACCGTCCGCCGCGAGGGCGTCCGCGGACCGTTCGCGTGCGGCGACACGCCGAGCCTGGCCGACGTCTTCCTGGTGCCGCAGCTGTACAACGCCCATCGCTTCGGCGTATCGCTCGATCCCTATCCGCTCGTCCGCGAGATCCACGCGGCCTCTCTCTCGCACCCGACCCACGCGGCAGCGGCGCCCGAGGCGTTCGAGCCACGCGGGTGACGGAGTTCACGACGAGGAGAGCGCGAGGCCGCCGCGGTGGCGGGCGCAGCGGCGGGTCTCGAGGCGTCCGAGCCGCGCGGGTGATACGATCGCGGACGTGAACGCCTCCGCGCCTGCCCTGCTCTCCATCTTCGTCGCGTCGCTCGTCGGGGCCTGTGCGGGGATGCAGGTCGGCGTAGGTCCCTCGCAGGTCGGCCTCGGCGTCGGCGATCCCACCAGGACCACCGACATCATCCACGAACCGTGCGCCGTCGAGTCCGGGATCGGTCGTGACACGGACGGCAATGGCAGCGTGGACACCGTGAGCGTGCTCGCGAACGGCAAGGAGATCTGCCGAGGGATCGATCTCGACGGCGACGGCAAGCCCGATCTCTTCGTGTATTTCGATCCGAACGGCGGGGTCCGTCGTGAGGAGCGGTCGTCCCGTGCGGACGGGCGGTTCGATCTCGTGACCACGTGGAAGGATGGCGTCACGCGCCGGGCGAGAGACACCGACGGCGACGGGAAGGCGGACCGCTGGGAGGACCAGAAGGCGGGCCGCCCGGTGCGAACCTTCATCGACGTCGATCGGGACGGGAAGATCGACGAGGTGTGGTCCTGGGATGGCCACAAGCACGGCTGCGTGACCGTCGGCGTCGACACGGACCACGACGGCACGATCGACAGCCAACGGGAAGAGTGCCCCGCCGCGCCCTCGGCGAGCGCGAGCCGGTGATCTCCGCTGGCGCGCGGTCGTCGCGAGCGGACCCGAGCCGCCGCGCGAGCCGGCGATCCCCGGTGGCGCGTGGTCGTCGCGAGCGGACCCGAGCCGCCGCGCGAGCCGGCGATCTCCGGTGGCGCGTGGTCGTCGCGAGCGGACCCGAGCCGCCGCGCGAGCCGGCGATC
>CAYNEK010000020.1:1307-20453 GCA_964396175.1 uncultured Polyangiaceae bacterium | reverse complement strand
CCGGTGGCGCGTGGTCGTCGCGAGCGGACCCGAGCCGCCGCGCGAGCCGGCGATCTCCGGTGGCGCGTGGTCGTCGCGAGCGGACCCGAGCCGCCGCGCGAGCCGGTGATCCCGGCGGGATCGCGTCAGTGGTACGTGTAGCCAAACTGCAGCGAGAAGATCGAGGGCGTGTGCGTCACCTTGGCAGGGCCCAGCTCGTCACTTGCCGAACCTCCCATGTACCGGGCGGAGAGGCCGAGTGACGACTGCGGTCCGACCCAGAAGTCGTACCCCGCGTGGAGCGAGTAGCCAAACCCACGGCTCGACGGCGGGTCGTTCCGGGACGAAGAGCTGCTCGAGCCAGAGTCCTTGGGGGACAGCGACACCGTGAGAGACCCAGCGATCGCGCCCACGTTGAAGCCCTTCGTAGGGCTCGGATAGAAGACGAGCATCAAGCCGCCGACCGTCGTGGTCACCGAGCCATCGTACGTCCCGGAGCCGCCGCCGTCGATCTTGACGCTCGGCTGAGACGTCGCCGTCGCGACCACGCCGCCGCCCAGCACGAAGCCGCCTCCGAGCGTGCCACCGAGGCCGACATCGAACGTGAATCCCGTGCCGCTCGCCGTCAGTGAGCTCGAGCCCCCTCCAGCCCCTCCAGCCCCGGACACGGTCAGCTCTTCCTTCAGGCCGAAGGCGCCGGGCCCGCCGGCGATCCGGAGGTAGAAGCCATCGTGCGTGTACTCGCCTCGGGGACGGTTCGGTCCGCCGGGCGGCGCGGGAGGAGGCTGTGCGGGCGGCGGTGGCGGGGAGGAGCTGGACGGCGGTGGCGGAGCGGCGCCCGGCGATGGGGGAGCGGAGCTGGACGGCGGTGGCACGGGGGGCGCGGCCGTCGCGCTCGCCTTCAGCGAGATCTTCTCCAGCTTCTTCTCCGAGATCGCGAGCTGGACGCGGACCGAGACCGCTTCGTAGCCCGGGGCCGTGACGTCGATGACGTGAGCGCCGGGGTTGGTCGGGCGGGCGGCGCCGATGAGGGCGGGCGGGACGACGACGCCGTCGAGCTTGACGCTCGCGTCGGTGACGCTCGGCTCGAGCACGATCGTCAGACCGGGCACCTTGGGCTCGAGGGCAGCGAGCTCCGCCGCACCTTGCTCCTTGGCCTTCACGAAGACCGCGGGCGCGTTCGCGCCGAGGGGCGCCCTGGCGAGCTTGCGGTAGGTCTCCGACGACTCGACGAGCTGCCCCATGTGCTCCTGGATCTGCGCGATCTGGAGCAGGTGCGTGGGAGCGTCGACGAGCTGCTGCGCGCGCTGGAGCTTGTCGAGCGCCTCGGCGAGCTTGCCCTCCTTGCGCAGCTTGATACCGCTCTCCGCCAGCTGCCTCGCCGCCGCCCGATCGGCGTCTGATTGCGCGAGGGCCGTCGACGATACGAGGACGGCAAAGAGGAGCGAGACCGCGCGACGTGGACACATGGACAGACTAGTAGCCCAAGTCCGTGCCATCGGGCTTCGGTTTCTGTCCGGTGGGCTTGGTGGGTGGAGCGGGCGGCTCGGAGTTTGGGCGAGCGATTGGCGGACGCCCCGCCGGCGGGATCTCCTTCGCGCCGCGCTTCGTCGAGGAGGAGGCCGTCTTGTCTCCCGTTGTCGCGCTCGCGCTCGCGGGCGCGACGGGGGTCACCGCGTCGACGCCGGGAGGGGGATCCGCCCTCGCTGTCGAGGCGGCGACCCCAGCCGACGCAGAGGTCGCCGCGACGGCGCCGGCCGGCTCTCCCTGCGTGGGCGAGGCCGGGCGCAGGGCGAAGTAGGCGCCCACGGCGATCCCCACGGCCCCGAGGGCGACGCCCACGAGGACCAGCGGCAACGTCGACTTCATCGGCGGGGCGGGCACCTCGTACGAGGCCTGGGTCCCCATCCCTACCTGCGCCGTCGGCGTCTGGAGGCCGCCCGGCGACGGTCCCACGACCGCCGGGGTCGCCGCGAACGCCACCGCCATGGACTGCGACACGCCGAGCGCCACGCCGAGCGCCGCTGCCTGCTCGGACACGGACTGGAAGCGATCGCCCGGCTCTTGCTGGAGCGAGCGCGCGAACCAGGCGTCGAACCCGGGCGGGACGGGCGCGACGTGCGACGGGACGGGCGGAGGCTGCACGCAGATCCGCACCATGAGATCCCCCGCCGACTCACCGACGAAGGGGAGCTCTCCCGTGAGGCATTGGTACACGACGACGGCGAGCGCCCAGATGTCCGCCCGGTGGTCGAGCGACCGCAGCCCGCGCACCTGCTCGGGGCTCATGTAGTACGGCGTGCCGATCACCGTGCCCGTGCGCGTCGCGCTCGAGGCGCCTGGCGCCGTCTGCGTGAGCTTCGCGATGCCGAAATCGACGACCTTCGCGATCTCGGCGTCCCCGTCCTCGGACCGGCACAAGAAGACGTTCTCGGGCTTGAGATCGCGGTGGACGACGCCGACCTCGTGCGCCTTCGTGAGGCCCTTCGCGACCTCGGAGAAGATGCGATACACATCGCCCGGAGGGAGGCGCCGCTCCCGGGTGAGGCGCGCGTCGAGGGGCTCGCCCACGAGGAACTCCATCACGATGTACGGGCGCCCGTCCGGCATCGTCCCGTGATCGAAGATCTGGACGACGTGCTTCGTCTGCAGGCGCGCCGCCGCGCGCGCCTCGTTGTGGAAGCGCGTCTGCGCGTCGTGGTCGAGCGCGAGCTCGCCGTCGATGAACTTCACGGCGACGCGCGTGCCCAGCGAGACGTGGACGCCCTCCCAC
The DNA here is from genome assembly GCA_964396175.1 of uncultured Polyangiaceae bacterium. Lineage (GTDB taxonomy): Bacteria > Myxococcota_A > Polyangia > Polyangiales > Polyangiaceae > CAYNEK01. The sequence goes on along the minus strand of CAYNEK010000020.1, from coordinate 17,701 downwards.
ACCGAGCCCATGCCCCCGCGCCCGATCATGCGCGTCAGCCGGTACCGGTCGGCGACGATGGGAGCCTCGGGGTCGGCTTGGGACATGGAGCACGAGGCTACCACCAGGCGCCCTCCCCTCGCCCCATTTTCGTCCGTCGACCCAAGTCGTCGCGCAACTCCCAATGGGGACGAGAGCTCCGCTGGGCGCCCGGCCCACGCCGGGGAGCCCATGACGCAGCGGGGCCCGCGGGCACGTCAGGGCTTGCCCGACGACGACAGGAACCCGAGCGTCAGGCGGAGCCTCTCGGACGTGCCGACGGTGTTCCCCATCGTCGTCCAGGTCCCGAGATCGCCGTCGATGCAGTTGCCGACGCTGGCGGGCACCGCGTTGTCGCCGAGCGCGACGTAGCTCGCGACGTAGTTGCCAAACTCCTTCGATCCGGCCTGGTAGTTCAGGCTGATCTCCGCGAGGTTGAGCCCCCCTCCCGCGGGGAGCGTCGCGCCGAACGAGCCCGAGATCGTGAGGTACGCCCCGTTGGGGTCGAACACGCCGTCCTTGTCGGAGTAGTAGACGTCGTAGAATTCGACCGACGTGCCCTGAATGTCCCGGTTCGATCCGCTGAGGGGATCGGGGAGCTTGTGTGACAGCTCGGCGCCGTCGACGAGGAACGTGTACGCGACGGTCTTGCCCGTCGTCTCGTAGAAGGTGATCGACTCGAGGCCGGGGATCTTCCGCACGGGCGTCGGCGAGAAGCCTGCGCCCCCCGCGCCCGAACCTCCAGAAGACCCGGCCGCGCCCGCGTCTCCTCCCGCGCCCGCGTCTCCTCCTGCGCCCGCGTCTCCTCCCGCGCCCGCGTCTCCTCCTGCACCCGCGCCGTCTCCTCCCGCGCCCGCCTCTCCCGCAGCCCCGCCAGGCGCTCCTGCGAGCCCCGCGGCGCCAGCGACGCCCGCCGTCCCGGCGGCCCCACCAGCCCCCGCGCCCGCGCCGCCGAGCCCCGCGTCTCCCGCCGCGCCCGCAGCGCCGGCGCCCTGGCCGCCGGCCCCCGACACGGGCGGCGCGCTGCCCCCCGCGCCGAAGCCGGCCGCTGCGCCACCGTGGCCCGAGGCGCTCACGTTGCCGGCCGCGCCGGCCTTGGTCGCTGGGGCGCGGTCGTCGACCATGTAGTCACCTCCGCTGTCGGTGCCGGCGCACGCGACGAGCAGCGCAGCGAGGATCGGGAGGGAGGCGAGTCGAAGCGAGCGAGCCATGGCTGCGGAGTATACCGCGCCGTGGCGCCGTCGTAAGCCCCCGTCATGCGCATCCTGTCCGGCATCCAGGCCTCCGGGAAGATCCACCTCGGCAACCACTTCGGCGCGATCTCGCGGTTTCTCACGCTGCAGGAGCAGGGCGAGGCGCTCTTCTTCATCGCGGACCTGCACGCCATCAATTCGGTGCGTGACGGCCAGGCGCTCCGCGACAACACGCTCGATATCGCGCTCGACTTCCTCGCGCTCGGGCTCGACCCCGACGAGGCGATCCTCTTCCGTCAGTCGGACATCTCCGAGGTCACGGAGCTCTTTTGGTATCTCTCGGCGCTCGCGCCGATGGGGCTGCTCGAGCGCGCGCACGCCTACAAGGACAAGCTCGCCGCGGGCGTCGCGCCCGAGCTCGGCCTCTTCTCGTACCCGGTCCTGATGGCAGCGGACATCCTCGCTTACCGCGCGGACGTCGTGCCCGTCGGCAAGGACCAGGCCCAGCACCTCGAGATCACGCGCGATCTCGCCGTGAAGTTCAACGCGACGTACGTCCCCGGCTGGAGCGCCGCCGATCCAGAGGGCACGAAGACAGGGAAGCCTGGGATCTTGCGGCTCCCCGAGGGGCTCGTCGCGGCCGAGGCCGCCGTCGTCCCGGGGACCGATCTCCGCAAGATGAGCAAGAGCTACGGCAACACGATCGACGTCTTCGCGCCCGACAAAGTGGTGAAGAAGCAGATCATGGGCATCACCACCGACTCGACGCCGGTCGAGGCGCCGAAGGACCCCGCGGCGACACCGCTCCACGCGCTGCTCGCGCTCTTCGCCTCCGCGGACGAGCTCGCGGAGCACACGCGGAGCATGCGAGAGGGCGGCAAGGGCTGGGGGCACTACAAAGTGCGACTGCTCGAGCTCTTCCATGAGCGGCTCGGCCCCGCCCGCGCGCGGCGCGAAGAGCTCGCGAAGGATCCAGCCACGGTCGCGCGCGTGCTCGCCGCTGGGGCAGAGAAGGCCCGCGCGATCGCGGCGCCAGTCCTGAGGGACGTGCGGCGCGCCGTCGGGACCGGCGGCTGATCCTGGTCCGCTGCGCCCCGCCAAGCCGGAGATTTCTCGGTAGATTCCACGGCGGTCGGGACCGGCGGCTGATCCTGGTCCGCTGCGCCCTCGTGGAGCGCGCAGCCTCTCGCGCGGCCTCCGCGCAGCCTCTCGCTGGGAGGGCACTGGGTGCCTCGAGCTCGAGGCTCTTCCAATCCTGAGCCTCGAACCACGCCGGTTCTGGTACGCTGTCTCCATGTTCCGGCGCGTCTTCACCTCGGCTCTTGTCCTCTCCTTTCTGTCCGCTGCCGCGTGCGGCGGCGGGTCTGACGTCACGGAGGGGGCGCCCGGTGCTGGGGCAGCGGCGGGCGTCGCTGGCACGAGCGCTGGCCAGGGCGGGAAGGCGGGCGCGGGTCAGGGTGGAGCCGGGCACGCAGGAGCCTCCGGCGCGGGCAAGGCAGGCGCGTCGGGAGGAGGCGCCGCGGGCGCGTCGGGAGGAGGCGCCGCGGGCGCGTCGGGAGGAGGCGCCGCGGGCGCAGCGGGGGCGTCGGGAGGAGGCGCCGCGGGCGCATCGGGCGCGGGGACGGGCGGCGTCGCGGGCGCATCGGGCGCCGGAACCGGCGGATCCGTCGCGGGCACGTCCGGCACCTCTGGTGCGGGGGCTGGCGGCGGCGGCCCCACGTGCGAAGACACATGCAAGAGCGGCGTGTGCGTCGGGCAGGTGTGCTGTCCCGACGAGCTCGCGTGCGACACGGTGTGCTGTCCGTCGAGCACGGTGTGCTCCTTCGGCAAGTGCGTGACCCCGGGCAAGCCCTGCACCGAGTCGGCCGACTGCGGCGGCGACGACTACTGCGACTTCGGGCTCGGGACGGGCTCCGCCGGCGCGGCCGGGCAAGGCGGCGCTGGCGGTCAGGGCGGAGGGACCTGCTTCTCGGGCGGGAAGACGGGCAAGTGTCTCCCGAAGCCTCCCGAGTGCCCTCCAGGCGGGGGTGGCGCGGGCGGAGCCGGCGGGGCGGCGGGCGGCGCCGGCTCCCCGACGTGCATCGAGAAGTGCGAGGTGAAGCCCGCGACGCCCGCCTTCGATCCCGAGGTCAAGTTCGCCTGGGGCGGGCAGACCACCTCGCCCTACGCGACCGACGTCATGATGACGCCCATCGTCGTGCAGCTCGACGACGACAACTGCGACGGCAAGATCAACGAGAACGACATCCCCGAGATCGTGTTCTCCACCTTCCGCGGCGGCGCGTACTACAAGCAAGGGACGCTCCACGCGATCAGCGTCGTCGAGGGCAAGGTCGTGGACAAGTTCGCCAAGGCCGACGTGGTGCAGCCCGGGGCGGGCCTCGCGGCGGCGGACCTCGACGGCGACGGCGTCCCCGAGATCGTCGGCTGCATGAACCCGGGACCGAGCGGCACGAGCTGCTGTGACGCCGTCGCATACAACACCGGCGTCATCGCCTTCAACGCCGATGGCAGCACGAAGTGGACACAGCCCGACACGACGCAGGTCCACTGTGGCACGGAGGCTCCCGCGATCGGGGACGTCGACGGCGACGGCAAGCCCGAGGTCCTCGTCGGCTTCGCGCTCCTCGACGGAGCGACCGGCGCCATCAAGAAGAACCTCGACCCGCTGACGGGCTACGGCGCGCGGCTCACGGGGCTCGCCGATCTCGACGGCGACGGCCTGCTCGACGTGACCGACGGGCAGCGCGCCTACCGCGCAGACGGCACGGTCCTCTGGGATCTCCGGTTGGGCCCCGACGCGATCCCGGCAGGATACCACGCCGTCGGCGACCTCGATCGGGACGGCAAGCCCGAGGTCGTCATCATCTCCTCGAGCGGCCCCCACACGATGTCGGTCGTGCAGTGGGATCCCGGGAGCCCCTCGGGCGCCAAGGTCCTCCGCAAGGGCATCGACATCAACAATGGGATCTCGACCAAGACCTTCTGCAACGCCGCCTCCGAGTACGGCGGGGGCGCGCCGACGATCGCGGACTTCGACGGCGACGGCTTCCCCGACGTCGGGGCGGCGGGCGCGGTCGGCTACATCGTGCTCTCCGGCCAGAAGCTCATGGACGGCTCGATCGCGAACGGCGCGACCACCCTCTGGTTCAAGACGACCCACGACTGCTCGAGCGCCGTCACGGGCTCGTCCGTCTTCGACTTCAACGGCGACGGGCAGGCCGAGGTGATCTACTCGGACGAGTATCACCTGTGGATGTACGACGGGAAGACCGGGACGAACCTCATCCCCTCGACGTGCAACACGACCGGGACCCTCTGGGAGTACCCGCTCATCGCCGACGTCGACAACGACGGGCAAGCCGACATCATCGTCGCATCGAACGCGTACTCCGTCACCTGCCCCGACGACGGCTCCAAGCAGAGCGGCATCCGCATCTTCGGCAGCAAGACCAACAGCTGGGTGCGGACGCGCCGCGTGTGGAACCAGCACACCTACCACGTCACCAACATCGGCGAGGACGGGAAGGTCCCCGCCCACGAGCCGAAGAACTGGACCGCCCCCGGGCTCAACAATTATCGGCAGAACAAGCAGCCGGGGCTCGAATTCGCCGCGCCCGACGCCGCGATCACGAAGGGCAAGCTCGTCTGCGCGCCCGTCTACTCGCTGAGCGTCGTCGTGACGAACCTCGGCCAGGCCGTGCTGCCAAAGGGCGTCTCGGTCGCCTTCTACAAGGGCACCCCGCCCGGCGGCGCCCTGCTCGGCACGGCTCAGACCTCGATGCCGCTCTACCCCGCGCAGTCGGAGGTCATCCTGTTCCCTACGTCGGACGCGGACGTGAAGGGCGGGGCGCAGCCCTGGTACGCGGTCGTCGACGACGGCGGCGCGCCGCACCCCTCGTGGACCGAGTGCAGGACGAACAACAACACCTTCGGTCCGACCTCGGGAGTCTGCAAGAATTGACCGTGCGCTCACACCACGATCCGGGCCCTCGCGCACGTGACGATGCGAGATAGGACCTCCCCATGACGCACCTCCGCTGGGCTGTTGCCGCCGGTCTCGCCGCCGCGGCCGCCACGTTCGTCGCTTGCGGCGGGACGGGCGGCAGCTCGGCGCCTGCTCCGGGCGCGGGCTCGGCCGGCAAGATCGGAGCAGGAGCAGGTGGCGGCGCGGGACATGTGCCTGGTGGCGCGGCGGGGTCGAGCGCGAGCGGTGGCTTCGGCGACAGCGGCGGCAAGGACGGGGGCGGACCCGACGCGCTCCCCGACGGCTGCGCCACGGTGTCGAAATCGGCCGACCGCCCTCCCCTCCACCTCTTCGTGCTGTTCGATCGCTCGGCGTCGATGGCGACGAAGTGGGACGCGGCGAAGGCGGGGCTCGCGGCGTTCCTCGGCGATCCTGCCTCGAGCGACATCGACGTCGGGTTCGGCGTGTTCCCGCCGGCGAGCGCGCCGCCTGGCGGCGAGTGCCTCGTGCCGTACGAGACGCCGCTCGTCCCCTTCGCGAAGCTCCCAGGCAACGCGAAGCCCATCGGGGACGCGCTCGCGACGATCGAGCCCAACGGCTTCGGTACGCCGATCTACGTGGCGTTGTCTGGCGGCATCGAGCGGGGCATCGCGACGCTCAAGGCGAGCCCGACCGATCGCTTCGTCGTCCTGCTCGTCACCGACGGAGAGCCCGAGGGGCCGCCCACCACCTGCGGCGGAAAGGATGCGCTCGACGTCGGCGTCATCGGCGCGATGGCCGACAACGGCTGGAAGTCCTTCGGCGTGCGGACCTTCGTCGTCGGGCTCCCCGGGGTGTCTCCAAGCTTCGCGAAGGCCGTCGCCGAAAAAGGCGGCGGTCAAGCGGTGCTCCTCGACTCGTCCGTCGACGTGGCCGAGCAGTTTCGCGCGGCGCTCTCGACCGTGCTCGGCGAAGGGCTCGGGTGTGAATTCCCGCTCCCGCCCCAGTCGGCCACGCCGTACTCGTACGACGAGGTCAACGTCCGCTTCACGAACGGCAAGGGGAGCACGAAGGACCTCGGCCGCAGCATCGGCTGCGCCGACCCTGATGGATGGGACTATGACGGCGCGACGCCGCCGACCAAGATCGTGCTCTGCGGGGCGCTCTGCAAGGCGGCGAAGGCGGACGGGCTCGCGAAAGTGGAGGCCGTGCTCGGGTGCCCCACGATCGTCAAATGACCGTGGTGGCGGCGGATCTCCCCGAGAGCGACCCCTGCCCCGCCGTCGGGGTGCCCCACGATCGGCAAGGGACTGGGGTGGCGGCGGATCTCCCCGAGAGCGGCCCTGACCCCACCGTCGGGGATCCGGAGATCGTCGAGTGACCGGGGTGGCGGCGGCTCTCCCCCTCCTCGAGGTGCGGGACCTCACGGCGTCCTTCGACACCGAGCGCGGGCGCCTGCGCGCGATCGAGGGAGTCTCCTTTGACGTTCCGCGCGGCGCAATGGTCGGGCTCGTCGGGGAGAGCGGCTCCGGCAAGAGCGTGACGTCGCTCTCGATCATGCGCCTCCTGCCCGAGGCAGGCGCGAGAATCGAGGCCGGGAGCGTCGACTTCGATGGCGTCGATCTCGTGAAGCTCTCCGAGCGGGCGATGACGAAGATCCGTGGGGGCCGCATCGCGATGGTCTTCCAGGAGCCGATGACGAGCCTGAACCCGGTCTACACGGTGGGTGCCCAGATCGCCGAGGCCATCCGGCTCCACGAGGACGTCTCCCGGAGGGAGGCGCGGGCGCGGGCACGCGAGCTCGTAGCCAAGGTGGGCATCCCCGATCCCGACTCGCGCCTCGACGCCTACCCTCACGAGCTCTCGGGCGGCATGCGCCAGCGTGTGATGATCGCGATGGCCCTCTCGTGCTCTCCCGAGCTGCTCATCGCGGACGAGCCGACGACGGCGCTCGACGTGACCATCCAGGCGCAGATCCTCGACCTCCTGGACGAGCTCCGGCGCGAGCGCGGGATGAGTGTGCTCTTCATCACGCACGACCTCGGCGTCATCGCCGAGCTCGCCGATCGCGTCATCGTGATGTACGCCGGGAGGGTCGTCGAGGCCGCCGACACGCGCGAGCTCTTCGCGGATCCTAGGCACCCCTACACGCGGGGACTCCTCCGCTGCGTACCGCGGCTCGGGAGCTCTCGGGACGGGACGCGCGCGACGCGCCTCCCGACGATCGAGGGGACCGTGCCCGATCTCCTGGCGCTCCCCGAGGGGTGTCGCTTCGGGCCTCGCTGTCCGTCACGCGACGCGCGCTGCGACGTCGAGCCCGCCCTGCGCGAGCTGACCCCTGGCCACTTCGTCCGTTGTGTGCACGCATGACGCCCATCCTCGAGGCCCGGGCGCTGGCGAAGCACTTCCCGGTGAGCCAGGGGCTGTTCTCGCGACCGCGCGTCGTGCGCGCCGTCGACGGGGTGAGCCTGTCGGTGCGGCGTGGGGAGACGCTGGCGCTCGTCGGTGAGAGCGGGTGCGGCAAGAGCACCCTCGGCCGGCTCATCCTCAGGCTCATCGAGCCGACCTCCGGGGAGATCTTGCTCGATGGACGCAACATCACACGCCTCACCGAGCGAGCGCTGCGCCCCCTCCGCCGACGAATGCAGATCGTCTTCCAAGATCCCTTCTCGTCCTTGAACCCTCGGATGACCGTGCGAGACATCGTGGGCGAGGGGATCGTGCTCCACCGGCTCGCCAAGGGGGCGGCGTGCGACGAGCGCGTGGCCTCGCTCCTCGCGCGCGTGGGGCTCCGCGAAGATCAGCTCGATCGATACCCCCACGAATTCTCCGGTGGCCAGCGACAGAGGATCGGGATCGCGCGAGCGCTGTCGGTGGAGCCGGACGTCATCGTGTGCGACGAGCCGACGAGCGCCCTCGACGTCTCGATCCAGGCGCAGATCCTGAATCTCCTCGCCGAGCTCCAGGAGTCGCTGTCGCTCGCGTACCTGCTCATCAGCCACGATCTCAAGGTCGTCGAGCACGCGGCGCACGCGGTGGCGGTCATGTACCTCGGGCGGATCGTCGAGCGGGCCCCGACGCGGTCGCTCTTCGAGCGCCGGCTGCACCCGTACACGCAGGCGCTGCTCGCCGCGGTGCCGACGCCCGATCCCGCGCAGCGACGGCTCCGCGTGCTCGCGCCGGGCGATCCGCCGAGCCCCCTCGATCCACCCTCTGGCTGCGCCTTCCACCCACGCTGCCCAAGAGCGAAGAAAGGGATCTGCGACGTGGACCGACCGCCGCTCGTCGACCAGGGAGATGGCCACGAGGTCGCGTGCTTCTTCCCCGGCGCTTGAGTCGACACCCCGCGCGAGGTCCTTCCGGGATCGCGCTCTGACGAGACCGCGCCCGGCTCACCCGCGCCACACGAAGCCGAGGGCGCTCCGTCGCGCGCTCTTTCTCGGAGCGTCGGCTCAGGGCGACCTCGCGACGAGTGAGGACGCGTTGGCAAGCTCCGACGCGCGCTCGAGCCGGAAGTGCGGCGTCATCGCGACGGGCAGGACGGGGCGCCCGAGCAGCCGCGCTGGCAGGCTCGACGCGCATTTTTCGGTGCAGAGCACCACGTCGAACCGCGCGCCCGCGAGGGCTCGCTCCGCGCGCCGCCCGGCGTCGGGGCCTCCGTGATCGGGGAGCTCCACGACGCGGGAGATGGGGAGATCCGACAGCGATCGGACGAAGCGGGACGGGCGCGCGATGCAGGTCACGACGGCGACGGGCCCCTCGACGACGGGGACATCGACCTCCGCGCGGACGCGCGCGACGTAGGTGGACGCCTCGAGCAGCCACGCGGGGGACGCGCGGAGATCGCCGACGGGAAAGCGCCTGCGAGAGCCCCACGGCGCCGCGGCGTCGAGCGAGAGCACCCGCTCGTGCGCGCGGTGCGAGCCGTCGAGGACGAGGAGGTCCCCCAGCGTCTCGGCGAGACGGATCGCCGCCCGCCACGTCGGCGCGACGACCACCGGCACCGAGAGCGCACGCGCCGCGAGCAGCGCCTCGTCGCCCACCTCGGTCACCCGATCGGTGGAGCTTACCACACGAGCTCGACGCGTGGTTCCGCCGTAGCCATGCCCGACGAGCACCGGGCGGGCGCCCTCCAGGACGAACCGCTGACACAGCGCGATCGCGACGGGTGTGCGGAACGACCCTCCGAGCGTCGATCCGAAGACCCCCCACGAGGGGAGCCGAGAGAGCGGCGACACCTCGCGGAGCGACGCCGACGAGAGCCGCGAGATGAGCGCGCCCGCCGGCTCGAGCGCCGGCACGGCGCCACGCTCGAGCGCGCGCCCCAACCACCTGGGGATCATCCTCGCCCGCGGAGGCGCTGCAGCTCATCGGAGAGCTCGCGGGATCGGGCGCGAACACCGTCGACCAGCCGTTCGAGGGCCTCGATGCGCTCGCGGGCGGCGTCGCGCTCGACGCCCAGCGTCTCCGCCGCCTGCCGCGCGTCGTCGCGCTCCTTGGAGACGTGCTCGAGCGTCCGGCGGATCGACGAGAGCTCGGACTCGACGGCGAGGTGATCGCGAGCGCCGCTCGCAGGGGTGGCTCTCCGTGGCGAGGACTCGAGCTCTGCGCGAGCCTTCGTGAGGTCCGCGGTGAGCTGCGCGAGCTCCACGTCGCGGGCTGCGAGTTCCGCGTCGCGGGCTGCGAGTTCGCGCCGCAGCGCGGCGTCGGATGGCGGCGCCGAGGGAGCGGGAGGGCGCTTCGCCTCTTCTTGCGCGGCCTTCAGGCTCCTCCGAAGATCGGCGGTCGCCTTCTCGAGCTCGGCACCGAGCGCCCGCTCCGCTCCGAGCTCCGTCGCAAGTTGCCGGATCTCGGCGGTGAGCGACGCCTCTCGGGTGCGGTGGGCTTCGATCTCGTGGTCACGGCGTGTGGCCTCGGCATCCATCGTGTCACGATGGATGCGTTCGGCCTCTTCGAGCTCGTAGACCCTCGTCTCGAGCGAGGCGATCTCCTGGTTTCGCTCGGCGACGCGGGCGCGGAGGCGCGCGACGAGATCGCGGAGGGGCCTGTCGCTACCTCGGAGGATGGCGCCTCCGGTGACGAGCAGCCCAGCGCCTCCGGCGACCATCAGCACGGTGGCAGCGTCCATCACCTGCCCCCCTCGGGCCGCACGACCACGGTGGTCGCCGTCGTCGGATCGTCTGCCACGTCGCGCGCCGTGACGAGGATGCGCTCGGCGTCGAGCCCGACGTCGACGAAGAGCTGCCGTGCGATCGTCGCGCGCCGCCGCCCGAGGCCCAGCGTCCTCTCGTCCGTACCCGGCGCGTCCCCGTGCCCCTCGAGCGTCACCTTGCCGGTCGTCTTCTTGAGCTCCACCGCGAGGGCAGCGAGCCGTTGAAGCTCCGGCTTCTCGAGGATGATGCCTCCTCGCACGAACCGAAACGCGCGGTCCGACGCGGGCGCGGAGGCGGGCGCTGGCGACGACGACGACGCCAGCGCCGCGGGGGCCGACGGAGGGCAAGGCGCCACAGGCGGGCACTCACAGCGAGGCTCTGGACACGGCGCGCGGCGCGCCGCCCCGTCCGCGAGCGCCTCGCGCCGGACGGCGCTCGCGTACACGTCGAAGGCGAGCAGCAGCAGGATCGCCCCCCCGATGGCGAGGGCGAGGCCAGCGAAGACGCGGAGTCCGCTCGTGCTCATCGCGCGCGGCTTCTACCACCATCCGCGAACGGAGCGCGAGCCACCCGCTCGATCCAATTTCTTCCAATCGAGGAGCGTTGCCCGGTAGCGTCATGGAAGAAGCCCCATGAGCGACCCTCGGTTCCCGGAGGCACTGCCGACCGATAGCGAAGACGTGAGCTGGGCCCTCTCGACGGGGCAAGCCTGCTGGGCCCGCGGCGACCAGGCCGACGCGGTCCGCTGGGTCAAGCGAGCGTCCGACAGCGCCGCCGACGCCGGCGACGACGACAGGGCCTTCGCCCTCGCGCGCGCGGCGGCCGAGCTCAAACAGGCTGCGGGAATCGGCGCCACGGTCGCGCCCCCTGCCGCACCTCCGGCCGCCACTCCCCCGAGCCCACGAGGCGAGGAGGCGACACCCATCCCGACGCCGCCGCAGCCCAGGAAGTCCGGCACGATCCCGCCGTTCGGTTCGACTCCGGCTCCAGCCAGGGGCCACGCTGGATCCGTCTCGACCCCGCGGCCGCCGGGCGTCCTGCCGCGCCCGACGACGCAGCGCCCCAGCAGCCCCGTGCCGCGCGCACCCGAAGAGCTTCGCGCGACACGCAGCGTGAGCGCCCCGGCGACGCCGGACGTGCACGACCGGATCACGCTCGTGTCACGCGACCGCGACACGGCCGCTCGACAGCCTCCGCCACCACGTGGTCGACTGGACACCCCCACCGAGGTCGTCGCGCGAGACCTCGACGGCGTCACGGCGGCTGCCAGCCCGCACCCCGCCACCCCGCCGCCCGCCGCGAGCCCGGCGCCCCTCGGTGCTCTCGAGGTCTGGGCGACGCCTTCTGCCGGAGGAGGGGTCCGCCTCTCGCTCCGCCGGGGTCCGCGACCGGAGGGCGCGCTCGACGCCGTGATCGTCGTCCACGATTGCGCCGGGCTCGAGGCGCTCTTGCTCGGCTGAGGCATGGGTCACGACTACGAGCGCCTCGGCGCCTTCTACCTCGGTCGACGGCTCGCGGAGCCGCGCGAGCACGTCGTCCTCCCGGCGTCCGACTTCACCACCCACGCGGTCTGCGTCGGCATGACCGGGAGCGGGAAGACGGGGCTCTGCCTCGCGCTCCTCGAGGAGGCCGCGATCGACGGGATCCCGGTGATCGCCATCGATCCCAAGGGCGATCTCGCAAACCTAGCGCTCGCCTTCCCGAGCCCGTCCGCCCAGGATCTCCTCCCCTTCGTCGATCGTGACGCCGCGTCGCGCGCGGGCCAGTCCATCGAGGACTTCGCCGCCGCGGAGGCGGCACGCTGGCGCGAGGGGCTCACCGCGAGCGACCAGGACGTGGATCGCGCGTCGCTCCTCCGGCAGGCCGCGGACGTGCTCGTCTTCACGCCGGGGAGCGAGGCCGGCGTCCCGCTCGCGATGCTCCGGTCGCTCGACGCGCCCGACGCTCGGACGCGAGCGTCCGCGGAGGCCATGCGCGATCGGACGACGAGCACGATCACCGCCATCTTGACCCTCGCGGGGCTCGAGGTCGATCCCGTGGCGTCCCGCGAGCACGCGCTCCTCTCCGCGATCCTCCAGGACGCCTGGGGTCGGGGTGTGAGCATGGACTTCGCGGGGCTCATCGGGGCCGTCCAGGCGCCACCCTTTCGCAAGATCGGCGTGCTCGATCTCGAGAGCTTCTACGCCGCGAAGGACCGCTTCGCGCTCGTGATGGCGCTGAACTCGCTGCTCGCGTCCCCGGCGGCGTCGGCGCTGATGCGCGGCGAGGCGCCGGAGCCGAGCGCGCTGTGGCACGGCCCGACGGGGCGACCACGCCTCGCGGTCGTCTCGCTCGCGCACCTCGGGGAAGGCGAGCGCCGCGCCTTCTTGACGATGTTCCTCGGCAACGTGCTCTCGTGGATGCGAGGCCAGCCAGGTACCTCGAGCCTGCGCGCGCTCCTCTACATGGACGAGGTCGCCGGCTACCTCCCCCCGGTCGCGAACCCGCCGACCAAGCCGCTCTTCTTGACGCTCTTCAAGCAGGCGCGCGCCTTCGGCCTGGGCGTGGTCGTCGCGACGCAGAACCCCGTGGACGTCGACTACAAGGTGCTCTCCAACGCGGGCACCTGGTTCGTCGGGCGGCTCCAGACCGCGCGCGATCGGGCGCGCGTCGTCGAAGGGCTCTCGGCGGCCGCCGAGGCCGCGGGGGGCGGCGCCGCGGTGGAGGTGTTCGATCGCGCCATCTCGAGCCTCGCGAGCCGCGAATTCTTGCACGTCTCGGCGCGCGGGGAGGCGCCGTACGTCTTCACGTCGCGCTTCACGCTCTCGTACCTGCGCGGACCGATGTCGCTCGCGGAGATCGCGCGCCTCCCGAAGCCCGGCGAGGCGACGAGGAGAGTCGAGAGCGCGCCCACCCTCCCTGGTCGCCCGGCCTTCCCGCCCGATGTCACGCAGTCGTGGGTCCCACTCGCGCAGCCGCCCGACGGCACGCCGATCGGCTACGCGCCGTCCGTGCTCGGCGTCGCGAGGGTCCGGCTCACGGACAAGCGCACGCGCGTCGACGAGACCTTCCCAATCGTGCTCGCCGCGCAGCCGGACGGCAGCGTCGTCGGCGTCGACTGGACCAAGGCGTACCCGCTCTACATCGCACCGGAGGCGCTCCGAGCCACGCCCGAGGTCGACGACGCGCGCTACCAGGAGTTCTCGCGCGGAACGCAGACGGCCGCGGCCTTCTCGCGGCTCGCTCGATCGTTCGTCGAGCATCTGGTCCGCGAGTGCACCGCGACCGTCTTCCTCGACGCGCTGACCGGCCTGTCGTCCTCGCCCCGAGAGACGGAGCGGGACTTTCGCATTCGGCTCGGAGACGCGCTCCGCGTCGCCCGCGACGCCGAGGTCGCCGCGCGTCGCGCGAAGCTCGAGCCCAAGTACCTGCGGCTCGAAGAGCGACTCCGCAAGGCCACCCAGCGCCTCGAGAAGGAGCAGTCCGACGTCTCGCGCGCCCAGCGTGCGGAGGGCGCGAGCGTGAGCTCCGGGGTGCTCGAGGCGCTCCTCGGCCGCCGCCTCTTCAGCGGCGCGAACGTCCGCCGCATCGAGCGCGTCTCCCGCGCGAAGGAGCGGACCGCGGGTCAACGCGACGACGCCGCGAGGGCGAGCGCCGATCTCGCCGCCGCTCGTAGGGCCTACGAGGAGCTCGACCGCGAGGCGCGGGAGGTGCTCTCGGAGATCGCGGCGAAGTACGATCCCTCGACCGTCTCGCTGACGTCGACCGTGCTGTCGCCGAAGAAGTCGCAGATCGAGGTCATCGCCGTGGGTGTCGGATACCTCCCGTACCGGGCGATCGCGGGCGCGTGGGTCGCGGGCTGGGGCTAGCCCGTCGGGGGACCTCGGAGTCTCTATAGCCACGGACCTCCAAGCTCGAGGTCATCGCCGTGGATGTCGGGCACCTCCCGCAGCGGGCGGTCGCAGGCGCGTGGGTCGCGGGCTGGGGCTAGCCCGTCAGGGGACCTCGGAGGCTCGACGACCCCGGACCTCCAAGCTCGAGACCGTCGCCGTGGGGGTCGGGCATCTCCAGTTGCGGGCGGTCTCCGGGGTCGACCGCCTGCGCGCGTCCCTCGGGCGACCGGCCGCCCTGGGCTTCCGGTCTCAGAAAAATCAGCTACACCCTCATCGCTCGTCGTGGCTCCCCTGCGTCGATTCCTTCTCGTCCTCCTCGCGTCGCCGGCCGTCTGGGTCGTCGGCTGCAAGCCGAGGGCCCAGACACAGCCCGAGGCCGCGTCGAGCGCGTCCGCCTCCACGGAGTCTGTGGCTGCGCCCGAGCGGGTGTCGCTGTCGAGCCGCGCCCGCACCTCCGCCGTCGAGTGGGTGATGCCCGATGGGCCCATCGTCGGCGCGATCACGGGGCAGGCCAACATCTTCCGCGATCCGAGCGACCGCTCGCCGCGCCTCGGGTACCTCCGCCTCGGGGCCGTCGTGTCGGCGGATCCCGAGCCTGCCGGCAAGGCTGGCTGTCCTGGAGGCTGGTTCAAGATCCGTCCGCAAGGGTACGTCTGCGCGGGCGCGGACGCGACGACCGACCGCGCCCACCCGATGCTCCGCGCGACACCGAGGATGAAGCCCGACACGGGCTCGGCCCTCCCGTACCGCTACGGCTTCGTCCGCGCGACGCTGCCGCTCTACCTGCGCCCGCCGACGACCGCGGAGCAGGAGCGCTCCGAGTTCAAGCTGAAGGAGCACCTCGAGCGGTGGGAGGCGCAGAAAGACGAGCTCAACAAAGTCAGCCTCGGCGCCTACGACGTGCCGCTCGACGATCGAGGCTACGCCATCCTCGGGAAGAAGCCGGGCGACGTGCCGAGGCCGTCGACGACGTGGACGCAGGCCGAGCTCTTCGGCGCGCTGGGGGACGAGGACGAGATCCCGTGGTGGCTCCAAGGAGGCAGAAAGGTGCCCAACGTCGCCGACTTCAAGGTGAGCGAGAGCAGCGTGTTCGCCGACCGAGCGCGGCGTCACACGGGGATCGCCTTCATAGGGAGCTTCCATATGGGTCCCGAGGGACACAGCCGCCGCTTCGGGATCACGACCGATCTTCGCCTGGCGCCGACGAGCAAGGTGAAGCCGGACACGGGCTCCGCCTTCCACGGGATCGAGCTGGGCCCGGGCGCGAAGGCGCCGCCGATCCCCTTCGCGTGGGTGCGCGTCTCGGACGTCAAGGCGTACAAGCTCGTCGACGGCAAGCCACGGGAGGCCCGCCCGCTCGAGAAGCGGAGCATCGTGCTCCTCACGGGGAAGAAGGTCGCCGGCCCCGATGACCACTATTGGGAGCTGTCGAACGGCCAGTACATCCGCGCCGCACAAGCCGCCGTCGTCGCCCCTCCGCCCGAGTGGCCCACGGCCGCGAAGAAGGGGAAGAAGTGGATCGACGTCTCGATCGTCAACCAGACGCTCGTGCTCTACGAGGGGCAGACGCCCGTCTACGCCACGCTGGTGTCGACGGGGCGCGACAAGCTCGGGGATCCCAAGACGACGCACAGCACCGTGCGCGGCACCTTCAACATCCAGAGCAAGCACGTGACCGCCACGATGGACTCGAACGAGGGGCTCGGCGGCCAGGCGGCGAAGGACAAGGACCCCGAGTACGGCATCACGAAGCGCCGGGGCGAGGGCCAGTTCTGGCTGCGCGACGTCCCCTACGTGCAATACTTCGAGAAGGGGTACGCGCTCCACGTCGCCTACTGGCACGACGTGTTCGGGCTCGCGCGCAGCCACGGGTGCATCAACCTCGCGCCGATCGACGGCAAGATCGTGTTCGCGTGGACCGATCCCAAGCCTCCCGAGGGCTGGCACGGCGTGGTGACCGGCCCGGTGATGGGAGAGGGCACCGTCATCGTCGTCCGCGAGTGAGCGCGAGCGCCCGACCGGGGAGCGCCCCGGCCTCGCTCCCCTGCCTCGTCGTGACCACGCCGTCACGCCCCCTCTCCAGCAGGCGTCGGGACATCGAGGAGCGGGGCGCGCAGCGTCCACCCCTCGAGCGGGCGTCGGGACATCGAGGAGCGCGGCGCGCAGCGTCCACCCCTCGAGCGGGCGTCGGGACATCGAGGAGCGCGGCGCG
>CAYNEK010000020.1:0-1207 GCA_964396175.1 uncultured Polyangiaceae bacterium | reverse complement strand
GGCGCGCAGCGTCCACCCCTCGAGCGGGCGTCGGGACATCGAGGAGCGCGGCGCGCAGCGTCCACCCCTCGAGCAGGATCGGGGTCTCGAGGAGCGCGGCGCGCAGCGTCCACCCCTCGATCTGCCTCGGCGCAGAGGACGCGATCGGCAGCGTCACGCTCCTCGCGTCGTCCCGAGGGGGGCGGGGTCACAGGAGGCGCAAGAGGCCACGCGACGCGAGCCAGGCGAGCAAGACGCCGCCCACGAGGCCGATCACGTATCCATTGGGCAGCCCGATCACGGCCGCCGCGACGAGCAGCGCGACGAGGAGCTTCGGTTTGTCGCCGGCGACGTCGCGGACGAGCGCCATCAGCGAGGTGGCCTCGACGAGCAGGACGACGCCGAGCACCGGCATCGGGAACACACGGACGACCTCCGAGAAGCCTGGCGCGAAGACGAGGCCAAGGACCACATACATCGCGCCGTAGAGGACGGGGGCGCCCCCCGTGCGCGCGCCGAAGCCATGGAACCCCACGAGTCCTCCGCACCCGTGACAGACGGGGACCCCCGAGAAGAAGGGCGCGACGAGGTTCATCAGGCCGTAGGTGGTGCCGATGGCCCGCACCTTCACAGGGCGCTCGGGGAAGAGATCCTTGGTCGTCTGCGACGTGGCGATGACCGAGTTACCGAGCGACAGCGGGATCTGCGGCAGCGCGAGCAAGAGCGCGCCGCGCTCGAGGTCCTCGCGAGACGGGACGTGGACGATGGGGAGGCGGAGGCCGACCGCGTCGTGGAGCTTGGCGAAGTCGAGCTTGAAGAGCGCCGCGTACGCTGCGCCGAGCGTCATGACCAGCAAGGGCGCGGGGACCCGGGTGCGCCCGCGCAGCGCGAGGAGCACGCCGAGAGACAGCGCCGCGAGCACGTACCCAGCGACGCCGTCCGCGCGGACGTAGTCCTTCAGCGCGATCGTCGCGAGGGAGATCCCGAGCCCGAGCTGAATCCCTCGAACGACCTCACGCTGCACGACCTTCGCGAGACGATCGAGGAGCCCGGTCACGGCGAGCAGCAGCATCGTGACCCCGACGACCAACCCTCCACCGAAGAGGGTCGCTGGAGAAAGCCGCTGCGAGAGCATGATCGCGGCCATCGCCTTCAACGGCTGGACCGGGATGGGCAGCCCGTAGAGGAGCCCGGTCGCGATCTGGAGCCCTCCGAACGTGATGCACAC
>CAYNEK010000019.1:52311-64208 GCA_964396175.1 uncultured Polyangiaceae bacterium | reverse complement strand
CGCCCCGCGCCCCGCGCCTCGCGCCTCGCGCCCCGCGCCCCGCGCCTCGCGCCCCGCGCCCCGCGCCTCGCGCCTCGCGCCTCGCGCCTCGCGCCTCGCGCGATGCGGCCCACGGGGCGCCGGGGCGTCTGGTATCCTCGCTCGCCATGCAGACGGTCCGCGCCTCCTCGCTCGCCAGCGTCTCTCTGTCGCTCCTCCTCGCCGCGTCCGCCTGCGGCGGGACCGGCGGCGCCGACGAAGGGGAGGCGCCGGGCGGCGGCGCGAGCGGCGCGGCCGCGGCAGGCAAGGCGGGCACGTCCGGCGCGAGCGGCGGGAAGGCCGGGACCGGCGGCGCGAGCGGCGGGAAGGCGGGCGCGAGCGGCGCGACCCCCGGCGGCGCGAGCGGTGCGACCCCCGGCGGCAAGGGCGGGACCGCAGGGACCTCGGGCGGCACCGGCGGCTCGACGTCCGTGTGCGCCGCCGGCACCGTGACGTGCGACGGCAAGACCAAGAAGGTCTGCGACGGCAAGGGCGGCTACTCCGAGACGACCCTCTGCCCCAGCGAGTGCGCCGAGGGCCTCGGCTGCGTCGTCTGCGCCCCCGGCGCCGGGAAGTGCGACGGCGACGCCCCCGCGAAGTGCAAGGACGACGGCTCGGGCTACGCGCCGCCGGGCGCCCCGTGCGACGCCGATCTGGGGCTGCACTGCGACGCCGCGAGCGGCGCCTGCGCGGGCGCCTGCTCGACCTCGGCGCTCTCGCGCTCGTACATCGGGTGCGAGTACTTCCCGACCGTCACGGCCAACTCGCTGCTCGACGACGTCTTCCACTTCGCCGTCGCGATCGCGAACACCACGACCTCGCCCGCCGACGTGAAGGTGCTGAAGGGCGGCGCCGTCGTGGCCACCGCCACGGTGCCGCCCGGAGGGCTCTCGACCCTGAACCTCCCGTGGATCCCCGAGCTGAAGGCCGCGAACAGCGTCCTCCTCCAGAAGGCCTCCTACCACGTGAAGAGCACGCAGCCCGTCACGGTGACGCAGTTCAACCCGCTCGAATTCCAGCTCCCCGTCGACTGCGCCGATCCCGGAGGGGCCGGGACCTGCCGCGCGTACACCAACGACGCGTCGCTCCTGCTCCCGCGCAACACCCTCGGCACCTCGTACCTCGTCGCCTCGTCGGGCGCCCTGGCCGAGAAGGAAAACTTCTTCGGCAGCGTCTCGGTGGACGCGATCCCCGGGTTCTTCACCGTGACCGCCGTCGAGGACGGGACCACCGTGACCGTCAAGTCCGCGGCGAACGTCGCGAAGGGCGCCGGCGTCGCCGCGCTCGCCGCCGGGCAGACCGCGACCTACACGATGAACGCCGGCGACGTCCTCCAGCTCACGACGGCGACCCCCGGCAAGAACGACGTCGTCGGCTGCAAGAACCAGGACCCGACGACCGCGTGGTGCGGCGTCACCAAGGCCTTCGATCTGACGGGCTCCGAGGTCTCGTCGACGAAGCCCGTCATGGTCGTCGGCGGACACAACTGCACGCGCATGCCTTACATGGACGCCGCCTGCGATCACAACGAGGAGATCATGTTCCCCACCGCGTCGCTCGGGAGCGAGGTCATCGTGACCGCCCCGCAGACGCTGAAGGGCGCCAAGGCCAACGACGGCGCGCCCGAGAAGCACATGGTGCGCGTCATCTCCGCCTCGGACGGCAACCAGGTGAGCCTCGATCCGCTCCCACCGGGCGCCTCCGGCGGCACGCTGAACCGCGGGCAGTACGCCGACGTCCCCGTGTCGAACCTCGACTTCGTCGTGAAGGGCACCGGCCCCCTCCTGGTCGCGCAGTGGATGGTGAGCGCCGACACGGCCCAGCCCGGCAACTCGGGCAGCGCCGAATCGATCGGCGATCCGAGCCTGTCGCTCGGCATCCCCTCGGCGCAGTACCGCAAGGACTACGTCTTCCTCGCGCCCGACACGTACACCTACAACTTCGTGAACGTCGTCTACGCCGACGGGACGGACGTCACGATCGACGGCGCCCCGCTCGCGGGCGGCGCGCCCAAGAAGATCGGCGCGAGCGGCTGGAGCGTGGCCCGCGTGAAGGTCGCCGGCGGGACCCACGTCGCCAAGGGGAGCAAGCCCTTCGGCATCGTGGTCTACGGCTACGGGCTCTACACGAGCTACATGGTCCCCGGCGGCCTCGATCTGAACACGCTGTGACGCGCCGCCGGGCTCCGGCTATGCTCGCCCGCCGATGACCGACGAGACCCACTTCGAGGCGCGCCTCGCCCGCGCGAAGGGCGCCGCGGACGCGCTCCGCACGTCGATCGGCCGGGTCGTCGTGGGCCAGGCGGCGGTCGTCGACCAGGTGCTCTGGGGGCTGTTCGCGGGGGGGCACGTGCTGCTCGAGGGCGCGCCGGGGCTCGGCAAGACGCTGCTCGTCCGCACGCTCTCCGAGAGCCTCGATCTCAAGTTCTCGCGCGTGCAGTTCACGCCCGATCTGATGCCGAGCGACATCCTCGGCACCAACGTGCTCGTGATGGGCGAGGGCGGGGGCGCGCGCGGCTTCGCCCTCCACAAGGGCCCGATCTTCGGCCAGGTGATCCTCGCGGACGAGATCAACCGCGCGACGCCGAAGACGCAGAGCGCCCTCCTCGAGGCGATGCAGGAGCACGCCGTCACCATCGCCGGCCAGCGGCACGCGCTCGAGCCGCCCTTCTTCGTGCTCGCGACGGAGAACCCCATCGAGATGGAGGGCACCTACCCGCTCCCCGAGGCGCAGCTCGATCGCTTCCTCCTGAAGGTGCTGGTCCCCTCCCCCACCGAGGACGAGCTGGTCGAGGTCATCGCCCGCACGACGGGCGGCGCGGCCGACAAGCCCGTGCCGGTGCTCGACCAGGCCGAGGTCCTGCGCGTGATGGCGCTCTGCCGGGACATCATCGTCGCCGAGCCCGTCGTGCGCTACGCGGCGCGGCTCGTGCGCGCGAGCGATCCGCAGGGCGCGGCGGCGCCCGATCTCGTCAAGAAGGCGCTCCGGTACGGGGCGGGCGTGCGCGGCGCGCAGTCGCTCGTGCTCGCGGGCAAGGCCGTCGCGATGCTCGAGGGGCGCGCGCAGGTCGCGTTCTCCGACGTCCAGCGCGTCGCGCGCCCGGTGCTCCGCCACCGGCTCATCCGGTCCTTCGAGGGAGAGGCCGACGGCGTCTCGACGGACGACGTCATCGAGGCGCTCATCGCCGCGGTCCCGACGCGCGGCGAGAGCGTCGACGCCGCGGTGAAGCGGGGGTGAAGGCCACCCGCTCTTCCCGCGCGCGCGGCCCCGCCGCCGGCTCGGCACGACCCGCCGACGGCGCGGACGACCGTCACGGCCCCACGCGCGACCCCGCCGACGGCTCGGCACGACCCGTCGACGGCGCGGACGACTCTCACGGCGCTGCGCGCTGGCGCACACCTCGCGGCGCGCTCCGGCTCGTCTCGCTGCTCGTCGCGACGTGGGTCCTCTTCGTCACCGCGACGAGCCACGCCGCGATCTCGCTCGGGGTCGCGCCCGTGTGGAAGGAGTCCCGCGTCGGCTGGGGGGGCTGGAACGTGATCGCCGTCACCATCACGAACCCCGGCGCCGCCGCCGTGAAGGGCCGGGTCGAGATCGAGTGCCAGGGGTGCCGCTCCGGCAACGACGAGGGCCCCATCTCGACCGCGCCGTTCATCGTGCAGGCCGCCGCGGCGGTCGTCGTGCGCGTGCCCACCGTCCACGTGACGGGCCATGCGCTCAAGGTGAGGGCCGTCGGGGACGGCGGCGTGACGCTCGCCGAGACCGAGCTGCCCGTCTCGCCCGCGCAGTCGCCGCTCCTCGTCGAGATGTCGCCGCCGCGGATCGGCCCCGCGCTGGCGAACGCGACCATCACGGTCATCCCCGCCGAGCGCTGGGGGACGATGGATCCGCGGCAGCTCTTCGTCGGGCTCGTCGAGCGCGATCTCGTCACGGGCGATCCGGTCCTCCCCGAGCGCGTGGCCGAGTACGCGCCCGTCACCGCGCTCGTCCTCCCATCGGACGTGCTCTCGAGGGTGAGCGGGCTCGAGCTCGAGGCGCTCACGTCGTGGGTGCTCGGCGGCGGGACGCTCGCCGTCGCCGTGAAGCGCCCCGAGGATCTCCGCTCCCCCGTCGTCGTGGCGCTCGTCGGCGGCGAGCCCCACGCCACCCAGGGCGCGCCCCACCTGCGGAGCCTCGCGTCGCGCGAGGTCCAGGGCGGCGGCCCGCCCGCCGGCATCCCCGCGCCGCCCCCGCCCGCGTACGACGGAGACGAGGAGACGGCCCCAGGCACGAAGCCGCCGCCGCCTCGCGCCCTCCCCCCGGCGAAGCTCGTCACCCCCACGACCAAGACCATCGACGCCTTCGTCTCGTACGCCGGAGGGAGCCTCGTGCTCTCCGACTTCGGCTCGACCGCGGCCTACGGGCTCGGGGAGGTGCACCTGCTCCCCTTCGATCCGACGCTCGGCGGGGTGTGCGACGATCCATGGGTCTCGTCGCGGCTCGTCGAGCTGACGCGACACGCGTGGGATCGGCGCGTCGCGCACCTCGTCCCGCCGGGCCTGCTCCGCCAGACCGGCGTCTCCCCGGTCCTCGCGGCCCACCTCGACGCGCTCCACCAGTCCCGCTGGACCCTCGTCGCGTCCATGCTGGTGCTCGTCTCCCACGCGATCGTCGCCGGGCCCGTCCTCTTCGGGATCATGAAGCGTCAGGCGCGCCCCATCCGCATCCTGATCTTCCTCCCCGTGGCGTCGACGGTGACCTTCGCCCTCGTCTTGCTCATCGGGCTCCTCGGACGCGGGCGCTCGGGCGAGGCGCGGCACCTCTCGCTCCTCGAGGCCGGCGGCGGGATGCAGAAGGGCGTGATCCGGCGGTACCGGAGCTTCCTCTACCCCGACGCGCGCGAGGTCGGCGTCCGATCGCTCGAGCACGCGGGCGCCCCCATCGCCGCGCTGCGCGACCGGACGGGCCTCGTCACCGTCGAGCGCGCCGGGCTCCGCGTCGTCGGGCTCCAGTCACGCCCCTGGGAGACGGTCGTCGCCCGCGAGGACGGGACGGCCACGCTCGGCGAGGGCATCGCGCTCGTCCGCGAGGGCACGGAGGTGCGCGTGACCAACCGCACCGGGCGCGCGCTCCGCGGCGTCATCGTCCACGTCCCGGGCGGCGCGTACGTCCATTTCGAGCGCATCGGAGATCGCGAGAGCGTGGTCACCGGGCTCGGCGGCACGAAGCTCACGACGAGCCCCTCGATGGCGACGGGCGCGACGACCGCCGCCGTCGCGCGAGAGCTCGGCGCGGACGCCTTCGAGGAGGCGTGGGCGAAGGAGCCGGGCTTCACCGACGCGGTGCGCGCGCTCCAGACGGAGCTCCAGGAGGCGCGCGCGACGGACGCGTGGCCCGACGACGTGCCCGCGCTCTTCGCTCAGCTCGACGGCGGCGAGGGGATCACCCGGGACGGAGGGCTCCAGGTGACGAGCGACCGGCTCTTCGTGAGGGTGCTCGGCTTCGGGGGTGCGCCGTGAGCCGCCCCGCTCGCCGCGCCATGGGTCCCGCGCCGCGGCCCGCCTCGCGAGGTGCGCCGTGAGCCGCTCCGTCCGCCGCGCCCCACGTCCCACGCCGCGGCCCGCCTCGCGAGGTGCGCCGTGAGCCGCCCCGCCATCCGCGTCCGCGATCTCTGCCACCGCTACGCCGGCAAGGACGTGCTCACCGACGTGTCCTTCGACGTCGCCGAGGGCGAGATCTTCGGCTTCATCGGGCCGAACGGCGCGGGCAAGAGCACCACCATCCGCGTCCTGGCGACGATGCTCGAGCCCTCGTACGGCCGCGTGGAGGTGCTCGGCCACGACGTGCTCGTCGAGCCCGAGAAGGTGCGGCGGCTCATCGGCTACATGCCGGATCACGCCGGCGTCTACGAGCGGCTCACCGTGCGAGAGTACCTCACCTTCTTCGCGTCGGCGTACGCCCTCGAGGACCCCGGGATCGTCGACACGGTGATGGAGCTCACCGATCTGGGCCAGCTCGCCGATCGCATCGTCCCCGGGATGTCCAAGGGCATGAAGCAGCGCCTCTCCCTCGCGCGCATCCTCCTCCACGACCCGAAGGTGCTCATCCTCGACGAGCCCGCGAGCGATCTCGACCCCCGCGCGCGCATCGAGCTCCGCGATCTGCTCCTCGAGCTCCGCTCGCTCGGCAAGACGATCTTCCTCTCGTCACACATCCTCACCGAGCTCGCCGACATCTGCACGAGCGTCGCGATCCTCGAGCGAGGCCGGCTCGTCGTCGCCGGCGGGATCGACGAGATCGCGGCGCGCTTCCGCGGCGCGCGCGAGGCCCCGGACCAGGCCGCGCTGGGCGCGCCCGAGACGACCACGGGCGGCGCGCCCATCACGCAGCGGACCAAGCACCGCGTCCGCGTCCGGATCCTCGGGGACGCCCACCGCGTCGTGAACCTCGTCACCGGCGGCCCCGGCGTCGTGCGCGTCGAGGTGACCTCCCCCTCGTCCGTGTCGGTCACGTACGTCGGCGGCGAGCAATTCATCGCCGACATGGTCCGGCACCTCGTGCTCCAGAGCATCCAGATCGCAGCCGTCGAGCCCGAGCGCAGCGATCTCGAGCAGATCTTCCTCGAGGCGACGCGGGGAGAGCTCCAGTGAAGCGGCGCGCGTGGGAGAACCCGCTCTTCGTGCGTGAGGCCACCCAGCGCACGCGGCTGCTGTGGACCCCGCTCGGCCTCCTGGCGACGACCGTCCTCTTGACGCTCCTCATCGGCACGGTGGGGGGCCTCATGCTCGCGGCGCGCTCCCGCCCCGCGCAGATCGGGATCGCGCTCTTCCACACCTTCTTCTCGGTGGCCTTCTTCGTGATCATCGGCGCCGGCGCGACGGTCGCGGCCCACAGCGTCGCCTCCGAGCGCGACGGTCGCACCTGGGAGCCGCTCATCCTCACGGGCATCACCACCCGCGAGATCGCGCGAGGGAAGCTCGCGAGCGCGCTCTCGTCCATCGGCACGTACATCGTGATGATCGCGCCGGTCGGCGCGCTGTCGTTCCTCTTCGGCGGCGTGACGGCGGTCGAGCTCGCGCTCGCGTACGCGTGGCTCGCGATCTTCGGCGTCCTGTCGGCCGCGTTCGGCCTCGCGCTCTCGTCGGTGATGACCGTGCGCGGCGCCGTCGTCGTGACGCTCCTGCTCTCGTTCTCCTTGTCGCCGGTCCTCTTCGGCGTCGGGTGGGGGATCGGCGCCTTCGTGAGCGACGTGTTCAAGGAGGTCGACCCGTACCCAGTGTGGCTGCCGACCGCGTACGATCGCGTCCCCTTCGGCATCAGCTACGTCTCGTGGCTCGTCTTCGTCCCGCTCTCGTCGGCGGGAATCTGCTTCTGGTACCTCTACGAGGCCGCCCGCGCGAACCTCGCGGACCCGAACGACGACCGCTCGTCCGGGCTGCGGCGCTGGTTCCTCGTGTCGGGCACGCTCCTCGCCGTCGCGCTCGCGTCGATCGTCGCGACGGCGGGCGGCGGCCCGACCGGCGTGCGGCTCTCGCTGGTCCTCGTCGTCGCCTACTTCGGGTTCTTGGGCTTCTCGGCCTTCACCTTCGTCGGTGAGCCCGTGGTCCCGTCCCGCCGCGTCCTCCGCCTCATGAAGGAGCCCGGTGGCCCCCAAGGGCTCCTCGCGCCCGGGCTCGTCTCCGCGGCGCTCATGGTGATGCTGATCGGCGGCGTCGGCGTCACCGTGCTGCTCGTGACGCTCGCGTTCACGGTCGCATCCTCGACCACCGGCCCGCGAGAGGTGGCCGCGGTCGGCGTCGTCGCGGCGAACGCCGTGGGCTTCGTCGCCTTCTTGCTCGGGCTCGGCGCCCTCTTGCGCGCGAGGGGCGCGACGTCGTTCTCGACGCGGCTGCTCCTCTCCGTCGCGAGCTTCTTCGCCTTCGTCGGCCCATGGGTGGTGATGGCCGTCGGGTGGGCGGCGACGAAGGCGCTCGTGGTCGCGTGCCCGTCCCCCATCTTCGCCGTGATCGCCGCCGCAGAATTCGTCTCCCCCCTTCCCCCATCGAGCCCCACGAACATCATCGCCGCCGCCGCGGTCGGCGCGGCGTGGCTCGCCCTCGGCGGGGGGCTCTTCGGCGCCGCGGCCCGACGCGCGGCCCTCGAGCGGACGCGCGCGCGCAAGGCCGAGTGGGACCTCGACCAGCGGATGGCGTCGGCGCGCGAGGCGGACGAGGCGCGGGACGAGGACCCGGACGCCGCTCCTCTCGCGAGCCCCTGAGGCGCCCGGCGCCGCGAAATCCGGCGCTCGCCCGACGACATGGAGTACGAGACGCCCACCGCCATGGCCCCGAGGACCCGCGCCCCGAAGACCACGCGCCCCCGCGCGGGCACGGTCGCGCTGGTCGGTCGATCGAACGTGGGGAAGTCCACGCTCTTGAACGCCCTCCTCGACCACCCGCTCGCCATCGTCTCGCCGGTGGTCCAGACGACGCGCCACAGGATCCTCGGCGTCCTCCGCCACGGCGACGACGAGCTGCGCTTCCTCGACACGCCCGGGTTCCACGCGCCCAGGTCACGGCTCGGCAAGGTGATGAACGAGACCGCCCGCGGCGCCGCCGAAGAGGCGGACGTGCTCGTCTTCGTGTGCGACGCCGCCTCCGCGCACGAGAAGCAGGCGACGATGGGCGTGCATCCGGGCGACGCCGTCCTCCTCTCCGACGTAGGCAAGGACAAGCCCACCGTCCTCGCGGTCAACAAGATCGACCGCGTGCGCCCCAAGGATCGGCTCTTCCCGCTCCTCGAGGCCTACGCAAGCATCCGTGAGTTCGCGGCGATCGTACCCATCGCCGCGCTCCGCCGAGACGGCCTGGGCGCGCTCGTCGCCGAGATCACGAGGCTCTTGCCCGAGGGCGAGCCTGCGTTCGGCGAGGACGATCTCACCGATCGCCCGACGCGCTTCTTCGTGGAGGAGCTCGTCCGGGCCGAGGTGCTCCGGCTCGCGACGGACGAGGTCCCCCACGCGACGACGGTCACCGTCGACCGGTACGACACCTCGACCGCCATCCCGCGCATCGACGCGACGATCCACGTCGAGCGCGCGGGCCAGAAGGCGATCCTCGTCGGCAAGGGCGGCGCCGCGGTGAAGC
The DNA here is from genome assembly GCA_964396175.1 of uncultured Polyangiaceae bacterium. GTDB lineage: Bacteria > Myxococcota_A > Polyangia > Polyangiales > Polyangiaceae > CAYNEK01. The sequence goes on along the minus strand of CAYNEK010000019.1, from coordinate 55,086 downwards.
GCATCGGCACCGGCGCGCGACGCAAGATCGAGGAGCTCGTCGGCGGCCGCGTGCACCTCGCGCTCTTCGTGCGCGTGACCGAGGGCTGGACGGACGACCCGAGGCGCCTCGCGGATCTCGGCCTCGACGGACGAAGGGACGATCCATGACGAAGCGCAGGCCTCCCCAAGAAGAATTGCCCTTCCCCGCCGGCGCCGAGGAGAACGGACCGCGCCCCATCGTCGCGGTCGTCGGGCGACCCAACGTCGGCAAGAGCACGCTCTTCAACCGGCTCGTCGGCAAGAAGCTCGCGATCGTGCACGACGAGCCCGGCGTGACGCGCGATCGCCACTACGCGGACGCGTGGTGCGGCGGGCGCGGGTACACGCTCATCGACACGGGCGGCTTCGATCCCGAGAGCGACGATCCGATGCGCCAGGGGATCGCGCGGCAGGTCGAGGTCGCCATCGCGGAGGCGGACGTCGTCGTCTGCGTGCTCGACGCGGGCTCGGGGCTGCTCGCCGCCGATCGCCGCGCCGTCGATCTCCTCCGCAAGAGCCAGAAGCCCGTCCTCTACTGCGCGAACAAAGCAGACTCGAACCAGCGCGAGGCCGAGGCGTCCGAGCTGTACCGGCTCGGCATCTCCAAGCTCATCGCGATCTCGGCGCTGCACGGCCGCAACGTCGGCGAGCTCGAGGCGGAGATCCTGCGCGCGCTCCCCGCGGAGGTGCCCTGGGAGGGCCCCGGACCCTCGGACGATCTCGTCCGCGTCGCGATCATCGGCCGCCCCAATGCCGGGAAGTCCTCGCTCGTCAACCGCCTCGCCGGCGCCGAGCGGGTCCTCGTCGACGACCGCCCCGGGACGACGCGCGACTCGATCGACACCTTCGTCGAGCGCGGGGGCCGGAGGTTCGTCCTCGTGGACACGGCCGGGATCCGCCGCAAGGCGAAGGTGCACAAGGAGGGGAGCCTCGTCGAGGCGGTGAGCGTCCTCCACGCCATCCGCGCGATCGAGCGGTGCGACGTGGTGGTGCTCATGTGCGACGCGAGCGAGGGCGTGAGCGAGCAGGACGCGAAGATCCTCGGGCTCGCCGCCGAGCGCGGACGCGGCATGGTGATCGCGCTCAACAAGGCCGATCTCCTCGACAAGGCCGGGAAGAAGAAGGCCGAGGAGCTCGCGCGCGACAAGATCACCTTCGCGCACTACGCGCCGATGGAGACGCTCAGCGCGAAGACCGGGCGCGGCGTCGGCGCGCTCCTCGATCGCGTGGTCCGGGTGCACGACAGCTTCGTCCGACGCGTGCCCACCGCGCAGCTGAACCGCTTCTTCGACGAGGTCCTCGCGACGCACCCGCCGCCCACGAAGGGCGGCAAGGCGCCGCGGCTCTACTTCATCACGCAGGCCGAGTCGCGCCCGCCGCTCTTCGTCGTGATGACGAACGCGCCGGACGCGATCCACATGAGCTACCACCGCTACATCGCGAACCAGCTCCGGAAGCGCTTCGACATCGAGGGCATACCGATCCGGATCCGCTACAAGGCGCGGCGCAAGCACTGGCGCGGCGGAGGAGGCCCGGAGCTCGAGGCCGAAGAGATGATCTCGTGACCTGGTCGCTCCCGTTGCTCGCGCGGACCTACGAGGCCGCGATACGGGATCTGTCCGAGAAGAAGCCCGCGGTGCGCGCCGCGGCGCTCCGCGAGCTCTCGCCCTACCTCCACGACCGGGCGGACGTGATCGTGAAGGCGGCCGAGCGGGCGCTGTCGGACGAGAGCGCCCTCGTCCGACGAGAGGCGAGCACGCTCCTCGGCGTCGCGGGCGCGGCGTCCTCGATCCCCGAGCTCGTGGCGAGGGTCGCCTCGGACGACGACGCGCTCGTGCGACAGTTCGCGCTGGAGGCGCTCGGGGCCATCGACGACGAGCGCGCACGCGCCGCGGTGCGCCGAGCGCTCACGGACGAGCGCGAGGAGGTGCGCTTCCAGGCCGTGCTCGCGGTCCTGCACTTCCCGGACGAGGACGAGGCGGCCGAGGCGCTCGACCGCGCCATGTCTGACCGCGATCCGAACATCCGCTACGTCGCGGTGAGGACGACGGAGGAGCGCGCGTTCGTGGGGAGAGCCGAGGTGCGCGCGGCGGTGAGGGCTCGGCTCGACGACGAGAGCGCGGAGGTGCGTGTGGCGGCGGCCCTCTTCTTCGCCGAGACCGAGCCCGAGCTCGCGCGGCCCATCGTCCGCGACGTCGTCCGCGGGACGCTCCGCACCAAGGAGCTCGACGACCGCGCGCACGTGCTCGAATTGGCGCTCGACGTCCTCGGCGAGGAGGCCCGCCAGGTACTCGAGAAGCGCGCGTTCGGGTTCTCGATCTTCATCGGAGGGGACACGATCCCGGCGCTCGTGGGCCTCGCGAGGCACGGGGATCTGCGCGCGAAGCAGCGGCTGCTGGCCGGCCTCGACGCGACCTCCCTCGAGCGCCGCGTCCCCTACGTCCTCGCCGCCGGCCGCGCAAAGCTCACGGAGGCCCGCGCACGGATCGAGGCGATGCGCGATCTCCCCGAGGGCCTGCTCGCCGAGGTGCTCGAGGAGCTCGACCGCTGACGAGACGACGACCGCGTAGACGAAGCTCGGCGCGGGGGCGCAGGTGCCTCGCTCGACGATCGGCGTGTCGGGGGCCGCACCTCGCCGTCGACGGACCGAGTCGTCGGCTAGAGATCGACCGCGTAGACGAAGCTCGGCGCGGGGGCGCAGGTGCCTCGCTCGACGATCGGCGTGTCGGGGGCCGCACCTCGCCGTCGACGGACC
>CAYNEK010000019.1:49992-52211 GCA_964396175.1 uncultured Polyangiaceae bacterium | reverse complement strand
GGTGCCTCGCTCGACGATCGGCGTGTCGGGGGCCGCACCTCGCCGTCGACGGACCGAGTCGTCGGCTAGAGATCGACCGCGTAGACGAAGCTCGGCGCGGGGAAGCGGGTGCCTCGCTCGACGATCAGCGCGTGCGGGACGATCTTGCCGTCGACGTACCGATCGGACAGCTCCTCGGCGCGCTTCTTGTCGCCCTGGGCCTTGATCTCGCCGATGGTCTTCATGATCTTCTCGGCCGCCGCGGGCATCTTGGCGAGATCGAGGCGGAAGGCGCCCTTGTCTTTGCCGTTCGCCGCCGTGGCGTCGGGCTCGAAGACGAGCGCGCCCTCCTCGAGGAGGATCCCGAGCTGGATCGCCGCGAGCTGGCTGTACGGCTTCCGTTGCTTGCTCTCGGTCCACATCCCGCGGGAGACGTGGTTCATGCCCCACACGATCGACTCGAGGTAGGAGCGGTCCCCGAGCTCGGCGTCGAGGAAGCCCTTCTTTCGGCCGAAATCGACGAAATAGAGCGCCCCGCTCTGCGCCTTCAGCTCCTCGAGCATCGACGCGAGCCCCCCACCGAAGACGTCCGAGTCCTTGCGCCCACCCACCTTGTACTCGTGCGCGGGCCCGAGGTTGTGTGTGGCCTCGTGGAGGATCGTGGACAAGAGGCTCCCGCCCGCGTCGGTCGGGTACTTCTCGAACGACTCCTTGACGAAGAGTGACGCCGCCTTCGCGCGCCAGACCGCCATCGAGTCTGGATCCGTGTAGAGGTTGCTCATCGCCACGGTGCGCCCGCGGCCCTCGTTCGCGACCGGGCCCCAATTGGGGAGGCTCTGACCGACGGTCGCGCCGACGCCGTCACGATCGTCCCCCGAGTTCAGCACGATGTCGATGAAGTCCGGCAGGTGGAAGGTCACCTTCCGGGCCTTGTAGGGGGCTCCAATCAGCCCCGCGAGGGCGTCCTCCATCGCCTGCTGGGTGGGCGCGAGCTTCGCCTGCCAGGCGAGCGACTCCTTGTTGATGCGCGCGAAGGTGAGGTGAAACCCTGCCTTGTGCGAGCACGGCTCCCAGTAGGTCTCGTCGGGCGCGATGCGGACGTAGAAGCGGGAGTTCTGCGCGTTCATCTTGGCCCAGGCCTCGTCCGCGGGCAGCCAGTCGTTCGTGCGGAAGCTCTTGGCGGCGGCGGTGAGGTACGCGGCGAGCTTCGACTCGGCGGGGTCGAGCTCCTTGACCGTCCTGTCGAGCTCGTCGGCGATGGCCTTCATCTCGGGCTCGTACGCCACGGTGTACGACACGGCTTGGAGCTTCTTCTTGGCGTCTTCCCGCACGACGACGAAGGGGGAGAGCAGCTTCTTCGCGTCGGGGTGCTGCTCCAGCGTCTTGCAGAAGGCCGGATCGGTCTGGAGGGACGCCGGGTACACATCGACGGGGGCGCGCTTCTTCCCGGGGATGACGGAGCACGCCGGATCCTTCTCACCGGCAGGGGTCACACAGCCGAGCCCGCGGTTCCGGCGGAAGGCGCTCTGGGCCTTTGGGTCTTGAGGGATCTCGGACCGAACGGCGGTGGCTCCAGACTGCTTGTCGTAGAGCCTATCGACGAGGGTGGCGAGGTGGAGCATGCGCAGCACGAGCGCCCTGTCGGGTCCGCTGGCCCCGCGGAAATCACTGAGGACGAGCGCTCCGGCCGCGCCGTCGAGCTCGCGCGTCAGCGGGTCCTTCTCGTCGCGGGCGCGCTCGGACGCGACCATCGCCCGGTACGCAGCCACGAAGTCCTCGGTGAACGCGCCCCCCTCCGTCCAGGCCGGCGCGCTCGGGTAGAAGAGCAACGTGCGGACCTCGTCGGGATCGACGGCGCCGTTGCCGTTCGTGTCGCGGACCCAGTAGAGCGGGAGGTCGAGGCGCACCGCGGCGCGGTTCACCTCGTCGCGACCGAGCTCCGCGTACGCGAGCTTCGGCGCGGCGGGAGGGGTGGAGCTCGACGCGGCGGGCACCACCGAGGCGGACAGAGACGGAGCTGGGCCTGGCGCGGGCGCCTTCGGCTCGGAGCAGGCCGTGGCGAGAGCGGCAGGGAGGGCGACGGCGAGCAGGCGAATCTTCATGGCGTGTCGAGGCGTGGACAATGGGGACCGTGCGCGATCTTCCCCGGCGGCGGCGGCGAGCGGGCGGATCTTCATGGCGTGTGGAGGCGTGGACAATGGGGACCGTGCGCGATCTTCCCCGGCGGCGGCGGCGAGCGG
>CAYNEK010000019.1:41577-49892 GCA_964396175.1 uncultured Polyangiaceae bacterium | reverse complement strand
GCGGATCTTCATGGCGTGTCGAGGCGTGGACGATGGGGACCGCGCGCGAGCTTACCCGGCGGCGGCGGCGAGCGGATCTCAGGGCGCGTCGAGAGCGCAGGCGGGGCTCGGAGTCGCGAGCGCCCCCCCCGCCGACGCGGGGTCGGTGCGGCGAGGCGCTCGAGGCGCTGGGGCGGGCTCCGATCAGTACGGGTTGTCGTCCCCGGGCGGCTTCGGCGCCGGCGGCTTCGGGGGCGGCTTCGGCGGCGGTGGCTTGACCTCCCCAGGATCCGGCGCCTTCGGCGGCTTCGGCGGCTCGGGTGCCTTGGGCTCCGGCTTCGCCGGCTCGGGCGCCTTCGGCTCCTTGGGTGCGGCGGACGCGCTCGTCGACGCGGCGGCGGACGCGCTCGCCGACGCGCTCGCGCTGGGCGCCGAGGGGGGCACGGCCGCCGCAGACGCGGTCGACGAGGCCGGAGGAGGCGCCGTGGACGTCGCCGCCGGGGCCGTCGTCGCGGCCGGGGCGGGAGGGAGCTCCGCGGGGGCCTTGTTCTGCATGACGAAGTAGATCCCCACGGCGGCGAGCGCGACGATCCCCGCCGCGACGAGGATCTTGCCGCCGCCGCCCTTCGGCTCCTCCGGGGGAGGCGGCACCGACCGCTCGCGCGCCGCGCGCGGCGCCGTGGACGCAGGCTCGGGGCGCCCGCTCTTCGCGGGCGCGGCCTTCTCTGCCGGGGCCGCCGCCTTCTCGACCGAGGCCGCGGCCTTCGGCGGCTCGAGCTCCTTGGCTGGCGAGCGCGGCGGCTCGGGCTCCGTCGTCGTGAGGGGCGCGGGCTCAGGCTCCTTCGCCGCCGCGGCGGGAGGCGCCTCGACCCGCTCCTCGTGGGCGGAGGCGGGGCTCTCGCGGACAGCCTCGGGCTCCTCCGGCTTGGTGGGGCTCACCCCCTCGAAGAGCGGGTTCTCGCCGACCTCTCCCATCGATCCGCCGGCCTCGCGGAGAGCCTCCTGGAGCAGCTCCGCCGCCTGCTTGTAGACGGTGCGCTCCTGCGGAGGCGGCTGCTCGACCGGGGTCGACGACGTCGGAAAAAAGGACTCTGCCTTGGGCTCCGGCGCGGGCGTGGGATCGGACGGGCGAATGGCGCCCAAGCCGAGCATCGTCGCCTTGCGGGGCTTGGCCGCCGCGGTCGTGATCGAGGCGGAGGAGGCCGAGGCGGCCGGAGGCGGGGCCGCAGGGGGCGGCGCAGACTGTGGCACGCCGCCCTCGGCGTCGAACGCCGACGTCGCGCCCTCGGGCCGCGCTGCGATGAGCCGATCGAGGACGGCGCGGGACGCGTCGTCGAGCTTGATGAACTTCACGCCCATGCCCGCGGGGGACTCGGCGCTCGCCGACGCGGCCTCGCGCTTCCACACGACGCGGCCGACGCCCGCGAGGACTGAATGATCTTCGCCGATCTTGATCTCGAACTTGAGCAGCGTGCCGGGCGGGAACGGCGACGGGGTCTTGATGAAGATCCCGCCGCGGCTGACGTCGTGCGAGTGGTGCTCGACGAACTCGTCCACCGTCGCGCTCTTGTAGCGGACGGTCATGGTCAGCACTTTCGCGCGGGGATCCTTCCGAGTGTCCTGGGCCATGGGGGGAGACCTCGCACTCTACCGAAAACCGACGAGCCTTGGGGAAAGAACGGCACGCTGGGCGAGCGATCGCGGCCAAAAAGTCACGCCACCAGGCCGCGCTCCGAGGTATTGACCGCCTGCCGATGCCCGCGCCGCGCAGCACCTTCCGCGCCTCCGAGCGGCGCCGCGCCAGCCTCCGCGCCACGCTCGTCGGCGCCGAAGGCTCGGCCGAGGAGGTCGCCGTGCGCGATCTCTCGCTCGGTGGGATGGGGATCGAGGGGCCGCAGCCGCTCGAGGTGGGCGCCCGGCTCGCGGTGTCGATGGACGTGCCGACCCGGTGGGAGCCGCTGCGTGTCCCGGCCGAGGTGGTGTGGTGGGCCGAGCACCGCGGCGGGCTCCGCTTCTCCTACGCGCACGATGGCGCCGCGATCCTCGCCGTCTTCGAGGTCCTGGCCGCACAGGGCTACGAGTGAGCGACGAGCCGCTGACGGCGACCCTGGGCGAGCGCGCGGCTCTGCCCACGCTGGACGCGCTCGAGCCTCACGACGACGCGGCCCTCGACGCTCCGCTCCCGTCGCTCGACCCGCCGGATGGGCTCCGCGTCGTCACGCCGCGCGAGGCGAGCGCTGGGGTCGCTCGCGGCGCCCCTCGCGCGATCGTCGGAGCCCACGGCGCGAGCGCCGCGCTCGTCGCGCTCGAGGTGAGCCAGCGCCACGCGGCGCGCCCCGTGCTGTGCCTCGTCGCCGACGGGGACGTCGCGCGCGCGCTCGCCAGCGATCTCGCGTTCTTCGCCGGGGAGGACGACGTCGTCGAGCTGCCCGCCCACGAGGCGAGCGCGTACGCGGAGATCGCCCACGATCGGCGCGCCGCGATGCAGCGCCTCGCGGGGCTCGCGCGCCTCGCCGAGCGCCCCCCTCGCTTCGTCGTCGCGCCCGCGTCCCAGCTCGCGCGCAAGGTGCTGCCGCGCGCGCGGGTCCTCTCTCACACGACGCGCCTCGCGAAGGACACCGAGGTGGACCGCGACGCGCTCGTCTCGGCGCTCGGCCATGCCGGCTACCTGCGCGTGCCCGTCGTCGAAGACCCGGGGAGCTTCTCCGTGCGCGGCGCGCTCCTCGACGTCTGGCCGCCGCTCGCGAGCGAGCCGGTGCGCGCAGAGTTCTATGGGGATCTCCTCCTCTCGCTCCGCGCCTTCGATCCCGACGGGCAGCGCACGCTCGGGGACCTCGGCGAGGTCCTGCTCCCACCCGTGCGCGAGGCCATCCTCGACGCCCCCGGGATCACCCGCGTGAAGGACACCGTCGGCGAGCTCGCCGATCGGCTGGACCTCCCCTCGACGAAGGCGCGTGGGCTCCTCGACGATCTGCTCTCGGCGCGCCCCTTCATGGGCATGGACGCGTGGCTGCCCGCGTACGCACCGCTCACCGCCGTGTTCGATCACCTCCCCGCGGACGCGCCGATCGTCCTCGACGATCCCCCCGCGACGCTCCACGCCCTGCGCGACGAGCTCGGCCGCGCGCTCACCGACGAAGCGGCCCGGGACGGTCAGGCCACGCTGCCCCGCACCGCGCTCTACCTGTCGGAGCCGGAGGTGTGGGCGGCCTTCGACGCGCGGCCGGTCGTCGGGCTCTTCCGCGGCACCCACCTGACGGGAGAGGAGGGCTCCGACCTCGCCGACTACGAGATCGCTCGCGAGGACGCACCCACGCTCGACGCGCGGCCCCACGACGATCTCGCCCGCGCGACGAAGCAGGAGCGCGCGAGGAAGCAGGACGGGCACGTGCTCCGCCCGCTCGCCCGGAGGATCCGCGCCTGGCAGGACGCCGGGATCGGCGCGGTCGTCGTCGCGCGCACGCACGTGCAGACCGGCCGCGTCACCGAGCTGCTCCGCCACGCCGGGATCCCCGCGACGCAGCGCGAGGGGCGCTTCGATCCGGCGTGGGCGCGCGAGGCGGAGCGCGTCACGGTCGTGGCCGGCCCGCTCGCCCGCGGGGTCCTCCTCCCGTCGCTCGGCCTCGCGCTCGTCACCGAGGAGGACGTCTTCGGATCGCGCGCGCAGCGACGCGCGACGCGGGAGCGGAAGAGCAAGACGACGGACGCGTTCTTGGACGATCTCCGCTCGCTCACCGTGGGCGATCACGTCGTCCACAGCGAGCACGGCGTCGGGCGCTACCTCGGCCTCGTCCACAAGGAGGTCGGGGGGCACACGGTCGATCTCCTCGTCCTCGAGTACGCCGGCGCCGACAAGCTCTACCTCCCCATCTACCGGCTGAACCAGGTCCAGAAGCTCTCCGGGCGCGACGCGACCCCCAAGCTCGATCGGCTCGGGGGCCAGACCTTCGACAAGACCAAGAAGAAGGCCCTCGGCGAGGTCCGGCGGCTCGCCGACGAGCTCCTGCGCCTCTACGCCGAGCGGCGGGCCGCGCGCGCCGAGCGGCTCGCCCCGATCGACGACGCGTACCGCGCCTTCGAGGCGACCTTCCCCTTCGACGAGACGCCCGATCAGGCGCGCGCCATCGCGGACGTCATGCGCGATCTCGACGGCGAGGTGCCGATGGACCGGCTCGTGTGCGGCGACGTCGGCTTCGGCAAGACCGAGGTCGCGATCCGCGCGGCGTTCCGTACGGCGATGTCGGGCAAGCAGGTCGCCGTGCTCTGCCCGACGACGGTCCTCGCGCAGCAGCACCACCTCTCGATCGAGGCGCGCTTCCGCGACACACCCATCACCGTCGCCGTGCTCTCACGCTTCCAGACGAAGGCCGAGCAGGCGGACGTCGTCCGGCGCGTGAAGGAAGGGAAGATCGACGTCGTCGTCGGGACGCATCGCCTGCTCTCGAAGGATCTCCACTTCGCGCGGCTCGGGCTCCTCGTCGTCGACGAGGAGCAGCGCTTCGGCGTGATGCACAAGGAGCGCATGAAGCAGCTCCGCCGCGACGTCCCCGTGCTCACGCTGTCGGCGACGCCCATCCCGCGCACGCTCCAGCTCGCGATCTCGGGGCTGCGGGACATGTCGCTCATCACGACGGCGCCGACCGATCGCCGGGCCATCCGCACGCTCGTCACGCGCTGGGACGACAACACGATCCGCGAGGCGATCCGGCGCGAGCTGTCGCGCGGGGGGCAGGTGTTCTTCGTACACAACCGCGTCGAGGGGCTCTACGAGCGCGCCGAGCGCCTCCACGCGCTCGTGCCCGAGGCCCGCGTCGCCGTCGCGCACGGCCAGATGGCCGAGGGGCCGCTCGAGCGCGTCATGGTGGACTTCGTCGACGGGAAGTACGACGTCCTCTGCGCGACGGCCATCATCGAGAGCGGGCTCGACATCCCCCGCGCGAACACCATCCTCATCGATCGCGCCGATCTGCTCGGCCTCTCGCAGCTCTACCAGCTGCGCGGGCGGGTCGGTCGGAGCCGCGAGCGCGCATACTGCTACCTCATCGTGCCGCCCGAGGCGGCGATGACGGACGAGTCTCGGGCGCGCATCGAGGCCATCGAGCGCCACTCCGAGCTCGGCTCGGGCTTCCACGTCGCGTCGCTCGACATGGAGCTGCGCGGCGCGGGCGAGCTGCTCGGGGCCGAGCAGAGCGGCGTCGCGGCGACGGTCGGCTTCGAGCTCTTCTGTCAGATGCTCGACGACGCCGTCCACGAGCTCCGGGGCGAGCCGGTCGTCCACGAGGTCGATCCCGATCTCTCCTTCGACGTCGAGGCGCTCCTCCCCGAGTCGTACGTCGAGGACGTCGGCGTGCGTCTCTCGCTCTACAAGCGCCTCTCGTCCGCCGAGGACGAGGCCACGGTGGACGAGCTCGCCTCGGAGCTCGAGGATCGCTTCGGTCCGCCGCCCGAGGAGGCGCGGCGGCTCGTCGACCTGATGCGCTTGAAGACCGAGCTCCGCCGCCTCCGGGTGCTCGGCTGCGAGGCGAGCGCGAGCCGGGTCGTCCTCCACCTCCGCGAGGACACCCCGCTCGACCCGGCGAAGGTGATGGCCCTCGTGCAGCGGCGCGGCTCTCCCTTCCGCCTGACCCCGGACATGCGCCTGTCGCGGAGGTTCGAGGGGGAGCGGGACGGGATCCGCGCGACCGAGCGGCTCCTCACGGAGCTCGCGCCCTGCCGACGCGACGGATGAGTCACGCCGCTGGTTGCAACTCGGTCGCAAGACGGCGCCTCACACGGTGTCTTGGCGCGAGCTTCATCCGCACGCCATGGTCTTTCTGCCACGCGATTGCAGCTCCACGCGTTTGGTGCGGGCTCACGGTCGCCGTCCTCACGGGTGTGTTCACGAGCTCGGCCCGCGCCGATCCACCCCAGCCGGACGGCTATGAAGGGCGGAGCCGGCTCTCGGACGACGATCTCGCGAGGAAGCGCAACGGCCACTATTTCACGGGGCTCCCGCTCGCGAACTACGATCCGAACACCGGGCTCGGCGCCGGGGCGCGGGTCTACTTCTACGAGAACGGCGGGCGCGACGCGCCGACCTTCTCATACAAGCCATACGACCACCGGGTCTTCTTGCAGGGCTTCGCGACGACGAAGGGGGTCCAGTTCCACTGGCTCGACTACGACGCGCCCGGCGTCTTCGGCTCCCTGTTCCGGGTGCGCGCCTTCGCCATCTACGAGCGCCAGAACTCGCGCAACTACTATGGGCTCGGGAAGGAGTCGCTCCGGCCACTCACCTTCCCGGGCGCGGGGGGGCGCACCTTCGCGCGGATGGCCGACTACGAAGCCGCCGAGCTCGTCGTCGGGCAGGACGGCGCGGCGAGCACCTTCTACGACAAGCACTCCTTCGAGCGCCCGGTGGTGTCGCTCGCGCTCGAGCGCTCGCTCTTCGGCGGGCTGTCCCGCGCGTTCGTGGGCGTGTCGGCGTCGCACGCGAAGGTCGGTGATTGGACGGGCGAGCTCGTGCGGGCGGAGACGGCGGACGGCCAAGAGACGCGCGCCCCCGAGGCCCCGACGAGGCTCCACCTCGACTGCGCGCGAGGGGTGGTGGTCGGCTGCCGTGGAGGCTGGGACAACACCATCCGGCTCGCGGTCTCGCTCGACACGCGCGACTACGAGCCCGACCCCAATTCAGGCGTCTTCGTCGACGCCGTCACCGACGTGGGCACACGCGTCGTGGGGAGCCAGTTCGGTTACGTCCGGGAGACGCTCGCGGCGCGCGTGTACTGGAGCCCCTTCCCGCGGCTCGCGGACGTCGTGGTCGCGGGCCGGGCGGCGGCGCTCGTCCAATCGAAGGGGACGCCCTTCTTCTTGATGGATATCTTCCCCTTCACCGAGGACACGCGCGCGGGACTCGGCGGGGTGCGGACGCTGCGCGGCTTCGCGCAGGATCGCTTCGTCGGTCACGTGATGACGATGGCGAACCTCGAGCTCCGCTGGACCTTCGCGGGCACGCGGCTCGCGGGTCAGCGCTTCGATTTCGGCGTCGTGCCCTTCGTGGACGTGGGGAGGCCCTTCGACGCGGTCCGCGAGGCGAGCCTGCGCGGCTGGCGCCGGGGGCAGGGGCTGGGGGCGCGGATCGCGTGGAACCTCGCGACCATCCTGATGGTCGACTACGCCGTCTCGGACGAAGGCACGGCGCTCTACATCAACTTCAACCACATGTTCTGACGACCCGACCGCCGCGGGGCTCCGGGCGCCGCCGACGAGCGCTCGCCGCAGGGGCTCCTCTCGGGCGACCGATCCCCGGGGCTCGGCGTCGGGCCTGGCTCCCCATCGCACCGCACCTCGATCCGCGAGCGCGAGCGGACGCTGTCCGTGCACGCCACCGCGCGCGGCGTCGCTCCCGCGGTGGGTCGCCGGCCTGCCTCGTCACGGACAGACGCTCGCCGGCGTGGCGGCGCCGAGCGGGGACACGGAGCGCCCGTTCGCCGAGCTGTCTTGGAAGGTGCCACTCGAGACATCGAAGTGCAACGAGAGCACCGTGTCCGCGTCGCTGGCGAGACACTGTGGCGACGGCTGAAAATCGCCAGTGTATCGGATCGTGCTAGAGATGCGGACCTCGTCGATGTAGCCGCCTAGGCCGTCGGTCGGAGCATACGCTAGGGATCCGAGGCGCACGTCCGCCATCGGTCCGATCTGCGCCTTGGTGCCCGTGACCGTGTCCTTGAGACCTCCGTCCCAGAACAGCGTCAGCGTCACCGACAGGAGTTCCACCTGGGTGCAGCCGGCGATATGATGCCATTGCCCGTCGTGGGGGTTGACCTTGAAGCGCGCAGTCAACAGCGGCCCTCCGTTCTGCGCGCCGAACCTCACCTCGCCCTGGTCGTCCCGGACGACAAGGGCCGCGCCGTAGGCGCTGGCGCCCGTGCCGCTGCTGAGAATTGCTGGCGAAGGCTTCGATGAGTCCAGGTTGATCCACGCCTCATAGCAGGCGTTGCCGGTGGGCATGAGTTTGGCACTGTCGTTCACCACGGCGCCACCTCCGGCAGGGATGGAGAGAGCTTGACAACCGCCACAGCCTGGCGGTCCTCCGGCTGCGCCGCCCCCACCCTCGCCGGCGGCTCCGCCGCCGCCGCCAAAGCCCCCGAACCCTCCAGCGCCGCCGCCACCGTCGCCTCCGAACCCTCCAGCGCCGCCGCCGCCAAAGCCCCCGAATCCTCCGGCGCCGCCGCCGCCGTCGCCTCCGAACCCTCCAGCGCCGCCGCCGCCGTCGCCCCCGAACCCTCCAGCGCCGCCGCCACCGTCGCCCCCGAACCCTCCAGCGCCGCCGCCACCGTCGCCCCCGAACCCTCCAG
>CAYNEK010000019.1:11778-41477 GCA_964396175.1 uncultured Polyangiaceae bacterium | reverse complement strand
CGGTGCCCGCGCCAGACTGCCCGGCCACCCCGCCGGTGCCCGCGCCAGACTGCCCGGCCACCCCGCCGGTGCCCGCGCCAGACTGCCCAGCCACCCCGCCGGTGCCCGCGCCAGACTGCCCAGCCACCCCGCCCTGCCCCACCCCGTCGAATGCCTCGTCCGAGACGAAGGTCTTGTCGCCGTCGACCGAACACGCCGCCGTGCCGAGCGCCACGAGCACCAGCGATCGGCGCGCGAGCCTCGCGACGTGGACCATCGCCACCCGCGCCGCGGTCACAGCGATCCCTCCCAGACGAGCCCGGCCCCGCCCGGGAGCGTCGAGAGCTTCGCCTCCTGGGTCTTGCTCTTCGAGAGCACCAGCAGCGTCCCGCCCGCGCCGAGGCCGATGAGCCCCACGCCGAACCCGACGTTGGACCAGAGCGCCTTCGACTTGGCCGAGTCGAAATCCGCGCGAGCGCGCTCGGGACACAGGCTCCCACGGCACTGTTCGTTGCCGCTCGACTCCGCAGACTTCGCCATCACCCCGAAGAGCGTCCCCGCGAGGAGCCCCACGCCGCCCACCCCGAGCGCGACGTACGCGCCGGTCCGCGCGCCCCCACCGGACGCGCTCGGTGGAGCGGCCGAGGTCGGTGTGGCCACCGAGCCCCGCGCGGGGGGTGTCACGAGCGCTGGCGCCTGGAAGAACACGCGCCGCTGCGATTGCCGCGGCGCGAGGACCACCTCCCAACGCTCGGTCGCCCCGGTCGCGGTGGAGGCCGTGAGGGTGTGGGTCCCCGCGCGCAGGCTCAGCGTGGCCTCGCCGCCCTTCACCTCGTAGACCTGCGCCGGCGCGGTCGAGCCCTGCCGCGTGTCGACGACCTGCGTCACACCCGCACCCGCCACCACGACCGTCGTCAGGCTCGCCTCGAGGAGCAAGAGGTCGCGGTGGATCGCGGCGCGCTCCTGGGGATCGATCGCGGCGCCGCCGCGAGACAGATACTCGCGGTAGTATGCGAGCGCTTCGCCGTCGCGCTCGAGCTTGAGCGCGCACAAGCCGAGGTTGCCGAGCACCTTCCAGCTCTTGTGGCTCTTCTCGTAAGCCAGCTTGAACTGCACGAAGGCATCCTGGTAGTTCGGCACCCTGTCATTCAGGAGATCGACGCCGTTCTGGAAGTAGGACTTCGCCTCCTCCGGGATGGTCCCCGCTTCCTGAGCAGACACGGGCAGGGCGCCCCCGACGACGAGGCAGCCAACGACGACCCAGGCCAAGACACGCATCGCTGAATGGTACCATGCGACACGAGGGCGCGTCGCCCGAAGAGAGGAGCGCGCCGGCTCGCGCTTCGGCGGGTGCTGCGGACCGGAGGCGGGGCGCGGGCGACGTCCGCCGACTCGCTCAGCGGAACAGCTCGCTCTTCAGCGCGAAGACGCCCTCGACCGCGATGCTCTCGCCGGGCGAGAGCCCCTCTCTCACCTCGACGCTCACGCCATCCGCGTCCCCGAGAACGAGCGCGCGCGGCGCGAACTTCTCGGCCCCCTCGCGCACGAAGACCGTGGGCTTCCCGTCCACGTACACGATCGCGGCGAGCGGCGCGGCGAGCACCGATTTCGTCCGGCCTTCGGCCTTCATCGCCGCGCGCACGGACTGCCCGGCGCGGAGCTTCCGCGCCTCGTTGTCGACCTCGATGCGCACCTCCGCCGTGCGCGTGTCCTGAGAGATGATGGGCGAGACACGCTGGACCCGCCCCCGGATGGGCTCGGCGACGTGCGCCGACGCCGGGGTGATGTCCACCGGATCGCCCGCGTGCACCGAGCCGAGCTCCCGCTCGAAGACGTGCAGGACGACCCAGAGGCGCGAGAGATCCGCGACGCGCATCGCGACGAGGTTGGGCTCGACCGACTGCCCGACCGAGACGTCCGACGACACGATCGCGCCCCCGATCGGCGCCCTGAGGACATAGACGCCCATCCCGCCCGTGCTCCCGCCGTACGCGTGCGCGCGCTGCCTCGCGGCGGCGAGGAGCGCCCGGCTCTCGCGGAGCTCGGTGCGCGCGGTCTCGTACTCGCGCGCCGTCGTGAGGTTCCGCGCGAGGAGATCTTCTTCTCGTCGAGAGTGGAGCTCGGCCCCTTCGACCCTCGCCTGCGCGATCCGGATGTCCGCCTGCGCCTGCCCGATCTCCGCGCTGTCGATCTCGGCGAGCGCGTCGCCCTGCGCCACGCGGTCTCCTTCGCGGTGGAGGACCCGCCGCACGACGCCGCGCACCCGAGTCCCCACCGCCGCGTACCGCAGCGGATCGAAGGCCACCGCCCCCACCGCCTCGACGCGCGGCACGATCTGCGTCACCTCGACGGAGGCCGCCTTGATCCCCGCGCGCTCCTGGAAGATCGTCGGCACGATGAGGTGCTCGCCCTCGACGGTGGGCACCTGTCGGTCGTACTTGGGAGGCGCGCCGCGCTGGCACCCCGCGAGGAGCAGACCGGTCACCAGGGCACCCCACAGGCGCCTCACGGCAGCTCCCCCGTCGCACGCACCATCTCGGAGACGATCTCCCACTCGCGCCCGACGAGCGACAGCTGCCGCAGCCGCAGCGTCGCGAGATCCCTGCGCGCCGTGAAGACGCGGAGCACCTCGGTCTTGCCCGCGCGGTAGGTCTCTTGCGCCGCGTCCACCGCGGCCTTGGCGGCCGGGACGGCGACGTCCGTCATGTGGAGGATCGCCGCGCGGACCTCCTTGCGCTCGCCTGACAGGCCCTTCAGCTCGGCCGAGAGCACGCGACGCCGCGCGTCCCCTTCGATCCGAGCACGCTCGGCCTCCGCGTGCGCCCGCGCACGCTCGCCCTGGTGCGCCCTGGCGACCGGGAAGGCCCACCCGAGGCCGAGCGTCCAGCGGGTCTCGCCAAGATCACCGCGGCCGATCTGCGCGATCAAGTTGACCGGCGGCTGCGCCTCGCGCGCGAACCGATCCGCCGCCCGCACGAAATAGGTGGCCTCCTTGCGCGCGAGATCGACCGACGGGACGTCGTCGAGGCGAACGCGCGGCTCGCCGCCCGGCGGCTCGAGCGGGAGCGTCGTCGGCGCGTACCCCTCGGCGCCCGTCACCTGGGCCAGGTCGGCGAGCGCCCTCGCCAGATCGGCCCGCGCCTCCATGAGCGAGACGCCGTTCTGCGCCACCTCCACGACGGCGAGCGTGAGATCGGCCTGGGTCGCGTCCCTCGCCGCGACGCGCGCCTCGAAGAAGGCGGCCTCGTCCCTCGACACCTTCAGGATCTCCTCGGCGGTCTTCACCTTCGCCATCGCCACCACGACCGAACCGAACGCGCGCGTCGCCGCCGCCGCCGCCTGCGCCCTCGCGACCTGCGTCGCCGCGTCGGCGACGTCCACCGCGGCGTCGACCTCGGCCACGCGGCCCCTCCGCTGGCCTGCGACCTCGAGCGGGAGCCAGAGGGCCGCGACGAACGACAGGTCCTTCGTGACGCGCTGAGCGCTCCGCGACGCGGTGAGCTCCACGACTGGGTTCCCGACCGCGCCGAGGCGCGCGCCCGCGTACGTCGCGCGGGTGGCCTTCGCGCCCGCGCCCGCCGCGAGCACTGCGGCGCTCCGCTGCTTCGCGAGCGCGACGACGTCGCGGAGCTCCGGGACGGGATCGCCCGCGGGCACATAGGCCGGCGCCGGCATCGGCGGGACGACGGAGCGGGGCGTCGAGGACCCGGACGGTACGGCGCCGTCGGCCCGAGCCACGCCGACGACGAGCCACACGGAGGAGAGGGCGAGGAGGCGTCGCAACGTGCTCGACGACTAGCACTGTTCCCAGCCGGATGCCGATGACCGACGGATGACAAGGCCGTCATCGAAGCGTCCGTCGGGCCCGCAGCGCCTATGCTCCGCGCGCCCATGCTGGAGCGGATCGCGCTCGCCTCGATCCGTCACCGCTTGCTCGTCGCGACGCTGTTCGTGGTGCTGCTCGTCGCCGGCGTCCTCGCGGGGCGGAGCCTCAAGATCGACGCCTTGCCAGACGTCTCGTCCGTGCAGATCGACGTCCTCACCACGGTGCCGGGCGGCGCGCCGCTCGACGTCGAGCGGACGGTCACCTTCCCCATCGAGAACGCGCTGAACGGCGTGCCCGGCGCGTCCGAGATCCGCAGCGTCAGCCGGTTCGGGCTGTCGGCGGTGACCGTCGTGTTCAAGGACGGGACGAGCGTGTGGTTCGCGCGGCAGGTCGTCCTCGAGCGCCTCCGCGGGCTCGAGGGCGCGCTCCCGAAGGGCGTCGGCGCCCCGGAGCTCGCGCCGGTCACGACGGGGCTCGGGACCATCTACAAGTTCGTCGTCGCGAGCGAGCAGCACTCCGCGATGCAGCTCCGCACCATCCTCGACTGGGAGATCGTCCCCAAGCTCCGCGGGGTGCGCGGCGTCATCGAGGTCAACACCTTCGGCGGCGAGCTGAAGCAGTACGAGGTGCGCGTCGAGCGCCCGAAGCTCGCGGCGGTCGGCCTGTCCCTCGAGGACGTCATCGCCAAGCTCCGCAGCTCGAACGACAACGTCGGCGGCGGGTACCTCGAGCGCCGCGGCGAGGCGTTCGTGATCCGCGGGGAGGGGCTGCTGACGAGCGAGGCGGACATCGAGGATGTCGTCTTGAAGGCCGCGCCGGGACAGCCGCCGGTGCTCGTCCGCCACGTCGCCGAGGTGGGCATCGGGGCGGCGCTCCGCCAGGGCGTCGTCACGTACGACGGCAAGGGCGAGGCCGTGAGCGGGCTCGTCCTGATGCTCGCCGGATCCAACAGCCGTGACGTCGTCACGGCCGTCAAGGCGAAGATGCGCGACATCGAACGATCGCTCCCGCCGGGCGTGCGCGTCGAGGTCATCTACGATCGCGGCGACTTCGTGGAGCGCACCCTCACCACCGTCGCGACGAACCTCCTCGAGGGCGTCTTGGTCGTGACCGTGGTCCTCGCGCTGCTCCTCGGCACGATCCGGGGCGCGCTCGTCGTCGCGCTCGGGATCCCTGGCGCGATGTCGATCGCCCTCCTCGGGATGCACGCCTTCGACATCACGGGCGATCTCATGTCGCTCGGGGCGATCGACTTCGGCTTCCTGGTGGACGGACCCATCGTCCTCCTCGAGGGGATCATCGCCGCCGTCGCCGGCAAGGATCTCGTCAAGCACGCCCGCGCCGAGGCCTACGGGGCGATCGCCGGGCGCGCCGTCACGCCCATCGCGTTCTCGGTCGCGATCATCATGCTCGTGTACGTGCCGCTCCTCGCGCTCGAGGGCGTCGAGGGGAAGATGTTCCGGCCCATGGCGCTGACGATGGCGTGCGCCCTCTTCGGTGGCTTGCTCTACGCCGTCGTCTTCTTCCCGGCGCTCGTCGTCCTGTTCGTCGCGCCCCCGGGCCACGCGAAGTGGGTCCACGGGCTCGAGGCTCGGGCCCGACGCGTGATCGACCTCGCCATCCGGGCGAGGATCGCCGTCCTCGCGGGCGCGGGGGCGGCGTTCGTCGGGGCGGTGGCGCTGCTCGCGGGCGCTGGCGCCGAGTTCGTCCCGCGCATCTTCGAGGGGGACGCCGTCATCGCGATCAAGCGCTCGCCCAGCATCGGGCTCGACGAGGCGAGGAGGCTCGATCTGCTCGCCGAGAAGATCGTGCTCTCCTACCCCGAGTGCAAGCTCGCGCTCGGACAAACAGGGCGCGCGGAGCTCGCGATCGACGCCGTGGGGAACGACAACACCGACCTCTTGGTCGCGCTCCGCCCGGTCCGCGATTGGAAGACGACGCGCGACTTCGATACGCTATCGGAGCTCCTGAAGGATCGCCTCGAGTCCGAGGTCCCCGGCACCTTCGTCGCGGTCTCACAGCCCATCGAAGATTTGACGAACCAGCTCATCGCCGGCTCGCGTGCCGACGTGTCGATCAAGGTGTTCGGGCCCGATCTCGAGCGGCTGGTCGAGATCTCGACCCGGATCGGCGAGCGGATCGCCAAGATCGAGGGCAAAGGGGATCTCTTCGTCGAGCGGCTCATGGGGCAGCCGATGATCAGCGCGAAGGCCAACCGCGCCCGCATGGCGCGCTACGGTGTGAGCGTCGACGCGGCGTTCCATGTGCTCGAGGCGTCGCGCGCCGGCGTCCACGTCGGCGACGTCTACGACGCCGAGAAGCGCTTCCAGCTCCGCGTGCTCGACGGGCCCGAGGACGCGCACGTCGGCTCGCTCGGCGATCTCTTCGTCGAGGCGTCGGCGGGAGGCCGCGTCCCGCTCCGTGAGGTGCTCGACATCACCGAAGGCGACGGCCCGTACGTCATCAAGCGCCTCGGGCGCGAGCGGCTCGTCCGCATCGACGTGAACCTGCGCGGCCGGGATCTCGTCTCCTTCGTCAACGAGGCGCGGGACGCCGTCGCGAAGGACGTCGCCCTCCCACCCGGCTACCGGGTCGCGTGGGGCGGACAGTTCGAGAACTTCGAGCGCGCGGCGCGGCGCCTCGCGCTGGTCGTCCCGGCCGTCGTGGCGATCATCGTCGGCATGCTCCTCCTCCTCTTCCGGAACGGCTGGCTCGCGCTCGCCGTCTTCTCCATGGTCCCGCTGTCGATGGTCGGAGGGGCGATCGGGCTCGTGGCGCGCGGGATGCCTTTCAGCCTCCCCGCCGCCATCGGCTTCATCGCGCTCGGCGGGGTCAGCGTCCTGAACGGCGTCGTCATCACGATGGCGACGAAGGCCCACCTCACGTCGGGAGTCTCGCTCGACGAGGCCGTCACGGCGGGCGCCGCCGAGTCGGTCCGGGCGGTCTTGACGACGGGCGCCGTCGCGGCCTTCGGCTTCCTCCCCATGATGCTGTCGCGTGGGGCCGGCTCCGAGGTCCAGAGGCCGCTCGCCACGATCGTGGTGACCGGGATCGTCCTCGCCACCGGCCTCGCCGTCGTCGTCTTCCCCGTGATCTTGCGGGTCACGCTGGCGATCGCAAAGTCCGTGACAGCCCTCGTCGAAGGGCGGAGAGTGCGCATCGAGCCATGAAGATGCTCGTCGTCGACGACGATCGAAAGGTCGCCAAGTTCCTCGCGCGGGTCTTCGGCGAGGAGGGGTTCATCGTGGACGTGTGCGATCGTGGAGAGGATGCGGTGCGGCAAGGCGCGACCGGCGTCTACGCGATCGTCCTCCTCGACTGGATGCTCCCCGACGTCGACGGGCTGCACGTGTGCCGCGCCCTGCGTCGCGCGGGGGTCATGACCCCCATCCTGATGCTCACCGCGCGGGGCGAGACGAGCGAGCGCGTCCTCGGCCTGGACGCGGGCGCGGACGATTTCTTGGTCAAGCCCTTCGAGCTCCCCGAGCTCCACGCCCGCGTGAGGGCGCTCCTCCGGCGCTCGTCTGGCGGGGGACGGATCACCGTCGGTGGGCTCGAGATCGATCGGCTCGGGCTCCGCGCGAGCTGTGGGGGAGAGCGGCTCGACCTCACACCCAAGGAGTTTGCGGTGCTCCTCCACCTCGCGCTGAACGCCGGGAAGGTGGTGACCCGGACCGAGCTGCTCACCCAGGTGTGGGACATCTCCTTCGACACGGGCTCGAACCTGGTCGACGTACAAATGAAGCGCCTCCGCGAGAAGCTGGGGGCGGCGGCTTGGATGATCGACACCGTACGCGGCGCCGGATACCGCCTCGTCGACGAGCCGCCGCCGTGACGATCGGGCGGAGGCTGCTCCTCCTCACGACCTTCGTCACCACCATCGCGCTCGGAGGCTCCCTCTACGCGGTGTGGGTCGCGTTCAGCCTGACCCAAGAACGCCAGCTCGACGGGGCGATCCTTGCGCTCGCCGAGGACGATCGCCAGCGCATCGAGGCAGGCGAGACGCCGAGCGTGGTCCTCGATCGCCCAGGCCCTACGGCGAACCACGTCGGACCTCTACCGCACCTCGGCGCGCTCTACGACGCGGACGGCGCCGTCGCCGCGCGGAGCCGTGGCCTCACGGCGTGGAGCCCCGATCGAGCCCACATCGATCGCCCGCGCACGCGCCCGTTCGATCTCACGGGCGGCCCCAAGCGCCTTCGCGGCCTCACGCTCGACGTCTCCGGCGGGCGAACCCTGTTCGTGGGGACCTCGAGGGCCGACGTGGACGGCGACGACGCCTTCCTCGCGCGCGCGATGGCCGTCGCCTTCGTCGTGGGGCTCGGGTGGGTCGTCACGGTGACCGCGTGGTTCCTCCGTCGGTTCACGCGGGGTCACGAGGTCATCGCCACGACCGCGCGCGCCGTCGCGGCGGGAGACTTGACGGCGAGGGTCGGGCAGGCGGACGCGGAGACCGCGCAGCTCGCCGGGGACGTCGATCGGATGATCGAGCGGCTCGCGCTGCTCGT
The DNA here is from genome assembly GCA_964396175.1 of uncultured Polyangiaceae bacterium. Lineage (GTDB taxonomy): Bacteria > Myxococcota_A > Polyangia > Polyangiales > Polyangiaceae > CAYNEK01. The sequence goes on along the minus strand of CAYNEK010000019.1, from coordinate 33,164 downwards.
CGACGCGCAGAAGCGCTTCATCGCGGAGGCGGCGCACGAGCTCCGCTCGCCGCTGACGACGCTGTACGGACACCTGCAGCACGCGGCCAGCAAGGACCGCACGGCGGCCGAGTACCGAGAACACATCGACGAGGCGCTCGATTCGGCTGGGAGGCTGAAGGGCACCGCGGAGGATCTCCTCGCGCTCGCGCGGCTCGGCACCCAGAGCGGCGCCGAGGACGCGACGCTCGTCGCCTGGAAGGATGTGCTCGTCCGCGTGGAGGAGGCCACACGCCGGGAGGCGGCGGAGCGTGGAGGCACGATCACCTTCCACAGGACCACATCCCACGTCTTCGGGCGCGCGACGGAGCTCGAGCGCCTCTGTCGGAACCTCGTCGAGAACGCGCTCCGCCACGGGGGACCGCGCCCGACCGTGACCGTGAGGGTCGAGCCCCACCCACGAGGGGTTCGCCTCCTCGTCGAAGACGAAGGACCCGGCATCGCCGAGCCAGACCGAGACCGTGTCTTCGACACCTTCTTCCGGAGCGCGCGCACCCGCGGGGACGAGGTGGCGGGCACGGGGCTCGGGCTCCCCATCGCCCGGGAGATCGCGCGCGCCCACGGAGGAGACGTCGAGGTCCTTTCGTCCGAGCGGGGCGCACGGTTCGCGATCACGCTGCCAGCGCCCCCTCGCCAGCTCGTCTCCGCGTGACGCCGCCCGCGCCTCGGAGCCCGCCGCCACGCGACCTCGACGAAGGGAGTCGCCCTCCTCCGTGGGCGGGCGCACGGTCCGCGATCACGCTGCCAGCGCCCCCTCGCGGATCCGCTGGGCGGCGCCACCCCTCGGACACCGCCACCACGCGACTTCGGCGAAGGGATCCGTGTGCCTCCGCGGTCGGACGCACGGCTCGCGATCACGCGGTCGGCGCACCCTCGCGGCAGCCCTCGGCGCGAGGCGGCCGCGACCACGCGACTTCGTGGAGGGGCGCCGCCGCCCCTTCGCGACATGTAGTCTGGGCCCCGCCCCCAGGCCCTCGCGTGAGCGAGCCCATTTTTTTTGGGTGGATCGGGACAATTCTTTGGTAATGGGGAGAGCAATGTCTCGCCCCCCCTCCCCTGCAACGATTTTTATCCGGAAGCACCCGACCCTCCCCGCCGCCGAGGTCGTCGCCCTCGCTACAAAGGCTGGGATCGCCACCCACACCGGGCAGGTCAACAAGGTCCGTGATCGAGACCGCGAGCGCGCCAAGAAGCAGGGGAAGGAGCCCCCGCCGAAGGTGATCCGCGCCAGCGCGAAGGCCGCTCTCGCGAGGCCCGCACCCGCGAAGCCCGCACCCGCGAAGCCCGCACCCGCGAAGCCCGCACCCGTGAAGCCTGCACCCGTGAAGGCCGCACGCGCGAAGCCCGCACCCGCGAAGCCCGCACCCGCGAAGCCGGCTTCGACATCGGCGGGCTCGCTCGAGTCCCAGCTCCGGTCGATCGCCCTCGAGATGGGGCTCCGCAACGCGGAGGCCACGCTCGCAGACATCCGCGCCCAGGTGAGCCGCCTCCTCTGACGCTCCAGCGTTCTCCGCACCTTCGACGCCGACGCCCAGGACTCCGGGCGTCGGCGTCGTCGTGTCGGGCCAGAGCAGCCCCACGCGCCCGGACTGGCGCCTAGCCCGCTCCAGCAGGCCCACGCTCAGTTCGCCGGACGCGCTCGATCCGGCTCGCGAGGCCAGCGAACTGAGCGGGAGAGAGCACCTCGCCGCGGAGTTCGAGCCCGATCCCGGCCTCGGAGGCAAGCAAGCGCAGCCTCTCCTCGGGCAGCCCACCGACCCCGCGCCACGCATTGCGGAGCGTCTTCCGTCGTGCCTCGAACGCCCGATGCACGAGCTCCCGAAAGGTCTCGGTCTCCTCGGTGATCCGGGGGCGGAGCGGCGAGAGCACGACGACCGCGGAGTCCACCCTGGGAGGAGGACGAAACGCCCCCGCGCGGACCAGGAAGGCCACCTCGACAGAATACGCGGCCTGGACGAACACGGATTGCGCGCCATACGCGGCGGTGCCCGGCTGCGCGCCCATCCGCTCGGCGACCTCCCGCTGCACCATGAAGACGACGCGGTCGAGCATATCCGCGAGGTGCACCGCCCGCTCCACCAGCGCGCCTGTGATGTTGTACGGGACGTTCCCACACACGACGCGCGGCGCCGGGCCGACGAGTTCGGACGACCAATCGTGGGACTTCGCGTCCGTCTCACGGACGACGAGCAGACCGCCCGAGATCTCCCGCGCGAAGGTCGCCTCGAGGACGGGGACGAGCTCGCGATCGCGCTCGAGGGCGACCACGCGCCCCGCCTCTCCGAGGAGGTGCCTCGTGAGGGCACCCTCACCCGCCCCTATCTCGACGACTGTACCGCCGCCTGGCGAGGTCGCGAGCCCCGCGATGCGACGCGCGATCCCCGCGTCCGCAAGGAAGTGCTGACCAAAGCTCTTCTTGGGACGGATCATGCCTGCGCTCCCCGCGGTCCCGGCTCGACCCCTGCGGCGAGAAGGCTCCGCCGCGCGCGGCGCTCCGCCGCCTCGACGCGAAGGTCGATCCACCGCGCGATCGCCGGAGGCGCCTCGACACCCGGGGAGAACACAGGGAGCGTCCAGCGCACCCGCACGCGACGACGCCGGAGGGCCGCCAGCGCATGATGAATGGGGTGCTGGGGCTCGGGGGCCTGGGCAAGGACGTGGATGAGCGTCGGGCTGTGACCTCCTCGCGAGACGTCGCGGAGCAGCTCCTCGAGCGTGAGGAGCGTCGCGGGACGCTCGGGCTCGAGCCGTGGGGGCGCGACCATTCCAAACGCGGCGCGGTAGCCGCGGAGCGCGCGCGCGCGCGTCGTCGTGTCGAGGGCCGTCGCGCCGCGAAAGGGCGCCCTGCCGAGCTGCGCCTCCGCGCGACGCGCGAGGGTGTCGAGATCCGTGACGCGCACATCCTCGAGGCCCCTCGGATCGAGCGGCCTCAGGTGCTCGTACACGGCGTACGCGACGTCTTCTTCACTGTCGCCCGATCGGTCGGCGTCGTGCGTCCCGGACGCGCGGGCGAGGGTGGCCAGGATGAGCTCGGTCTGGGCAGAGCCGCGCGCGGGCGCGAGCCGCGCGCGCAGCCGCTGACCGATGACGGCGAGCCCCACGAGATCCCCCGCGCGACCATGCTGCACCGCGAGCCTCGCGGCCTCGTCCACGGCGGCGTCGAGCGGCGCCCTGCCGAGCCGCCCGGCCCAGAGCTCCACCGACGCGTCGAGGACGATGAGGACCGCATCGCGCTCGTCGTGCTCCATCTCGCGGACGAGCAGCGTGTCACGCTTCGCCGACGCCTTCCACGCAATGCGCCGCCACGGATCGCCCGGCCGGTACTCGCGGACCTCCCGCAGGCTCGTCCCATCTCCAGCGAGCCGCCCCGAGGCGCCTCCCTCCGCCCGGAGGAGCGCACGCCCAGCGCGTGCGCGAGGGACGGCGCCGTGGGCCACCCGCGGGAGCACGTCGATGCCGAGCGGGCTCGCGAACGAGAGCGGGACCGCGAAGAGCCCAGGCGCCCCGAGCACCTCGAGGGCCAGGCCAAAGACTCCGTGCGCGCCCACGCGCGGCGCGGTGATCCGCACGTCGACGTCGAGCTTGCCGTTCGCCGGGACCTCACCAGCCGTGGGCTCGAGGGCCACCTCGAGCATCGGAGAGGCGATCACGCGGAGGCCGACGAACCGCGCGGCGCGCGTGTCCCGGTTTCGCACCTCGGCGCGGACGACGAGGGTCTCTCCGCGACGGGCCTTCTCTCGCGCTCCAGGCCGCTGCCACACCATCTCGAGCCCGGCGCACCGGATACGAGAGACCGAGACGAGCGTCGCAGCCCGAGCGATTGCGAGCCCGACCAGCGACGCGACTCCAAAGCCGAGGACCACCGGCTCCCCCGCCACGAGCCCCACGACGGAGAGCGCCGCGCCAGCGAGGGCGAGGTGAACGGACGTGGTCGTGGGATAGAGCCTCACGAGCTAGACGGCCCGCACCGCACGGCGATACGAGACCTTGGCGAGCGCCGCCTGCACGACGCGCTCTCGAGCCTCGGGGCGCCCCTCGAGCTCGGGCGCGAGGACGAGGCGGTGCGCGAACACCTGGGGCGCGAGCGCCTGGACGTCGTCCGGGGTGACGAAGCTCCGACCCCGGACGACGGCGAGCCCCTTCGCTGCCGTGACGAGCGCGAGCGAGCCCCGCGGCGACGCACCGAGGAGGACGTCCTGGTGCCCCCGCGTGAAGGCCGCGAGCGCCGCGACGTACTCGAGCAGGTCGTCCTCGACGTGCACCCGGGTCGCGACCGACTGGAGCTCGACGACGTCCGCGGACGTCAAGATCGGGCGCGCGAGCGGCGGCGACTCCTGATGGGCCTTCAGCATGAGCACCTCCTCGCGGGCGGAGGGATAGCCGAGGGCGATCCGCACGAGGAAGCGATCGATCTGAGCCTCGGGCAGCGGATAGGTGCCCTCGAGATCGACGGGATTCTGCGTCGCGAGGACGAGGAATGGGCTCGGCAGATCGAAGCGCTCGCCGTCCACGGTGACCTGCCGCTCCTGCATGGCCTCGAGGAGCGCCGCCTGCGTCTTCGCCGGGGCGCGGTTGATCTCGTCGGCGAGCACCACGTGGGCGAAGATGGGCCCCGCGCGCATCGAGAAGGAGCCGTCCTTCGGCGAGAAGACGTACGTCCCGGTGATGTCCGCGGGGAGCAAGTCCGGGGTGAACTGGATGCGCCGCACCGAGCAGCCGAGCGCCGTCGCGAACGCCTTGACGAGCGTCGTCTTCGCGACGCCCGGCACGCCCTCGAGCAGGACGTGCCCACGCGCGAGGAGCGCGACGAGCATCGACTCGAGGACCTTCGGCGATCCGATGAAGATCCTCGCGACCTCGGCCTGGAGGGCGCCCAGCCGGTCCTGCGCGGCGGAGACCTCGCCCGAAGAGAGTGCGCTCATGAGCGGGTCCGACCATACTCGTGGAGCGCCCCGAGCGCGAAGCCGAGCGCGTCGTCGACCAAGAGGACGTCTCGCTTCGACACCCGGAGGGGGCTCGAGCTCGAGACGGCGCGCTCAACGCGACCGATGAGCACCTCAGCGCGACGAAACGCCGCGAGCCTGTCCGGCGGGAGCACCCCGCGACGCGCGAGGAGCTCGGCGACCACCCCAAGGGCGATCGGGCGCGGCTCACCGAGCAGCTCCGCGGCCTGCTCCTCGAAGGCATCCCGCTGCTCGAGCAGGACGAGCCCGCGATGGGTCGTGTCCTCCGCCAGGACGGCCGCGCGGCCCGCGACGCCTCCTTGCGCGACGAGCGGAAGGGGGCGCGCATGGCGTGGAAGAGCCGGGCGATAGCTGCGGAGGGACGTCGAGGCGGAGAAGAGGAGCAGCCCGCCGAGCGTCACCACCGCGAGGGCGAGCGAGGCGTGCTTGGGGAGCCCCTCGGCCGCTGCGCGCGCGATGTCGGCGCGCAGCCCACGCGTCCACTCGCGGACCTCGCGCTCTGCGCTCGATGCGCCGCCGTAGACCCCCACCTCCGAGAAGCGGTTGGCGACGAGGACGAGCTTGCCGTGACGAGGGCCGCTGGTCTCGTCGTCGGCGACGAGATAGCGAACGACGCCGACGGCGAGCGCGCGGTTCCCCTGATAACGGAGCATTTGGTTGATGAGCGCAGAGGGGTCGCCCAGCGCGAAGATCCGACCTCGACCGACCTGGCCAGCGACCGCGACGGTCACGTCGGGCTCTCCGAGGGCGCGGACGCGGAGCACGCTGGTGAGATCCGGGTGCGTGAACCCGACCGGGTGGTTCAGCGCGACGCGACCCACCTCGGCGACAACGGGATGAACGCTCATCCGCCTGCCGGCCATCGACTCGGAGACGGGCTCGGCGAGCGGGAGGTTCGGGTTGCCCCGAAGCGCAGCGAGAGGCGACGACGGCGGAGGCACCTTGCGGATCCTGTACGGCGCTCGCGCGAGCAGGCGCTCGCCATCGCCGTAGTCATCGACCACGGCGACGCGGCCCCCCGCGCGGAGGAAGGCGGCCACCTCGTCCGGATCGGGCCCGCCCAGCGGGTGGAGGAAGAGCACCCCATCTGCCGGCGAGAGGCGCTGCCAGTCAAGCCGGTTGGTCGCCTCGACGCGCCCCGGGCCGAGCTCGTGCTCCGCGAGCTCGACGAGCCCCCGCGCGCCCTCCCAGCCCGTGTCCCCGAGATCGAACGACTCCGCGCGAGCCTCCCCGGCCCAGCCGAGCATCGAGAAGATCGCGAGGGCCGCGATCCAGCGCACGAACGTGGCCGAGCATGACACGGGTGCCCCCGATCCTAGCAGCAAGGGGCCGCCGAAGGCCACGCGCCGCGGGCGGCTCGAGTCCTCACCGGGCAAGCGTGCAAGGGCGAGCATGGCCAAAGGCGCGCGGCGCTCACCGACGCCGGGCTCGAGGTGACTCGCGTCGGGTGAGCCCAAGAACGAGCGTGGCCAGGAGGTTGACGCTCGCCGACGCCGGCCTCGAGGTGACTCGCGTCGGGTGAGCCCAAGAACGAGCGTGGCCAGGCGCACGGATCTTGACCGGCGGATGGCGGTTGCTAGATTCGTGGATACGAAGTCTCCCCTCCGCGAGGCCAGCCATGCTCCCGCCCTTCATCATCGACCAGATTCGGAAGCGTGAACGAGACGCCGAAGAGCAGCGCCGAGATGCCGAGCGCCCGCGGCTCGAGCTGCCTCTCGACTACCCTCGGCCTCCCCGGCGAGAGCGCGACGAGCGGGAAGGGGACGGCGGCGGCGATCGCGGCGTCGTGATCCTCGACCTCGCCTGAGCCGATGCGCTCCCCGATCCAGGGGTGGGCTTGGGTGCCGCTGTGCTGTGCGGCGTCCGCTGCGGTCGCGGTGGGGTGCTCGCGCGACGCGACGCCCGTCGTCGCCGCGCTAGAGAGGCGCCCGCCGGCCGCCATGGTGTCGACGCTGGACCGCTCCCGGTGGGTACCGACCGGTCCAGCCCGGCTCCTCGGGGCGAGGGAGTCGCCTGACGGGACCCTCCGCGGGTTCGTCGGGCGAATGCGCTACGAGCGGACGCCCTCGGGCGCGGTGCGCCGCGCGACCCAGCTGCTGCCGCAGTCGCTCTCGAGCGTGGACGTCCTCCCGGTGCCCCCGCGCCTCGGCGGCGGGTACGTCTTCGTCGCGACGTCCACCGGGACCGAGCTCCTCCATGCGGCGACCTTCCTCGGCCCCATGAGAAGCATCGCACGCTCGCGCACCCGCGCGGTGTCGATCACGCCCGGGACCGACAGCCTCCTCGTGTTGGAGCCGCGAGATGGGCGCGTCCAGTCCATCGCCCTCGACACGGGCGAGCCCAAGCGCTCGCGCGCGCTCCCGGATCTCCCGGGGGTCTCTGGCGTCGCCTTCGCAGACGCCTCACGCGGGTTGGTGTTCGGCGATCTCGTCGGCGGCATGCTCACCGTCGACGCGGGGGCGACTTGGGCGCGGGTGGAGGTGCCGGACGCCGCGCTCGGGGGGATCACGGTCGACGGGCCCGATTTCGTCGTGGGGAGCAGCGTCGGGAGGTTCCGGGTCGCGCCCGACGGGAGCGTCGCGGAAGAGCGAGACCCTCCAGCCGAGCGGCGACGGACCCTCGCGAAGCGCGCCCCCGCGAGCCTCGAGCGCCTCGTGCTCCACGGGTGGCCGCTCGGCGACGGCACCGCGCTCCTCCTCGACGAGGATGGGCTGTCGAGACACCGCCTCGACGACGGGGATCTCGTCGCGAGATCGCGCGTCGAGATCGGGACCGGCGGCCCCTGCACGGCGCTCCGCGCGGGCCCCGACGTCGGGTTCGCCTGCGCGCGAGGCTCGGGGACGACCCTCTACCTCTTCGATCCACCCCTCGGGATCCGCGCCCTCTGGACGCTTCCCCCTGGCGCGGCCGTCGTTCCCCAGCCGAGCGGCGCGCTGGTCGTCGACGCGACGTGCGCGGGGAGGGCCGCGCCCGGCGCGCACTGCGTCCTCTTCCCCGACGGGACGCGCCGCGAGATCGCCGCGAGCGGGGACGTGGGCCGCGAGCGGGTGGTCGCGCTGTCCGGCGCGCGCGCGGCGGTCGTCGTCCCGCCGCTCGGCGAGGTGAAGGGCCGGCTGACCCTCGTCGGGCCTGGCGGCGAGACGACCACCCGTCCGCTCGAGCTCGCGGAGGACACGCTCGTCGCAGCGGGCACCTGGCTCACCGCCTTCAGCCAGGCCGGCGACGACCTCATCACCGGCTGGGTGCAGGCGCCGAGCGCCCTCCAGGGGATCGCGATAGAGCCCTCCACCGGCCGCGTGACGGCGCTCGGCTCGCCGCGGAGCGAGCCGACGATCGCCGTCGTCGGACGAGAGGCGCTCGTCCTCGATCCCGCGAAGATGGTCTTCCACGAGACGACCGACGGAGGAGCGACGTGGGGGCGGGTCGAGCCCCCCGACGTCGGCGCGACGGGTGGCACGTCGACGCGCCCGACCCTCCGCTGCGGCGCGCTCGGGTGCGTCGCCGACGCGGAGTCCGGGACCTGGACGCGCATCGGCTGGGGCCCACCCGCAGACACCGAGGAGCTCGACGAGCCGGAGCGCAGCACGCCGCTCGATCGCCCGAGCCCTCCGCGGCCGCTCGCGACGCTCCGCTGCAGCGCGCCCAGCGCGCCGACACCACGACGAGGCGGGGCCGAGCCGACGCCCCGAGCGCCGATCTCCCCGCTCCCGTCCTTCTTCGCCGTCCCCGGCCCACCCGTCCCCAAGGGATGGACCTTCACCTTCGAGCGCGCCGTCGGGGCTGGCCCGGCGGTCCTCTACGGCCTCGCGCCCAAGGGTGCGACCGGCGAGCGAGGCCGGCTCCTCGCGCGGCTCCGCCTCCCGTTTGGGGGCTCTCGTGGGCTCATCGCGTCCACCGCTTTGACCGTCGCGCCCTTCCGCGACGAGGCAGACTTCAACGAGTATTTCGGGATCTCCGGGGCCTCGCTCGTCCTCCACGCGGTCGCCGACCCGCGGGGGGACACCGCCGTGCTCAGCCTCTGCCGCGCGTCCCGCGAGGGCTGTGACCTCGTGCTCGCGAGGGACGGACAGCCAGTGACCCCGCTCCGCGTCACGGACGACGCGGAGCAGCCCCGGGTGATGTCGCCTGGCTCGACACTGATCGTGGCGGGCGACAAGCTCTACCTCGGGACGACGCTCGCATCGCAGGTCCAGGTCCGCGTCTTCGACGAGCGCGGGAGCCGTCTGGCGTTCACTGGGCCGCGGTCCATCATGAGCCCGTTCTTGCCAGAGATGACGGCGACGCGGGACGGACGCGCGGGGCTCCTCCTCCGCGGCGTCGGCACCGGGACGACGGAGAGCTGGTTCGTCGTGGGCCTCGACGACCCCGATCGACGACCGGTCCGCCTCTTCGCGCCGAGCCTTTCGGGGGTCCCGCTCCGCCCTTGCACGGCCACGGACGACGGCTGGCTCGTCCACGCGCGGAGCACCGGGCTCCCCGTCGTCTCTTCGGCCGGACGCCTCGTGGACGTGGGGCTCCTCCTCCGTGCGCTCCCGGGCTCGGCCTGCATCGAGGCCGCCTCGGCGCGGCTCCTCCCCGGCATCGTCCCCCAGAGGGCCGCCCCGGACCTCGGGGCACGAGAGTCGTTCCCGATGACCGTGGTGCTCCCGGGCGATGCGGCCAGCGTGACCGCCCGCTGTGTCGTGCAGTGATCCCGCGCCCCGCCACCACGCCGCAAGCGGCGTCTCCACACGCGCCGCGGGATCGATCGAGGCGTTCTCCCGCGCCCGTGCGTCGGAACCAAGGCAGCCTCGTTCCATCCCCCCGGTCACCGTGCTCCGAATCAGGATGCAGCACCCCTGCCTCGAGACCAAGGCAGCCTCGTTCGGGGGCCCTCGCGCGACGTGAGGGCGAGATCAGCGTCGACGCCGCGCCGCGCCGAGCGCGAGCGCGAGCGTCATCAGGCCGGCGCCGAGCGCAGGCGGACCGCTCTCCACGGAGCGACAGCCGCAGCCCCCCCCATCCTCCGAGTCGCGAGGCGGGACGACGGCGGCACCCGAGCCCCCGAGGCCGCCGGTCGCGCCCGCTCCACCGCTCGTCCCAGCGCCGGCGCTGGCCCCGCTCGAGCCCGCCTTGCCTGCCCCTCCGGCGCCTTGCCCCGCGGCGCCGCCCCCGCCGCCGCAGCCGCCAGGATCGCACGGGAGATCGACGGTCTGCTCCGCCGATTCCATCAGGTGCCCGAAGTGTGGTGGCGTCACGTCGGCGAGGTCGTTTCCGTGGCCATCCTTCGCCCACGCCTTGGCGTCGACGAGCGCGCGCCACGAGCGGCGGTAGATGAGCCGCGCCCGCACGGTGACGCCGCCGCCGCCGGTCGGCAGCGCGAAACGATACTGTGTCGTGTCCTTCCCTAGCGGCGGGATCCGATTGTCCCAGAGGATGCTCGTCGCATCGGTGTAGAAGATGGGCCCCTTGCCCGAGATATCCCCGTTGACCTTGGCGTAGAGCTTGCCAGGGAGCCCGGCGAAGTACCCCTTGGTAGGATCGCCGACGCCGCCGAGATCATCGACGACCTGCTTCCCGACCGAGTCGAGCTGCTTCCCGTCCGAGGCCCGCACGGCCTCGACGAGGAGGATCATGTTGCGAATGGTCACGCCCGTCGGCACGTGGTGCCCGGTCTTGTCGTTGTCGATCGTCACCTCGACGTCGATCCCGGCCCCAGACTTCGTGGCCTTCAGGCCGAGCGACACGGCGTTCTCCAAGAACTCGGGCGTGGTCCCAGGGAAGGCGTGCGAGCGGACGTCGCCCAGGGGTCGCTTCAGCTCCGGGAATTGCACCGAGCACGCCTGCCCCGCGCCGGTGGGCTTCATGTGGCAATCGACGCAGGTCGCGTGCTTGGGGCTCTTCGGATCCGCGTAGGGCGAGTCGCGCCACTCGACGTACGTCGGCTCGCTGACCACGCCGTCCGGCTCCTCGAAGTCTCCGTCGTCGTCCGGATCGTTCTTGTCCTGGTGGCACGCTGCGCAGACCTCGGCCTTGAGCTGCGGCTGGTAGGCGGCGTTCATCGTGCCGTCGACGCGGTAGGTGACGTCGCCCATGACGCCGAACTGCACCTGCTTGAAGGGGGTCCCTCCCGGGCTCACGACGTCCACGACGCCGGGGTACAGTCCGGGGAAATTGGGCTTCTGGACGTCGACCCGCGCGATTTTGTGGCACACCTCGCACGAGACACCGTGCGCCATCGCGTCCGAGTCCGCGTCGAAGGGATCGAGCGGCGTGAAGGGCTTCTTCCACCAGAGCTCGGGCTGGTGGCACGAGGCGCACTCGCTGTTCGGGTTCTTCTTCGCGTGGACGCTGTCGCGCGTGTAGACGAACCCGCCCTTCCCGCCCGGCGTCGCGGTGCCGTCGTACACGTCGTAGACCCAGGTGTTCTTCCCCGCCTTGCCCATGGGCGAGTCCTTCCACGCGGAGAGGGTCTCGTCGTGGCAGGCGCCGCACGCCCCCGGGCTCCGGATCGCGTAGTCTGGATCGCTCGTCGTCGGCACCGGCTCGAGCTCGAGGTCGGCGCTCGTGGTCGGCGCCGTGACCACCGCGACGCCGTAGTAGTACCCAGCCTTCGCCGCGACGACGCGGAGATCGGCGCCGCTCACGCCGGGCAGGGAGTACGCGCCGCTCGCGTCGGTCTTCGCCTCGACGTCGCTCGCCTGCAAGGTCACGATCGCGCCCTCGACGGGCTTCTTCGAGCTGTCTCGCACCACGCCGCCGACCTGGGCGAGCCCCATCGCCGACACCGTGAAGACCGAAGCGAGGACCCCGAGCGACAGGCGGTGCGTGTGCATGAGGTGCGACCCTCTCGGGATTATCGCACGGAGATTTCCGTCCCTTCAAGCGCCCTGGGGCCGGAGCCTCCTCGAGGCGCGCCGACGCGGGCCCACCGCGCGCGGGGCCCACGAGCACGCGCGGTGGGCTCGAGCCCCCCTCGAAGCGCCCGCCGCCGCACGGGGAAGGCGCGGCCGCTGCCCTCACGCTCTCGGCGACCCCGCCAGCCGCTAGACCCGCTGGAGCACGGCCGAGGCGCCGAGGCCCCCGGCCGCACAGATCCCGAGGACGCCGTACTCCTTCCCCGTGAGGAAGAGCTCGTTCGCCACGGTCGTCACCATGCGAGCCCCCGTCGCACCGAAGGGATGCCCGATCGCGAGCGAGCCCCCGTGGACGTTGAGCTTCGCCGGATCCACGATCCCCGCCCTCCCCGGAAGCCCGAGCCGCTGGCGACCGAAGGCGTCGCTCTCGAGCGCCTTCACGACGGAGAGCACCTGCGCCGCGAACGCCTCGTGGATGTCGATGACGTCCATCTGATCGAGGGAGAGCCCCGCCCGCGCGAGCGCCTTCGGGATCGAGAGCGCCGGGCCGATGAGGAGCTGATCGGACGGATCGACCGCCACGGTCGCGAACGAGTGGATCGCCGCGCGCGCCACGAGCCCGAGGCTCTTCGCCTTGTCTTCACGCATGAGCAGCACCGCGCCCGCGCCGTCGGTGAGGGCGCTCGCGTTGCCAGCCGTGATGGTGCCATCCTTCGCGAAGGCGGGGCGGAGCTTCGCGAGCTTCTCCACGCTCGTGTCGCCGCGGACGATCCCGTCGGTCGTGACCACCTCGCCCGAGGGCAGCGTGACGGGCGCGATCTCGTCCGCGAACCGCCCCGACGCCATGGCCGCCGCGGCGCGGTGGTGCGACGTCACGGCGAAGGCGTCCTGTGCCTCACGTGAGATCTCGTTCCGCTTCGCCATGCGCTCGGCGGCCTCCCCCATCACCTCACCCGTCGTGCGCTCGGCGATGCGCGGCTTCGTCGGGAGCGCGCGGCCGGGCGGCCAGAGCTGCGAGAGCGCCTGGAGGACGCCCGCGGGCGTCGGCTTCCCGAGGGCGAGCGGCGCGAGCGCGTGGACGACGTGCGCCGGGAGCTGGATCGTCGCGTTGCTCGTCGAGTCCGAGCCCCCCGCGATGACGACGTCCGCCTCGCCCCGCTCGATCATCGCCGCGGCCGCGCCGATCGCCGAGAGCCCCGACGCGCACGCGCGCGTCACCGTGTGCGCCTCGACGTGGAAGAGCCCGAGATCGAGCGCGATCTCCCGCCCCACGTTGGGCGCCCCGGCCGGCAAGATCACGCCCCCCCACACGATGGCCGAGAGCTCCTTCGGGTCGAGCCCCGTCTTCTTGAGCAGCCCCTCGACGGCGTGCTTGCCGAGGGCGATGGTGTCGAGCTTGGTGAACGGACCGAACGCCTTGACGAACGGCGTGCGGACCCCCTGGACGATGACGGCGCGGCTGGATGACATGGATCAGGCTCCGAGGAAGGACTGGCCGCAGACGCGGAGCACCGAGCGGGTGATCCCTGACGCGGCCGGGTGGGACAAGAAGAGGATGGCCTGCGCGACGTCGTCGGGGACGCCGCCCTGCGAGAGGCTCGAGAGGCGACGCCCCGCCTCGCGGATGAAGACGGGCACCGTCGCCGTCATGTCGGTCTCGATGAAGCCGGGCGCGATCGCGTTCACCGTCGTGCCGCTCGCGCCGTACCTCGCCCCGAGCTCACGCACCGCGCCGAGGACGCCGGCCTTCGCCGCAGCGTAGTTCGTCTGCCCGACGTTCCCGGCGATGCCAGCGATCGACGACAGGAAGACGACGCGCTCGCCGAGCCTCCCCTCCTTCGCGAGCGCCTCGGTGATCGCGTACGGCGCCGTGAGGCTCACGGTGATCGCGAGATCGAAGTCCGCGCGCTTCATCCGCGCGAGCGTCTTGTCGCGCGTGACGCCCGCGTTGTGGACGACGATGTCCGCGCGCCCGCCGCCCACCGCGTCGAGGATCGCCCGCGCGGCGCCCTCGGCCGTCACGTCGAGGAGCAGCGGCACGCCCCCGAGCTCACGGGCGAGCTGGCTCACCTCGCGCGCCGCGTCCTCGCGATCGACGCACACGAGCCGCGCGCCCTCGCCCGCGAGCGCCCTCGCCGTCGCACGCCCGATGCCGCGCGCCGCGCCCGTCACGACCGCCGTCTTGCCGCGGAGCGCGCCCCGCACGAGCTCGGCCGGCGCCCCGCGCCCCACGGACACCGGGAGCACCTGCCCGTCGACGAAGGCGCTCCGCTTCGACAGCAAGAAGACCATCGGCGCTCCGCCCCACGCGTCGGCGCCCTCGTCGATCTCGACGACGTTCGCCCGCGCGCCGCGCCGGCCGAGCTCCTTCGCGAGGCTCTTCGCGAAGCCCACGATCGCCTGCGCTCCGACGGTCCCCGCGCGCGACAGGACGACCACGCGCCCGCCCGGACGGAGCCGCGGGACGAGCGGCGCGAGCGCGTCGAACAGCCCGCCCAGTTGCGTGGGCGCAACGATGTCGGTCGCGCCGAAGACGACGCCGTCGAGCCGCTCGGCGCTCGGTGCGGCGAGAGGTCGCGCGAGGGCCTCGGTCCACTCGGTCCACGCGGGCCCACTCTCCCCCTCGACGGTCGCGCCCGCGACGAGCAGCGCACGCGCGAGAGGCGGAGACGCCGCGCCGACGAACGCGATCCGCTGCCCATCGAGCAGGCGCGGAGACCAGGGGCCCGTCTCGCGTGGGAGCACCGGCGGGAGCGGCACGGAGAGCCGCGAGAGGACGCCGCGGAGGGCGGGGTGACGGCTGGCTTCGAGGAGGTGATCGGTCATCGGCGAGAGGGATTTTAGGCGCTTCGAGGGCGGTTGGGCCTGACGGCTGGCTTCGAGGAGGCGAGCGTCATCGACGAGGATTTTTGGCGCTTCGAGGGCGGTTGGGCCTGACGGCTGGCTTCGAGGAGGCGAGCGTCATCGGAGGGAGAAGGCCCCTTGGAGGTAGGCGGCGCCGCCGGGCGCGTCGCCGACGTAGAGCTCCGCGCCGCGCACGTAGGTGCCGACACGGGAGGGCAGGGGGAGCGGCCGCGTGAAGCGCGCCTCGAGGCGCTCCACGCGGGTCGGATCGCCCGCACACCGCGCGCGGACGAGCCGCTCGAAGGCGCGCGCGAACGAGCAAAACCCATGCAAAATGGGCGTCTCGTGCCCCATCGCGCGCGCGTACGGCGCGATCCAGTGGATGGGGTTCACGTCGCCCGTCACGAGCGCGAACCGACGCCCCAGGTCGGCCGGCAGCCGCTCGAAGGAGAGCTCCTCGACGTCGCGCGGCACCGTGGAGAGCGGCTTCTTCGGCCTCCTCTCACCCTTCGGAGCGGGATCGTCGTTGCGTCCACGCAACGGCAAGAGGGCCGTCACCGTCGCACGCAGCCTCGGCGCGCCGCCCGCCGAGGTCTCGAGCTCCTGCGTCACGAGCGCCCGTCGCCCGTCGTCGTCGATGCGCGTCACGCGCACGGTCGCCTCGAGGGGAGTCCTCCTCGGCAGCGGCGCGAGCACGGTGAGCTCTGCGCCGAGGTTCATCACCTTCGCGAGATCGTAGGGGAGCTGCTCCCAGAGCTCGGCGGCGAGCGGGAAGAGCCACTCCGGGAAGAGGTGCGGCGGCACCGTGTCCCGGTACGCGCCGAGCTCGCCGCCCGTCACCCGCACGTGATCGTCGACGAGCGCGTCCGGGCGCGGCGGGAGCACGCGCGTCACCGGCGGGAGCACGCCTCCCCGGCCCCGACGGCCGAGCGCCGCGCGGAGCCCGATGGACGCGAGCGCAAAGAGCGTCTCCCTGTGGTGCAGCAGGTGCCGCGCGAGCATCACTCGGCGGCCTTCGCGGCGCCCTCGCGCCGCGCGATCCGATCGAGCAGGCGCCGCCCCGTCGTCGTGATCTCGTCGTGGAGGTGGCGCGCCCGCGGCTCGGCACGATCGAGGTGCGCCTCCAGGATCCACCGGCGCCCGGGGTGCTTCTCGGCCTGCGCGAGGAGGATCTCGGCGATAAGCTCGTCGGCGAGCAGCCGCGTCAGCCGCTCGGCGTGGAGCATCGCGAGCGAGAAGTCGCGCTTCGGATCCCAGTTCTTCGTGAGCTCGTCCTTCCACGAAGCGACGGGCTTCTGGCCGAGGGACCGGAGCTTCGCGAAGGCCGTCCGGGTGATGAGGTGGTGCTGCGCCGAGAGCGAGAGCCACTGGAGCCCCGCGACCCGCGCCGCGAGGCCGTCGCCGCGCAGGCTCGCGACGCGTGACGCCGCGAGGCGACGGTAGAACCCCTGCGGATCCTTCATGATCCCGGTCAGCGTGTCCTTCATCGCCATGAGGCTCTGGATCTGGCTCGTACCCTCGTAGATGGGCATCACCATCGCGTCGCGAAGGAGCTTCTCGCCCGGGTAGTCGCGCGTGTAGCCGTTGCCCCCGTGGATCTGGACGCAGCGCCGCGCCATCTCGACGGCCTTCTCGCTCGCCAGGTACTTGAGGAGCGGCGTCACGCGGCGCGCCGTCGCCTTGAGCTCGGGGAGCGCCCTCTTGATCTCGGCCTCGCGCTCCTTGGCCATGTCGAAGGTGAGCGCGAGCGTGAGCTTCTGGCTCATCTCCTCGGCGAACGCGCCCGTCATCGCGAGGGCGCGGAGAGAGCGGACATCCGTGTCCATCTCGTCGAGCAGATCGGCGATCATCTCGTGCTCGGCGATGGGCTTGCCCATGCTGACGCGCCCCGCCGCGTACGCCTTCGCCGCGCGCAGGGCGGCCTCGCAGAGCCCGATCGACTCGAAGCCGACGCCGAGCCGCGCGTTGTTCATCAGCGTCAGCATGTGGGAGAAGCCCTCGCCACGCTTGCCGATGAGGTGCGCGGGCGCGCGCTCGAAGGACAGCGCCGCCGTCACCGAGCCATGGTGCCCGAGCTTCTCCTCGACGCGATCGAGCGCGACGATGCGCCGCCGGACGCCGCCCTCCTCCTCGTAGGTCGGGACGAGGAACATGCTGAGCCCCTTCAGCCCAGCGAGCGGGTTCGATGTGTCGAGCGGCTCGGTGCGCGCGATGACGAAGTGGTACTTCCCGTGGCCGGAGGTGATGAAGATCTTCTGTCCGGTGACGAGCCACCGGCCCGCCTCGTCGACCTCGCCCTTCGCGCGGAGCCTGGCCATGTCGCTGCCGGCGTCCGGCTCGGTGATGTCCATGCAGCCCCACGCGTCCCCACGCGCGATCTCGTCGATGTACGACTGGAAGCGGGTCTCGGTGATGCGCGCGCGCGCCGGATCGAAGGTCGTCGAGCCCTCCTTGATGGAGAAGATGAGCATCGCCATCGCCATCCCGCCGTGGAAGCCGTGGTGCGCCATCGTCGAGACCTCGGCGCGCGCGAGCAGCTCGCTGTGGATGAGGTAGAGGATGAGCGGCGCGTTCATGCCGCCGAGCTCGCGGGGCAGGCACATGCCGTGGAGCTCGAGCCCGCGGATCTCTTCGAAGATCGAGCTGAGCCGCGGGGGCAACCGCGCCTCCCCCCCCTCGAAGAGGACGCCCTCTCGATCGATCTCGGCGGAGAAGGGCGCGATCTTCGTCGCGGCGAACTCGCCGACCATGGTCGCGACCTCGCGGTAGAAATCGACGGCCGCCTTGGTCGTCGGGTGGCAGCCCTCGGCGCGGAAGCCGTACTCGGTGACCTCGACGAGCGGCGCCCAGTCGAAGCCCTCGTCGAAGTAAAATTGGAGGTCGTCGTTGTCGGAGAAGAAGTTGTCGCTCATGACGTGCGATCCTTGGAGAGAGGGGTCTTCGGGGGACGTGAGCCCGCGTTTGCGGCGGGTCTCTTCGGGGGCGATTCGGCCTCGAGGCCGTGGGGGATCTGGTCTTCTCGTGGCGATGGCCCCGCCTCGATGACGGAGCTCTTCGGCGATGGCCCGGCCCAAGCAGCCGGTCTAGGTCTTCTTCGGGCGGTGATCCTCACCTCGGTGGCGGGTCTCTTCGGGAGCGAAGAGCGAGGTCTTCGCGACGCGGCGAAGCTCCACGACGAGCCGCTCCTCGGCGCTGCGCCGCCTTCCGCCGAAGACCCCGCCGAGCATGGGCGTCGTCGCGATGCCGACGAGCATCGAGAGCAGCACGAGGACGACGTAGGCCTCGGCGTCCACGTCGGCGTGGTGCGTCCCCCGCGCTCGCCCCTCGTCGATGTACCGCGCGATGGCGCCCACGTACGGCCGCACCTCCGTCGCGATGAGCTCGCGGCTCTCCTCCGGTCGATCGAGCATGTGACGGAGCAAGAGCCGCGCGCGATCGGGGTCCTCGCGGAAGAAGCGCAAGACCTCCCGCACGACGGCGTCGAAGCGATCCTCGGCCGCGACCGCGGCGAGGAGGAGCCTCGGGAGCGCCTCGTTCCAGTGCCGGACCATCTCGGCGAGGACCACGCGCCGGAGATCCTCCTTGGTCGCGAAGTGGTAGAGGAGCGCCTGCTTCGTCACGCCGACGTCGCCGGCGATGTCCTGCACGCTCGTGCCCTCGAAGCCGTGCGCGGCGAAGCGCCGGGTCGCCGCCTGGAGCGCAGCCTCGCGGAGATCGCTCGTGTTTGCCACTGGGTCTGCGCGCCCTTACCACATGGTAAGGACCCTCGCAACCCTCGCGTCAGGGCCGCGGCGGCTCGGCGACGAGGCCCGCGCGCGCGAGGAGCGCGTCGTCCTCGTTGGGCCCCGGGTTGGGCGTCGTGAGGAGCTTGTCCCCGTAGAAGATCGAGTTCGCCCCCGCGTACAGGCAGAGGAGCTGCGCCTCTTCGGACAGATCTGCGCGACCCGCGGACAGGCGCACACGCGAGCGCGGCATCATGAGCCGCGCGACCGCGACCATGCGGATGAGCTCGACGCCCGTCACGGGCGGGAGCTCGGCGAGCGGGGTGCCCGGGACGCGGACGAGCGCGTTCACGGGGACGCTCTCGGGGTGAGGGTCGAGCGTCGCCAGCTCGACGAGGAGGCCCACGCGATCGTCGAGGGACTCGCCCATGCCGATGATGCCGCCCGAGCAGACGGTGATCCCGGCCTTGCGGACGTTCGCGATGGTGCGGAGCCGATCGTCGTAGGTGCGGGTCGTGACGATCGACGCGTACGCCTCGCGGCTCGTGTCGAGGTTGTGGTTGTAGGCGTCGAGGCCGGCCTCCTTGAGCCGCGAGGCCTGCGCCTCCGTCAGCATGCCGAGCGTCGCGCAGGCCTCGAGCCCGAGCGACTTCACGCCCCGGACCATGTCGAGCATCCGGTCGAAGGCGGGCCCCTCCTTCACCTCACGCCACGCGGCGCCCATGCAGAAGCGCGTCGCGCCCGCGTCCTTCGCGCGCTGCGCGGCGTCGAGGACCTCCTCGCCGTCGAGCAGGCGACCCTTCTGGATCGACGTGTCGTGGCGGGACGACTGGGGGCAGTAGGCGCAGTCCTCGGGGCAGCCGCCGGTCTTCACGCTGAGCAGCGTACACAGCTGGACCTTGCCCTCCGGGAAGCTCTCCTTGTGGACCACGCGCGCGCGGTCGACGAGCTCGAAGAGCGGGAGATCGTGGAGTTCGCGGGCCTCTCGGACGGTCCAGTCGTGGCGCAGCTCGGTCATGCGAGGGGCACTACCACCGTTGCCGACGGGCTGGCGAGGGGTCTCAGGGCTCGCGCTCGCAGCGGACGACGGTGGTCTCGCCCTGCGTCGCGGAGACGGAAAGGAGCCCCTTCGGATCGGCGCCCTTGCAGGCTGGTCCGGGGGCCGCCCAGGTCACGATCGCCGAGACGGGCCCGCAGAGCCCGCGGAAGCTCGCGTGGAGCTCGTCGCCACGTCGGTCGTAGGTCGTCGGCCAGAGCACGCCCTCGGCGCCACCCGCGACGAGCACCGGCGGATCGTGCGGGCGCACCGGGACGACGACGTCGACGACGCACGGATCGAGGTGGGCGTTCAAGAAGCGCCCCTCGTCGAAATCGGGGACGTACCCGCGCGCGAGCGCGTCGACCCTGTCGGGCCCCGTCGCGCCGAAGAGGAGGATGTTGTCGTAGTCGACGCCGAGCGCGAGGAGCCGGTCGAGCGCCCGGTGCCGACGCGAACGGACCCCCGTGACGGGCCCGCCTTCGGCGAGGCCCCAGAGGTCCAGCGGGGGGATGGGGACCGGCGTCGGCGAGCGGATGGTGAGCAGGTGGACGATCGGCGCCCCCGCGAAGACGAAGGGCACCGAGCCCCCGTGCGCGACGGCGAAGAGCGCGTGGAGGTGGAGCGCAGGCTGGAGGTGGGGGACCACGTTCCCGGCTGGATCGATCGGGAGCCCACACATCGAGTCGAACAGGATGGGGAGCTGCACGCCGTGCCGCGGGACGACGTGCAGGAGCCCGTCGATCGCGTCGTGGCACGCGGTCGCGTAGTGTGTGGAGGCGCGCCGCGCCGCGCCCAGCGCCGCGATCGAGAGCGCGAGCGGAGCGATCCACGCGGCAGGTCGTGACAGCGTCGTCGACGCCGTCGCGAGCGCGAGCGCGAAGGCCGGCACATAGAACCGCGGAGCGAAGTACTGCCAGCCCGGGACGTGCATGGGCCCGGCGAGCGCGAGGACCAGGAAGGCCACCCCCGACGCGGCGACGGCGCGGATCGTCGCGTCGCGCGTCCGCACGCCACGCGCGAGCACGGCTCCTGCCGCGGCGATGACGATCCACCCCCCGACGCCCCCGCCGGGGAGCGCCATCCGAGGCGTCGTCGCGAGCCACTCACGGAGCGTGGGCCACGTGAAGAGCGCCGGGGCCTCCTTCACGGTGCTGAGCTCGTCCACGGCCGTGCCGAGCAGGACGTAGACGACGACGAAGGGCAGCATCGTCGACCCCACCCAGACGAGCGCGGCCTGGAGCCTGCTCGGTCTCTCTTCGAGGTGGGACTCTCCATACGCCCTCGAGAGCACGACGGCAGACCACACCACGAGCCCGACGGCCGCCGCGACGGGGTGCCCCAGCACGAGATCGAGCGCGAACAGCCCCGACACGAGCGCACGCCGGACGAACGAGGGGCGTGGGCTCGACAGGCCGAGGGCCGCGATGGCGAGCGACGCCGCCAGCCCCACGACGAACGGGAAGAACCCCATGAAGTACGACCAGCCGAACGCGAGCGCGGCCCCCCCGAGGACGAAGGGTGTGGTCCGTCGCGCGACCGCGCGGACGAGCGCGCCGACCGACGCCGCCATGAAGAGCGCGTGGAGGGCCTGCGTGATCGCGTACGCTCGCGGGAAGGAGAAGACCGACGCGACGGCGCGGTACACGAGGTGGTGGCCGCGACCGCCGAGCCCGACGCCGAGCTCGAACTGCCGCGCCAGGACCGACGACGGATCGCCGATGTGGGCCTCGACGTAGGCCTGGAAGGTGCCCTGGGGTCCGTCGTTCGTGACGAAGAGCGGCACGCCGAACACGACGGCGACGATCGCGATCGAGAGGAGGATGCCGACCGCAGACAAGACGACGCGGCCGCCGCATGGGAGGAGCCCATCGCCTCCCACCCCTCCGATCGCGGCGTCGTCGCCCCGTCCTCGTGACGTCGCCGAGCTCCCCGCGGAGCGCCG
>CAYNEK010000019.1:0-11678 GCA_964396175.1 uncultured Polyangiaceae bacterium | reverse complement strand
TCGCGGCGTCGTCGCCCCGTCCTCGTGACGTCGCCGAGCTCCCCGCGGAGCGCCGATCGCCGTCGCTCTCCGCGGCTCCGGCCGCGGCGTCGCCACCCCGTCCGCGCGACGTCGCCGAGCGCACGTCACCGTCGGCCGACGGCTCATGCTCGTCCAGAGACACGTCGCCCTCCGGCGACGCGACCGTCGAGTCGGGCTGCGCCGAGCGGGGGCGATCGGAGGCGGCCCCGCTCCCTCCCCGCGCGACGTCACCGTGAGACGTCGGGGGCTCTGCTGGACGCTCCGAGGGGGCACGGCTCGACACGCGCGGCGCATGCTAGCCGACCTCTCCCGCGATCGGCCAAGGCGCGCGCGGCCGAAACGCGATTGCCGTTGCGCAGACGCAGGCGTAGCCTTCGGGCTGGAATGTCCTTCGTCCAGACGCCTCCAGCCTTGGGCAACCAGCTCGACGACGACGCGATCGTCACCGGCCTCTTGACCCGCGCACTCGGGCCAGCGTGGGAGAGGGCGGCGCCGCTGCTCCGCGAGATGGGGGAGATCGCCGGGCACGAGCTCTACGCGCTCCAGCTCGCCGATCGCGAGAGCCTGCCCGCGCTCACCCAGTGGGATCCGTGGGGGAGCCGTGTCGACCACATCACGCTGACGCCGCTCTGGAGGCGCGCGCAGGAGATCGCCGCGACGATGGGCGTCGTCGCGACGGCCTACGAGGACGACTTCGGCGAGGACGCGCGGCTCGTCCAGATGGCGCTCACCTACCTCTTCCACGCCTCGAGCGACGTCTACACATGCCCGCTCGCCATGACGGACGGGGCGGCGAGGACGCTCCTCACACACCAGAACGCGGCGCTCTCCGAGCGCGCGCTGCCGCGCCTGCTCTCCCGCGATCCGAGGACGATGTGGACGAGCGGCCAGTGGATGACCGAGCGCACCGGCGGGGCCGACGTGGGGCTCAGCGAGACGCGCGCCGAGCCCGTCGGCGACGGGACCTACCGGCTCCACGGCGTCAAGTGGTTCACCAGCGCGACGACCTCCGAGATGGCCCTCACGCTCGCACGCCCGGCAGGGAACCCGGCGGGCGGGCGCGGGCTCGCGCTCTTCTACCTCGAGCCGAGGCTCGGCGACGGACGCCCGAACAACCTGACCGTCAACCGGCTGAAGGACAAGCTCGGCACGCGCAAGGTGCCGACCGCCGAGATCACGCTCGACGGCGCGCTGGCGACGCCGGTCGCGGGCCTCCTCGGCGGCGTCCGCGCCATCTCCCCGATGCTCAACGTCACCCGCACGTGGAACGCCGTCGCCGCCGCCAGCGACACGCGGAGGGCCGTCGCGCTCGCGCTCGACTACGCGAGGCGGCGCAGCCAATTTGGCGCGCTCTTGTGGGAGAAGCCGCTCCACCAGGAGACGCTCGCCGATCTCGTGGCCGAGCACGCGGGCATCGTCCACCTCGCCTTCTTCGCGGCAGAGACACTCGGCCGCGTCGAGCGGGGGGGCACGGATCGCGACGCGCTCCTCCTTCGCATGGCGACCCCCATCGCGAAGGCCACGACGGCCCGCTACGCGGTCGACGTCGTCACGGAGGCCATCGAGGCCTTCGGCGGCGCTGGCTACATCGAGGACACGGGCCTGCCGCGCATCCTCCGCGACGTCCACGTCACGCCCATCTGGGAGGGTACGACGAACGTGCTGTCGCTCGAGCTGCTCCGAGGGATGGGCGACACAGGCGATGGGCTGCGGGTCGTGGCCGAGGAGATCGTCCGACGCACCAAGACCGCGCCGCCCGCGCTCGCGGACGAAGCGTGCCTCGCGCGAGCCGGCGTCGAGGCTGCGATGACGTGGGCGACGGGGACGACTGCCCGCGGCGGACGCCCAGCCCTGGAGGCTGGAGCACGTGGGCTCCTCCTGACGCTCGGGCGCGCGCTGTCGCTCGGGCTCCTCATCGAGCAGGCGACGTGGGCGGCCGCGAAGGGGGACTCGCGCCCCACGGCGATCGCCAGGCGCTACGCGAGCCTCGGCGTCGATCGGCTGAACCGACGCCCGGCCGCCGCCGACGTCCTCGCCTGACGCTCGCCGGCGACAGGCCAGTCGAGCCCGAACCCAATCGCTCACGGAGCGCGGATCTGCGCTCGCCTCGACGCACCCACGCTCACGCAACGAGTCATCCCACGAAGCGCAGGTCTGCAGCTGCGTCCGCGCTTCCACGCTCAAGCACCGAGTCATTCCACGAAGCGCAGGTCTGCAGCTGTGTCCACGCTTCCACGCTCGACCACCGAGTCATCCCACGAAGTGCGGGTCTGCGACCGCGTCCGCGCGCCGAGGCTCGCGCACCGTCCGGTGCCGCGAAGATGGGGCGGACCAGCCCGTCCGTCGCGGCGCGTCCCGGACCCACGCCGATCGTCCGCTCAGTCGGCCGACGCGGTGCGCTGGGTCGCGCCCGTGTCGGCGCAGCAGCGGAAGCCCGTCTGGAGCTCGTGGAACACCTCGTCGTGATCGACGGTCGTCGGCCGACAACGGTTGCGGAGCGGCCCCCACCACCCACCCTTGAGCCCGCTGCTCATCTTCTTCCCGTGGTTCACCTTCGAGTAGTGTGGCTTGTCGAGGACCACCCACTCGTCCACGTTGCCCACCATGTTGTGCACGCCAAAGGGGGAGAGACAGCGAGGGTTGTCGGCGGCCGGGCGACGCAGATCGTAGAGGACCCCCTTGTTCTTGTCGACGACGTCCTCGTTGTCGATGTTGCACGCCGTCTTGTCGCGAACGAAGCCGTACGGGTACGGCGCCATGCTCTCGCCTTCGCACGCGAAGGTCCATTCGCGCTCCTCGCAGAGCCGCTTGCCCTCCGCCTCGCAGGTCTTCTTCGCGTCGGTCCACGAGACATCGCCCTTGGGGAGGGCGTCGCCGCTCGCCGTGTACTCCTCCCGGTCGATGCAGAAGCGGAGCTGCACGCGCTCGCCGACGCAGGTCACCTTCTCGCTGAAGCGCTTGCAGCGGGCGTACGGGGTCGCCGACGGATCATCGAGCCACTCCGCGCACTCCTGCCTGACCGCCGTGCAGGCCTCGCCCGAGACGAGCACCATCCCCGAAGGACAGGCAGACACCTGCTCCCCCGGTGCGAGGCCCGGCTCCTCGTCCGCGTCATCCGGTGCTCCGGCCGCCGTCACGGCGCGATCGGGCGCCACGGGCGACGACGAACGAGCGGACACCTTCGGCTTCCCGACGGCGGCCAGCGAGATGGCGACGGTCGAGAGGGCCAGGAGGGCGAGGTAGCGCTTGCGGAAGGGATGGCGGATCATGGCAACCGTGTAGGTAAAGGTGAGATAATGATACGAGCCGGAGGGGCGCGAGCGGCAACTTCCTCGTGGCGTTCTCGATGAGGGATGGAAAAGCATCGCCCGTGCCAGCGCGAGGCGGCGCGGAGAGCACGCGGATCCGCCGAGAAGTTGGCCCAGCTCGGTGCGACGGGGATGTCTCGGGTGCGTCACCGCGCGCGCGGCGCGACGTGTCTCCGTGACGCCACAGAGGGGCGCACGACGAGCCGGGTCGAACGAGAGGGCGGCGGCCCCGCCGTCACTTCAGAGCATCTTGTAGAAGCGGCGCACGACGAGCCGGGTCGAACGAGAGGGCGGCGGGGATACCCTCGGGCTCGAAGGGAGGCCATGGTAAGGGTCCGACGGTGAGCGTCCGGAGCGCGACCCTCGCGAGCGCGACGGCAGCGCTGCGCATCGCGAAGAACCTCTACCGCTACGACGCGCTGGGGACCGCGAGCGCGATGGCGTTCGACGCGTTCTTGAGCCTCGTGCCGCTGCTCGCGATGGCGGGCTGGGTGCTCGCGCGCCTCTCGACGCCGCCCGAGGTGGTGCTCGGACCGCTGCTCCGCGCGGCGCCGTCGGCCGTCCAGCGCCTCGCGACGAGCGAGTTCTTCCGCATCGGCTCGGCCGGCGTACCGCCCATCTCGGCGATCGTCTTCCTGTACGTCGCGTCGTCGGGGATCTCGACCGCGATGTCGACGCTCGAGCGCATCCGGCACGTCGAGCGGCGCCCCTGGCCCGAGCGCCGACTCTACGCGATCTTGTGGGTGGTGCTCGGGCTCCCCGCGACCTCGGCCATGGGCTTCGTCGGCATCCACGCCGGGCGACACCTCGACGCGAGCCTCGCCGCCGTCGTGCTCCCGGCGCTCGGCGTGTTCGCCGCGCTCGCGACCTTCTTCAAGCTCGCGACACGGAGGCCACCTCGGCTCGTGTGGCCGGGTACGCTGCTGACGCTCGCCCTGTGGGTTCTGTCGTCGTGGGGATACGCCGCGTACGTTCAGCGTGTCGCCCGCTACGCGACGCTCTACGGCGGCCTCGCCGCCGTCGCGGTGTCGATGCTCTGGCTGTGGTTGCTCGCGCTCGCCTTCGTCATCGGCGCGGAGCTGAACGCCGAGGTCGAGCGCGCACGAGGCGGCGCCTTATCGCCGCGCGAGGAGCGCCTTCACCTGCTCGTAGTCGCCGTCCTCGATCGCGCCGTCGACGACGCAGCGCAGCGCGCCCTCGGGATCGAAGAAGAGCTGCTGAGGGAGCTGGGGATCGGGCTTGAACTTGAGCGCCGCGAGCCACTCGGATCGCATCCGTCCGTCCTCGAGCCAGAAGCTCGACTTCAGCCCCGTCGCCGGCTGCGATGCGAGGAACTGGACGGCCTGCCGCTCGTCGTCGTCGAGGCTCATGAACACGAGCGACACCGGGCGCCCCTCCTGCGCGAGCTTCGTCTCGAAGGCACGGAGCCGCGGGATCTCCTCCTTGCAGGGCGCGCACCAGGCCGCCCAGAAATTGATCCACGTCCAGCGGCCGCCGCCCGTCCGGAGCTTGTCGCCAAGAGACGGCGAGCCTGGCGCCTCGAGGTGCGAGACCTTCGTGGTCGGCGCGCCGCGCCCAACGGCAGCGGGAGGCGCGTCGCAGAGCCGTCGCGGCGACGCCGCCTTGGGCGCGACCGTCTTCGGTGCGTCCGGGGCCTTCTGTGCGGTCGTCGTGGCGGCGACCCCGACGCTCCTCCCCTGCCCTGGCGGCTCGGGGTGCACCTTGGGCGCGTCGCTCTTGTCGCACGCGACGACGAGGAGCCCCGCGACGAGCGGGACGAGGAGCGGGCGCGCGCTCACAGGCGACAGTCCACCCACGAGACGAAGGCGCTCCGGTTGATGGCGTCGGTCGAGCACGGCTTGCCCTTCCGCGAATTCTCCCACTTCTCGCAGTACTCCTTGGGGAGCTGGGCAAACTCGCTGCCGAGCCAGAGCATCCCGACCTTCTTGTCGAGCTCGCCCTCGCCCGACCTCTCCTGGAGGAGGAACATCACGCTGTTGGCGCGCTTGTGGGAGAGCGCGCGGTTCATGTCGGCGCCGCCGGTCTTGGACGCGCGGGCGACGACGAAGAAGTAGCGGGCGCCGCGGCGATCTTCCCACTTGTCCATGATGAGCTTCTTCGCGCCGTCGTCGAGCTTCTCGGAGGCGTCGTCGAACATCACGATGCCGCCGCGATCCTCGAGGGGCGTGAAGAGCGCGACGAAGTCCTCGTCCGAGATGCTCGCGAAGGTCTTCACGTCCGCGGGCTGGCAGCCGCGCCGAGACTCCTGGCCGACGAGCCCGCAGGCGTTGAGCACGCGCTGGAGCACGGTCTTGAACTGCGGCGTGCAGTACGGGGCCTCCGTGTGATCGGCGACCGCGACGGACGGCGTGGGCTCTCGCTTGGACGGATCGGCGAGCCGCGCGCCCGCAGCCGACACCTGCGAGCCGACGAAGACCATGGTGCCGACCGCGGTGACGAGCCCGGCGACGATGGCGAGAGGGAGGGAGGCCTTCATGGTTGAAACACCTGAGGAGCGAGCTGGCCGATCACGTAGCGCATCCCGAGATCCGTGTCCTCCTCGCAGAGCCGCGTCTCGCCGAGGAACATCTGCGGCGTCGAGAGCGGGATCTTGTTGGTCACGGCGAACTGGAGGATCCGATCGAGCCGCTTCTTGGTCTCCTTGTCGTCGATGCACGCGTCGACGTCCGGGAAGCGCTCCTTGATCTTGGCGCGGAGGACGTCCTTGCCGGCCTTGCCCGCGGCCGAGAGCTCCTCTTGGTTCGCGTAAGACCACTCGAGGATCTGGCGCGACGAGCCCGCCTTGTCGCCGCAGAGGAAGGCCTTGGCGAGCTGACACGCGCCCGGGTGGAGCGGGCGATCGATCATCCAGTTGCACTCGTTGTCGAGCGGGAAGATGGCGACGGTGACGTCGAGGCGCTCGAAGATCCCCTCGGTGACGAGCCGCTCGTGGAAGGCCTTGCAGGTCGGGCAGAGCGGGTCCTCGAAGGTGAGCGCCGCCTGCACGGGGCGCGCGGTGGGCAGCTTCACGAGCGCGCCCGTCTTCTCGGTGGGCTCGGTGATCTTGCCACACGCGGTGAGGAAGGGTCGGTAGTCCGGCAGCGCCGAGACGTAGACGATGGGCGGCACGATCGCCGCGAGGCCGAGCAGCGCGAGCTGCGCCGGGAAGGCGAGGAAGCTCCCCACCGGCAGGGCGGCGCGAGGTCCGGCGCCGCGCGGCGGCGGCAGGGGCTCGGCGACGGCATACGCGTGTTGCGGGTACCCAGGGGGCGTGGCCTGCGCGAACCCGGGCGGCCCCGGATCGGGGACGGTCTGATCGGCCGGCGTGCCCGGGGCGAAGGGCGCGGCGGCGAGCGCGTGCGCCTTCGGCGCAAGGAAGAGCGCCGCGAGCCCCGCCGCGGCGAGGACCCCGGACGCGATGTAGAGCCCGACACAGAGCTTGCAGAACTGCCCGAGCTTGGTGGCCGAGATGAAGAGCATCACCGCGGTCGCCGCGAGCGGCGTCAGCGACACGAGGCCGAACGCCTGGCGAGCGCGCTTGGAGGCCGTGTCGCCGCCGATCGAGAGGTGGAGCGCGACCGCGAAGAAGAAGGTGTACGCGCCGAGCGCGAAGAGGCTGATCGGCACGCCGCCCCAGTACCGATCGCGGAAGAGCGCGGAGTACGTGCTGTACATCGCGGCCTTGCACGCGTTCGCCCCGGCGTCCTCGGCGGCGAGGCCGGGGATGAACGAGCAGCTCACCGAGTGGAGCTGCCGATCGAGGTGCTTCATGTAATCGTACGTGGAGAAGCCGGAGAAGACGAGCCCGAGCAGGCTCGCGATGACACCGAGGATCCCCGGCAGCCGGGCACGCATGATCCGCGCCCCCTAGCGGCCCGCCGCGCCGACGTCAAACAGGGGCCCGCCTCTCCCCGCCCGCACGAGCGCGGCGCCTCGCCGGGTCCGCCGCATGGGCGTCAGACGCGATCGACGTTCACGACACCCGGGATCTTGCGGAGCACCGACATCACCCCTCGCAGCTCGGCCACCGCACCAGGCACGGCGCCGGGTCCGCCGCGTGGGCGTCAGACGCGATCGACGTTCACGACACCCGGGATCTTGCGGAGCACCGACATCACCCCTCGCAGCTCGGCCACCCCGCCGCACCGGAAGGTGAAGAAGTTGACCGCGCGGCCGTCGTCGCTCGCCCGACACACCGCCTCGCCGACGTTGATGCCCTTCGCCTCGAACGCCTGCCCGAGCGTCGCCAGGATGCCTGGGCGGTTCTCCGTCGTGATGCGCAGGTGCGCCGGGCGCTCGACCTTCGCCTTTTGATCCCACTGGATCTCGACCCGCCGCTCCGGATCCGTGTCGAACGCCTTCGGGCAGTCGCGTCGGTGGACCGTGATGCCTCGCCCCCGCGTGATGAAGCCGATGATCTCGTCGCCGCGGATGGGGTTGCAACACTTGGCGTAGCGCGCGAGCACGTCGTCGATCCCCGAGAGCCGGATCGCGTCATCCTTGCCCGTGACCTTGCGCACGAGGGTCTCGATCGTCCCCTCGCGGATGGAACTCGGCGGCGCCGACGGGGGGCTCCCCTCGGCCGACGGTGGCACGAGCGCCAGCGCGACCGCGTCGGCCTTCACCTTGCCGAAGCCGATCTGCATGAGCAGCTCCTCGGTCGTCTGCACCTTGAAGAGCACGTGGAGGTTCCGCTGCTCCTCCTGGTTCTTCAGGAGCCGCGAGAGCGAGATCCCCTTCCCGTGGAGGGCCTTCTCGAGCATCTCGCGCCCTCCCTTGATGCTCCGATCGCGCTGCTCGGCGCGCATCAGCGAGCGGAGGCGGCTCTTCGCGCGGGAGGTCTTCACGAAGTCGAGCCAGTCCGGGTTGGGGGACTGCGCCGCGGACGTCAGGATCTCGACGACGTCGCCCGATCGGAGCGCGTGGCGCAAAGGCACCATCGCGCCGTTGACCCGCGCGCCGACGCAGTGATCGCCGATCTTCGAGTGGATCGAGTAGGCGAAATCCACCGGCGTGCCGCCGTCGGGCAGGATGTGCACGTCCCCCTTGGGGGTAAAGACGTAGATCTCCTCTTGGAAGAGATCGATCTTCACGCTCTCGAGGAACTCCGCCGGGTCCTTGAGGTCCTTCTGGACCTGCATGAGCTCGCGCAGCCACGAGAAGCCCTCGGCGTCCTTGGGGTCGAGCCCGCCCGAGCCGCGCTCCTTGTACTTCCAGTGCGCGGCGATGCCGTTCTCGGCGATCTCGTGCATCTCGCGCGTGCGCGTCTGGATCTCGATGCGCTCCCGCTTCGGCCCGATGACCGTGGTGTGGAGGCTCTTGTAGCCGTTGCCCTTCGGCAGCGCGATGTAGTCCTTGAAGCGGTTCGGCACCGGGGTCCACCGCGCGTGGATGACCCCGAGGACCGCGTAGCAGTCCGCCACCGTCTCGACGATGACGCGGAAGGCGATGATGTCGTAGACCTGCTCGAAGTCGCAATCCTGCGCCTTCAGCTTGCGGTAGATCGAGTAGAGGTGCTTCGCTCGGCCCGAGACCTCGCCCGCGAAGCCGTGCTCCGCGAGCCGCGCTTGGAGCGTCTTCTCCACCTCCTCGATGTAGCGATCCCGCGCGCGCTGGCTCTTCGCGACCTTCTGCGACAGCTCTCGGTAGAGGTCCGGCTCCAAGAACTGGAAGGCCAGATCCTCGAGATCTGCCTTGAGCCGCGCCATGCCGAGGCGGTTCGCGAGCGGGGCGTAGATGTCCATCGTCTCGCGGGAGATGCGCTCCTTCGCCTCGTCGGACATCGATCCGAGGGTGCGCATGTTGTCGAGCCGGTCGCAGAGCTTGACGAGCAGGACGCGGATGTCCTTCGCCATCGCGACGACCATCTTGCGGAAGTTCTCCGCCTGGCGATCCGCCTTGGACGTGTACTCGATCTTGGTGAGCTTCGTGACGCCGTCGACGAGATCCGCGATCTCGACGCCGAACTCGCGCTCGATGTCCGCGAGCGAGACGCTCGTGTCCTCGACGGTGTCGTGGAGCAGCCCCACGCAGACGCTCGCTGGGTCGAGCCGGAGCTCGGTGAGCAGGCCCGCCACGCTCGCCGGGTGGATGAAATACGGGTCGCCGCTCTTGCGCAGCTGGCCTCGGTGCGCGCGCTCGGCGAACTCGTACGCCCGCTCGATCAGCGCGAGATCGGCGCTCGGGTGGTAGCTCTTGACGCGGCGGGTGAGCTCTTGGACCGACAACATCGACAAGTGCGAGGACGAGGAGTCTATCATCCGCCCTCGTGCCGGGCAAACGCTCAGCCCTCGCCGCCGCCGCGCTCGTCGCCGGCGTCCTCTCCATCAGCGCCGCCTCGTGCGCCTCACGCAGGGATCCGACGCTGCCCGCGCCCGATCTCGCGGAGGCGGAGCGTGCGGGGCAGGCCTTCGACACGCTCCGACGAAGGTTCGCGACGGCGAGCCGCGAGGACCGGATCTCGCTCGAGGGCCACGTCGAGCTGCTCAAGCGGTGGTTCCCCGGCGATCCGACCAACCGCGTCGCCGACGTGCTGCTCGCGTGGATCGCGCTCGAGAAGGGAGACACCGCGGGCGCGCGCGCGCGGGTCGTCGAGATCGTCCGGGGCGATCCGGGGAACACGCGCGATCTCGCGACGCTCGTCACCGGCGCGGCGCTCACGCGGGATGGAGAGCCCGACGAGGCGCTCACGCTGCTCCTCCCGCTCGTCGGCAAGCTCATCGATCCATTCGCCCGCGACTTGCTCCACGACGAGGCCGTGAAGGCGTCGGTCGCCGCGTCCCGCTGGCGTGACGCCGTGGACCTGCTCGACGCGTGGCTCCGCGACGTGCCCCAGGAGGATCGCGCGACGGTGCTCGAGATCGCGACGCGCACGCTCGAGAAGCTCCCCGCGCCGACCTTGGAGGCCGCGCTCCGCGACATGGCCGCCGAGGACGAGGCCGGCACCGCGCCCCACGCCGCCGCGCTCGAGGCAGCGATCGCGAGGCGGCTCGGGGCGGTCGCGCTCTCCCGGAGCGACGCAGAGCTGGCGCGACGGTTGGTGCGCCAGGGGGGTGCGCTCGCAAACCTCGGCGCGCACGGTCGCCCCGTCGTCGAGCTCGCGGCCGCGGGCGGCGGCGCTCCCCGCGTCGTCGGCCACCGCATGGGCCTGCTCTCTTCGACACGAGACGTGCGCGCGAGCGCCGAGGCGCTCGGAGGGATCATGCAGGCGCTCGGGCTCGTGGGCGCGGCCGCCGCGGCAGACGGCGAGGCGCTCGCGGTCGCCGACGACGAGGCCGGGGCCGCCGCGGGCGTCGCCTCGCTGGTGCGAGGAGGCGCGGTCGTGGTGCTCGGCGGGTTCGATGAGGAGGGAGCGCGCGCGCTCCGGGAGGCAGCGGCGAGCGAGCAGGTCCCGGCCGTGCTGCTCGCGCCGGGCGGCGACGGGGACCCGGGGTGGGTGCGGACGCTCGGGCCCGATCCGGCTCGAGCGCTGGATCTCCTTCGTCGCGAGCTCGGCAGCGACGCGACGCCACCGCGCCCGGTCGTCGTGCTCTCGAGGAGCGACTGCGCCACGCTGGCGCCCACCGCGGGCGCCCCGTCACCCATCGTGCCGAGCGGCGCGGGGATCGTCGTCGGAGGGGACGCGCTCTGCGCGAGGCGCGCGTCCCTCGCGTTCCGCGGCCCCATCGCCCTCGGGCTCCTCGGGGCAGGCGCGGCGATGCCGCCCGATCGCGCTCGCTCGCCCGCACGGGAGGCCGTCACAGCCGCCGCGTGGCTCGGCCTCGGCTGCTACCCTTCGGTGACCGCGCGCAGCTACTGGGCCGCGCTCACCGAGGACGCCGCGCGGCTCGCGGCGCGCGCCGCCGAGGGGCTCCCGCGGACCACCACGGCAGATCCCAAGGAGATCGCCCGCCGACGCGAGGCGGTGCGCGAGGGCCTGGGCCGAGCAGGGCCCTCGCGCTGCCTCGGGCTCACGCTCGACGGCGACGCGCACCCCGAGGTGAGAAGACCCGGAGATACCCCAAGGATCGGCGACGAGCCGGGACCCAATCCAGGGCGCTGACCGCGCGCGAACGACTCGACGAAGGCTGTCAGCCTCTTCCGTCACGCGAGACCACGGACCCCAACCCGGGCCGATGATCGGGCGCGGGCGCGGCGGGCCCGGGGAGTCCCTGAGCTATCGGGCGCGCGAGAAGGCGCCCTTCGTCGGCGCCGGCCCCGCGGGCGAGGCAGGCCCGGGGAATCCCTGACCTATCGGGCGCGCGAGAAGGCGTCCTTCGTCGGGGCCGGCCCCGCGGGCGCGGCGGGCCCGGGGAGTCCCTGAGCTATCGGGCGCGCGAGAAGGCGTCCTTCGTCGGGGCCGGCCCCGCG
>CAYNEK010000018.1:47834-66886 GCA_964396175.1 uncultured Polyangiaceae bacterium | reverse complement strand
GAGAGGACGGAGCGGGCGATGGAGCGCCCCGCGGAGGCCGTGAGCGCCGCCGCGGCGAAGACGATGGAGCGCCACACGCCGCCTCCGCGACGAGAGGGGCCGTCGTGAGGTGCGTGGCGGGGAAGGGACTCGAACCCCCGACCCGGCGCGTATGAAACGCCTGCTCTAACCAGCTGAGCTACCCCGCCAAGGGTGAGAAAAGGGACCGGGCTTATGGCACCGGTCCCCGCCCTGGGTCAAGCGCCGCGGCGTCGGCGCAAGAACGCCGCGCCGAGCGCGCCTAGCGTGAGCGCGACGACGCCGGCCCTGCCGTCTCGAGGCACCGCACAGCCACAGCCACCTTCGGGCTCGGCCGCGCCGGCCGGGGTCGCGCCGACCGGGCCGCCAGCGGCCTGTCCGCCCCCCGCGCCCGCGGCGCCCGCCGCGCCGCCCGTCCCGGTCTCGTCGGGACAGACCACGGGTTCGCCGGTGAGCTTGCCCTGGTCGAGCTTGTGGTTGTAGTTGCCTGTGTTCTGGTTGTCGTGGTGCCAGGACGGCCACTGGATGACGCCGTCGGCCTTGCCCTTGGTCTTCCAGGCGTAGAGGGAGCCGCTGCGCGTCCCGACGACCGCCTCGAGCGTGCCGTCGCCGTCGATGTCACCGACCGCGGTCGTCGCCATCACCCACTGGCCGGTCTTCTTGGGGAAGCCCGGCGCCTCGCGCCCGCAGACGTCGAAGGCCCGCAGGTTGAACCCGCCCGATCCGGTGATGATCTCGGGCACGCCGTCGCCCGTGATGTCCGCGACCGTCTGGCTGTTCACGAACATGTAGTCCTCGATGGGGTACGGGGAGTGCGGCATCATCATCCCGGTCTTCCCGTCCCAGATGCTGAGGAGGAACTGCGCCGGCTTGATGGCGGCGTTCCCCTTCGACGTGAGGTTCCCGAGGAGCGAGAGCGAGCCGCCGCCCGCGATGACGTCCGGCGTCCCGTCGAGGTTCACGTCGGCCACCGTGGGGTGCGCGAACAGCGGGAACATGACGTCCGGCGTCTTCGCGGCGGAGAGATCGCCGAAGGTGCCGGTCTTGAGCACGCCCTTCGCGGACGCGGGCAGCGCGTTCTTCGGGGTGGAGGTGACCTTGTCCTGACCGCCAGGATCGGCGGGGACGATGACCGGAGGGCTCCCGTTGCCGTGGTAGAGCGACTCGGGCTTCCCGTCTCCGTCGAGATCGAAGAAGACGGCGCTCGTCGTGACACCCTCGCCGAGGAAGACGAGGACGTTCAGGCTGCCGGTGCCGACGGGCCAGTTCGGGAAGTAGCCGGGCCTCGCCGCCGTCGCTCCGGGCGTCGCCGTGCCGCGACCGTCGATGAGGTAGAAGGCGCCGACGTCGTCACCGCCGCCGAGCTTCTCGCTCGAGCCTGTCAGGATGTCGGGGATGCCGTCGCCGTTCGCGTCCGCGACCGCGGGGGTCGTGAGGATACGGTTGTACTCCTTCGCGAACTCGGGCGCGCCGTCGTGGTGGACGCGCACGGGCCAGCCCGGCAGCGCCTTGCCCTCGGGATCGAAGATGTAGATGTGTCCGTCCTGGGCGGCCTGGACGTAGTCGAGCTTGCCGTCCTTGTTCATGTCGATGAGCACGGGGGACGCGAAGGCGCCGCGCTGGAGGAGCGCCGTCGGCGACATGCAGATCTCGGGCTTCGGCGCCGTGGGATCGAGCGGGCAGGACGGCACGTAGGGCAGGCGCACGGGCCAGCCGGGCTTTGCCTTCCCGGTCGAGTCGATGAGGTAGAGCGTCCCCTCGAAGGTGGACGCCGCGATCTCGGGCTTGCCGTCTCCGTCGACGTCCGCGATCGCGACGGTCGCGGTGAAGCCCTCCCTCGCGGTGTCAGGATCGATGCCGCCGGCCTTGTACGCCTTCGCGCCGAGGTAGGTCTTCGCCGGAGGGTCGCCCTGGACGAGGCCGTCGACGCGCTTCGCGTGGAAGGGGAAGCCCGGCAGCTCGACCGGCCCGGACGGGGTGAACTTCCACGCGTGGACGCTGCCGCTCGCGTCGGCCTGGATGATCTCGCGGACGCCGTCGCCGTCGAGATCGGCGAGCTTCGGGCTCGACTCGAAGCTCGTCCTCAGCTTGATGGGGAAGCCGGGCAAGAGATCGGGGTCCTTCTGGACGTAGTACGTGCGGCGGTACTCGCCGGGCACCGCGCCGACGCCGGGGTAGTGCGCGGTCGCGCGGATGCGCACGGTGATCGCGTCGTCGTTCTCGCCGTGGGGGCTGTCGACGTCGCGCTCGTGCGTGGGATCGTAGCTCGCGAGATCGAGCGTCGCGAGCGGCGCGCCGCCCCCGCCCGAGACGGTCTTGCCGTCGATGCCGTCGACCTTGGTGATGGTCTTGAAGGCCTCGTCGAGCGGCTGCACGCCCGGGGCCCACTCGATGACGTAGTCGTACGAGGTCGCGCGAGGCGCCGAGATGGCGCCGCGGAGCTCCGCCGTCGGGGTGCGATCGGTGTAGAAATTCTCGAACCAGCCTGGATCGGTGATCGTGACCTCGGGCGGGATCTTGCCGTCCTTGATCCACTCGACGGCGGTGTTGACGTTGGTCCTCCCGTAGCCGAAGCGCTGATCGAAGCCCTTCTGCGACCAGTAGTACTTCGCGCCGGGCTGCCGCGACTCGGGGATGTCGATGTCGTCCGCCGTCATGATGAAGAGCTGGAGCACCTCGCCTGGCGAGAGCGGATAGGAGCCGTACTTGATCGCCGCGGACTGCATCATCCCGACGATGCCCGAGTTGATGCCGGCCGCGCCCGACGACGCCGCGTCGGTCGTCGTCGAGAGGTAGTTGTTGCCGCCGTAGTTCGAGCCGGGCTCGAAGCAGAGGTACGACTCGGCGCTCGTGATGTCGCTGTTCGCGCCGTTGTTGATGATCGAGTGCGCGGCGAGGACGTAGTTGACGAGGTTCGGCGCGTTCTGGTGCTTCGAGTTCTCGTCGGCCATCGACGCGGTCACGATGGTGCCCTTCTTCCAGGCGTACTCGACCGCGTCGTGCGCGTACTGGCTCGTCGAGATGGCGCCGAGCGCGCACTCGATGGCGGCCGCGCCCATGTCCGCCGCGTACGCCGAGGCCTGCGCGAACTCGTTGCCCGTCGCGATGAAGCTGTCCGCGACGCGCAGCGGGAGGAAGCGACACTCGGGGCAGACGCCGACGCCGCCCATCATGTTGTTCGTCTCGGCGGCGGCGAATTTGGCCTGGTTCGTCCCGTGGTAGAAGCGCGTGTCTTCGTACGGGTCGTTGTCGTCCATCAAGAAGTCCCAGCCCGAGATGTCGTCGACGTAGCCGTTGCCGTCGTCGTCGACGCCGTCCGAGAAGTTGAGGATGAGATCCCCCGCGTCGAGGATGCCGTTGTCGTTCTTGTCGCCCTGCGGGTGCCCCTGCGACGCCGCCGGCTGGAGGCTCGGATCGTCGGCCCAGTCCTGCACCGTGACGACGCCGTCGCCGTTGCAGTCGAACTCGGGGTGCTCGCCCTTGCCCATGCACGGCCCGGACTTGGTCTGCGGCTTGTGGTTCACGAGCTCGCCGACGTTGATGAAGGCCTTGTTCGCGATGTCGCGGTCGTCCCACTTGGGCCCGCTGTCCAGGATCGCGATGACGACCTTCGAGCTCCCCGTCGTGTAGCGCCAGGCGAGATCGAGGCTGATCCCAGCGGCCCTCCCGACCTCGGCGGCGCGGAGATCGGGCGAGTTGGGCGAGCGATCGGGCTGGAAGCCGAAGTACTGCCACTGTCCCTTCTTGCGATCCTTCGGGAGCTGCGCGGTCTTGTAGCCCCAGTCTGGATCGCTCGGCCAGTTGGCCGGATCCTTCGCGTCGGACATCGTGGCGCTCTCCGGGAGCGGCCACCCGGCGCTGGACGTGCGTGACGGGAGCGACGCGGCGGCGGCGATGACGCCGCAGCCGAGGATCGTTCGGGCGAGGAGGCGAGGGCGAGGGCGGCGCATGGCGCGCGCACGCTATCACCGACGCGCGCAGTCGTGATCTCGACGTAGGCCACGCCACACGCTTTTTTCCTGGGTCGAGTCGAAGGTGAGCCAGCCGCCGCCTCCAGCTCGCGGAGCGCCACGCCGCGCGCTTTTTTCTTGGGTCGGATCGAGGGCGAGCCAGCCGCCGTCGCCAGCTCGCGGAGCGCCCTGCCGCGCGTGCTCCTGGGGTCAGCCGAGGTCGAGGGGGCCCTTGCCGCGCTGGAGGAGCTCGAGGACCTCTCGGACTTCCATCGCGACCTCGAGCTCGGGCTTCGTCTCGAGGAAGCGGTGGAGGTAGTCTGCGGCGGCGCCGCGGTCCCCGAGGGCCGCCCAGCTCATCCCCGCGGCCCAGAGCGAGTCGGGATCGTCGTGGTGGATGCGGAGCGCGGCCTCGGCCTCGCGCACCGCCGGGCCATGCTCTCCGAGCGCGTGGAGCACCTGCGCGAGCGAGCCCCGCGCGCCGACGTAGCCTGGCGACAGCTTGACCGCGGCGCGGAAGGCGTCTCGCGACGGCTCGAGCTGCGCGAGCTCGAAGAGCGCGATGCCGATGAAGTAGAAGGCGTAGTGGTTCTTCGGGGACGACCGAGCCACGTCACGGAGCAGGACGAGCGCCTGCTCGTGCGCGCCCTCGTGGACGAGCTCGCTCGCGTCCTCGACCTCTGCCCAGAACGCCGCGTCGCGCGCCTCGCTCACGGGACGCCGAGCAGTTTGTTCATGTTCGCCTCGTCGGCGGGCGTGAACGGGTACTGCTCGAACTCCGCGCTCGCCACCCACTTGAAGGCATTGACGGTCGCGGCGTCGGGGGAGGGCTCTGGGCCCGAGAGCCTGCAGTCGTAGAGGTAGAGATCGACGACGTACTTCTCGTAAGGGTGGCTCACGAAGGAGATGAGCTGCCCGACCTCGACGTCGACGCCGAGGCGGTGGCGCACCTCGCGCTGGAGCGCGGCGGGGTCGGTCTCGCCGGGCTCCACCTTCCCTCCCGGGAACTCCCAGAGGAGCGGGAGCACGGCCGTCGCGCGTCGCTGCGTGATGAGATACTTCCCGGACCGCTCGATGACGGCGGCCACGACGCGGACGGTGGGGAGCGGAGAGGCTTCCATGTCGCTCAGTGTGTAGCGACGCGGAAGAGCTGCTGGCCCATCAGGATCTCGTCGCCGTTCGCGAGCTCGCACTCGGCCGAGATGCGCAGGAAGGTCCCGTTGGAGCTCCCGAGATCGGTGAGGAAGACGCGGCCACCCTCGGGCTTGATGCGGCAGTGGAGCCCCGAGACGTACCCGTCTTCGGGGAAGAGGATGTCGCCGCGCTCGCGGCCGAGGTGCACGCCGGCCTCTGGCACCGGGAAGGCGTTGCCCGTCACGTCGCGGCCGATGACGAGGGCGATGCGGCCGACGTAGCCCTTCGACGGGCTCCCGAGGCGCTCGACCCCATCGGGCGAGGGCGGCGGCGCGGCGAGCGGCTCGAAGCGGACGATCTCCTGGCCGATGCGGAAGACGTCCCCGGCGTGGATCTCGACGGGCTGCTCGGGAGCGAGCTTGCGGAAGGTCCCGTTCAGGCTGTTCTCGTCCTTGACGAAGAGCTGCTGGCCGCGCTTGTGGAAGGAGGCGTGTCGCGGGGAGAGGTAGCTGTCGCCGGCGAAGATGCTGCCGGTGTCACGACCGACGGTGCCGTTGCCCTGGAGCGTGAAGGAGCCGACCTCGCTCTTGTCGGCGCGGAGCGCGGTCAGCGTGCAGATGGGGCCGGAGGTCGCGGGGGCCGCCTGCGCCGCCGAGGCCGGGGCCGGGGCCGCCGAGACCGGGGGCGCGGCCGCGACGGCCACGAGGTTGAAGCCGCAGGTCATGCAGAACTTCATGCCCGGAGGGTTGCCCCCGCCGCACTGTGGGCAGGCGCTCCCGGCGGGTGCGGCGGCTGGTGCCGGGGCGACGGGGGCGGGCGCCGCGACGGGGACGGCCGGCGCCGGAGGTGGTGCGGACGGTGCCTTGGGCGGCGGCGCCGCGAAGGGATCGGCGACGGCGACTCCTGGGCTTGCGGCCTGGGGTGTGCTCGCGTCGCCGGGGGCCCCGAGCGACACGAAGCCTGGCGTACCGTGCGCCGGGGTCTGCGAAGCAGGCGGCTTCGCCCCTGCCGCGTCACGAGGGATCTCTGCGCCACAGCCGAGGCAGAACTTGTAGTGGTCCTGGTTTTCCTTGTTGCACTTGGGGCAGATGATCAAAGGACGCCTCTCTCGGGGTTCTCTTGGGGGCTGCGCTGGGGTGGCCTCGGCGCCGGGCGGCGAGCCGAGGCGAGACACGACCTGCGATCCAGGGCGTGTCCCCAGGACCGGACGCATGTTCGCCCGGCGAGGACGGCTGGTCAAGGCTGCGGCGACGCGGCCCGCGCCCACGTCGCGCGACAGGCCGATTTCCGTCCGCGCGGCGCCGCGGCACTGTATGATGGAAGCTTCAGGTGCAGGAGCCCCTGTCTCGCGGTGTGATCCCCTCGTCGAGGGGTGCATTCTGCGCGCTCCATGCCGGGTCGGCGGGCGCGCCGGTCACGCTCGTCTTGCACGGGTTCCCGGACGTCCCGGATGGCTTCGCGCCCGTCCTTCGCGCGCTCGCGCGGGCCGGTCGCCGTGCGGTGGCGCCGTACCTCCGTGGCTACTGGCCGAGCCCGCTCTCGGGCCCGTACGATCTCGCGACGCTCGCCCGCGACGTCATCCACCTCGCCGAGGTCCTCTCGGGTGACGCTCCCTGCGACGTCGTGGGCCACGACTGGGGGGCGGTCCTCGCGTACGTCGCGCTCGCGACGTCGCCCGGGCGGTTTCGGCGCGCGGTCACGATGTCGGTGCCTCATCCCGTGGCTCTCGCGGCCTCGCTCGTCCGGGACGCTGGCCAGCGGCGTCGGAGCGCGTACATGGGCTCGTTCCAGCTGCCCTTCGCGGCGTCTCGGCTACGAGGGCGCGGCTCGAGCTGGGTCGAGGACCTCTACCGCGCGTGGTCTCCTGGGTTCGAGCCGCCGGGGGAGCACATGGCGCTCGTCGCGCGTGGGCTCGAGGTCTCGCTCGAGGGACCGCTCGGCTACTACCGGGCGCTCCGATCCCGCGCGTCGCTCGGTGTCCTTCGTCGCCTCGCGTCGCCCGGAGGGCGCATCCCCCACCCGACGCTCCACCTCACGGGCGCGCGTGACGGGTGCGTCGCGAGCCACGTCGGCGCGGACGACGCGCGCTATTTCGACGGGACGCGGGAGCGCAGGGTGCTCGACGGGGTCGGCCACTTCCTCCACCTCGAGGCGCCCGAGCGTGTCGCGCGGGAGATCACGGGCTACCTCGCGCCGTAGCGGGCCGCTCGCCTGGAAGAAGCTCTCTTTCGGAGCGGGCGCGAGATCACGGGCTACCTCGCGCCGTAGCGGGCGCGCGCCCCGGGTGCCAGGCTCGAGGCGCGGCGAGCGGCGAGGGCGACGTCGCTCGTGTCGCGATCAGCGCACCGGGACGAGGCAGCGCTCGATGGCGTCGACGCCCCACGCCTCGAGGGCGCAGTCCATCGCCGCGCGCGAGATGTCCCGCGGGCACCGCGCGAAGGCGGGGCTCTCCGCGGCGCGCCTTCGCGCGTCGGCTTGTACGCGGAGCACCTCGTCGTGGCTCGGCTTCTCGCCGTCGACGTGGAGGAGCGCGTCGGCGTAGCGATCGAGCAGCCGCTCGCAGTCCGAGGGCGTGACCGGTGCGCCGCGCCGGCAACCCAGGGTCGAGACCAGCGCGACCGACAGGAGCCCGAGCGCGCGCCTCACTTGAGGCAGACGGTCTGGATCTCCTCGGGCGTCTTCGCTCGCCGGACGCACGCGAGGGCCTTGTCGGTGATGCGCTTGCCGACGCAGCTCTTCATGAGATCGGGATCGAGCCGCGCCATCACCTCCTCCTTGCGCTTCGCCACGACCGCGGGGTCGGTCACGTTCTGCTTCGCCAGCTCGGTCTCGGCGATGCGCTCGACGATGAGCTTGCAGTCCGCGTCCGTCGCGGGCCGCCCGCAGCCGACGAGCGTCGTGCCGAGGGCGACGAGGGCGAGCGCCGTGTGCGCCATGGGGCCGAGCGATCGCGTGAGCATGAGACCCACGGAGCCTACTCGCGCGTCGGGCAGAAGGCGATCTCTCCTGCCCGACGGGGCCGCGTGGGGCGGGCGACCTCCTGCGTCCCCGCGCGCCGCCCGTGAGGCGCCGCCGTGGGCTTCGTCCCCGGGGCGTCGCCCCGTGTGGATCCCCGCCGTCCTCCTCACGGCGCGCCGCAGCCGTTCGCGCGGCGGCCGCCGCCGTGCCGCTCGAGACGGCGTCCCGCGCGGCGACTCTGCTAGCGTCCGCCAGGTGAGCTCCACCGTGCGGATCGCCGCCTGCCAGCTGAACAGCCAGGACGACCTCGGGAAGAACCTCGCCGCCGTCCGGCTCCGCGTCGAGGAGGCTGCGCGGCAGGGAGCCCGCGTCGTCGTCTTGCCGGAGAACTTCGCCTTCATGGGCGGGACGGACGAGGAGCGGCGCGCGGTCGCAGAGTCGCTCGACGCCGATGGACCGATCGTGTCCACGCTGCGTGGGCTCGCAGAGGAGCACCGCGTGCACCTCTTCGCCGGCGGCATGCCCGAGCGATCGGTCGACCCCGCGCGCCCGCACAACACGCACGTCGTCGTCACCCCGGAGGGCGCGATCTCGGCGGCGTACCGCAAGATCCACCTCTTCGACGTCAGCGTGGGCGATGGGCAGACCTACGCCGAGAGCGCCGCCGTGACGCCCGGGGAGGACGTCGTGACGGCGCGGGCCGAGGGCTTCGTCTTTGGGCTGTCCGTGTGCTATGATCTACGGTTTCCAGAGCTGTACCGGGCGCTCGTCGATCGGGGCGCCGAGGTGCTGCTCGTCCCGGCGGCCTTCACGATGGTGACGGGGAAGGATCACTGGCACGCGCTCCTCCGGGCGCGCGCGATCGAGAACCAGACCTACGTGGTGGCCGCGGCGCAGTGGGGGCGTCACCCGAAGGGGCGGCAGACCTTCGGCAAGAGCCTCGTCGTCGATCCGTGGGGTGACGTCGTCGCGCAGGCGAGCGAGGGCGAGGGGGTCGTCGTCACCGAGCTGTCGCGCGAGCGGCTCGAGCGCGTCCGCGCCTCGCTGCCGAGCCTCGTGCATCGCCGCCTCGGGGTGTGACGGCGCGGGCAGATTCCTTCGCCGGGCCCTTGGATGTCCCGAGCGTCGCGCATCGCCCGGTCGGGGTGTGACGACGGCGGCGCGTGTCGGCGCGCGTCAGTACCAGGCGCGTCGGCGAACCTCGACCCCGGCCTTCGGATCGAGGGCGCGCTCGAGGTCGTCGAGGTCCGACGTGGCGCCGCCAGGGGCGGCGTAGTGATACGGGAAGAGGATCTTCGGCTCGAAGGAATTGGCGCACCGGGCGGCCTCTCGGGGCGTCATCGTGTACGGCAGGTTCATGCAGAGGAACGCGACGTCGATCGACCGGAGCGCCTTCATCTCGGGGATGCACTCGGTGTCTCCCGAGACGTAGAAGCGCTTGTCACCGAAGGTGAGCACGTAGCCGTTGCCGCGGCCCTTGTCGTGATACCTCTTGCCGGGCTCGGGGCCTCGCTCGAGGTTGTACATGGGCACCGCCTCGACGGAGAAGAGCCCGAGATCGTGCGTCTGACCGTTCTCGAGCACGGTGAGCCCCGCCACGCTGCCAAGCTCCTTCGCGACCGAAGGCGGCGCGACGCGCCTCGTCTCGGGCTTCGACAGCGCGGCGAGCGCCTGCTTGTCCAGGTGATCGGGGTGGATGTCGGTGACGAGGATGAAGTCCGCCTTCGGGAGCCCCGTGAAGTCGCCCTTGGACCACGGATCGACGTAGATCGCAGACCCTGCGAGCTCGAGCAGAAAGGACGCGTGGTGGATCGGCGTGAGCTTCACCTCGCCCTTCGACGTCGGGAAGGTGTCGGTCGGGGGCTTCGTGCGGGCCGCGGCGTGCATGGTCGATGTGGAGGGAGTCGGGCGGGGCGGAGGTGAGGACGAGGGCGCCGTCGTCGCGCTCGGCTTGCCGCAAGCGACGAAGAGCGAGGCGAACGCGAGCGAGAGGGCGACAGGAGCGCGCATCGCGCGCATCTTACGGCTCGACGCGAGCCGACGCGAGGCGCGAAGCCGCGGCGGGATCCCAGGCGCAGCGGTGCGCCCTCTCTCGTGCGGCGTGCGGCGCCGACCAGCCGAGCCCGCCGACGCCGAGGTGTCGAGCGCGGGCGTGAGCCCATGCCGACGAACGTGACGAAGTGGACCCACGGGTCCATCGAGAGGCCGCGCTCTACCGCGCGATCTCGACGAGGTGCGCCACCGTGAGCCCGAACTTCTCCATCAGGACGGGCGCGGGCGCGCTCGCGCCGAAGTGATCGATGCCGACGTGCCTCGTCGCGTAGCGGGCCCAGCCGAGCGTCACGCCGGCCTCGATCGAGGTGCGGCTCGTCGCCGCGGCGGGGAGGACGGACTCGCGGTACGCGGCGTCCTGCCGCTCGAAGACGCTCCAGCACGGGAGCGACACGACCCGCGTGCCGGCGCCGAGCTCCTTGGCCGCGCCGACGGCGAGCCCGACCTCGCTCCCGGTCGCGACGAGGATCCGCTCGAGCGCCGTTGTCTCGCGGACGAGCACGTAGCCGCCGCGGAGCGCTCCCTCACGCTTCGACTTTGCGGTCCCCGGGAGCATCGGCACGGCCTGGCGCGTCAGGGCGAGGACACACGGTCCGTCCTTGCGTGACACCGCGGCCGCCCACGCCGCCGCCGTCTCCTCGGGATCACCGGGGCGCCAGACGTCGACGTTCGGCACGACGCGCAGGCCCATCACGGTCTCGACGGGCTGGTGGGTCGGGCCGTCCTCGCCGACGCCGATCGAGTCGTGCGTGAGCACGTACACGACCGGGAGGTGCGACAGCGCCGCGAGGCGGAGGCTCGGGCGGAGGTAGTCCGCGAAGACGAGGAAGGTCGCCCCGCTCGGCCGGAGGCATCCATGGTAGGCGACGCCGTTCATCA
Organism: uncultured Polyangiaceae bacterium; assembly: GCA_964396175.1. Classification (GTDB taxonomy): domain Bacteria; phylum Myxococcota_A; class Polyangia; order Polyangiales; family Polyangiaceae; genus CAYNEK01. The sequence goes on along the minus strand of CAYNEK010000018.1, from coordinate 55,895 downwards.
TCGCGGCCATCGCGTGCTCGCGGATGCCGACGCGGACGTTCCGGCCCGAGCGGTCCTCGCGGTCGAAATCCCCGCCGCCCGCGATGTAGTTGAAGGTCGAGCCGTAGAGATCCGCGCACATGCCGACGAGCGACGGCACCTCCTTGGCGACCGCCTGGAGGACGGCCTCGCCGGCCTTGCGTGTCGCGAGCTTCGCGTCCGGGGCAAACTCGGGGATCCGGTCGATGAGCCCTGCGGGGGCCTCGCCCGACAGGGCGGCGTCGAGGCGCGCGGCGAGCGCCGGGTTCGCCGTGCGCCAGGCCTCGTACGTCCGGGTCCAGGCGCCGCGCGCCTCGTGCAGCGCTGCCTTGCGCGCGTCGAAGTGCGCGCGGACGTCTGGCGGCACCGAGAAGCTCCCCTCGAGCCCGAGGGCCTTCTTCGCCGCGTCGATGAACTTGGTGCCGCCCTCGCCGTGGGCCTTCGCGGTGCCGGCGACCTCGGGGATGCCCTTGCCGATGAGCGTCTTCAGGACGATCATCTTGGGCTTGCCCGATGTGGATGCGCGCGCGGCCGCGAGCGCCGCGTGGATCTTCGCGACGTCGTTGCCCTCCTGGACCGTCGTGACCTCGTAGCCGTACGCGCGGAAGCGCCCTTCGGTGTCCTCGCTCTGCGTCTTGTCGGCCATCGCGTCGAGGGTCACGCCGTTCGAGTCGTAGAGGAAGACGAGGTTGTCGAGGCGCTGGTGCCCCGCGAAGGCGAAGGCCTCGGCCGCGATCCCCTCCTGCATGCAGCCGTCGCCGAGGAGGCACCAGATCGTCGCGTCGAAGATCGTGTGCTCCTTCGTGTTGTAGGTCGCGGCGAGGAGCTTCGCGGCGAGCGCGTGGCCGACGGCGTTGCCGATCCCTTGCCCGAGCGGGCCCGTCGTCGCCTCGACGCCCGGCGTGTGCTTGAACTCCGGGTGCCCTGGGGTGAGCGACTCCCACGAGCGGAACTTCGTGAGGTCGTCCATCGAGACGGCGTACCCCGAGAGGTGCAGCCACGCGTAGAGGAACATGCTGCCGTGCCCCGCGGACAAGACGAAGCGATCGCGGCCGAGCCAGGCCGGGTCGGTCGGATCGTGGCGGAGCAGGCCGCCGTAGAGCGCCGCGCCGACCTCCGCGGCGCCGAGCGGCAGCCCGAGGTGGCCTGACGCGCACTTGTGGATGGAGTCCATCGCGAGGCCGCGCGCCACGTTGGAGGCTTTTTCGAGGAGGGCGAAGTCGGGCGTGGTCTCGGTGGTCACGATCGCGTCGACTACCGCGAGGCGCGAGGCGACGGAAGGGGCGTCTGTCGCGCAGCACCTGGTAAGATGGGCGCGTGTCGGGGCTCCGCCGAACGATCGCTCTCCTCTCCCTCGCGCTCGCGGGGGTCTTCGCCGGCTGCGCGGGCGCGTCTGCGGACGACTGCGCGCGCAACAGCGACTGCGACGCAGGGTACTGCCTGGACGGCAAGTGTCGGCAGGACTGCGTCGACTCCGAGAAGGACTGCCCCAAGGGCTATGTGTGCAGCGTGGTCGGCAAGTGCGAGCTCGGCGCGGCGGGCACCTCGGGCGCGGGAGGGGCTGCGTCCGCGGGGAGCGGCGGGGCGTCGACGGGAGGCGCGGGCCAGGCAGGGCTCGGCGGCGTGGGTGGCACTCTCGGGGGCTCTCCGCCCCAAGGCGGCGCCGGCACGGGCGGCAAGGGCGCGTCCGCGGGCGCGGGCGGCGGACCCTCGAGCGGGAGCGGCGGCTTCGGCCCGGCCGCAGGGGCGGAGCTCGACGCGTGCAGTGCCGACGGCGACTGTGCGCCGAGCCTCCGCTGCCGCGCCGATCTCGTCGGCGGCGCTCGCCGCTGCACGCGTCCGTGCACCTCGAGCGCCGAGTGTCTGGGAGGACGCCGCTGCGAGGAGGTCGAGGGCGCTGCCGTGTGCGTCATGGGCGACGTCGGTCGAGCGTGCGCCGCGGCGGACGACTGCCTGTTCGGCTGCCTCATCAACCAGAAGTACTGCACGACCTCCTGCCAGACGGGCGGTGATTGCCCCAACGGGTACGCGTGCCAAGCCGTGGGGAGCCCTCCGATGAAGGTGTGCGCGAAGGTGGCGGCGCCCTGCGACGCGGGCACCTCCGAGTGCATCGCCCAGGCCGCGTGCGACAGCTCGGCGAACCTCATCGTCCTCTCTTGCACGGCGGCGTGCACCACGGCGGTCGATTGCCCCGTGCGGGCGGTCGGGCTCGCGCCGTGGACCTGCGATGGCGTGTGCCGCCGCCCCCCCGACGTGAAGGGCCCGCTCGAGGGCGGCTCGACGCCGGCCCAGTACGCCTGCGACGGGAAGGGCACCGTCGTGAACCTCTGCAACGACGCCCAGCACCTCGACTTCGCGGCGTTCGACATCCCGAAGCCTCCGGTGGTCAGCTGCTCGGCGCAGACCACGACGAGCGGCAGCGCCGGGGACGCGTGCGTGGACTCGTGCCGCTACAAGGGCGGGTGCGCGGCCGGGTTCGCGTGCACCGCCGTCGGCGGCCTCAACGGTGGCCGCATCGGGCTCTGCTTGCCCGTCGGCAGCTCCCCCGTGGGCTCGCCTTGCCAGAGCGGGACCGAGTGTGATTTTGGCTACTGCGCGAACGGGAAGTGCTCGCGCGATTGCTCGGCAGACGGCCTGTGCCCGACCGGGAGCGGCTGCGTCGCCGGCGGCGGGCCGGCCGTCGAGGGCATGGCGTTCCGTCGGTGTGAGTGAGCCCGGCGCGCGTGGGGCGGCTGGAGCGTTCGTGGCTTCGCCCTGCGCGAGCGCGTGGCCGACGTGGGAGAGCTCGCGCGTGGCGTCGGCGCCTCGGATCCACGGACGCCACGCGACGCGCGCGATCGGGCCCGCGCGCCTCGGATCCACGGACGCCACGCGACGCGCGCGATCGGGCCCGCGCGCCTCGGATCCACGGACGCCACGCGACGCGCGCGATCGGGCCCGCGCGTCGGATCTCGCTACGAGCCCGACAGGGCCTCGAGCGGGATGAAGTCCTCCCGCTCCGCGCTCCACTCGGCGATCTGGACCTCGCCGAGATCGTAGAACCACGCGAGGAGCTCGAGATCGCCTCGCGCGTGGGCCTCGCGTACGAGCGTGTAGGTGAGGAGGTTCTGGATCTGGCGAACCGCGATGGTCTTCGCGGCCGCGTCGGCGTCCGGGAAGCTCGCGACCTCGCCGGCCGAGATCGCGGCGCGCTTGGACCAGGCGCCGAGCGTCACGAGCTCGCCCGGGATGCCTCCCTTCTTCAGCGCCGAGATGGCGCCGCACCGGCTGTGCGTGCAGACCACGATGGTCCGGATCCCGAGGATCCCGACACCATACTCGACCGCGGCGCCCTCCTGCTCCTGCCCGTCGCTCCCTGCGGCGGGGACGAGCGCGCCGAGCGTCCGGAGCACGAAGAGATCCCCAGGGTTCGTTCGCATGAGGATCGCGGGATCGATCCGGCTGTCCGCGCAGGTGACGAACATCGTGTGCGGGTGCTGGCCGGCGGCGAGGTGCGCGAGCAGCGAGTCGTAGTGGTCCCGGGCCTCTTCCTTGAACCGCTCGAGCCCCGCGAGGAGCCGCGCGCGAGAGAGCTGGATCCCGGAGCTCCCGAGGATCGTCGCGGCGTCGCCATCCGTCTGGGCCATGGCGGACTGGAGGGTCCCGATGGCGCGGCTCGCGTCGAGCGGACGCGCGACCGCGTCGGCCTGCTCGAGCTTCTGCCGGACGAGCGCCGAGGGGCCGAGGACCGCGACCTTCCCGCCGCGCGCCTTCCAGGCGTCGAGCACGGTCACGAGGGCCATCGCGCCGTTCCCGTCCATCGCCACGACGTTGCGTAGGTCGAGCACGAGCCCGGGGCCCGGGGAGAGCGCGGCGAGGCGCGCCTGGAGATCGTCGATCTCGAGCGCCGCGAGGAAGGTGACCGGGCCGCTGAAGCCCACCTGGTGGGGCGCCTGCGTCCCCGTGCTCGGCTGGACGATCGCCCGCGTCCTCGTCATGCGGAGCGCGGTCGTGCCGAAGGCGAGCCCGACGCCGACGAGCAGGCCGGTCAGGGTCCCCAGGAAGACCATGGTGAGGACCGTCGCGAGGGCGATCCACAGCTCGAGGCGCGAGATGCGCCAGAGGTCCACGAGGGGGCGCGGATCGAGCAGCGGGAGCGCGACGTAGACCGCGATGCCGGTGAGCGCCGCGAGCGGGACCCGGTGCAAGAAGGGCCAGACGATCAGCCCTCCGACGAAGAGGAGCAGCGCCTGGACGAGCGCAGGCCTGCGCGACATGACGCCGAGCCGCACCCCGAGGGCCGATCGCGCGACGATGGGGCTCGACGGCGGCGCCTGGAGGAAGGCGAGCGCGAGGGTGGCCATCCCGTTGCCGATGAGCTCCTGATCGGTGTCGTTGCGCACCAAGTCTCCACGGTCGATCTTGAGCCGCTCGGTCGCCGCGGTGTGGATGGCCGCCCCGAACGTCACGATGGCCCACACCTGGATGATGCCGCCGAGGAGCGGGACGAACTCCTTGGTGGGGAGCATCGGCAGGCGCGGCAGCGGCAAGCTCGGCACCTCGCTCACCGTGGGCATCGCGACGCCGAGCCGCGCGCTGACGAACGTGGCGCCGACGACGGCGAGGAGGCTCCCCGGGAACCAGGATCGCACGAACCCGAGCGCCCCGAGGAGCCCCGAGGCGACGGCCACCAGGATCGCCGCAGGCGTCGGCGGCGAGCCATGGGCGCTCGCGGGATCGGAGGTGAGGACGTGCTGGACGTTCGGCACGTGCTCGAGGAGCATGAGCAGGCCCATCCCGAACACGCAGGCGCGCAGGACGGACAGCGGCAAGAGGCGGAAGAATCTCCCGAGCCCGAGCGCGCCGGTGCCGATCTGGAGCGCGCCTGCGGCGAGGAGCGTCGTCGTGAGGGCGGCGGGCCCGCGCTGAGCGAGGATCGTCGAGGTGGCGAGGGCGCTCGTCAAGCCGGCGCCCGAGAGCGCGCCGCGCGTGCCGCCGAAGAGGACGCAGAACGTGGTGCCCACCGCCCCGCTGAGGAGCGCCGACGAGGCAGGCACCCCGGAGAACGACGCGAGCAGCAGCGACAGCGGCAACGTGCTCGCCGCGAGCAAGACCCCCTGGCCGACGTCCTGTCGTAGCGCCTCGCGCGAGAGGAGCGCCTTCCAGCCTCGCGCGCTCGCCCGGACACCGAGGTCCCGTCGGAAGCGGAGGAGGCCCTCACCTGGCGCGGGCATGCCGGGACCCTAGGTCAGTTCTTCCCGTGGCTCCAGGGTCGCGCGGCGTCTCGCGCGCGCACGAGGCGGCTCTCCGTGGAGCGCCAGCGTCGAGTCGTGGCAAGCTCGACGGATCGCCGCGTCGAGGGTCTCGAGGTGCGCCGAGCCTCTCGCGTGGTTGCGACGCGGAGGGTCGACGAGGCCGCGGGGGCGCTCAGCCGGGTGCGTCTTCGCGCTGGGCCCGCCTCCGCAGCGCCGCGTCGAGGCTCAGCGGGCCTGCCTCGCGCGAGGCGACGAGGAGGAAGAGCAGGACGTACACGAGCGCGAGCTCTCCCTTGTTGACGATCGGGAAGAATCGCGCATCAAAGGAGAACTTCCAGTGAAACTGGGCGTACGCGACGACGAGCATGGCCGCGGCGGCGAGCGCCGCGAGGCTCGTCTGGAAACCGACGATGAGCGCCGCGCTGGTCGTCAGCTCGATGACGGCGCCGAACCAGGCCTGACTGCCGACCGGCTGCGCGTGGCCCCCCAGCACCCCGAAGAACTTCTGAAGGCCATGGCACGCGAACATCGTGCCCGCGCCGACACGGGCGATCGTGTGGAGAGCGTCGGCTCGCGACGAGACGAAGCGTGAGATCATGGGCCAGAGCGTAATCGTGTCGTCTCGAGCCTGCCACGCCAGGGAATGAGCGATGCTGCCTGGCGGCTCGCGTGGCGCGATGGGGCTACCTGGGCGGCAGGACGAAGTCCCGGGTGTGGAACGTGAGGTGACGGAGCGTCGCCGAGAGGAGCTCGGACCAGGGAGCGTGGACCGTGTTTGCGCGGACGGCGACCAGCATCGCGAAGCTGAAGCTCACGACCACGTTGAAGAACCCTGTCGCGAGCGTGCCTGCGACGGCGAGGAGCACCGGCAGCAGGGTCGTGAGCGTGGGCGGCGTGGTCAGGCACGCGAGCGCGACCGAGCCGGAGCTGACGGTGACGTGGCGGATGTCGAAGGGGAGCCGAAAGACGAGCGCGACGGCGGGCAAGAAGCCGAGCCACATCCCGAACGACACGTTGCCGAGGAAGCCGGGGAGCGCGCCCACCGCCCAGGCGGCGAGCTTCGTCGCGCGGCGTGCGCCGAGGACGCGCCGCGCGACGCGGTTGGTCCCGAGGGCGCGGCGGACTCGATGGTAGGCGAGCCAGTTCGCCGAGAGTCCAGAGAGGAGCGCCGCCGCGAAGAGCAGGATCCCGGTCCAGGCGGCGAAGAGCGGGGTCGGGCCGAGGAGGGAGAGCGAGGCAAGCGACGCCTCGGCCTTCTCCGCGGACATCGCATGGTGCCCCAGCAGCTTGGCGAGCGCGAGATCGAGGAGGATGGCCGAGGGTGCAACGGTGAGGAGGTTCCCCGCGATGGCGGCGATCTGACACCGGATGAGCCTCGCCACCTCGGGCGCGAAGGACCGCTGCGCGTCTCGGTCGGCGAGCGCTGCGGCGAGCGCGGGGGCGGTGCTCGCGGGCTGCTTCGTGGCGACCGTGAAGCCAAGCATCTGCACGACGGCGAAGCCGACTGCGTAGTTTAGCCCAGCGAAGATCCCCTCGTAGATGTGCGGGAGCTTCAGCGAGACGAGGAGCATCTTCACGATGGTGCAGATCCCCATGATGACGCCGCCGCCGAGCGCGGCGCGAAAGAGCGCCCAGTACTCGGATCGCGTCGCCGCGATGTAGTGGCGCCCGACCTCGGCCGCGTGGTCGACCACCTTGCGTGCGAGCAGGTGCGTCCCCTGTCCGAAGAGGCCCCTCACGCGCGTGACCGCGAGCCCCTCGCGGATGATGACCGCCAAGACGGCGGTGACGTCGAGATCTTCGTCGTCCGTCACGGCTGGCAAGAGCCTCCGGAGCCGCTGCAGCCGCGCGAGCAGGCGATCCAGCCGGTACGTCAGCGCGATGCTCGTGCCCTCCTCGTCGAGGTCGGAGATGGCCTGTTCGACCCTCGCACGGAGCTGCAGGATGGCGTCCTTCGCCTGCGAGGGATCGCGCTCGATCGCGGCGCCGATCAGCACGGGCGCGTGCTCGCCCGCGAGGCGGCGGCGGATCTCGACGTCGTTGGCCTCTCCGTCGACGAGGGCGGCGAGCACCTGCACGGCCGACTCCGCGTCCTGCTTCAGCTGGATGCATGTCTCGGGGCCGATGACCGACGTGATCCTGCCGAGCAGCTCGGCGTCGATGGCCGCGACCCACACGGCGTCCTCCTCGGAGGAGAAGAGCACGGACACGACCTCCGCGAAGTCGTCGACGACGAGCGGGGTCGGCAGGATGTGTCGGCGCACCCGCTCGCCGAGCTCCCCGAAGAAGTCGAACCGCGCGGGCACCCCCGCGGACGCGAGGAGATCGACCGCGCGCACCTCCTCGACGAGCGCCTGGAGCGTGGCGCGGACGCGCGCTCGGTCGGCGTCGTGGCGCTCGAGCCGCTGGACGAGGAACTGGAGCCGCGTGAGCGGGCTGCCGCCCGTGAGCGGCGGCCCGCGCACCCACGAGATGAGGTCTGCGAGCCATTCCATGCGCTCGACGAGCGGCGCGCTCGCGTCGGCGGCGGTGAGCACCGGCTCGAGGAGGCGGACGTCGTCGCGTAGGCGCAGCCGAGGCAGCCGATCGAGGAGCGCCACGACGCGGGCTTGTGCTCGTCCGTCCTCCGCGTCAACGACGCCGAGCGGAGCCGTGTGACGTCGAGCGGCCCTCGGCAGCGGCCTGTCGCGGCAGTGCGCCAAGGACCCGGATCCGCGCGGAGGCTCGTGCGCGCCGTGGGCGCGCGGGGCTGGTGCCGACGCTCGCGGCGAACGAGGCGCGTCCCTCGCGAGACGCAGCGGGCAGCCTA
>CAYNEK010000018.1:17326-47734 GCA_964396175.1 uncultured Polyangiaceae bacterium | reverse complement strand
GCCGACGCTCGCGGCGAACGAGGCGCGTCCCTCGCGAGACGCAGCGGGCAGCCTAGCGCCCTGGGTCAGCGCCGACGCTGGCGGTGAGGACGTCGCGGCTCGCGCGGTACCGCTTGTAGTAGGTCATCACCTTGACCACGTAGTCCTGGGTCTCGGGGTACGGCGGGATGCCACCGTTGCGGACGACGGCGCCCTCTCCCGCGTTGTATGCGGCCACCGTGAGCTCGATGTCGCCGTTGAACATGTTGGCGAGGATGCGCAGGTACCGCACGCCGCCAAAGATGTTCTGGCGCGGATCGAAGCTGTCTGTGACCTCCATGCGGAGGGCGGTCTCGGGCATGAGCTGCATGAGCCCCTGGGCGCCGGCGCTGGAGACGGCGCGAGGATCGTAGTTGCTCTCGACCATGATCACCGAGCGGACCAGCTCCTCCGGGATCTGGTACAGGGTGGCCGCGTGGCGGATGTGCTCGTCGTAGCGAGTGAACCGCTCGAGCGAGAGATCGCTCGGCATGACGGGCACGACGCTGGCGCGCTTCTTCCGGTCCTTCGCGTAGAGCTGCGCTCCGGTCCCCTTGTCGTTGGAGAAGTGGACGACCCCGTCTGCGCCGACGCGCTTGTAGATGTCGGCCTCCGCGACCGCGGGGAGGGCGAGCGAGGCGGCGAGGAGCAGGGCGGTCCGGGGCGATCGCAGCATGCGCGAACGGCAGTGTAGCAGGCACGCGGCGAGCGGCTGCAACTTGATGGCTACGCCGCGTGGCGCCGTGACGGACCCGCGGAGCGCCTGTTCAGCGGTGACGCCGGGGCCGTCGCCGCGTCCTGCGACGCCGCCGCGCTGGAGGATGGAGACGAAGTCGGGCCGCTTCGCGCCACTCGAGCTGGAGGAGCGACGATCGACGGATGCGTCCGCCGCGCGGGATCTTAGGAAGGGGCTTCTCCGGGCCACTCGATCAAGGCAGCCGGGCGACCGTCTCCGAGGTCCCAAGGGGCGTCGCCCGACTCTCGTGGGAAGCAGGCGTCGAGCGCCACGACGACGCGGGCCCTCGAGGCGTCATCGACGGGGAGCCGCAGCCGGTGGCATAGCTCGTCGAGATCGTCGCGAGCCGGCGCGTACGTCATGGGTCGCGCGGTGCCCGGCAGGACGCGGAGGCTCGCAGGCTTGCCGTGCTGATGGAGCAGCGCGAGGGCCTCGAGGGCGGCGGGGCGCGGGCCGCGTGGCCGCCCATGGATCGCCGCGAACAGCGGCGCGAGGCGGTCGGCCGGGGCCTCGAGGCCGAGGAGCAGCCGGCACGTCCGCCGCGTGCTCTCGGTCATCGCGTCGAGGAAGCGCACGGGGTCGCGCACGCCGTAGAGGACGTGGCACGAGTACGAGACGTCGACGGGCTCGAGGTCGCAGGGCCACGACGTCGCGACGACCGTGACCCGCGAGCGCTCCTCGGCGACGCGCGCGGAGAGGCGCTCGCGCATCGCGTGCGAGGGCTCGACCGCGAGCGTGCGCGCGACCAGGCGAGAGAGCGGGACGGCGTGCCGTCCGGCGCCGGCGCCGAGGTCCGCGAGCGTGTCCGTGGAGAGGAGCCCCTCGGCGAGCGCGTCGAGGCTCCGATCGGCGGAGCGACGGCTCAGGCGATCGAAGCGCCGCGCGCGGAGCCTCCACGGATCGTCGTCGACGACACCCTGAGCGGGGGCTTCGGCGGCATCGAGCATCGCCTGCCAGCGGGCTGCCCAGTCGACACCGCCCGCTCGGGTGGCAGGTCGCGGGGGCTCTCGGGTGTTCGTCATCGTGGGGGCTCGCGGGCGCGCGGCGTCGCTTCGACCTGCCAGCAGCTACAGAGTATGGCACGGCCCGCGTCGACCGTGCGCTCGACCTGACGAGCGAGCGGCGTCCCGGGGCTCGCGGGCGCCGCGCGCCTCGGGGCGGCGGTCCGATCAGCGCATCGCGTCGCGGGCGCCCGCGGCGAGCACGTCGGGATCGAACACACCCCCTGCGGCCTCCCCCACGCAGACGACTCCTTCGCGCGCGCCCTCGACGACGAAGCGGCCGCTGGAGAACCGTACGGAGAGCCCCGCCTGCTCCGCGAGCTCGAAGGCCGGATCCCTGAGCCCCTCGACGACGACTGCGTCGAGGCGCAGTCGGGTGCCGTCCGTCAGCTCGACACCACCGACGCGGGCGCTCCCGAGGACGCTGGCGAGCTGCCCGTCGAGCGCGACCAGCGAGGCGCACCCGTCGAGGAACCTCCGCAGCGCCTCGACGAAGGGGCCCTCACCGAGCGTGCCGATCCGCTCGCCGACCGCGATCCCCTGCGCGGCCAGGGTCGCGGCGGCGCGTGCGCCGAACATGCCTGGTAGATCGTTCCCCGGGACGAGCGGAGGCGCCTCGTGCACGCCGGTCGCGAGCACGAGACGCTCGGGGACGACGAGATGAGCGCCTTCGGGGTCGACGACGAGGACCTCGAGCTTGCCGTCGCGCTCGTAGACCCCCGCCGCCGTCGTCGCGAGGCGGAGCTCCACGCCGTCCAGCGGGTGCGCTCGGACGAGCCTCGCGACCTCTTCTCGCCCGAGCGCGAGCGCCGAGCCCCCGAGACGCGCCCCGTCGTCGACGAGGAGCACCTCACCGCGGCCTCGCAGCGCCGAGGCGGCGCCGAGCCCCGACGGCCCACCCCCCACGACGAGCGCGTGGACCGAGCGTCGCTCCGACGTCCGGGCTGGGGCTCGCTGATCCGGGAGATGCCCGAGCCCCGACACGCGCCGCGCGACCCGCTGCATCACCGACGAGACGCCGGGCACTCCGACGAGGAGGTGGTGGTGATCGATGCCGCGAGGGAAGAACCAGTCCGTGACGCGCAGCAGATCCGTCGTCCGCGAGCCAAGCACGTTCTGCGTCGTCACGACCGCGCCGTCCCTCGTGGGCGTGAGGCAGGTGAGCACGTTCGGCTGGCCGTCGACGCGCATCGCGCAGCCGTCGCAGCCGCCCCGGAGACAGTAGGGGCCACGGGGGCGATGGAGCTTCGTGCTCCGCGCGAGGGCGACGCGATCGGCCGCGACGAGCGCCGCCGCCAACGACTCGCCGCGCTCGGCTGGGATCTCCTCGCCGTCGAGCGTGATCGTGATGGGATCCTGGATGGGGAGGAGGCGCCGCGCCGGCACGCGACGCACGGTAGCCGAGCTTCGCGACGGACGTCGAGGAGCGACGGCGACGCATCGTGGAAGCACGCGCCGCCGCCGCGACGAGCGCCGAGGTGTCGCGCTGTGCGATGGCGCCCTGCGGGCCGCGGACGTCGTTCGCTCGCTCCTTCGCTCCCGTCGTGCGCGAGGGTCCTCGACACGGCGTGGTGGAGTCCTGCGGGCCACGGACGTCGTTCGCCCGCCATCATTCGGCGCGGGCGTCCGCGCGGAGAGCCGCAGCGCGCTCGACGATGGCGAAACCACGCGAGGACGAGCACGTTTTCTGGTAGGGTGCGAGGGGTCATGCGCCTCCGCGACCTCTCGGCCGCTGTCGTCGCCGCCGCCCTCCTCTCCACGAGCACGGCGCACGCCTGGGAGCCCTGGTCCGACGAGGACCCACCCGCGCCGCCGGTCCGCACGGCCTTCGGGGACTACGGGATCCGCCCCGCCGCAGAGTACCGGGCGAATTGGCTGTACGTGCGCCCCATCTCCGTCGCCCAGAAGGGCGCCGAGAACGCCGAGTGGATGGAGCACCGCCTGCGCGTCGACTTCACCGCCGACTACAAGGACAAGGTGAAGATCGTGACGTCGACCGACGTCATGGATGGCGTCCTGTGGGGGGACAATGGGACCTGGCACGGAGATCCGCCGTCGAACGCCGGCATCCACGTCAACGCCAAGAACCCGAACCAGACCACCACCTGCGTCCGGTACCGCGGCGGCGATGCCCTCGAGCCCGGCGCGTACGGCTACGGCCTTTGTCCCCAGGAGACGTGGCGCGTGCGCCGGCTGTACGGCGAGGTCGCGCTCCCCTTCGGCGTCCTCCGGGTCGGCCGACAGCCGGTCAACATCGGCATGGGGATCCAAAACTCCGACGGCGACGGCAGGACCAACCGCTTCGGCTTCGCGCGCGCGGGGAACTTCGTCGATCGTATCCTCTTCGCGACCAAGCCGCTCGAGGGCCTGAAGGCTCCGGCCGAGCGGAACCTCTCGGCCACAGAGGGGCTCTTCGTCGCCCTGGGCTACGACCGCTACGTCACGGGCGATCCACACCTCTTCGGAGACGATCTCAACCAAGCCTTCTGGGCGGTGCGCGCGGCGTACCCCAGGTGGTGGGGCGGGCGCGATCTGGTCATCGCCTTCAACCACGCCTACCGCTGGGACCGCGCCTACTCTTCTCGCATCCACAACCTCGGCGTCCGTGCCATGAGCCGGTTCGGCGACTTCGGCGCCGGCTTCGAGGTCGTGACGAACCAGGGCCGGACCCGAGAGATCTCGCAGGCGTACGCGCTCATCAACAACGACCCCGTGGTCAACCAGAAGGTGAGCTCGCTCGGGGCGCGGGGCGTCTTCCGGTACGATCGGCCGACGTGGAGCGTGTACCTCGAGGGAGACTACGCCTCGGGAGATCCGGACCCGAACCCGGGGACGACGCTCTCCGCCTTCACCTTCGCCGAGGACACGAACGTCGGGCTCCTCCTCTTCAAGCATGTCCTCGCGCTCCAGACGGCGCGGGCGTCCGCGGCGGGCGTCGAGCTCCTCCAGCGCCTCGGCGCCACCACACAACCCGCAGAGGCCATCCATACGCGCGGCGCCTTCACCAACGCGATCGCGGTCTTCCCGCAGGTGGACCTCCGTCCCGCGAAGAACCTCTTGCTCCGGGGTGGCGTGCTGATGGCGTGGGCGGCGTCCCCCGTGAACGATCCCATCGCCAGCATCAAGTCCCGCGACGGCGCGTCCATCGAGGACGATCTCGTCAATTTTGCCGGCGGGAAGCCCGGCCGACACTACGGCACGGAGCTCGACGGGCGCGTCCAGTACAGATACCTCGAGCACTTCATCTTCGATCTCGAGAGCGCCATCCTCTTCCCGGGCAATGCGCTCCAGGATCGCGACGGGCGCGCCGCGCGGAGCTTCATGGTGCAGGGCCGGACGACCTTCTTCTTCTGAGCACGACGACGATGACCCATTCCCGTCTCTTCCGCATCGCCTCGGTGATCGCGCTGACCGTCGCGGCCCCCCTCTCCTCGGGCTGCTGGGGGCAGTATCACGCGGCTCCCGAGCCCTCCCTCGTCGACACCGACAAGAACTTCCTGACCGATCCGGCGGCGCCGATCCGGGTCCGCTTCGATCCTCCGGCCGATCCTTCGACGCTCCGGCTCAAGCTCGTGCGCTACGTCACCGACGCGGAGGGGAACCTCCCGGACGAGGACGACGACCCCAAGACCAACTTCCTCTACAAAGACGATCCCGACACCGAGGAGAAGCGCAACGTGCTCTTCGAGCACGATCCCGGGAAGCCCGATTTTGGCGGCAAGCTCGACGCGGGGGACGGGAGCGTCGTCTCGATCTCGCTCGACGATCAGCCGCCGGTCGGGCCGCGTCTCGCGCTCCTCGTCGAGCCCGGCACGGCGGCGAAGGACGGGACGACCATCGTCCACCGACGACGCCTCCTCTTTGGATACCAGTTCCAGTGCTCTGGAGCGGCTTCGACGAAGCTCCCTTCGGGCGCATACTTCTTCCTCGTCGATCTCGAGGCCCCGATCCAGGGGGTGCAGATCCGCCTCCTCAGTTGGCTCGACATCGATCCGAGCACGGGCAGGTTCAAGGGGCGAATGACGAACGCGAGCCGCTCGCCCAATCGCCCAGGGTGCGGCTCCTGCAGCGACGGCAACGTCTGCCGGACGCTGCCGCCGGAGCACGCGGGGTGTGTGAAGCCCTCCGAGCGGCCCCTCACGACCAGCGAGTACCCCGACTTCTACGCCAACGATGTCCCCCCGATCGGGTTCACCTTCGAGGTCAGCGGGTGCGCCGAGGACTCCGGCGACTCGACGAAGTTCGCGATCGCGCCGGTCGACGTCTTCGTGCAGCAGCCGCTCGTCACCGTGACCAATACGACCCTGAGCGCGTCCTTCAAGCAAGAAGGGGGTTGGAAGGGTGAGGGGTCGCTCGCGTCTCCCAAGGTGATCATCGGCGCGGGCACGGTGGGCAGCCCGGGGAAGGGGACGATGCACGCGGAGTTCATCCCCGCGGGGCAGGAGCCGGGCCACATCCCGCGCCCCTGAGCGACCCGCCGGCGCGGGCGGGCTCACGGGGGTGGCGAGGGGCTCGTGGGCGCAGGGAAGGGCAAGTCGGCCGAGGGGCGCGGCGCGAAGGGGTTGGTCCCCGGCGGGGGGCCGAGCACGCGCACACCCGTCGCGAAATAGAGCGCGGTGCTCGTGCCGAGCGCAAACAGGGTGACACCCAAGAGCGAGAGTCCCCAGCGAGCGCGTCGGCGTCCAGCGGCCGAACGCACGAGCCCCCACGATGTGGCGAAGCTCGAGAGTCCATGGGCGAGGTGGAAGACCGTGGCGGCGAGGCCGACGACGTAGCCGAGGGCGATCCACGGGACGCCGCTCGTGGTCGTCGAGAGATCGGCCGTGAGCGCTTGATAGAAGAGCTCGTCGGGCAGCCTCCCGAGGAGGTGCGGCACCCGCAGCGCGTAGAGGTGGCCGATGAGGAACAGGAGGGTGATGACCCCGGTCGCGCGCTGGAGCGTCGCGCGCCACGCGGGGGCGGAGAGGCTCGCAGCGCGAGGGGCCGCGGCGGACCGCCTCCTCGCTTGCGCGACGAGCATGACACCGACGACGGCGTGGAACGCGAGGGGGCCGAGGATGAGCGCCTCGATGACGGGCAGGAGCGGGAGCGTCTCCATCGCCCGGACCGCGCGATCGAAGTGCTCGCGACCCCCGACCGCCCGCGCGGTGACGAGCAAGTGGAACACGACGAAGACGCCGACCGGGAAGACCCCGGCGATCGAGTGGGCCCTCTTCCACGCCGACACTCCGCTCGGAGGCGTGAAGAGCGGCCGTGTCTCCTGGGGGCGTGAGGGATCGGACAAGGACGCCTCCTTCCGTACGGCGCCTCATCGAGCGGGTCAACGAAGAGGCGGGAGCGGCCGCTCGCAACCCCAGTCGTGGCGAGATGGGTGAATGGTGATCGTCGTCCCCGTCCGGAGGCTCATCGCAGCGTGCCAGCCCTCGGGGACCTCGGGTGGGGTCCAACCGAAGAGCCAGGCGGCGTCGGTCGGGTGCAGGTGGACGGCCCCCGTCGCGGCGTCACGGGTGAATGGTGATCGTCGTCCCCGTCCGGAGGCTCATCGCAGCGTGCCAGCCCTCGGGGACCTCGGGTGTGGTCCAACCGAAGAGCCAGGCGGCGTCGGTCGGGTGCAGGTTGATGCAGCCGTGGCTCTTGGGACGCCCGAAGTCGTCGTGCCAGTACGCCGCATGGATCGCGTAGCCCTCGTGGAAGTACTGCACGTACGGGACGTCGCGGAGATCGAACCGGTCGCCGTCCTCGTCGTTGTCCATCGTCACCGTGACGTGCTTCGTGTGGATGAGGAAGCTGCCGCGCACGGTCGAGTGGGTCTCGGCGGGGTCTCCGAGACCGTCCGCGCCCGTCGACACGAGGGTCACGTACACGGGCCTCTTCCCTTCCCACGCGACGAGCGATTGCTTCAGGATCGACACGTCGATCCACTTGGCGCCAGCCTCGGCGAAGGACGGCCACTCTCGCGGCTCGTCGATTCGGACGAGGTGCTCTCCAGCCTGGATCCAGCGCCCCTCGCGTGTCTCGAGGAACTCGCCGCCGCCCGCGCGCTCGCGCTTGCCGGAGAGGCGGAGCCCCTCCCGATACGCCACCGGGCCCGCGTCGGTCATCTGCCCGGTCTTCTCGTCGCGCACGTAGAATCGGGCGGACTT
This sequence comes from uncultured Polyangiaceae bacterium, assembly GCA_964396175.1. GTDB lineage: Bacteria > Myxococcota_A > Polyangia > Polyangiales > Polyangiaceae > CAYNEK01. Next base: position 39,836 of record CAYNEK010000018.1, on the reverse strand, counting down.
CGACCGCACGAAGACGGCAGGGAGCCCGACGTCGGACACGTCGACGCCATGGAAGGCGCTCGGGACGATCTTGCGCGTCCGATCGAGGGGGATCGCCAGGAAATCGGTCGTGAGCCCGAAGGGGCGCCCCTCCCAATCGAAGGTGGTGAGCAGCGCGAAGCCGCTCTTCGCGAACGCGCGCGCGAGGTAGAGGGACGCGCCGCGCGGCGTCGGCCCGAGCGATGGGAGGAGCCCCTCGGTGAGACCCTCGGGTGGTGCCGTGAGCTCCCAAGTGCCGCTCGCGTCGCGGAGCTTGGTGAGATCGCCCTCGACGCTCGACTGCTCGCGCTTCGACGGGAGCTTCACGTAGAGCGGCGGCGTCGGGAAGCGGCTCATCGCGTACGCGTAGGGGAGGCCTTCGGTTCGGTCCGGCTCCTTCAGCACCTTGGCGAGCCGCTCGTCGGGCTCGAGCGCGGCGCCGTGGCTCGCGCAGACGTAGCCGCGCGGGGCGATGCGATAAAATCCCTTGGGGCAGCCCGAGTACCCCGCTGGCTTGGGCTCTCGCGTGACCGTCGCACCGGCGCGAAGGTAGCCGAGCTTTCGTGCCTTGGCGCTCGCCGCCGCGTAGACCCAGACGGCCTTGCGCTCGATCCAGAGCGTCGGCCCTCGCGGAGGCGGCGGGGCAGGAGCGGGCTCCACCTCTGCGTCGCTGCCCGTCCCAGCGGCGGCCGCTGCCTCGACCTCGGCCTCGAGTCCGCCTTCGACGTCGGCGGGGGCGGGCGGTTCTTCGCTCTCCGCCGCGGCTGGCACGAACGCGTCGCGGAGATCGATGACCGAGGCGAGCGGCGCGGCAGGGGAGCGTGGCGCCGCCGAGGGCAAGCCCTGGGCGGCGAGCGCCTCCTGCACCTGCGGGAAGGTGAGGAGGCCAGCGCCTCCTACGAGCACGGAGGCGCCGAACACGAGGGTGAGCGTCCGGACGCGCACGGCGATCGGGCGCTACCGTGACCACGGCGCGTGGGACAAGTTCTCGGGCGCCTCGCCGCCTGGCGTCGCCGCGACGGCGCCGCGCGTCGCGACGGCGGGCCGAGTGGACCGCATGGACGTTGGGCACGAGATCGCTCGAGGTGCGACGGCGCCGCGCGTCGCGACGGCGGGCCGAGTGGACCGCATGGACGTTGGGCACGAGATCGCTCGAGGTGCGACGGCGTCGCGCGTCGCGGCGGCGGGCGACTGGAGCGCACGGGCGCTCGGCGCGAACCTGCAGGAGCCGCGACGGCGTCGCGCGTCGTGGTGGCGGGCGACAGACACACGGCGATTGTCCGCAAGAGCTCTCGGAAGAACTGGAGACGGCGCCTCGCGCACGAGCCAGGACGAGGCTCGAGCAGGTCGCGCGGGCGCCCGCGAGGTGGGGTACGCTCCAGCTCCGTGGAGAGACGCGCTGGGCCTGTCTCGGCTCGTCGTGGGGCCGAGCTTCCCTTCTGCCCGCGACGTCAGGCAGAATGCGCCCTGTGGGCCCTCGCCTCGTCTCGCTCGTCATCGCGTGCGGAGTGGCCGCGTGCAACCCCGACGAGCGTCGGTTCGTCGAGGGGCCGCCGGCTCCGCCCGAGCGCGTGTCCGTCGACGTCGCGTTCGATCCCGCGGCGACGCTCTTCATGGGGGTGGGCCAGAGCGCCGCGCTCTCCGTCGTCGTCACGCCGTCGCCGCCCTCCCCGCTCTACGTCGCCTTGCGCGGCGACGCCGCGGACGCGTCCCTCGATCGGGGCGTCGTCTCCCTGGGCGCGGACGGCCGCGGGACGGTGCGCCTCTTCGCGCCGTCGCGCGCGGCGTCCTTCGAGGTCGTCGCGTCGGTGGACGGCGCAGGGGCCGGCGTTCGCTCCGTCACCGTGAGCGGCGGCGGGACGGCGTCGCTCGTCGTCTTGCCGCAGTACGCCGGCAAGCGGAGCCTCGGCGAGATCTCCTTGTCGGCCCGGCCCGGGGAGCGCTGCTCGGATCACGCGAGCGCATCCATCCCCGATGGCACGCCCATGGCGACAGGGCCGCTCGGCGCGCCGACCGAGCTCGCCGGGATCCCCATCGGCTCGACGGCGCTCGTGTCCGCGCGGGCAGGGGAGCTCGCGGCGGGCTGCGTCGACGTGGGCGGGCTGCACCTCGGCGAGACGCGGATGGTCATCGTCAACCTCGTCGACGCGCCCATGCGCATCGCGCCCATGAAGCTCCACCTGAGCCTCAAGGTGGTCCCGGACGAAGAGGCATGGCCGCTCGCGCTCTCCGTCGCCAAGGCTCGCTTCGTCGACGCGCTCTTCGGGTCGACGGGCCAGCTCTCGGCGGCGCTCCTCGACACGATGGGGGCCTCCCTGACGCCGGCGAGCGCCGCCCTCTTCTCCGCGAGGCGGGCCTCGCTCGGTTGGGACGCCGCGATCTCGTCGCTCGTCGCGCCTGCGCAGGCGCTCGGTTCCGAGTGGGTGCCGAGCGGCGTCACGCGGCTCGTGGTCCAGCCCGGCGTCGTCGCGGGGACGCTGTCGTCCGATCCGGCGTCTCCGGGCTTCGCGGTGCTCGTCCCCGATGACCTGCTCGGCGTCACGGGCGCGTCGCTCTCCCCCGATCCCAAGAAGCTGACCTGGGCCCTCGCCGCGGAGGGCACCGACAAGGTCGCGCTCGGTGGAGCGATCGTCCTGCCGCTCTCGCGCGTGCTCGCGGCGTCCGTCGACGCATCGCTCGCCGCCGCGGGGGCGAAGAGCGGGTCCGACGCGCTCGTCGAGGCGATGCATTGTGACGCCGTCGCCGCGGCGATGTCGGGCGGGGGACAGGCGTTCGGAGCCTGTGGTGCGCCGTGCGTCGTCTCCCTCTGCGAGGCGGCGTCGCGCGCGATGTGGGAGCGCGCTGCGGCGAGCGACGAGAGCGCGGGTCGAAGCCTGTCGCTGGCCTTCACCTTGTCCGCCTCCGCCGAGGTGGACGACGAGGCGCAGCTCGTCTCGATGCAGGGCAGCTGGACGGGCGTGATGACGGAGTCCGGCCCGTCGCCCCTCGCCCCCAAGATCCCCGCCAAGGGTCCCGCGTTCGGCGGACCGTAGTCGGCCTCACGGCCAGCGCCGAGATCGTTCGTCCGACGTCGCGTGCCACCTCGACGAGCCAGAGCATCGGTTGGCCCTCTTGTTCGGCCGCCTGAGATCGTTCGCCGACGTCGCGTGCCACCTCGACCTCGAGCGCGGCGTGCCAGCGAGCTCTTCGCGACGGCGCGCTCGTCGTGGTCGTGGGCTCGTCGTGGCGGAGCGCGGAGCCTGATTCCTTGGTATGATGTCCTGCCATGCGCGCTCGCATCGTTGCCTTCTGTCTGCTCCCCTGGGTCCTCCTCGTCGCCTGCGGGGGCGACGAACCCGAGCACTCGACGCCCGGCGACACGGCGGGCGCGGCGGCCGCCGGGAAGGCGGGCGGCGGTGCCGGTGGGAGCGCAGCCGGCAAGGCCGGGACGGGGGGCACGGGCGCCGCGGGGAGCGGCTTCGTGGGCGGCTCCTCGGGGGCGAGCGGCGTCTCGGGCACGGCGGGCTCTGCCGGTTCGGGCGGAAAGAAGCTCCCCCCCGCCTGCGGTGACGGAGCGCTCGATCCGGGCGAGGACTGCGACGACGGCAACTCGCTCCCAGGCGACGGCTGCAACGGCGCGTGCAAGATCGAGACGAACTGGGAGTGCAAGACCCCCGGCAAGCCCTGCACCTCCACCGTGAAGTGCGGTGACGGCGTCGTCTCGGGCAATGAGGTCTGCGACGACGGCAACACCCAGTCGGACGACGGGTGCTCGTCGACGTGCGATCTCGTCGAGCCCTATTTCGATTGCCCGCCCAAGGGCGGTAAGTGCGCGTCGCTCGTCGTCTGCGGGGACGGCGTCATCGTCGGGAGCGAGGAGTGTGAGGACGGCAACACGAAGCCGGGGGACGGCTGCTCGGCGACCTGCAAGATCGAGACGGGCTGGCTCTGCTACACCCCTGGGCAGCCTTGCGTCCACAAGGAGGCGTGCGGCGACGGCAAGATCACCGTCAGCGAGACCTGCGACGACGGGAACGCGAAGGGAGGGGACGGCTGCTCGGCGACCTGCCAGACCGAGACGGACTGGGAGTGTCCCACGCCCGGTGCGGCTTGTGTCTCGCTCGTCGTGTGCGGCGACGGCGTCGTGAACGGCGCCGAGCAGTGCGACGACAAGAACACGAAGCCGGGCGACGGATGCTCTGCGACCTGTCAGGTCGAGCTCGGCTACAACTGCCCGATCCCCGGCGTGAAGTGTGGACCCAAGGAGTGCGGCGACGGCATCGTCGCGGGCAACGAGGTGTGCGACGACGGCAACAAAACGCCCGGTGACGGCTGCACCGCGTGCCAGCTCGACCCTGGGTACAAGTGTGATGTCCCAGGGCAACAGTGTACACAGACCACCTGTGGCGACGGGAAGGTCGAGGGCACCGAGCAGTGCGATGACGGGAAGACCGAGCCGTGGGATGGGTGCAACGAGCACTGCGAGTGGGAGCCCGTCTGCCCGCCCGGCGGCGGCGCCTGCACGTCGAAGACGGGCGACGGCTTCAAGCTCGCGCCCGAGGAGTGCGACGACGGCAACTCCAAGGATGGGGACGGCTGCTCGTCCACGGGCAAGATCGAGCCCGGCTACACCTGCACGGACACGGCCGCGACGCCGCCGCCCGAGCTCACCCTCCCCATCGTCCTCCGCGACTTCAACGCGAACGGCACGACCTTCAACGGCGGGGTGGGGCACCCGGACTTCCAATCGGGGGGCGGCAACGTCTTCGCGAAGACCGTCGCCCCCGGCCTCGACGCCGAGGGCAAGCCCGTGCTCCAGGTCGGGAACGCGACGTCGATCGCCGCGTACGCCGAGTGGTACCGCGACGGCGCGCGCGCCTCCCGCGTCCAATCGACGCTCACGCTGACGAAGCAGCTCGCCGGGACCTACCTCTTCCAGGAGGACGACACCTCGCCGAACGGCGGCTTCTTCCCGCTCGACGGCAAGGGCTGGAAGCAGCTCTACGGCGCGTGGAACGGCGCGCAGCACAATTTCCACTTCACGAGCGAGCTTCGCACGTGGTTCGAATTCAAGGGGGGGGAGACGCTCGACTTCTACGGGGACGACGACGTCTGGGTCTTCATCGACAAGAAGCTCGCCCTCGACTTGGGTGGCATCCACGGCAAGCTCGCCGGCTCGATCCAGCTCGTCGTGAAGGGCACGACCGGCTTCGCGAAGACCTCGGCCGCGGGCCTCTCGCCGGTCGACGGTCAGGGGGACGTGAACCTCGGGCTCGAGGTCGGCAAGCTCTACGAGATGGTGGTCTTCCAGGCCGAGCGTCAGACGACGCAGTCCAACTACAAGCTCACGCTCGGCAACTTCTTGAAGGTGAAGAGCGTCTGCACCCCCGTGTGCGGCGACGGGATCGTCACGCCGGACGAGCTCTGCGACGACGGCCCCGGGAAGAACACGGGCGGCTACAACGAGTGTGGGGCGGACTGCAAGTCGCGCGGCCCCTTCTGCGGCGACGGGCAGCTCCAGCCGGGCGAGGCGTGCGACGACGGGAAGAACCTGGGCGGCTACGGGAAGTGTGCACCGGGCTGCAAGCTCGGGCCGACGTGCGGCGACGGCAAGCTCGACGCGCCCATCGAGCAGTGTGATCTCGGCCCCGCGGGCAACACGGGCGAGTACGGGAAGTGCGGCGCCGACTGCAAGCACGGGCCGCGGTGCGGGGACGGCAAGGTGGACGGAGCGCACGGAGAAGTGTGTGACGACGGCTCGTCCAATGGCGCATACGGAAAGTGCGGCGTCGGCTGCGTGCTCGGGCCGCGGTGCGGGGACGGCGTCGTCCAGGCAGACAAGGGCGAACAGTGCGATGACGGCAAGAACACGGGCGGCTACGGCAAGTGTGAGGCGGGCTGCAAGCACGGGCCGCGGTGCGGTGACGGGAAGCTACAGGCAGACCAAGGCGAGCAGTGCGACGACGGGAAGAACGACGGCGGCTACGGCGAGTGCTTCCCGGGCTGCAAGCTCGGTGATCGCTGCGGCGACGGGGTCGTTCAGGCCGCGAGCGGTGAGGAGTGCGACGACGGGAACAACGTCTCCGGCGACGGCTGCAGCTCCGGCTGCAAGGCCGAAGGTCCGAAGTAGCCGCGCTCCGGCGCCTCTCGGCGCGCGGGGGGCGGGCGTGGCGATGGGGTGGGCGTGAAGCGCGGAGAGGCGCCCCCCTTCGCGGGTGGACGCCTCTCGGTGCGGCCGTGACGGCGCGGCGATCAGCTCGACTTCTTCACGACGTCGACGATGCCCTTCACGCTCGCGGCGCTCTTCGCGAGCATCGCCTTCTCGTCGTCGGTGAGCTTCACCTCGACGATCTTCTCGATGCCGGCGCCGCCGATGAAGCAGGGCACGCCCATGTAGATGCCGTCGAGGCCGTACTGGCCCGTGAGCCAGCACGCCGCGGGGAGCAGGCGCTTCTGGTCCCGCAAGAACGCCTCGGCCATCGAGACCGCGCTCGACGCGGGCGCGTAGTACGCGCTCGTGCCCATCAGGTTGACGATCTCGCCGCCGCCGGTGCGCGTCCGCTTGATGATGGCGTCGATCGTGTCCTTCGACAGGAGCTCGGTCGCGGGGACGCCGTGGATCGTCGTCTGGGAGAGCAGCGGCACCATGTCGTCGCCGTGGCCGCCGAGCACCATCGCGCGCACGTCCTTGATCGAGACGCCCGCCGCGCGCGCCAAGAAGAGCTGGAAGCGCGCCGAGTCGAGGACGCCCGCCATGCCGCACACCATGTTCGTCGCCCAGCCCGCGCGGCGCTGGAACTCGTAGACCATCGCGTCGAGCGGGTTCGAGATGATGACGACGAAGGCGCCGGGACAGTGCTTCTTCGCGTTGTCCGCGACGTCGCGGATGATGGGGAGGTTCACGGCGACGAGGTCGTCGCGGCTCTGGCCGGGCTTCCGGGGGATGCCCGCGGTGACGATGAGCACGTCCGCGCCCGCGAGATCGGACCACTGCGAGGTCCCCGTGATCGAGGCGTCGTAGCCGAGGATCGCGCTGTTCTGCTCGAGGTCGAGGGCCTTGCCCTTCGCGAAGTTCTCCTTGGGGGCGATGTCGAGGAGGACGACGTCGCCGAGCTCCTTGTTCGCGAGGAGGCGAGCGAGCTCGCCGCCGATGTTGCCCGCACCGATGAGACCGATCTTGTTTCGCTTTGCCATGGGCGCGCCAGATAGCAGAGAACCGAGGGCGCGTGGGCACCCGACTTCGCGAGCCCGCCGGCTCGGGGTGGAGCGCGCGCACGCGCTCGGCAGAGGACATGGCGCGATGGCGAGCCCGGTCGCGTGGGTGCCGAGCTTGGTGCACGCGTCGGGCTCGGGCCGCCGTCTCGTCGTGCCGTGCGGGGGCCTCGTGCGGCTGTCAGTCCTGCGCGGAGATCGCGTCGCGCACGCGCTCGGCGAGCGCGCAGTTGAGGACTTGGCGCTGGATGGCCTCCTGCGCCGCGCCGGGCACGGCGGGGATCTGCGCGTCCGCGACGCGCTGCACGCGGAGCAGGAGCTTGTCGGTGGCGAGATCGATCACGGCCACCCGCGCCGTGTGGCGCTCGAGCTGGACGACGTCGGCGACCGCGCGCGCCGGATCGGGCTTCAGGTCCTTCGGGATCTCGTCGACGACGAGGAGCAGGTACCTCGCCTTGCCGAGGACCTCGTTCGCCAGCGGGAGGTCGTTGTCCCTCACGTCGTCGATCTCGGCCTCGCGGAGCCTGAGCCGCAGCTCGTCGCTCGCGGTCTCGACGTCGCGCACCCACGCCTCGTCGAGCGGGACGAGCCCGCGGTAGAGGACCCGCAGGTTGTACGGATCGGACGGCGTCGAGCAGTGACCGACCTCGTTGCAGATCTCTCCCTTGTCGCACTCCTTCGACTTCTTGCACTCCTTGCCCTCCGGGGCCTTCGGTCGCCCGCGCTGCAGGAGGCAGGTCGTGAAGGCGTCCCGCACCGACTCGCGAGCCGCCGCGCGGAGCTTCTCGACGGAGGCGGCGTCGTCGCGCGTGACCCGGAGGTAGAGCCCGTGCTCTCGCCAGAGCCCCGCGCCGCCGTCCTTCTGCGGCTGGAGCGCCGGATCGACGAGATCGGTGTCGTCCTTGCCCTTCCAGTCCTTGGCCAGGGTCATCGTCCAGCGCTCGACGCGATCCCGCAGCGTGAGCCACGCCTTGCCGGACTCGTGCGCGATCGCGCGCTCCTTCGCGAGGATGCGCGCGCGGGTCCGCTCGTTCTCGCCCTGGAGCTTCTTCCAGTAGAAGATGCTGATCACGACGACCGCGACGAGGCTGAAGAGCCAGAACTTGCCGCTCGCGGCGGGGATCTTGCGCTGGGCGCGGAGGTCGCGGGCCTCGGCGATCGAGGGCAAGCCACGGACGGGGCGCTGGTCGGCCATCGGCCTCACTATGCCGCGCGGCGTGTGCCCGAGGGGAAAAATGCACACACCCTCGGCGAGAACCGCCCTTCACGCATCGCACGATGGACTCGACACGCCGCGTGGCCCGTGGCTTGCTCGGCGCCTCGAGTCCCGAGAAAGGTCCGCCGATGACGCTCCGCTCCCCGTCCACCTCGCTTCTGTTCGCGCTCCCTCTCGCCCTCGCCCTGGTCGGCTGCGGCGGCAGCAGCTCCGACTCGCCCAGCGGCGCTGGTGGCGCCGGTGGCGCTGGCGGCGGAGCCTCGTCCGGCCGCAAGGTCGACGAGATCCCTGCCCTGTACGCCGAGGCCTACTGCTCCTTGCTCACCTCGTGCATGGGCCCGATCACCGCATTTTACCTGAACGGTGAGGACTGCAAGACGAGGCTCACGAAGCAGATCGAGAGCGGGGACTTCGCGGAGATCCCGGCGCTCGTCGCTGCGGGCAAGCTCGCCTACGATGGATCGAAGGTCGACGCGTGCATCGCCGCGCTGAAGGCGGGGGGGTGTCAGCAGATGATGTCGCGGGCGCCGGCGGCCTGCGACGCGGTCTTCGGCGGGACGGGCAAGATCGGCGACGACTGCACGGTCGGCGCGTCGTGTGGTCCGGGGCTCGCCTGCCAGGAGGGCGCGGCCTGCCCCGGCAAGTGCGCGGCCCGAGGCGCAGCGGGCGCGGCGTGCACGGACGACGACGGCTGCGAGAGCGGCCTCAACTGCCAGTCGAAGAAGTGCACGAAGCCGGCGGCGCTGGGCGCAGTCTGCAAGGGGCCGTCGAACCCGGACTGCGAGCCCGGGCTCATGTGCATCGGCGGCGACGAGAAGAAGCAGTCTCCCGGCGTGTGCAAGGACGCGGCGACGACCTTCTCCGCCCCGCAGGGATCGCCCTGCGATTTCACGAAGGGGGAGTTCTGCGCGCCGGGGTCGTTCTGCGCGCTCCAGTCGGCGTCGCAGGCGGGGGTCTCCTTCCAATGCATCGGGGCGCTCCCGTCGGGGGCTGCGTGCAAGGTCGCGCTCCCCGACGCGTGCCCGACGGGCGAGTTCTGTGACGTCGACCTCGACGCGAACAAGTTCGAGGGCACGTGCAAGAAGGTGCCCGCGGTCGGCGAGGCGTGCGGCAAGGGCATCCTCCGCCAGACGTGCCCGAGCTACGCCACCTGCGTCGCCGGCACCTGCAAGGCCATCCAGCCGAACGGCGGCGCCTGCACGGACGGGCTCGAGTGCTGGTCGAAGCTCTGCAAGGGCGGCGCTTGCGCCGCGGGGCTCGCCTGCGAGCCAGGCAAGGTCGGCGACTGAAGGCCCGCGCGGCGCGCAGCACGCCAAGGCAAGTCCGCGAGCGGGCGCGGGCGCGCAGGTTCGCGAGCGGGTGCGGGCGCGCAGGTTCGCGAGCGGGTGCGGGCGGGCGCGGGCCCGTCGGGATCACTCTCCCGAGAAGACCCGCATCAGGGCGACGAGCCCCGCGTCGTGATCCGCCGAGAAGCGCGGGAGCGCCACGTCGCGTGTCCCGCTGTAGGCGGGCCCCGTCAGCTTCGTGAGATCGGGTCGGCCGTAGTGCACCATCACGCTCTCGAGGGTCGTGAAGGTGCCGCCGTGTCCCCACGGCCCCGTCTGTGAGACGCCGCGCAGCGTGGGCGTCTTCTGCTGCCCGACGAGCGCGTCCTTCGAGGTGAGCCCCGCGAGCTTCTTCGCGCCGAAGGCCGGGTCGTCGCTGAAGGCGCCGTCGCCGCGGAACGGGCTCGCGAGCAGCGTCTTCACGCCCTCGACGCGGCCCGGATCCGCGGGCCCCGCCGGATCGCTGGACGGCATCAGGATGTCGTGGAACGCGCCGTTCTCCAGCGTGGGTCCGTGGTGGCACGCGACGCACCCCGCCGAGAAGAACGCGCCGAGGCCCCTCTTCTCCTCCTCGGACAGCGCGCCGAAATCGCCCTTCGCGTACGACTCGAGGCGCGTCGTCGGCGGACGGAGCGTGCGCTCGTGCGCGGCGATGGCCTTGCCGACGTTGACGAAGATGCGGTCGACGGCCGCCTGGTCCGTGGGCGCCATCGCCTCCCACGGGGGATCTCCGGGCATCCCCTTGATGGGGAAGCGCTGGTAGTCGGAGAGATCGGGCAGCGGCCCGAAGAGCTCCTCGTAGCTCGTGGCGTAGCTCTCCTTCACCCGGTGCGCGACCTCGAGGCGCGTCCCGCCGATCTCGATGGGGTTCTCGATGGGGCCGAGCGCCTGGGACCAGACCGTGTCTGCGCGGCCGTCCCAGAACTGGAAGCGCGACCAGGCGGCGGTCGTCGCTGCGGGTGTATTGAGCTTCCCTATGCCCACGCCCTTCCCGGTCTGCAAGCCATCGGCGAACCCCTTCTGCGGGTCATGGCAGGTGACGCACGAGACGAGCTGTGAGCCGAACTTGGGCTCCGCGAAGAGCTGGGCCCCGAGCGCGGCCGCGGCGGGATCGTCGCCGACGGCGTTGGTCGGATCGGGCGGAGGCTCGAGGGGCCTCGCCATCTCCTGGATCTCGGCCCAGGTGTGCGCGTCCCAGCGCTCGTCGACGAGCGGCGGATCGGGAGGGAGCGTGACCTTCCCGGCGCCGGCCTCGGCGAGCGCGTCGCGCACGGACATGCGGATCCACGACGCGCCCGGCATCGCGTCGAGGACGGCCGAGATGCGGAGCGTCCGGCGGTCGACGACGACGTGGAGCGGCACGACGCCCGAGGGCTCGACCCACGCGGCCGCGGCGGCGCTCGCCGCCTTCGCGCCGGGGAGCGTGGGGAACCTCGCGGCCCACGTGGCGGCCGTCTCCCCGGCGGGGGGCGCGCCGTTCTCGTCGGCGTAGAGCACCGTGACGACGTCCACGGAGCCGGCAGGGAAGGGCGAGAGCGTCTCGGGCAGCGACGCGCCCAGCCTGCCGCACGGCGCGCACGACGCAGGCTCGACGCGCACGAGGAGGACTCCAGGCGCGTCGCAGCCGCGGCGGAGCGAGCGGAGCTGGACCGTCCCCTGCGCGGTCGTGAGCGCGAGATCGGGCATCGTGCCGCCGACCTCGAGGGACTCGGGCGCCGTCGAGAGGGCGCAGGGATCGGCCTTCGCGCCGCCGTGGCCCCCCGCTCCCGCCGCGCCCGCCAGGCCGCCGGCGGGCGCGAGGACCTCATCGACGCCGCACCCGAGGGCGGTGAACGCCAGGAGCCAGCAGGTGGATCGCAGGATCGATTGCACGGGCGGGAGTATCGCCCACTTGGCAGCGGCCTGTCACGAGCGCATCGACACGGCGGTGAGGCGGGCTCTTGCCCTTGGCCCACGGGAGCACCTCGACGGTGACGCCGCAGCGGGAACAGTCGCAGCGACGCGCCCGGTAGACGAAGAAGACGGCGATGGTGGCGAAGCGAGGGAGGTAGCGATGGCAGCAGGTCAGGCTGGTTTCGTCCAGAAAACAAGGGCAATTTGAACGGCGCTACGTCCGCGGCGATGGCGTCGAACCGCAGCCTCGTGCTGAACGGCCGACCTGTGGAGACGGTGCAGGTCTTGGAGCCGGTGTTCTCGATCCCCGGGTGAACAGTGCACTCTTGGTCGACGAGAAACGCCCAGATGGACCATTGAAGGAGACCGCCAGCATTCCTCCGTCGACCTTCGACTCGAGGTCGGTCTGATACTCCACCCCACGCCACACACCCTTGGCATCGAGCTGCTGGATGGGCTCCTGCCACACCGCCTCCTCGCACGCCGGATCGTCGCCCCACGGGCAAGGGGCCCAGGTGAAGGCAGGGAACCCCGTGTCTTGGAGGATGCGCGTGGAGCACGTCCCCACCGGCGTCGTGTCAGCCCACACGAGCGTCGTCGCTGCGCCTCCCGTCCCAGCGGCGCCTGCCGTGCTCGCCTTCCCGGCACCCCCGGCCATGCCGCTCGCGCCCGCGCCACTGCTTCCTTCCGTCGTACCGCCGCCACCTGCTGCGGACGACGCCGCGTCGTCGCCGCTACAGCCGAAGTACGTCCCACCGGCAACGGCGAACGCGGCGAGCACGGCGGCGTGGCCGCGCTTCAGAAGCACGGGTCGAACCCGTGTCGCTTCTTGTCGAGCGTGGACGGCGCGTCCCATCGCAAGTCGCCCGGCGCGCCGTGCGTCGACACCGTCCGGGCGTCCTCGTAGATTCGAACTTCAGCGCGCGCACGTCACGGCCCCACCTTCCACCGAATCATGTGGCGGAGGTACGGTGGCCCCGGGTAGTCGTACGTGAGGAACCACAGGTGCGTCGAGGTGAGACCCAGAACCTTCCGAAATTCCTGCGTGCTTGGGAGGACAAGCGTCTTCGTTTGCAGGGTGCTCAGGTCGAGTACCTCCAGGGAGGTCGATGTCACGGCTCGCGCGAGGCGACCGGCCGTGGTTTGCATGCCCGCACTGGCGAGGACTGCTGAATACGTGTTCTGTATTGTCGTGGGCACGAGCCAATCCATGACCTTGGTCGGCGTGACCCCCGGGTTGTCGTCGTCCCACGGGCTCGTCCACAGCTCGACCTTCTTGTAGACGCCGAGGTCGACGAAGTCGTAGCCGCGCGTCCAGACAAGGCGATTTCCGCCGAAGAGCACGAAGCCGTCGTCCTGCCAGCCCGGGCCCGGGGGCAACAGCACCTTCGGCGGGTCGACGCCGTTCGTGTACGACACTCGACGCGCGACGTGTCCCTCGAAGTCCACGTGCTCCGTCCAGAACAGGTGCTTCTTCGACGCCACCAGGTTGTCGACGTCGTACACGGGACCGCTCGTGGTGTTCTGTTGCGCCAACACCTTCTGCTGCGAACCATCTTTGTTCGACATCGCATAGATGGTCGACGAGCACTCCCACCCCCAGTGCGTGTCGGTGGCCTCGTTCCAAGCCGGCGCGTCGCAGAGATGGTCGAACGTGGTGCACGTCAGGCCGCCGTCGTCGAGAAAGCACGGATGCTCGACGCTGTGAGGAGCGTCCTTGGCCTGCGTGTTGAACAGCATCCGGTCCCCCAACGGACGGCCGGTGGACGGTCCACACTTGTCCGTCATGTCGAAGTCGGCTCCTCGCTTCACGAACCCCTCTTGGTTCGTGAGGAACGCGCGCGCGGGGAGCCGTCCAGTCACCACGAGGTTGCCACCTTCTACCTTCGACTCCAGGTTGGTTTGGTAGTAGGCCCCCTGCCAGACCGAAGGATCCTCCCCCGTGAACGCGGGAGTCCATGCGGCTTCTTCGCACGCAGGGTCCGCAGTCCAAGAGCACGGAGCCCAAGTGAAGAGTCGGGCTTCTTCGGGATTCTGCAGGACGCGCACAGAACAACTGCCTACCGAGACCGGGGCGCCCCACTTCAGGTTCGGCCCGCCCCCCGCCGCCCCTGCCGATCCGCCTTGGGGCTTGCTCCCGGTCCCCGCCATCCCTCCGACCTTTCCGCCGGCGCCACTCCCGGCCCCCGCCGCCCCCGCCGTGGGGGACGAAGGCGTGCTCTCGCCGCCCGTGCACCCAAAGTACGCGCCACCCACCACGGCGAGCGCGGCGACCACGGCGGCGTGGCCGCGCTTCAGAAGCACGGGTCGAACCCGTGTCGCTTCTTGTCGAGCGTGGACGGCGCGTCCCATCGCAAGTCGCCCGGCGCGTCGTGCGTCGACACCGTCCGGGACAGCGCCTTCTCGCTGAGGCGCGGGGCCAGCGTCAGCGCCCCCTTGTCCGACACGGCCCAGTCGACCGCGGGCGTCTCGCCTTGGCCGTCGAGGGTGATAGGCGCCTCGAGGTGCCTCCCGATCCCGTTGGACGACGAGGACGACAGGATGAGCGAGCCGTCCTCTCCGATCGTCAGGAAGCGCGTCTGGAACGTGCCCGTCCGCTTGAAGTTCCCGAGCACCGTGGCCGTACCGTACGACAGCGAGACGCGCACGAGGCGGATGTAAACGGGGTTCGTGGACGTCAGATCCAGCACGTAAAGGCTGCGGTGGCGGGCGCTGTACGTCGCGGCGAGCACGGTGCGCACCGCCGCCCCTGCGAGCGGCGTCTCGGACCACTCCTCGGTGAGCAGATCGTAGACGCGCAAGGGGGGCGCGGCTTCGGTGCCGCCGACGTACAGCACCGAGGTCTCGCCCGCCGACAGGACACCCGCCGCGGCGGCGAGCGACCCGGCGTTGGGGACGACGCCGCTCCCACTGAGAGGCGGCACGTCGCGGGGGCCGCGGCCGAACCGCGTGAACCCGGCGCCGCTCGCGTACTTCGCAAAGTACATGGGCTGGTTTTGGCCCGTGAGGAAGCCGAACTTGACGCGGTCTTCGCCGTGGTAAGTGAACGTGTCGGCCGGCGCGAGGTACTTCGAGCCGATCGCCGTGAACGCGCCGAGGAGATCCGGAGGCAGGCTCGTCACCCGCCTGGAGCCGCGGGGATCGGTGATGTAGAGATCGCCCGGATTCACGCGGATCGTGAGGTCGGGGATCCCGGTGCGCTCGCAGTTGGGGCAGCGCAAGAGGTTGCACCAGGGGCACGCGAAGTCGGAGATCTTCGCGCAGGACGGGGTCGCGCCGAAGAACTGCGCCTCGTAGTGGTTGCCGCGCGCGAACACGCCCCCGGGGTTCGTCAGGTTGGCCGGGTTGGTGCCGGACACCGAGCGAACGGCCGACCACAGGGACGCGCTGAAGCCGTAGCCGTTGAGGCACAGCTCGCCGTTGGGGCCGACGCCTCCGGGCACGATCTGTCCCCCGTTCACGGTGAGATCCCAGTCCGCGTGGAGCGGAGGCGCCGTGGTCGGCAGGCCGACGGCCGGACCAGACTGGGGATTTGCGTTCTCGAAGGGGACGTTTGCCACTTCGGCACCCGCATACGAGGTGGGCGAGGGCTTCGGCTGCTGGGCCGGGTTGCCGGCCTGGAGGTACGGCGCCTTCCAGGATTGAGTCGGATCGTTCGCGTAGAAGGATCCGCTCACCGCGCACCCTGCATCGTGGCAGTTGGCGATCCCGTCGGCGTGGGTACCCACCTCGGGATCGCAGTTGCAGAACCGATGGCCCACCGTCGCCGCCGGGTTGGGCGTGTAGTTCACGAACCAGCCGGGCTGCCCCTGCGGGATGATCATCGGCCCCTCGGTGACGCGCTCGAAGAGGTGGTTGTTGCCGGTCGGCGCGGTCCCGCTGCTGGGCGCGAGGTCGAACGAACGGGTGCACGAGATGGGGTCGCAGCGGTCCGTCCTGAACGGGTACGGCGCCTGGTCGTACAGCTCCGCGTGGAAGTTGCAGTTCGTGTCGTACTGGCTGGCGAGGGTCGGGCAGCCGTCGCACGCGTCGCCCAGGCCGTCGTGGTCCGTGTCGAGCTGGTGGCTGCACCGGCCGATCGCGCCGATGGTGACGCAGCGGCTCTTCGCGTTGCCGGTCAGGTTCTGGCAGAAGGCCGTCGCGCCGGGCTGGTTCGGGAAACAGATGCTCGTGTTCTTATCAGCCGAGGTGTCGGGCGAGAGGCCTGCGTCGGCGAACTCCGGGTGGATGCCGGGGCACTCGTCGCAGGCGTCACCGACGCCGTCGCCGTCCGTGTCCTTCTGGTCCTTGTTCTGCTCTGCGATGCAGTTGTCGCAGTCGTCGGGGCGCTTGTCGTGGTCCTCGTCCCGCGGTCCGGCACACCGGCCCACGAAGCCGGCGCAGGTCGAGGCCGTGGGGTAGCCCCCAGGGGCGGGGTTCTTGCCGACGGGAAAGCAGGAGAAGAAGCCATTCACCGCCGCGAAGCTGGGATCGGGAACCGCGGTCGCGTCGCAGTCCGCCTTCGTGTTGCAGCAGACGAGGTCGTCGAGCGGAGCAGGAGAGGCCGGGCAAGTGTCGTTGCACGCATCACCGACACCGTCGCCGTCCGCGTCGGGTTGGCCGTTCCCCGGGACGCCGGCGACCGGCGGGTTCGGACGCGCAGGGCAGTTGTCGCAGAGGTCCGGGACGCCGTCGCCGTCGAGGTCGGCGGCGAACATGGGGTCGCGGACGCCCGTCATCCGGTACGTCGGGTCGGCGAGGAAGGGGCACGGATCGCAAGCGTCGGGGATGAAGTCACCGTCGCTGTCGATGTCCCGCTTCGCGGCGTCGCCCTTGGTGCACGCGCCCATGAGCTCGCCGTAGGCATCGATGACGTGGTTCGCCACGAAGAACGCCTGCGCGTTGGCCGCCTGGGTCGCGGCGTGCTCCGAGCGATACGCCGGGATGGGGATCGGCGAGCACGTCGGTAGCGGGCCGCAGTCGGGGTACTCAAGCTCGAAGTTGACCGTGCTGTTGATGCCGCAGACCTTCCCGTTCTGGAGGAGCGGGCCGCCCGAGTCGCCGACCTTGACGCCGTTGTAGGTCTCGAACCCCACGGCCCAAAAGTTGGTCCAGATCGCGTTCCCCGTCCCGGAGTTCCCCTGACTCAAGCCCCAGTCGCTCGATTTCTTGAAGTTCCGGATGCCCTTGGTGCCGCCGTCAGGGGGCGAGGCATCGTCCCCACCGTAGCCGACCACGGTCATGTCGCCCTCCACGCACGGGCTCACGGCTCCGATCGGCAGACTCAGGGGCTGAATCTGGGAGTTGGGGATCCGCTGGTCGAGCTGGAAGACGGCGATGTCTCGGGAGGTGCCGCTGTCGCTGCAGAGGTCGGTGTTGCCCGTGGGGCCCGTAGGGCAATGGGTCCAGGCTCGGCCCGCGATCGTGAAGGTATGCGCAACGCAGGTCGCCGTCGTCGGCGTGCAGATCGACTGGGCGTTGATCGCGAAGTCGACGATGATGCTTCCGAAGGGGAGATAGGCGGTCTTGGAGTCCGCGAGATTGTTGTCGCACTCGTCGACGTCGAACCCCGGCTCTGCGTTCCAGCCGTCGATGCAGTGCCTCGCCGTGACCATCCAGACGGGGCTGATGAGCGTCGCGCTGCACGTCCGGTCCGTGTTCGTCCCAGGGACAGGCAACAAGATCTTCGCGACCGCGGGGTAGACCCCGGCCGTGTCGTGCTCGCCGTTCCCCACGGCCATCGCCTCTCCGGCGCCCCCCGCCAGGGCGACGAGCCCCGCGAGCCCCGGGCCGACTGCTTTGATGCTCTGGCGCATGGTCGATCTCCTGGGTGGGGCGCAGCGTGCCGCGCCGAAGAAGAGAAGAGCATGGGCACGCCCCCCAGGGCAACGTGCTTCGCCCTCGTCATCCTCGCCGCGGCCAACGGCTGGGCAGAACCACATCCCCGTCGACGCCCCGCACCACTTCCAGTCCCCTGCCGCGTCCATGGCCCGAAGCGATCTCCCCTCAGGGTGCGAGCTACACCCCGTTGGAACGTTGGAACGCGGGAGCGTCGCGTCGGACCGCTGCCCTCACGCCGGTCGGTCCCACGGGGCGCGTGGACGTCGCGGCGAGCGATGCGCGCGCGTCGATCACTTCGGGATGACGCGTGTCTCGCAGCCGAGCTCGATGTCGATCTTCCCCGAAGGATCGGCCTGGATGTGCGTGCAGCTCGCGGGGCAGGCGATGATGGACTTGGGGTTGATGGGATCGTCGTAGTACCAGCCCCCCTTCGCGGGATCGCACTGGTCCTTGCCGGGGGCCTGGAGGATGTACTCGGGGGCGCCCGAGCCGGGGGTGAACTCGACGTTCACCTTCTGGGGGTTGATGACCTCTCCCTGGGGCGGCGGCGGGATCTTCCAGGTGCAGTCGAGCTTGGTCCCGGCGACGACGCCCTTCGCGATGTCGTTGAAGACCGGCTGGAAGTCCTGCTTGCAGAGATCGCCCTTCACGCCGCCGGTCTGGTCGACGAGCGCGTCCCACACGGTGCCAATGGCCGCCGCCTCGGGACACTTCGTGAAGCAGTAGATCCCCGAGACCTTGATCGAGCCGAGGAGCGCGGGATCGAGCGCCTTCATGTCGTCGAGCCACTTCTTCGCGCCCTGCGCCGCGCTCCCCGCGGAGCCGGGCCCGTAGGGGGCCGCGGTGGCGTCGTCGTCCGTGACGATGATGATGGTCTTGGTCGAGTCGGGTCGGAGCGCGCCCTTCCACTTGGGGTAGCTGCTCTTGAGGATGTTGAGCCCGTCGTTGCTCATCACCTGCTGGTAGACGTGCGTGTAGACGGGGGGGTTCGAGTCCTGACCCTTCGTCGGGCCGGGTGCGGGACAGGCCGCCTTGCCGAGGGGCGGATCGATGCAGATCCCGATGAAGGGCATGGCGCCCGGACACATGCCCGGAACGAGGCACGTGTTGCTCGGGTTCGAGATGAGCGCGACGTGCACGTCGATGCCGACGTCGAGGATCCCCTTGGCGAAGGTGTTCAGCTTCGATTGGACGAACTTGGACTCGAAGTCCATCGAGAGGGACGTGTCGACGACCCAGATGATGTCCGCGGGGAGGAACTTCGCCTCGGCCTTCTGCGTGACGCCCGTGCAGGCGCCGCCCGCGCCGCCTCCGGGGGTGAACCCCGCCGCCCCCCCCGACGCGAAGCCGCCGTTGTTGCCCGTGCCCTGGCCGCCGTTGTTGCCCGTGCCCTGGCCGGCGGCGTTGCCCGTGCCCTGGCCGGCGGCGTTGCCCGTGCCCTGTCCAGCGGCGTTGCCCGTGCCCTGTCCGGCGGCGTTGCCCGCGGCGTTGCCCGCTCCGGAGCCACCGGCGACGCCCGCTCCGGAGCCACCGGCGCCGGGGGTCGACTCGCCCGTGTTGCCTGTGCCGCCGCACGCGGCGAAGCCGAGGAGAGACGCGATCGAGACGAAGAGAGACGCCTGGTGGAGCCGCATGGGCGCAGCTTACCGCATGGTAAGACGAAAGCCGATCCCTTCTCTCGCCAGGGGTGGGTGCAGCTCGGAGCCTCTCGCCGAGGCGCGGGGGCGCTCGTGGGCGGGCGGGGGCCAGCGGCGCCTCGTGGACTCGCGTCGCGAGGGCCCCGCGCGTCGTTGGAGGATCGGCGCCGCGGTGGGTCTCGCAGCGTCGCGCGGGCGTGGCCTCGTGGGCTCGGGCATGACCCCGCGGCTCAGGCCGAGCATGACTGGCGGGCGCGGCCTCGTGGGCGCGGGCGTGGCCTCGTGGGCCCTGGCGCGGGTCCCGATGGTGTAAGCCGCGCGGGGTGAACCGACTCGCGCTCCTCCGGCTTCGTCACGCGCTCTCGCGCGCGCTCCGCGAGCTCCTCGCCCGGGAGGGGTACCTCGAGGTCTCCGCGCCGCTCCTCTCCGTGGGGACGTGCCCCGACGTGCACATCGAGAGCTTCTCGGTCGACGGACGCTACCTCGTCACCTCGACGGAGTACGCGCTGAAGCGGCTCTTCGCGGACGGCGTCCCGGCGGCGTACACGCTCGCGCCGAACTTCCGCCGCGGCGAGCTCGGGGAGCGACACAGCCCCGAGTTCACGATGCTCGAGTGGGGACGCACGGGGGCGTGCCTCGAGCACATCGAGCGCGAGGCGCTCGCGATGCTCGGCGTGGCGCACCGCGAGGCGATCCTCGCGGGCGCCGCGCCCCACCCGGCGCTCGCGGGTCCGCCTCGTCGCACGACGGTCGCGTCCGCGCTCGCCGAGCACGCTGGCCTCGACTTCTCTCCGGCCCTGGAGCGCGACGAGCTCCTCGCCGCCTGCGCGCGCGCGGGCGTCTCGCCGCCCCCGGAGCTGTCGGGCGATCGCACCGCGATCTTCACCTGGCTCCTCGATCGCATCCAGCCCAGGCTCGGCCAGGAGGGGCCCGAGCTCCTCGTCGGCTGGCCGCCGTACACGAGCACCTCCGCGCCCTTGGCAGAGGATGGCACGACCGAGCGGAGCGAGCTCTTCGTCGCTGGGGTCGAGCTCGCCGACGGCTTCCCGTTCCTCCGCGACGCGGCGGTGCAGCGCGCGCAGTTCGACGCCGCGCTCCGCGAGCGCGC
Organism: uncultured Polyangiaceae bacterium; assembly: GCA_964396175.1. GTDB lineage: Bacteria > Myxococcota_A > Polyangia > Polyangiales > Polyangiaceae > CAYNEK01. Next base: position 19,628 of record CAYNEK010000018.1, on the reverse strand, counting down.
GCGCCTCGGGCTCCCCAGCGTGACGCTCGACGAGCGCTACCTCACGGCGCTCGGGCGCTTGCCTCACGGCGCGGGGATGGCGCTAGGCTTCGATCGACTGGTGATGCTCGCCGCGGGCATGGACACGCTCGACGAGGCGCTCGTCTTCGGCTGGGCGCGCGCGTGATGGACCCTCGGCCGAGCGCTGTCCGTCGTGCCCGAGGTCGTGCCCGCTGCGACCGAGCGCGCGATCTCGCCACGGGGTCGTGGGCGCCCGACCTTCCGCCACGGAAGGTCATGCACGCTGCGACCCAGCGTGGGGGTGCGCGATGAAGTTCCTCACCTCCGAGCTCCTCGCGGCGCTCAAGCAGCGTGATCTCAAGCAGAACCTCGTCGCGCTCTATCGGTACCTGCTCCTGCTCGCCGGCATCATCGTGGCGTACAGCTTCGTGTTCCACGCCGTCATGCTGCACGAGGGTCAGAGGCACTCGTGGATCACGGGCGTCTACTGGACGCTCACGGTGATGACGACGCTCGGGTTCGGCGACATCACCTTCCACTCCGACCTCGGCCGCGGCTTCACCATCGTCGTGATGCTGACGGGGGTCGTGATGCTCCTCATCCTCCTGCCGTTCACCTTCATCCGCAATTTCTACGCCCCGTGGCTCGACGCGCAGCTCAAGCTGAAGGCGCCGCGGGAGCTCCCGGAGGGGACGCGGGGGCACGTCATCCTGTGCGCCTATGACGCGATCGCGCAGGCGTTCGTCGCGCACCTCGTCGCGCGCGCGATCCCCTACGTCGTGCTCGAGCCCGATCCGACCCGCGCGGTCGCCCTGCACGGCGAGGGCGTGAACGTCCTCGTGGGCTACCCGGACAGCGTGGACACCTGGAGGAGCGCCCGGGCCGAGCGCGCTCGGCTCGTCGTAGCGAACCTCGACGACCCCGCGAACACGAACGTGACGATCACGCTCCGCGAGCACGCGCCCGACGTGGCGATCGCCGCGATCGTCGAGGATCACGACGCCATCGACATCCTCGAGCTCGCGGGCGCGACGAACGTCATCGCCCTGAAGCGCCAGCTCGGGCAGCAGCTCGCGGCGCGCGTGGGCGTCGGCGGGCGCGCAGCGCAGGTGGTCGGCCGCTACGAGTCCTTGCTGGTCGCAGAGCTGCCCGCGCGGGGGACGTCGCTGGTCGGTCGCACGGTGCGCGAGAGCCGCCTGCGCGAGCTGTACGGCGTCAATGTCGTCGCGTGCTGGGAGCGCGGGCGGCTCGTCTCGGCCGGCCCGGAGCGCGTGCTCGACGAGGGCGCCGTCTCCGTCGTGATCGGCGCCGAGGCGCAGCTCACCAGGCTGGACGAGCTGCTCGTCGACGATCCCTCTGTCGGCGGCTCGGTGATCGTGATCGGCGGCGGGAGCGTCGGGCGGGCGGCGATCCGCGCGCTCTCGGAGCGCGGCCTCGAGGTCGCCGTCATCGAGAAGGAGGCGCGCCTCGAGTCGAAGCTCCGGGCCCTCTCGGACTCGGTGGTGATCGGCGACGCGGCGTCTCTCGACGTCATGCGGCGCGCCGACATCGCGCACGCCTCGGCGGTGCTCCTCACGATGCACGACGACGCGGCGAACATCTTCCTCGCGGTGTATTCGAGCCGGCTGAACCCGCGGTGTCGCATCGTGAGCCGCGTGACGCACGAGCGGAACGTCGAGTCCATCCACCGCGCGGGGGCGGACTACGCGCTCAGTCAGAGCGGGCTCGCCGCGCGGCTCCTCGTCGGCGTGCTCCTACGGCGCCCGCTCGGTCTGCTCGACGAGGCGGCCGAGCTCTTCGTCGTGGAGGTGCCGCCGCGGCTCTTTGGAAGGACCCTCGGCGAGAGCCAGATCGGCGCGCGGACGGGGCTCAACGTGATCGCCATCCGGCGCGGCGAGGCGTCCGAGAGCTCGCCCGCGGCGACGGCGGTCCTGACGGAGGGCTCGTCGCTCGTCCTCCTGGGGACGGTGGACCAGAGGCAGGAGCTCCTCCGCATGCTCGACGAGGACTGATCCTCGCTCGAAGTGTGTGGGGCCCGCCGCGGGCTCGGCCCGGAGGAGGTGCGTGCCTGCTTGCCGCTCTCCAGGATCGAGATCAGATGTCCGCTCTCCCTGGCGACGAATCGACATCGGTCCGCCCCGCGCGGAACTCCGCGAGGTGAGGTGAGGTGAGGCGAGGTGAGGCAAACCGAGGCAAACCGAGGCAAACCGAGGCAAACCGAGGCAAGCCGAGGCAAGCCGAGGCAAACCGAGGCAAACCGAGGCAAACCGAGGCAAACCGAGGCAAACCGAGGCAAACCGAG
>CAYNEK010000018.1:15616-17226 GCA_964396175.1 uncultured Polyangiaceae bacterium | reverse complement strand
GCGAGATGAGGGGAGGTGAGGCGAGGTGAGGCAAACCGAGGCGAGATGAGGCGAGATGAGGCGAGGCGCCTTCTTCGTCGTCCGATGCGGGACGTGCCGGGGCGGTGCTGCAGGCTCGCGCGCGCAGCGCTACTTCACGATCACGGCGATGGGCCAGAGGTGGTAGTCGCCCGGGTCTCGGGTCGAGACGATGAGCGCCGAGGCGTAGTCTTGTCCGGCCTTCGCGCTCGTCGGGACCGTGAGCTCGACCGTGAGCTCGTCGCCGTTCGTGACGGTGGTCTTCGAGAGCGTCGCTTGGGCGTCGAAGGTGCTCTGGTACGGGTACACATCGAGCGAGAACGCGCCGACGTCCTCTGTCGCCGCCCAGGCCGTCAGCTTGATGCTCACGGTGTCCCCAGGCTTCGCGTACACGGTCTTCGCGGGCGAGGGGTACACGCCAAACATGGGGAGGCTCGGATCCGCGGGGATGCACCAGTCCTGGTCCGCCTTCGCGGCCGTCGTCGAGAAGACGCGGCTCAGCGTGTACCCGCCCTCGTCCCAGCCGAGATCGAGGCAAACATCCGCGGACTCGCCCCCGATGAAGGTCCAGGGGACGTTCATGTCCCCGAAGCGGTAGCTCGGCTCGTCCAGCGGGTACGGATCGGACGCGGCCTCGTGCACCTCGTGGGACGCCGTGAAGAAGAGGCCTCCGCCGCCTCCGCCGCAGCGGGGCATCACCGCGTACGCGAGGCGCGCCGAGGGGGTGTAGACGGCGTTGTGGTACCCGAGGAAGGTCTGGCACCCCTTCTGTCCGTCGAGGAAGATGGACGTCCCTTGTGGGAAGTAGAGGAGGTAAAGCTGCTCATTGGACAGCAGATCGGCCGGGGCAGGGAAGGTCCCGTCGGCGACCTTGGCCGCGACGAAGGCCTGGATCTCCTCGTCTTTGATCGACTTGGGCGGCGGCTCGTCGAGCGTGATCTTGGCGATGTGTGCGCCCTTGCCCAGGCCGTAGTCGGCGCCGGTCTGCTCGATCCAATCGGATTGGACGATGAAGTCCCCGAACGCCTCGATCTCCTTTGCCTTGGGGTCGCCCGCCCAGGTGACGGTGACGACCTGGGGCGCGGCGAGGACCTTGCCGTTGCCGCTCGGCATCTTGGGCGGTGTGCCGTGGGTCGCCGTCGCGAAGGGGCCTCCACCCGCGGCGGCGCCTCCGCCCGCCCCGCCGCCCGCCTTGCCCGCGGCGCCGCCCTTCCCGGCCGAGGGCGCCCCTGCCGCTCCTGCCGCTCCTGCCGCTCCTGCGCCGCTGCCCGGGGTGGGTGTGTCGTCGGCATCGGCCGTGGTCGACCCGCCGCAGGCGGCGGTGAGCGAGGCGAGGGCGACGACGAGCGCGACGGCGAGGGAGCGAAGCATCGGGATGCGGGAGGGTATCGAGGGCGCGGATGGTTGCAAGGGCGAAGACGTGCGCTGGCGCCGACGCGCCCCGCGACCGTCGCGCGGCGCGCTTCGTGGGCCTGCGCAGCGCTCCGGTGTCGAGGCGTCGCGCGGCGCTGGCGCCGAAGCGCTGGCGGCGAAGCGGTGGCGGCGAAGCGCTGGCGGCGAAGCGCTGGCGGCGAAGCGCTGGCGGCGAAGCG
>CAYNEK010000018.1:11981-15516 GCA_964396175.1 uncultured Polyangiaceae bacterium | reverse complement strand
TGGCGGCGAAGCGCTGGCGGCGAAGCGCTGGCGGCGAAGCGCTGGCGGCGAAGCGCTGGCGCCGAAGCGCTGGCGGCGAAGTGCTGGCGCCCGTGGCCTCGGTCTCGCGGTAGGATGGCGCCCGCGATGACGACGACGCTGGTGACGGGCGGCTGTGGGTTCCTCGGGAGCGCGATCGTGCGCGAGCTCCGGGCGCGAGGAGATCGGGTGCGGGTCCTGGCGCTGCCGGGCGAGCGCTCGGACGAGGTGGAGGGGCTCGGCGCGGAGATCGTGCGCGGCGACGTGCTCGATCGCTCGGCGTGCGAGCGCGCGCTCGAGGGCGTCGCGGTGTGCCACCACGCGGCGGCCATCTACAAGGCGTGGATGCCCGATCCCACGCGAATGTACGAGGTGAACATGGCGGGGACCTTCAACGTGCTCGAGGCGTCGCGTCGGGCGGGCGCGCGCGTCGTGTACACGGCGAGCATCGCGTCGCTCGGCCGCGATCGGTCGGGCAAGCCCTGCGACGAGCGGACGCCGTACGACGCGTGGGAGATCGACTTCGCGTACAGCCGGGCCAAGTTCCACAGCCGCGAGCTCGCCGAGGATTTCGGGCGGTGGGGGCTCGACGTGCGCGTCGTGTGTCCGGGGATCGTCTTCGGTCCGGGGGACGTCGGGCCGACGCCGAGCGGGAAGCTCATCCTCGCCGCGCTGAAGGGGAGCCCTCCCATCTACGTGGATGGCGGCTCGAGCTACGTGGACGTGCGCGACGCGGCGCACGTCCACGTGCTCGCAGCGGATCGGGGGAGCCCGGGCGAGCGGTACGTCGCGACGGCCCACAACCTGTCGAACTTGGAGATGCTCCAGGCGATCGATCGCGCGGTCGGGCGCACGCGGCGGTACACGAAGGTGCCGGTGGCCATCGCCCGCGCGGCGCTCGTGGCGATGGACCGCGTCGCGCGGAGGACGGGCACCGAGCCGCTCTTGTCGCTCAGCTTCTTCGACTACAGCCTGATCCCCTCGTACTTCTCGAACGCGAAGGCGACGAGCCAGCTCGGCGCGACCTTCCGGCCGCTCGACGAGACGATCCGGGACGCGATCGGGTGGTTCCGCGAGCGCGGGCGAGCGTGAGCGACGCCGGGTGGTCGAGGAGGCGAGTCGGGGGGATGGTGGTCAGCGCTCCCACACCCAGAGCCGAAGTCGAGCGCCGTCGGCCTGGGGGCCCTCGGGCACCCGCGGCGGTCCAGCGCGCATCGCCCACACGCCCCACACGGCCTCCTCCCCCAATCGCCTCATCGCAACGAATCGTTGCGCATAGAGCCGCCCGGGCTTCCAGAGCGCGGGGCGCAGCGCCATCGGCGGCGCGAGCTCCTTCTCGAAGAGGTCGATGCGGCTCGGCCAGAGCGCGGGGGGCGCCGTGATCTTGCTGCGGACGAGGAAGTCGCCGTCCGCGGCCTGGAAGCTGCTCGAGGTCTCCCAGAGCAGGGTGACCACGTGCGCCGGGCCGTCGTCGAGCCCGACGCCCACGAGCCGGACGCCGCCCGAGAAGGGGACGTCGAGGCGGCGCGTCACCAGCCCCAGCGCGCGCTCCCGGAGCGCGGCGTCGTGCGTCGTGTTGTACGCGACGCGCGCCTCCTCGGGCGTGGCCGGCGGAGCGATCGGAGGCTCGGTCGGGAGGCCGAGGTGCTCTCGCCACTCGTGGGTCGCGAAGTCGTCGCGCTCGCCTACGCGTCGCACCAGATCCGTCGCGGGTCCCAAGAGGGAGCCGAAGCGCGTCGGCTGGCGCTCTTCGAGCTGGAGGCTGGTCCAACCGGCGGGCTCGCCGCGGGCGAGCACGAGGTACGGCCCGATCGCCGTGACCGCGCGGAGGTGCGCCGTGCGCGTGAGGTCGTCGGCGGTCATCCGGCGCGCGTCCGCGAGGAGCACGTCCGGCTCGCGCGAGAGCGGGCGCCCGATCGCATACTCGGCGGGCCAGGTGCGCTCGAAGGAGGCGTGGAGCCCCACGGTTCGATCTCGGGCGAGCTCGTTCGCGACGTAGGCGGCGATTTGATTCCGGTCCTGATCGATCCCGATGTAGCGGCCTCCGTCGTCGAAGCGGCCGCCGGTGAGCCGCGATTGCCACGCGATCGGGAGGGCGACGCGCGCGAGCGTGACGACGAAGAGGGCCGCAGGGGCCGTCGTCGCGAGGAGCGCGTGGGGCGCCCAGCGCCCTCGGGCGAGGGTGTCGTGCAGCGCGCGCGCGAGGGCGCCCGCGCCGAGCGCGACGGACGCCGAGGCCATGTGGGGCCAGAAGACGTGCACGTCGGCCCCGTTGCGGAAGAGGAGGTATTGTGTGCACGCGCAGCCGGTCCACACGGGGAGGATCCAGTGCTCGAAGTGGCTGAGCGCGCGCCACGCCCCGACGAGGCTTCCGAGGGCGAGGACGACGAGGGCCGGGGCGGGGAGCATCCAGAGGAGCCACATGACGCGGCGCGGCCCGAAGATCTCGGGGAGCGGCGCTGCGGCGCCTGCGCTCCGGTGCGCGTACGCGCCCAGGAGATCCTGGAGGTGCCCGACGCGCGCGAAATGGATCAGGTAGAAGAGGAGCGAGCCCACGCTGAGCGCGCAGATCCAGGCGAACCACGCCGCGTGGCGCGCGACGTCGACGGGGCCGCGGAGGCGCCGCGGCACGACGTACGCGCGGACGAACGCGATGGCAGCGACCGCGCCCACGACGGCCATCCCGATCCAGTCCATGTGACAGAGGAGGAGGGCTCCCAGGACCGAGCCCACGGCGTATCGCCGCGCCCAGGTTTGGAAGAAGCGCACGGTCGCGACGCCAAAGAAGAGCCCCGACGCGATGAGGGGGACCTCGAGGCTGTGGAAGTTCGCGTACGCGAGGTTGATGGGGACGACGACGAAGGCGGCCGTGGCGATCGCTCCGGCGAGCTCGCCGTAGAGCGCGCGCGCGAGGAGGAAGAGGAGCGGCGGTGAGAGCGCGGAGAGGACGACGGCGGGGAGCTTCGTCGCGACCCAGCCGTGGCCGACGAGCGCGTGGGCGAGCGCCGAGAGGACGAAGACCCCGTAGGGGTGGTGCGTGTAGAGCTGGGCTGGGGTGGGATGTCCGGGTGTGTATTCGAGGACGGCGCCGAGGACGTGGTGGCGGAGCATGTTCTCGCCCGCGATCGCGGCGCCGGCCATGTTCCCGAGGTGGCCACCGGGCAGGGGCGCGCGGAGCTCCCACGCGGCGACGAGCGCGTAGAAGACGCATGAGGAGACGACGACCCCGCGGAGCGCGGCGCGGGGCCGCGGCGAGGGCGTCGTGACGTCGATCACGGGAGGGCGCGCGAGCGGGTGGTCGGCATCGTCCGCGCGACGCTAGGGCAGATGCCGCGAGGACGGAACGTCCAGCCGATTTCGCGACCGGAGTGAGGGAACACGCCGCCGAGAGGACGAGACGACGAGACGCCGAGAGGACGAGACGACGAGGCGACGAGACGCCGAGACGACGAGACGACGAGGCGACGAGACGACGAGACGACGAGACGACGAGACGACGAGACGACGAGACGACGAG
>CAYNEK010000018.1:0-11728 GCA_964396175.1 uncultured Polyangiaceae bacterium | reverse complement strand
CGCCGCGAGGACGAGGCGACGAGACGACGAGACGACGAGACGACGAGACGACGAGACGCCGCGAGGACGAGGCGACGAGACGACGAGACGACGAGACGACGAGACGACGAGGCGACGAGACGACGAGACGACGAGACGACGAGACGACGAGCTCGCGCGGTCACTTGACGGCGACTGACACGTGTGTCATCCGTGGCCGACGCTGCCGCTATGCAGTCCTATCGGCATCGTCCTCGCACAGGTGACACGCATGTCAGAAGATCTCTTCCTCGGCGTCGACGTCGGATCCACCACGGTGAAGGCCGTCGCCGTGCGCGCCTCGGACAAGACGATCCTCTGGAGCGACTACCAGCGCCACCACACCAAGCAGCCCGAGAAGGTGCTCGAGCTGCTCGAGGACATGGCGCGCGCGCTCGGCGTCGATCTCGAGGGCACCCGCGTCTTCATGACGGGCTCGGGCGCCGGGCCGCTCGCGGGTCCCCTCGGGGCGAAGTTCGTCCAGGAGGTCAACGCGGTCACCATGGCCGTCGAGACGCTCCACCCCGACGTCGGCTCCGTCATCGAGCTCGGCGGCCAGGACGCGAAGATCATCATCTTCAAGACCGACAAGCGCACCGGCAAGCGCACCCCCCGCGCCTCGATGAACGACAAATGCGCCTCCGGCACCGGCGCGACCATCGACAAGTGCATGATCAAGGTCGGCGTCGACGCGGCCTTCCTCGGCGCGCTCGACTTCGACGACTCGAAGCTCCACCACGTCGCGGCCAAGTGCGGCGTCTTCGCCGAGACCGACATCGTCAACCTCGTGAAGAGCGGCATCCCCTCGGCCGAGATCCTCTGCTCGCTCGCCGACGCGATCGTCCTGCAGAACCTCTCGGTCCTCACCCGCGGCTCGACCCTTCGCCACAAGGTCATCCTGCTCGGCGGGCCCAACACCTACCTCCCCTTCCTGCAACAGTGCTGGAAGAAGCGCATCCCCGAGACCTGGGTCGAGCGCGGCTACGACTACCCCAAGGACATCCCGCTCGACGAGCTCGTCTTCGTCCCGAAGAACGCCGATCTCTACGCCGCCTTCGGCGCGGCCGTCTTCGGCATGTCCGAGCACGCGAGCGTCGGCGTCTACCGAGGGACCGAGGCCCTCCGCGACTACATCAAGAACGGCCGAAAGGCGCGCCTCGGCGACAGCGCCGGCCCGCCCCTCGTCGCCGGCCCCGACGAGGCCCGCGCCTTCACCGAGCTCTACCGCATCCCCAGGTTCGAGCCCCCGCGGCTCGAGCCCGGCCAGATCGTGCGGGGGGTGATCGGATTGGACGGGGGCTCTACGTCGTCGAAGGCGGTCCTCGTCGCCGAGGACGGGACCATCCTCTACAAAGCGTACCAGCTCTCGAAGGGGAACCCGATCGCCGACACCCAGCAGCTGCTCCGCGAGATCAAGGGTCACGTCGAGGGGGCGGGCGCGACCCTCGAGTGCGTCGGCTTCGGTGCGACGGGCTACGCGGCGGACGTCCTCGAGCAGTCGGTGCGCGCCGACGTCAACATCGTCGAGACCGTCGCCCACATGACGAGCGCCGTCCACTTCTTCGGCGAGGTCGACGTCATCTGTGACATCGGCGGGCAGGACATCAAGGTCCTCTTCATGAAGAACGGAGACATCTCGTCCTTCCGGCTGTCCAATTCGTGCTCCGCGGGCAATGGGATGCTGCTCCAGGCGATGGCGCACCAGTTCGGCATCGATGTCTCGGACTACGCCGAGACGGCCTTCCGTGCGGAGCTCTCCCCCGTCTTCTCGTACGGCTGCGCGGTCTTCCTCGACACCGATCGCGTCAACTTCCAGAAGGAGGGCTTCGAGAAGGAGGAGCTGCTCTCGGGGCTCGCCCAGGTGCTCCCGAAGAACGTCTGGCAGTACGTCGTCCAGATCCCGCGCCTCGCCGCGCTCGGCCGGCGCTTCGTCCTCCAGGGGGGTACACAGTACAACCTCGCCGCCGTCAAGGCGCAGGTCGACTACATCAAGGAGCGGGTGCCCGACGCCGAGGTCTTCGTCCACCCCCACACCGGCGAAGCCGGCGCCATCGGCGCCGCGATGGAGACCCTGCGCGTCCTCCGCCGCAAGAAGCGCTCGACCTTCATCGGCGTCGACGCGACGATCGGGCTCGAATACACGACGAAGAACGACGAAGAGACCGTGTGTCACTTCTGCGCGAACGAGTGCAAGCGCACCTTCATCGACACGAAGCGCCCCGACGGCACCTCGTCTCGGTACATCTCGGGCTTCTCTTGCGAGAAGGGCACCGTCGAGTCCAAGGAGGCGATGCTCGGGCTCGTCGAGGACCGGAAGAAGATCGCGAAGCGATACCCCAATGTGCTCGACTACGAGGCGGGCCTCGCCTTCCGTCACTTCTACAAGCCGCGGCCCATGCCCGAAGCGGGCACCGAGATCGAGGCGCTGGCGACGCGGCGCGGGCTCTTCTCCTTCTTCCAGCGGAGGGCGACGCGCGCCTTCCAGCGGAGCCCCGGCGATCTCAAAGACCGACTCCGAAAGGTCCGGATCGGGATGCCTCGCGTGCTCAACATGTACTCGACGGCGCCCTTCTTTCGGACGTACTTCGAGGCGCTCGGGGTGCCGAGGACCCAGGTCGTCTTCAGCGAGCCGACGACCGAGGAGAGCTGGGTCGAGGGAGGAAAGTATGGGTCCGTCGACCCGTGCTTCCCGGCGAAGGTGGTCCAGTCGCACATCCACCAGCTCCTCTTCCACGCGCACGTCGACAAACCTCTCAAGTACCTGTTCTTCCCGGCCCTCACGCACGTCCCCAACTTCATGGTGAACGTGATGGACAACACGTCCTGCCCCATCGTCGCCGGGACGCCCAACGTCATCAAGGCCGCCTTCACGAAGGAGACCGACTTCTTCGCGGTGCGAGGGATCGAGTACGTGGACCCGTCGCTCACCTTCGAGGAGCCGTCGCTCCTCAGGCGCCGCATGTTCGAGGCCTGGGGTCCGCGGCTCGGGATCACCGAGGACGAGAGCGATTTCGCCTGCGACGAGGGCTTCCGCGCGCTCGCCGCCTTCGACGCCGACGTGCAGCAGAAGGGTCGCGCCATCCTCGACACGATCGAGGACGAGAACCGGGTGGCGATCCTCGTGCTCGGCCGACCGTACCACGGAGACCCTGGCCTGAACCACGGGATCCCGGAGGAATTCCAGGTGCTCGGATACCCCATCCTGTCCATCCGGAGCATCCCCAAGGACCTGGGCTACCTCGGCCGGTTCTTCCGGGAGGAGGTGGATCGCGGGCAATCGCCGCTCGACATCGCGGACGTCTGGCCCGAGAACTACTCGGCGAACAGCGCGCAGAAGGTCTGGGCAGCCAAGTTCGCCGCGCGCCACCCGCACCTCGTGGTGCTCGATCTGTCGTCCTTCAAGTGCGGGCACGACTCTCCGACCTATGGGCTCATCGACGACGTCATCGGGACGTCGAAGACCCCGTACGCGGCGCTCCACGATCTGGACGCGAACAAGCCGGGCGGCTCGATCAAGATCCGCGTCAAGACCTACGCCCACTCGCTCTCCCTCCACCAAGATCGCCTGGACGACCTCGCCGAGAAGAAGGCCCTGCTCCGGCGCTCGCTCGAGGAGAGGCGCCTCTCTCTCCTCGAGGAGAAGGCGCGGCGCGCCCCCTCCGCGGCCCTCGAGGACGAGATCGCGTCCTTGCGAACGCGCCTCGCGGCCTACCAGCCCGAGCCGAAGCCGGGGGCCGTCGGCCCCGCGCCCGCGACCCAGCCGACCGGACTCATCACCCTCAAGAGGAAGACCGAGGACGGCTTCTTCGAAGACCTCTCCCACCCAGCCGAGTGACCATGACCCAATCGACCGAAATCCCGAAGAGGAAGCTCCACGTCACGCGCCCCGCCGAGACGTCGCCGCCTGGCGCGGGGGACGAAGAGCTCGAGGCCCAGCTCCGCGCCTTCGAGGAGGAGGAGCGCGCGCGCCTCGGGCTCGGCGAGGCGCGCCAATGGACCGACACGCAGATGGCGCCGCGCTTCACGGCCGCGCAGCGCGGGAAGACGACGCTCCTCCTGGGCGGGCTCACGATGGCGCACGACACGCTCATCGAGGCGGGCCTCGAGGGGCTCGGCTACCGCGTCGTCGCGCTGCCACCGCCCGACAACGAGGCGCTCCGGCACGGCAAGGAGTTCGGCAACCGGGGGCAGTGCAACCCGACATATTACACTGTCGGGAACCTCGTGAAGCACCTCGTCGAGCTGCGCGACAAAGAGGGGCTCACCGCGGCCGAGGTCGTCGATCGGTACGTCTTCGTCACGGCCGGCGCGTGCGGTCCCTGCCGCTTCGGGATGTATGTGACCGAGTACCGGAAGGTGCTCCGGGACGCGGGGTTCGAGGGGTTCCGTGTGCTCCTCTTCCAGCAGACCGGCGGCTTCCGTCAGGCGACGGGGGAGGAGGCGCCAGGGCTCGACATGAACCCAGCCTTCTTCGTCACGCTCGTCAAGGCGTGTGTCATCGGCGATGTCCTGAACGCGCTCGCGTACCGGACGCGACCCTACGAGGTGACGCCCGGCGCGACCGATCGCGCCCTCGACGAGGCGAAGGCGATCCTGCGGGCGGCCTTCCGCGAGAAGCGGTCGCTCTTCGTCGCGCTCTGGAGGGCCGGCGAGGTGATGGCCGCGGTGGAGGTGGACAGGCTGCGCCCGAAGCCGAAGGTGAGCATCATCGGCGAGTTCTGGGCGATGACGACCGAGGGCGACGGGAACTACCAGCTCCAACGCTTCCTCGAGAGCGAGGGGGGCGAGCCGGACGTCCAGCTCGTGGCGGCGTGGCTGCTCTACAACATCTGGGAGAGCAGCCGCGACACCAAGGTGCGGACCGAGCTCCGGGCCGCCGACGGCACGCTGCGCGGGCTCGCGGAGCTCGGCGAGATCGGCGTCGCGAAGCGCCTCGCGATCCTGCGCTTCGCCGAGCTCGCGACGCGTGCCATCTTCCAGCTCTACGCCCACGTCGGCGGGCTCTACGGCTACAAGCTGCCCGACATGGATGAGGTCGCGGAGGTGAGCGACAAATACTACTCGAACGATCTCCGCGGCGGCGAGGGCCACATGGAAGTCGGGAAGCTCATCCTGAACGGCCTCCACAAGAAGGCACACATGACCCTCAGCGTGAAGCCCTTTGGGTGCATGCCGAGCGCGTCGGTGTCCGATGGGGTGCAGTCGGCCGTCGCCGAGCGGTTCCCGGGCTCTCTCTTCTGCGCCGTCGAGACGAGCGGCGACGGGAAGGTGAACTTCTATTCGCGCATCCAGATGGTGCTCTTCAAGGCGCGGGCGATGGCCGAGACGGAGCTCCAGGCGGCGCTCACCGAGACGGGTCTCACGCTCGAGGAGGTGCGGGCGTACCTCGTCGATCATCCTCGCCTCGGGCGGGCGACCTTCAAGGCGCCGCATCGCGTCGCCGGCACCGCGGCCGATCTCGTGTACGAGGTGGCGCGCCGTCGCTCGACCCCCGCCCACGTGCGCGCGGCGCAGGACGCCCAGCGCCTCGCGGACGCGGCGGTGAGCTGGGTCGCTCGCGCGACGAGGCACCTCGCGGCCAACCGACACGACGTCGGGGCGCGCCTCCGCACGGACGTGGAGCTCGTGCGTGAGCTCGTGGCTTCAAAGGGAGGCGCGTTGGTGCCGCTCTTCGACTCGTTGCTGAGCCGCGCGCTCGGCTGACGAGGGGGCTTCCGCGTCGCATGGCGCACACCTGACGCGCGCCATGCGACGGACCGGACGCGCCACGACGCCCGGCGCGTCGGATCAGTCGGCCATCGTGACGCGGAGGATCTCCTCCGGCGTCGTCACGCCGATCGAGACTTTGTGGTTGCCCGCCATGCGGAGGGTCTGCATCCCGGTCTTGATGGCGCCCGCCTTCAGCTCGGCCGTGCTCGCGCCCTGGAGGATCATCTCGCGGAGGGTGTCGCTCATCCTGAGGACCTCGTAGAGCGCCACGCGGCCCTTGTAGCCCGAGTTGTTGCACGTCTTGCAGCCGGCGCCCTTCATCGGGCGCGCCTCGGCGAACTGCTGATCGGTCAGGCCGATCTCGCGGAGCACCTTCTCGTCCTTCGGGACCTCTTGCGCGCAGTCCTTGCAGACCTTGCGCGCGAGGCGCTGGGCGAGGATGAGGTTCAGGGACGCGGTGATGAGGAAGGGCTCGACGCCCATGTTGAGGAGGCGGCTCACCGTGGCGGGTGCGTCGTTCGTGTGGAGCGTCGAGAGCACCATGTGGCCCGTGAGCGCCGCCTTGATCGCGATCTCGGCGGTCTCGAAGTCTCGGATCTCGCCGACCATGATGATGTCCGGATCTTGCCGGAGGAACGAGCGCAGGGCCGCCGCGAAGTTGAGCCCGATGTCGTCGTGCATCTGGACCTGGTTGATGCCGTGGAGGTTGTACTCGACGGGATCTTCGGCCGTGGAGATGTTGTGGCCCGGCTGGTTGAGATCGGAGAGCGCCGAGTAGAGCGTCGTCGTCTTGCCCGATCCCGTCGGCCCCGTGACGAGCACCATCCCCCACGGCTGGTGGATGGCCCACTGGAAATCCTCGAGCGGCCTCGGATCGAAGCCGAGCTTCGTCATGTCGAGCTGGAGGTTCGACTTGTCGAGGAGCCGGAGGACGATCTTCTCGCCCCAGAGCGTCGGCAAGACCGAGACGCGGTAGTCCATCTCTCGCCCCTGCCCGAGCTTCAGCTTGATGCGCCCGTCCTGCGGGAGCCGCCGCTCGGCGATGTCGAGCGAGCTCATGATCTTGATGCGGGAGCTGATGGCGTTCTTCAGGCGGAGGGGCGGCGCCATCTCCTCCTGGAGCACGCCATCGACGCGGTAGCGCACGCGGTACTTCTTCTCGTACGGCTCGATGTGGATGTCGCTCGCGCCCTTCTTGATGGCGTTGAGGAGGATCATGTTCACGAGCCGGACGACGGGCGCGTCCTCGCTCGCGCGCTCGAGCTCGTTCAGGTTGAGCTCCTCCTCGTCGCCCCCGAAGTCGATCTCCGACTCCTCGAAGCCGGCCATCACGTCGTCGTACGAGGGGCCCGCGTTGTAGTAGCGGTCGATGGCGGAGGTGATCGCGTTCTCCGACGCGACGTACGCCTCGACGTTGTACTTCGTGAGGAACTTCACGTCGTCGATGGCGTGGAGGTTCGTCGGATCGGCCATCGCGATGGACAAGACGGCGCCGTTCCGCGCGACGGGGAGCACCTTGTGCTTCTCGCAGGTCTCCTTGGGGACGAGCTTCAGGATGTCCGGGTCGACCTCGAAGGCCTCGAGATCGATGGCGGGCACGCGGTACTGCTGCGAGAGGAAGTTCGTGATGTCGCCGTCCGAGACGAAGCCGAGCTTCGCGAGCGCGTAGCCGAGGTTCTTCCCCGTCTTCTTCTGCTCGTCCTGCGCCTGGCGGAGCTGCTGGAGGCTGATCAGTTTCTCCCGGACGAGGAGCTCTCCGAGGCGGTTGCCTTGACTCATGTGCGGCAGCGTAACCGAAATCGGCTGCACTCGGGGCCTCGACGGGCGGGCGATCGAGCTCGCCGTCGCTCGGGGTCTCGACCGGCGCGCGACCCCGGCTCGTCGTCGGTCGGATCCGCGTGGGCTCCCGTCGGCTCGAGGGTGCGGTCGAGTCGGGCGAGCGCCCCGCGTCGGCGCCCCCGCAGACCACGTGGTCCGTGAGCGCGCTGCTGGGTGCGGTCGAGTCGGGCGAGCGCCCCGCGTCGGCGCAGAGGGCCCGAGGGGGACGGCTCCTCGCGTCGAGGACGAGCGCGAGCGCCGAGCTCAGCCCTTCCTGGGCACCTTCACCGGCAGCGATGGGGCGGGGCGAGGGACACCGACCCGCGGGACGATCGGCGGCGGCCGGGGAGGCTCGATCTTCCGGGTGAGGCTCGTCGCCGGGGCGCTCGATGGATGCCGGCGCGCGGTGGGCGGCTCGGGGCGGAAGGTGGGTCGATCGGTCGAGCGCGACGAGACGGGGCCGTCCTCGTCCTCGAGCCGTGCGGCCTCGAGCAAGATGGCGGCGATGCTCTCGCGGCCCAGATCGCCCGTCGTCGCCCGCGCGTGGAAGCTGAAACGACCCGTCTTCCAGCGGAGGATCCTCCGCGCGACGGTGAGCGGCGGGACGTCTTCGTCCCCGAGGCGCGCGCGGACCGCGGTGCCGGCTGCGAGCACGAGCGTGGCGGTCTGCCGCGCGCCCTCCACGGTGACCTCGCCCGAGCGGCGCTCCATCTCGAGCATCGAGAGCACGCTCGCGAGCGCGACGTCGGCGAGATTGCCCTCGAGGGATGCTCGGATCGGCGGCTCGGCGTCCCACGCGTCGTCGACGGACTTGCTCCGCACGCGCTCGGTGGCGCGGAGCAAGGCGCGGAGCGCGGCCCCGACCTCATCGGACCGGAAGGGCTTGATGACGCACGCGTCCGCGCCGCCGTCCAAGAGCTCGACGCGCGTGTCGGCGTCGTCCGCGTGGCACACGACGACGATCGGGATCGTCTCCAGCTCGGCGGTCCTGCGGACGCGCTGGACGATCTCGATCGCCTCGTCCCCGCGGAGCCCTGCGTCGATGACGATCGCGGCGATCGGCCCCCCCCCGAGCGCGTCGAGCGCCTCCCTCTGGGACGCGGCGAGCCTGGGGTCGAAGCGAGACTCCGTGAGGATCGGGACGAGCAGCGTCCGCATCCAGTCGTCGCGCGTCACGAGCAACACGGCGTCTGCCATCGGCGACCGAAGCCTATCAGACGCCAATTGGCAGGGACAATTGACTGCATCACGCCGTGCCAGCCGCCGTCGCCTCGGGGTCGCGTGGGGGGCGCGCGTCCGGGGCCTCGCGTCCGCGGCCGGCGATCCGTGGCCGGGCTCCGGAGCCGCCTGCGCCAGCGAAGCCTCGTCGAGCGCGGCCGGTGCGCGCGAGGCGCGTCTCGCCTCCGAGGGCCGGGGTCGACGGCGGAGCGTCGGGGAGAGCTCGTGCCGTCGTGGGTGTCAGCGACGTCGTCGGCGCAGGGCCCAGCCGCACGCGCCGAGCACGGCGAGGACCGAGCCCGCGCTGCCACGGCCCACGTGGCATCCGCCGGTCGCGACGACGCCGCTCGTCGTCGTGAAGGCGTCCGGGGAGATGGCGAGCGTCCGTCTCCCGATCTCCGCCTGACCGACGCGCGCCACGATGAGCATCTCCTCCCCGCCCGACCCAGGCAACCCCGCGACCTCGAACCGGAAGAGCCCGGGGCCCACGCGCGTCGGCGCCGCCGTCAGCGTGCCGCGCTCGACCGACACCGTGACGAGGCTCGGATCGAAGCCGTCGGCCGGTCGCCGCTCCTCGTCGCGCAGCTCGAGGGCGCCGACGATCGGCCAGGTGGGATCGGGCCGAGCGTAGCCGGTGGAGAGGTGGAGCCAGCTCGTGCTCGCGCTCGGTGGACGATCTTCGGCCTCCGAGAGCGCGGCGAGCGCGCCCATCACGTCGAGCGCCCCCGGCCCGACCTGCCACTCGTACGGGACGTGGCCCGCAAATCGTCGCGCGCCGCCCTGCAGCGCCGCCGTCACCTCGGCCTGCGTCAGCGTCGGATCGCGCTCGAAGAGCAGCGCGACGGCGCCTGTCACCTGAGGCGCGCTCATGCTGGTCCCAGCGGCGATCGCGTGGGTCGCGTCCGTCTTCATGCACGTCGGCAGCCCAGGCGGACACGACGTGGACGCCGTGTAGAACATGCTCGAGAGCTTGTTCTTCTCGGGATCGGCCTGCGCGCTCATCGACGATGACACGAAGCCGCCAGGCGCGGAGAGCTCTGGCTTGGGGGCGCCGTCTGCGTTGGGGCCCGCCGAGCTGAAGTAGCAGGCGCCGTCGGGGGGAGGGTTGATCTCGCCGCCCACGCGCTCGAGAAAGACGCCGGGTGAGCCGGGGGACGGCCACTCGAGGCGGTTTAGCGTGCATCCGACGGCGAGGAGCCCAGGGTGTGACGCCGGCGTGTTGATGGTCGTCGACTTGAGCGCCCGGAAGAAGAGGAGCCCCCCCGTGCTCGAGCCGAGCGCCGCGTCCCCTTGCCCCTGGACCCACAGCTCGACGCTCGCGTCTCCGTCGATGACGAGCGAGAATTCGTCGCTCGAGTCCCACTGGCCGTCGATCACGGCGACCGCGCCGGCGGTGCCCGGTGGCATCGGGGAGGTGCCTGTGACGGTCGAGTTCCAGATGGCGGCGTACGGGGCGCTCGACGACGTCGCAGCGGAGTCTCCCGGAGCGATGGGGCCGAGGAGCGACTTGCCGTTCTGCTCGATGGACAGATCGAACGACTGCCCGGGGCGCGCGTGGAGCCACACATACGCCGAGCCGGTGGCGCGCTGGTGGCCTGCGGGCATCGTGAGGACGGCGCGCGTCTCGACGCCGGCGATCGAGCGGACTTCGGTGTGGACCCCCATCGTGCGCTCGGAGCCGTCCTCGGCGCGGAGCACGTAGAGCATCCCGCTGTTCCCCGCCGCGACGACCATCGCGCGCCCGGGGTGCTCCGCGCCGACGAAGGACGCGAGCCCCTGCTCGAGCGGGCTCCGGCCGTCGTGAGGGCCAAAGTCTCCTCCGAGGGAGACGTTCACCACGGCGGGCATGCCGAGGAGATCGGCGCGATCGTAGAGGAAGCGGACGGCGTTCAGGATGTCGGCGTCGGTGATCCCGTCGCCGCCGACGTCGCGGGTGACGCGCGCGACGACGAGGGTCGCCTCGGGCGCGACGCCCACGTACACGGGCTTTGCGCCTCCATTGCCCGCGGCGATCCCGGCGACATGGGTGCCGTGCCCGAGGGTGTCGGTGGGGAGCTTTCCGCCGCTCGCGAGGCGCTGATCGATGTCCGCCCCAGAGAGGACGGCGCACGGCGCGGCCTTGTCCTCGGTGCAGCCGAACTTCTGTTCGAGGGACGGGTGGAGCCCCTGCGGTGCCATCGAGAAGTCGATGAGCCAGGCGACGCGCGACGCCTTGGTGACCGGATCGCGGAGATCCGGGTGCGAGACGTCGAGCCCCGTGTCGACGATGCCCACGACGACGCCTGCTCCTCGCCGTCCCGCCGCGTGGGCGTCGCCAGCGCTCGTGAGCGGGGCGGAGCGATCGAGGAGCGCGTGGAGCGGGGGCCAGATGCTCGGTCGACGCGCGGCGTGGGCTAGGCCGAAGGCGTCGAGCGCGTCGGGGGCGACCCACGCGGCGCCGACCCCAGGGGCGACCTCGAGGAGCCCGAGCGCCGCTGCGTCGTCGGCGGGGCCGAGCGCGACGGTGACGGGCACCTTTGAGGTCTTGAATCCGGGGAGGTGCCCGTCGCGCGCGGCGCGCGCGGTCACGGTCGACAGCGGGATCCCCGTGGCCCGAGGCGGGGCCGCAGCGGCCGAGGCCGTCATGAGCAGCCCGAAGAGGAGCGCGGCGGCGGCCGTCTTCACGGCTCGACTCTCGCACGGATGGTGCGCCTGCGTCTGGAGCAAACGAAGCGTCGCGTGCCCCGATGACGCCCGCCGAATCCGAGAGCGTGCCTTGGTCCACGCTCGCGCGCCTCGCCGCACCCTGGCCTTCGCCGCGACGCGACAGGAGTCACGGCGCCGTGCGGCGGTGCCGCCGAGGCCGCGGGTGCGATTCCCGGCGGGAGCGTCGGTGGAGGGCACCTGCGACCCAACGGCAAGGTCGTCGGGCACGGTGGAGGGCGCCTGCGACCCAACGGCAAGGTCGTCGGGCACGGTGGAGGGC
>CAYNEK010000017.1:61898-73296 GCA_964396175.1 uncultured Polyangiaceae bacterium | reverse complement strand
TCGCGGGCGCGGGCTTCGCGGGCGCGGGCTTCGCGGGCGCGGGCTTCGCGGGCGCGGGCTTGGCGGGCGAGGGCTTGGCGGACGCGGGCTTCGCGGACGCGGGCTTTGGGGCGGCGAGCTTCGTGGGCGCGGCACCCTTGGCGCCCCAGCGGGCGAGCCGCGCCTTGTCCAAGCCACGGGTCTTCGAGACGTAGATCGCGTCGAAGAAGAGTCCACTCCTGGCGGCCGCGGCGACGACGGCGTCCGGGCTGGAGTCGGGCATGCTTCGCACGAACTCGGCGGGTTTGATGGTCGGCATGGCGCCTCCCTAGCACCCATCAGAGGATTCTAGGAGAAGTATCTGCTCTCGCCCATCCAATGGTCTCACTGACAAAATGTCATGGCCCCTCTGGGACGGGCGCCTCTCTGCGACACGGTGTCGTGACCTCGATCTCGCTCGGGATCCCAGGCGGTCACGTGGGATGGAACACGACTTGCTCCCCATCGCGCCGGAGTCCGACTACGACTCCGCCGCCAGATGTCTCCCGACGCCGTCCTCAAGAAGCATTTCTGGGCCGTGACCCTCGGTCTGGTCGGTGTGGCTGCGTACTTCCAGGCCGCAGGGATCACGCAGATCGTCGGGACCTCGCTGTCGGTGGACGACAAGGCCTTCGTGCAGGGCGGCCCGTTGTCGAAGCCGGCGGCCGCGCAGGCGGCGTCCACGTCGCGTCACACGACCTCCGCGAATCGGATCATCGAGCGCAACCCGTTCGACTCCGAGACGGGGAACCTGAGCCCCCCGCCGTCGGCGTCGCTCCTCGACGTCGGAGGCCCGCCTCCCGCAGCGACCGACGATCCGTACAGCGTGCCCGATTGCGGGGATGGGATCAAGATCGTGGCGACGGCCGTGTCCGACGACGCCGCGTGGTCGCTCGCCATCCTGAGCGGCGGCACCGGGATGGGCACGGTCACCCACCTGCGGCGTCAGTCAGAGGACTACGCGGGGAAGAAGGTGTGGTTCGTGCGGTGGGACCGCGTGTGGCTCATCGCGCCCGGCCAGCTCTGCCAGATCGAGATGTTCCCGATGCGCGGGAAGCCAGCCCCCTCGTCGAACGCGGCGGCCGCGGCCTCCGCGGCGCGAGGCGGGACCGCGCCCACCGTCCCCGACGAGATCAAGAAGGGCATCAAGCAGGTGAGCGCCACCGAGTACAACGTGGACCGCGCCGTCATCGACAAGGTGCTCGAGAACCAGGCCGTGCTCATGCGCTCGGCCCGCATCGTCCCCGAGCAGGAGAACGGCAAGACCGTCGGCGTGCGCCTCTTCGGCATCAAGTCCGACTCGCTGCTCGGCACCATCGGGATGGAGAACGGCGATCGCCTCGAGAAGATCAACGGCTTCGACATGGCCAGCCCCGAGAAGGCGCTCGAGGCGTACGCGCGGCTCCGCACCGCAGACAAGCTCACCGTGACCATCAACCGCAAGGGGCAGTCGATGAACCTCGACTACCACATCAAGTGAGGGCAGCATGACCGAGGGCGACGACGGCCAACTCCTCAAGCAGACCCTGAAGATCACCGCGATCTTGCTCGGCATCTCGGTGGTCTGGGTGGGTGCTGTGGCCACCGTGGGGCTCGTCTCGGCGCGCGCCGCCTCGCCCGCGCCCACATCGCCCGCGACGCCAGCGTCGAACCCTGCTAGCAGCCCCGCCTCGCCGCGGTCGATCTCGCCCGCCGACGCCGATCCTCCGCACAAGCGCCGCACAGGATGAGCCCATCCCACCGAAAGACCCGCACCGCCGCCGCCATCGTGGCGAGCGGGATCCTGCTCGCCGGCGTGGGCTCGGCGCAGCTCCGACCGATCCGGGTGCCAAAGATCCCTCCGCTCAGCCCGGCCGGCTCGAGCGCGGGCGCGTTCCCGACGGCCGTCCCTCCTCCTCCTCCTCCTGCCTCGCCCTTCCACCCCGCGGACTCTGCGTCGCCTGCGACGCAGCCCACGCCGACCGAGCTCGCCCTCGGCGGCAAGCCCGTGAACGGCCAGGTCACCATCGGGCTCCAAGAGGCAGACCTCTCCGATCTCGTCAACTGGATCGGCGGCCTCACGGGCAAGCGCTTCATCTACGGCTCGAAGGTCCGGTCCATCAAGGTCACCCTCTACTCCCCCCAGCCCGTCACCGTGGCCGAGGCGTACAAGGCCTTCTTGGTCGCCCTCGAGTCGAACGGCCTCACCGTGATCCCGCACGGGCGGTTCCTCAAGATCATCGAGACGACCGGCGGCGTCCACGGGCAGGTGACCCCGATCTACGGGCCCGGGACGCCGGTGCCCCCCGAGGATCGCTTCATCACGCGGCTGTACCGGCTCCAGCACCTCCCCGCCGACGAGGCGACGACGCTGCTCAACAACTTCAAGTCGAAGGACGGGTCCATCTTCCCGCACGTCCCCGGGAACTTGCTCATCATCACCGACACCGGCAGCAACATCCGGAGGCTGCTCCACCTCGTCGAGGAGATCGACGTCGGGACCGCGGGCGATCAGATCTTCATCGAGCCCGTCCACTACGCGACGGCGACGGACCTCGCCGCGCGGATCAACGACATCTTCGACATCAAGCCCACCGCCCCCGGGGCGAAGGCCGCGGGCGGCTCGGGCGACATGCGCGTCACGAAGATCATCGCCGACGATCGATCGAACGCGCTCGTCATCGTCGCGACCGAGCGCTCGTATCTCCGCATCCTCGAGGTGATCAAGCGGCTCGACGTGCCGATCACGGGGGAAGGGGAGATCCACGTCGTCTCGCTGCAGCACGCGATGGCCGAGGAGCTCGCGCCGGTCCTCCAGCAGATCCTCGCGGGGGGCGTCGGGGCCACGCGGCCGGGGGGGGGGACGTCGGGCGCCCGACCTGGCGCCACCGGGGCCGGGGCGGGGCCGCCCGTGCTCGAGGGCGGCGCTCGGATCACCGCGGACAAGGCCACGAACAGCCTCATCGTGACCGCGTCGCTCCGCGACTACGCGCAGATCCGCACCGTGATCGACAAGCTCGATCAGCCCCGGCGTCAGGTCTTCATCGAGGCGGTGATCATGGACCTCTCGGTCGATCACTCGACGCGCTTCGGCCTCAGCTACCACGGCGGCGGCGCGCCGAACCTCGGGATCAAGGAGGGGAACAGCCTCGTCTACGGAGGCTTCAACCCGCTCAACTCGATCGGCCTTCCCAGCGACCCCTCGCAGCTCCAGGGGCTCGCGCTCGGCGTCCGCGGTCCGGCGATCGACGGGACGAGCAACCTCCTCGGGACCGGGATCACCATCCCGGCCTTCGGCATCGTGCTGAACGCGCTCGCCACGAGCGGCGACGCGAACGTGCTCGCCACGCCGCACATCATCGCCACCGACAACGTGAAGGCCGAGATCAACGTCGGCGAGAACATCCCGCTCCAGACGAACATGGGCGGCGCGCTGGGCAGCCTGGCCGGGCTCGGCGGCACCGGGATGAACGCGGGGGCGCTCGGAGGTCTCGGAGGTCTCGGCGCGCTCGGCGCGCTCGGCGGCTTCGGCGCCGCGCCGCGCCAGGACGTCGGCACGAAGATCACCGTCACCCCTCACATGAACGACTCGAACGAGGTCCGCCTGGAGCTCTCCGAGGAGATCTCGGAGCGCGGCGCCTCGACGGGCGCCCTCGGCGTCGTGTCGATCACGAAGCGCACGGCGAACACGAGCGTCGTCGTGCGGGACCAGCAGACCGTCGTCATCGGCGGCCTCATGCGCGACGCGTACACGTCGTCCAAGCGCAAGGTCCCCATCCTCGGCGACATCCCGCTCCTCGGCGCGCTCTTCCGCACCACAGAGACCAGCAAGCGGAAGACGAACCTGCTCCTCGTCTTGACCCCGTACGTCATCCGCGATCAAAATGATCTCCGCGCCGTCTTCGAGCGGAAGATGCAGGAGCGTCAGGAGTTCCTCGATCGGTACTTCGTGTTCGCGGACCAGACCCCGTACGAGCCCCCCCGCGACTACGCGCGCCTGAATGGCCTCCTCGAGGACATCCGCCAAGCGTACATCGAGCTCGACGAGAAGAAGCGGCTCCTCGACTCGACCCGGCCCAAGGACAAGAAGACCCACGAGCCGGGCAAGCCCATCGCGATGCCCGACATCGTGCGCGCGCCGGCGGCCGCGGCGAGCCCGGCTGCGCCGGCAGCGGGGGCGGACGCGTCGAGCCCAGGCGCTCCCGCTCCACCGCTCAGGATCCCGCGGATCCTGTCGCCTGGCGCGCGGAGCGCTCCGGGTGCGGCGGCTCCGCCTGCGACGCCTCCTCCCCCCGCGCGCACGGAGTAGGGGCGCGCATGCACGATCAGCGCTTCCTCGGCGAGATCCTCGTGCGGCGCGGCGTCTTGGCAGAGGACCGCCTCGCGCCGCTCCTCGAGATCCAGCGCGAGAAGGGCGTCGATCTCCGCGACGTCCTCACCGTGCAGGCCGTCGCCTCCGAGGTCGACATCGCGAAGGCGCTGGCCGCCGAGCTCGGCCTGCCCTTCGTCGCGAGGATCGACGTCGCGACGATCCCGGCGGGGCCGTCGACGCGGCTCCCCATCACCTACGCGAAGTCACACGCCGTGCTCGTCACGGCCGAGACGGACACGCACGTCGAGGTCGTCGTGGGCGATCCGCTCGACGTCACGGCGGTCGACGACGTGCGCGCCATGTTCGGCAAGCCGGTCGTCCAGTCGGTCGCGGCGGGCGACGCGGTGATCGACGCCATCAACCGCGTGTACGAGCGCGCCGATCAGGGGGCGGGCGAGCTCGAGGCCGAGCACCGCGAGGACGAGTTCGACGAGCTCGAGGACATCCTCGACTCGGACGACGAGGCTCCCATCATTCGGTGGGTGAACAGCCTCTTCTCGCAGGCCGTGAAGGAGCGCGCGAGCGACATCCACGTCGAGCCCGAGGAGAAGGAGGTGCTCGTCCGCTACCGGATCGACGGCGAGCTCTACGTCGCCAAGCGCGCGAACAAGCAGTTCATGAGCAGCATCGTGGCCCGCATCAAGATCATGAGCGGGCTCAACATCGCCGAGAAGCGGCTCCCCCAGGACGGCCGCATCGGGCTCAAGATCGCCGGCAACTCGATCGACGTCCGCGTCTCGACGATCCCGACGAGCCGCGGGCTCGAGCGCATCGTGATGCGCCTCCTCATGAAGGCGAACGTCCTGCTCGATCTCACGGATCTCGGCTTCTCGCCGCGGGACTACGCGCTGATGGGCGAGCTCATCAAGCGCCCCGACGGCATCATCCTCGTCACCGGGCCGACGGGCTCGGGGAAGACGACGACGCTCTACGCCTGCCTCAACAAGATCAACCAGCCGAACCTCAACATCCTGACGGCCGAGGATCCCGTCGAGTACGAGATCGGCGGCATCCACCAGGTGCACGTGCAGCCGAAGATCGGCCTCACGTTCGCGAGCGCGCTCCGGGCCTTCTTGCGCCAGGATCCCGACGTGGTCATGGTCGGCGAGATCCGCGATCGGGAGACGGTCGAGATCGCGGTGCAGGCGTCGCTCACGGGCCACCTCGTGCTCTCGACCATCCACACGAACGACGCCGCGGGCGCGGTCACGCGGATCGTGGACATGGGGGTCGAGCCCTTCTTGATCCGCTCGTCGGTGATCGGCATCCTCGCCCAACGGCTCGTCCGGATGCTCTGCAAGGAGTGCAAGGAGCCGGGCCTCGCGACGCCCTTCGAGCTCGAGCAGCTCGGCATCGATCCGGAGCGCACCCGCCGCCGCCGATCTCGCAGGCCCTCGCCCAAGTACTCGCCCCACGGCGTCGACTACGTGCCGGTGGGGACGGAGGAGGGGGACGAGGTGCGCGTCTTCCGCCCGAAGGGATGCGAGAAGTGCCTCGGGACGGGGTACATGGGCCGCCGCGGCATCTACGAGCTCCTGATGATGGACGACGCCGTCGGCTCGCTCATCATGAAGAACGCGGACGCGCAGACGCTGAAGCGCACCGCGGTCGCGAGCGGCATGGACACGCTCCGCGACGACGGCGCGCGCAAGGTGCTCCTCGGCCTGACCAGCGTCGAGGAGGTCCTCGCCGCCACCCAGGAAGATCTCGCCGTCGAGTGAGCCATGGCGGTCTTCGAGTACTCAGGGATCGCGATCGCGACCGGCAAGGCGGTGAAGGGCGTCCGCGACGCCGAGAGCCCGAAGGCCCTGCGCGCCGCGCTCCGAAAGGACGGCATCTTGCTGTCCGCCGCGACCGAGGACTCGGGCAAGGCGAAGGCCACGAAGAAGGGCGACATCGACGTCCTCGCGGTCTTCCGGCGCGTCTCGACGACGGACGTCGCCGAGATGACGCGGCAGCTCGCCACGCTGATCCGCGCAGGGATCCCGCTCATCGAGGCCATCCACGCGCTCACCGAGCAGCTCGGGAAGCAGGAGATGGTCCGCATCCTGAAGTCGATCGGCGAGCGGCTGAAGGAGGGCACGAGCCTGTCCAAGGCGATGGAAGTTCACCCGAAGGCCTTCCCGCCGCTCTACGTGAACATGGTCGCCGCGGGGGAGGCGTCGGGGACGCTCGAGACGGTCCTCGAGCGCCTCGCGGACTTCATGGAGAAGCAGGCGCGGCTGACGGGCAAGGTCGGCGCGGCGCTGATGTACCCGATGCTGATGGCGATCATCGGCACGCTGCTCATGACCGTCATGATGGTCGGCGTCGTCCCGAAGGTGACCGCGATCTTCCAGAGCCTCGACCACCCGCTGCCCTGGTACACGCAGCTCCTCATCTTCACGAGCGGCGTCCTCGCGGGCTACTGGTGGCTCATCGCGGGGCTCGTCGCGCTCTCGGTGTTCCTCTTCCGCCGGTGGGTGAAAAAGCCCGAGGGGAGGCTCAAGTTCGACACGATCCGGCTGAAGATGCCCATCTTCGGCAAGCTCTTCCAGATGCTCGCCGTCTCGCGGTTCGCGAGGACGCTCTCGACCCTGCTCGCGAGCGGGGTCCCGCTGCTCCGCGCGATGGACATCGTGAAGAACGTGCTCGACAACGCGCGGCTCGAGAAGGTGGTCGAGGACGCCACCGCGAGCATCCGAGAGGGGCAGAACATCGCCGATCCCCTCCGCGCGAGCGGGTACTTTCCGCCGCTCGTGACGCACATGATCGCGGTCGGCGAGAAGAGCGGTCAGCTCGAGCAGATGCTCGGCTCGGTCGCCGAGTCGTACGACAGCCAGGTGGAGGTGCGCGTCCAGGGGCTGACGAGCCTGCTCGAGCCCCTCATCATCGTCTTCATGGGCGGCGCCGTCGGGTTCGTGGCGTTCGCGATCCTGATGCCTCTCATGCAGATGAGCGACTTCGTCCAGTGATCGGCGGCGGCGCGCGGAAGCGGCGTCCGCGCAGACCGGCGCCCATCTTGCTCCCCTGGGAGCGCCGCAAGACCTTCCTCACGAGGTTCGGGGCGCGGCGCCTGTCGAGCCTGCTCGCCGCGGCGCTGGCGACGATCGCGGCCCTCTTGTGGCTGCGCGCGCGTGAGCGACGCAAGGTCGAGGTGCGCGAGACCCACACGACGCTCCTCGTGGTCCGCGTGGGCCTCGACGCGTACCGCGCCGACCACGGCGGCGAGTGCCCGAAGGGGGGGCTCGAAGAGCTCGTGGCTGGGGGGCTCATCCCGCGCCCGCCGGTCGACGCGTGGGGGAGGCCGCTCCGGCTCGTGTGCCCGTCTCGCCGGGCCGATCGCGGGTACGATCTCTCGTCCGACGGTCCCGACGGGGAGCCGGGGGGGCTCGACCGCGTGGAGTGAGCGACCGTCGGTCGTTCGGAATACCGGGTGCATCCCCGGTGTTCTGGGGTAAGAACCACGCCCCGCATGAAGCTCTGCACCCGTCGCCCGCGCCGCCACGCCCTCGTCCGCGCGGTCACGCTCATCGAGGTCCTCATCGTGGTCGCGATCCTCGCGCTCATCGCTGCGGGCGTGAGCGTCGCCGTCCTGCCCAAGTTCCGCGAGTCGCAGATCAAGACCACCGAGACGAACGCGCGCGAGATCCGCAACGCGATCCAGCGCTGGCGCGGGCTGAAGGGCGGGAGCGAGTGCCCGACGATCTCGCAGCTCGTGCAGGACAAGGAGATCGACAGCGCGTCGAAGACGGACGACGCCTGGGGCGCCCCGTACAAGATCCAGTGCACCGACGACGACGTGATCGTGATGAGCCCGGGCCCCGACAAGAAGGACGGGACGGCGGACGACATCATCGTGCCGAAGGGCGTGAAGACCAACTGACGCGCCTCGCGCCCCTCGGTGCCGCGAGGGACTCAAGGGCGTCGCCGCTCTCGGCCGCGCCGCACGGAGGCTAGCGGACGGCCCCAGAGGAGCGGCGCCCCGGAGCGAGGTGCGCGGAGCGCCGGTGCGCGAGCCTTGCAGCAGCGCCGCCCCGGAGCGAGGTGCGCCGGGCGCCGGTGCGCGAGCCCCGCAGGAGCGCCGCCCCGGAGCGAGGTGCGCCGGGCGCCGGTGCGCGAGCCCCGCAGGAGCGCCGCCCCGGAGCGCGGTGCACGGAGCGCCGATGCGCACGCCGCGGCGGATGACCGCTCGAACGAGCCGCTCTGGGCGGCCTGCGCCGCTCGCGGCTGGGGAAGAGCTACGCACCGCGCGCAGACCCCATCGTGGTGTGCAGCGCCAGCCGAGCCGCCGAAGAGCCGTGCACCGGAGAGCGTGAGGCTGTGGCGGAGCGAGTTGACGCGGGCTCGGTCGCGTCGGGTGACGACCTGCGGGTGGCGTCGTGTCGACGCCGAGCCCCCGTCCGCGCGCCATGGTGGATTCGAACCACCGACCTTTGGCTCCGGAGGCCAACGCTCTATCCAGCTGAGCTAATGGCGCGTACGAAGGGAGGGCTCTCTAGCGCGCTTCTCGCGATCGTCGCAAGCCCGGCGTCGGTTTTCTTTCGCGGGGCACCCCGCGGGTAGAGTACCGTGGAGGCTCGCATGGTCCAGCCCCCCTACGGTCAGTACCAGGCTCCACCTTACCAGGCTCCACCTTACCAGGCTCCGCCCTACCAACCGCCCCAGGCTCCCAGGGGTGGCGGGATGCAGCCGCCGCAGGGGCCGGGGATGGCGCCGC
The DNA here is from genome assembly GCA_964396175.1 of uncultured Polyangiaceae bacterium. Classification (GTDB taxonomy): domain Bacteria; phylum Myxococcota_A; class Polyangia; order Polyangiales; family Polyangiaceae; genus CAYNEK01. The sequence goes on along the minus strand of CAYNEK010000017.1, from coordinate 64,228 downwards.
CGAAGGGCTCCCCCTTGCGCTTCGTCGGTGCGGGGATCTGGGTCCTCGGCGTGCTCGTCGGGCTCCTCCTGCTCGGGTACTTCTTCGCGCTGCCGCCCGAGGTGAAGGGGCGCTACGTGATCCCGCCGGACAAGTACTACACGGGCATGCTCATCGGGGCGCTCATCGCGTTCCCGGCGTGCTTCGTCTACCTGTGGGTCCCCGTCATCGTCGACCGGTACGATCCCGAGCCATGGTGGCTGCTCGCGATGTCTTTCCTGTGGGGCGCGATCCCCGCCTGCGCCTTCAGCGCGCTCTTCAACGACATCAACTCCGCGATCGGCGGCGCGATCGCCGGGAAGGCGGGCGCGGACATCGCGGGCGCCGTCATCAGCGCGCCGCTCGTCGAGGAGGCCTTCAAGGGGATGCTGGTCCTCGGGGTCTTCTTGTTCGCGCGGCACCAGTTCGACGGCGTCGTGGACGGCGTCATCTACGCGACGTTCGTCGCCCTCGGCTTCGCCGCCACCGAGAACGTGCTCTACTACAGCCGCGCCTGGTACAAAGGCGGGGGAGAGGCGCTCTGCTGCACGGTGTCGCTCCGCGGCCTCATCGCGCCGTGGGGGCACCCGCTCTACACGGCGATGACCGGGCTCGGCGTCGGGTGGGCCCGCGAGTCGAACAGCATGGCCGTCAAGATCTTCGCGCCCATCGGCGGCTACTTCGCCGCGGCCTTCCTCCACTCGTGCTGGAACGGTTCGGCCGTGTTCTCCGATCTGCTCGGGGTGCCGCTCTTCCCGATCGCGCTCCTCTTCTTCCTGCTCTTCTTGGTCGCGTTCGGGGTCATCGTCATCCTCCTCGTGCGCCGCGAGGGGAAGATCATCCGGCACAACCTGCAGGACGAGCTCTTGCTCGGCAACATCACGAAGGAAGAGCTCGAGCTCGTCTGCTCTCCCTTTGGCCGGATGAAGGCGCTCATGGGCGCCGGGGGCTCGTCGGGCCGCAAGTTCGTCGACGCCGCGTCGCGCCTCGCGCTGTCGAAGTGGCACACCTCCCGCGCGATGCAGGGGCGGAAGCAGACCATCAGCGCCGACTTCATCGTCCCGATGCGTCAAGAGATGGCGCGGCTCCGCCAGGAGATCCAAGGGCGGCGCTGACCGCCCGGTTTTGTTGGCCCGTGCCCGGTGGGGCTGCGACCCTCCCGCGCACGATGAGAGCGTCGGGCGTGGCAGTGTTCTCCCTGGTGTCCCTGGTCTGCGCGGGCGCGCTCGGGAAGCCGCCGGCGTACACGCTCGCCAACGTGGGCTTCTCGACGGCCCTGCACCCCGCCGACCGATGCGAGGGCGAGGCGTGCAAGGACGTCGTGTCCGTGCTCGAGGGCGAGAGCGGCCACGAGGAGGGCCGGGTGAAGATCGTCATCCGCGAGCACAAGAAGATCTCACGGAGCCGTGATGCGCTGCTCGAGCTTGCGCGTGAGGTCGTCGACACGACCCCGGACGCCGTCACGATCCGCGTCGTGTCCGGGCGCGTCGAGGGGCGCCCCGCGGTCGAGTCCTTCAGCGTGGAGGGCGGGTGCGACGGCGCGCTCGTCGGGCGGATCTTCCTCGCGCTCGAGACGAAGACGATCGAGATCGTCGCGGAGGGTCCGGTGGCAAACGGTGCGGTCGTGCCCGAGGTGACGTCGCGGATCGATCGCCTGCTGCGCGGCGTGCGCATCCATCGCCTCGGCGACGCATCGCTCGATCCGGCGACGAAGCGCGTGACGCCGCGCGAGGTGGGGCGCCGGCTCGCGAAGAGCTGCCCCTCGCCGAAGAAGTAGCGTCCGCGCGCGCCCCCGGACGATCGTCCGGCCGCGACGACCGATCCCGAAGAGCGGCTGTTGGGCCTCACGCGTGGGCGCCGATGCGACGACGGTGACCGCTCGTCGACCCCGCCCGGGCTCGGGTGGCGCCGTCTCCTCGGTGAGCTCGTGCCCGCCGACGAGCGGCGGGAGGGAGCTCGCGCGCGTGAGGCGGTTGGCGGGCTCCTCCGCGGCACCGGCTCCCGTCAGCCCGTCGTTTCCTGCGCGAAGTCGGAGCGCGTCGTCCCGGATCGGATCGCCGCCGGTTCGGACGGGCCGGGCGGTGGGGCCCCGACTCGGTTCTCCGAGTCGCCCGACGACCTCGAAAGGAAATCCAAAGTCGTGTCGTCATCGCCCGACGACATCGAAACGAACTCCGAAGTCGTGTCGTCATCGCCCGACGACATCGAAACGAACTCCAAAGTCGTGTCGTCATCGCCCGACGACATCGAAACGAACTCCAAAGTCGTGTCGTCATCGCCCGACGACATCGAAACGAACTCCGAAGTCGTGT
>CAYNEK010000017.1:40566-61798 GCA_964396175.1 uncultured Polyangiaceae bacterium | reverse complement strand
CGAAACGAACTCCGAAGTCGTGTCGTCATCGCCCGACGACATCGAAACGAACTCCGAAGTCGTGTCGTCATCGCCCGACGACATCGAAGCGGCGCTTTCCGTGAGGTCCGCGCGGCTCGACGGCCTCGAAGCGGCGCTTTCCGTGAGGTCCGCGCGGCTCGACGGCCTCGAAGCGGCGCTTTCCGCGAGGTCCGCGCGCCTCGACGGCCTCGAAGCGGCGCTTTCCGCGAGGTCCGCGCGCCTCGACGACCTCGAAGCGGCGTCGTGTCAGCGCCTGGCGGCGTCGCGGGCTTGCTCGAGCGAGAAGACGCCTTCGTGGAGCGCCTTGCCGAGCACCAGGCCCGTGATCGCGGGCTCTCGGGCGACGGCGGCTACGTGCGCGAGAGAGCCGACCCCGCCGGAGGCGAGCACCGGGCGCCCCGTGGCCTTCGCGAGGCGAGCCGTCGCGGGGACGTTGGGGCCGCCCATCGTCCCGTCACGCCCGATGTCCGTGTAGAGGACCGCCGCGAGGGGCAGATCGTCGAACGAGCCCACCACGTCCTCGGCGCGACGACCGCTGCTCTCGCGCCAACCTCGCGTCCGCACGATCCCATCCTCGGCATCGACCGCGAGCACGACCACTCCCGGGTGCGCGCGGGCGAAGGCGCGCACCTCGTCGGGCGCCTCGACGGCGAGGGTGCCGAGGATGACGCGTCGGGCGCCGGCCGCGAGGTAGGCCTCGGCGGCGTCGACGGAGCGTACGCCACCGCCCACCTGGAGCGTCCCACGAAATGCCGCTGCGATGGCCGCGACTTGGTCGACCTGTCCGAGCGTCCCGTCGCGAGCGCCCTCGAGATCGACGACGTGCAAGGCGCGGGTCCTCCCGGTCCACCGCGCGGCGATCGCGCTCGGATCGTCGTCGTAGACCGTCACCGCGTCGTACCGGCCTTGGAGGAGCCGCACCGCGCGCCCTCCGAGCAGATCGATCGCCGGCCAGAGCTCGAGATCGGTCACGCGAGGAAGCCCGCGAGCAGCGCGAGCCCCGCGCGCTGGCTCTTCTCGGGGTGGAACTGCACCCCGAGCACCCGGTCGCTCGAGATGGCCGCCGTGATGGCCTCGGAGCCGTGCGCTGCGCGCGCGAGGACGACGCGCGGATCGGCGGGGACCACGTGGAACGAGTGCGCGAAGTAGAACCAGGACGCCTCGGCGAGCGCGCGCTCGAGGGCGGGGTGGCGGGCGCACGCCTCCACCCGGCTCCAGCCCATGTGGGGGATCTTGTGCTCGCGATCTCCGTGGAGCCTCGTGCTCCTGCCCTCGAGCCACGCGAGCCCCCGCGCGTCCGGGGCCTCGTCGCTGCCCTCGAAGAGCAGCTGCAGGCCCAGGCAGATCCCGAGGTACGGGATCCCCGCGTGGAGCGCGCCGCGGAGCGCATCGCCAAGCCCGCCCTGGAGCGCCTCGGCGCCGTCTCGGAAGGCGCCTTGCCCCGGCACGACGAGCCGATCTGCGCCGCCGATGCGCGCCGGATCCCGCGTGATCTCGATCGCGACGGACACGTCCGCGAGCGTGGCGCCCAAGGTGAGGGCGCGCTCGACGGAGCGGAGGTTCCCGAGGCCGAGATCGCAGATGACGACCCGCCGTGGGGTCACAAGGTGCCCTTCGTCGAGGGGATCCCCGCCACGCGCGGCTCGAGGCGCGTCGCCATCGCGAGCGCCTTCGCGAGCGCCTTGAACGAGATCTCGAGGATGTGATGGAGGTTCTCGCCCTCGAGGAGCCGGACGTGGAGGTTCGCCCCGGCCGCGCGCGAGAACGCCTCGAAGAAGACCGGGCAGAGCTCGACGTCGAAGGCGCCGACCTTCGCCTTGGGGAGCGGCAACCGCGAGACGAACGACGGGCGCCCCGAGAGATCCACGGCGACCATCACGAGGGCCTCGTCCATCGGGAGGACGGCGTGCCCGTACCGCGCGATCCCGGCCTTGTCGCCGAGGGCCTGGGCGACGGCCTGCCCGAGCACGATCCCGAGATCCTCGGTCGTGTGGTGCCCGTCGATGTCGACGTCGCCCTCGGCGCGGATCCGCAAGTCGAAGAGCCCGTGGCGCGCGAGCTGCTCGAGCATGTGCGTCAAGAAGGGCAAGGGGGTCACGACGTCGCAGGCGCCGGAGCCGTCGAGCGCGATCTCGACCTCGATGCGCGTCTCCTTCGTCTCCCGGCGGACGGTGGCGCGCCTCACTCGAAGTCCTCGATCTTCCAGAGCCCGTGCTCTCGCACGAGCAGGAGCGAAGCCCCGCTGCCGTAGGGCATCGCGGCGCGATCGCCGGTCTCTTCGAGCGTCGCGTCGGCGAGGGCGGCGCGGAGCGCTTGGGTGATCCGGTCCATGTCTTCCTTGTCGGGGCCCTCCCAGGCGGCCTTCAGCTTCTCTTCGTCGAGCGGCGGGAGCTTGGGATCGGGGAGCTTCTTCGCGTCGGGGACGAACCGCATCAGGATGTCCCAGCGCCGGCGCTCGTACGCGCGGACGAAGGCGCGCACGGCCTGCAGGGGGGTCGCCTGGCCGTACAGATCGATGCTCGCGCCGTCGACCCTCCACCGGCCATGCTCGAAGAAGAGCACGACCTCGTCGCCGCTCGTGGTCGTGATGACGGCCGTGACCACGGGGTCGGAGCCCGGGCGCGACAGCCCCTTCGCGAGCTCGGCCATGTCCGTCGCGCTCTCCGTCATGATCCGACGGAATTGCTCGAGGGAGATCCCCCGCCGCGTGTCCGTCGAGAGGAGGGCGTAGGCGTCCTCGACGCGCCCCTCGCGGACGGCCTTCGCGTAGGCGCTCAGCGTGTCGTTGGGGCCCGCGGCCCCGGACGCGCAGCCCGCGGTGACCGCGGCCATCGCGATGCATGCTGCGGCGAGGAGCGCGGTGGGGCGCACCCGAGCCCCTTACCACGAGCGGCCTCGGAGACCGCGTCTTTGACGCGCGTTCGCGAGGTGCGTCAGTCGCGGGTGTAGACGTCGAGGCGGAGGCTCTCGAGGACCACGCGGGTCCCGGCGTGACCCCTCGCGACGAGGGCAAACCGCCCGTCGGACGACTCGTGGAGCGCGAGATCGGTCACGTCGAACCGGAGCGTGACGCCGGGGATCACCCGCCGACGCCCGAGCTCCAACCGACGCAGCAGCCTCGGCTGTGAGGTGCCCGTGGGTGCGGGCTCGAGGGCCGCCGCGAAGAAGTCGAGCTCGGCGGGCTCTGCGCCCTCGGCCGGGTCCACGAGGAGATCGACGCGGAGCAGCGTCGAAGGGAGCACGCCGAAATCGGCGTAGAGGTCCGTCGTCCCGGTGGCCCCGCCGAGCACGGGGACAACGCCCGGCTCCGCGTCGCCCGCGATCTGGAGCCACAGGGGGCGCCTCACCGAGCGGGTGGCCGTAGTCGAGATCGAGGGGGCAGGGGCGGTCCCCGACGGGGCACAGCCCAGCCACAGCGTGGCGCCGAGGCTCGCGATGACCCCGAGGCTAGCGAGTCTCACGATGACCCCGAGGCTAGCGAGTCTCACGGGCTCTCCTCCTTCGCTCGAGCAAGATCTCCGCGGCGGTGCGGGGCCGCTCGGGCTCGCTCCCCGGGGGCTTCGTCGCGGGGGCAGCGGGCCGCGCGGGTCGTCGCGCGCGAAGGGACGGCGGCGGAGCGTCGTCGTGCGGCGCGAGCGTGGCCGCGCGGGCCTCGTCGTGAGAGCGTCTCTTCGCCTCCTTGAGCCTCTCGACGTCGCGTGAGACCCTGGGAGCCTGGGGTCGCGCGGGCGTCCTGCGGCTCAGCGGGTTCGTCAGCGCGAGCTTGCGCGCGGCTGCGGCGAGGAGGAGCGCGAGCCCCGCGAGGAGCCCGAGGACCGTCGGGATGGGCGCGAACGCGACGCGTGGGGACGCGCGGTCCTGGAATGCGTCCACGAGGTGGGCGCGCTCCTTCCCACCCGTCATCGCCGCGAGCCGGTGCAACAGCGCGCGGTCGGACCCCGTCGGGCGCAGCTCGTCGCCCAGCGACATGACGGCGCCCGTCGTCGCGAGGGCCTCGCCCGACAGATCGTCCATGGCCGAGACGACGTACGCGCCGGGACGCAGGAGCGGCGTCGTCACGCCGAACGCGGCGGGCCCCATGGGCTCGAGCGGGACGAGCAGCGCCTTGCCGTCAGGGCCGACGATGCGCACCGAGAGCCTGCGGAAGCTCTCTGCCCGGCCGTCGTCACCGAGGACCGTCGCCCTCACGCTGAGCTGGCCGTCGTGCACCTCGGACTCGAGGCGGACCTGCGGATCGTCGGGGCGACGCACGATGTCGCGCGCGAGCTGCGCCACCATCCGCGAAGCGCCCCCGAATTGCGTCCAGGCGCCCCCCCAGCGATCCTTGAGATCGCTCGTGAAGACCGCCACGCGCCCCGTGCCGACGCTCCACGTCGCGAGGATGGGATCGCCGTCGGGGCCCGTGAGGTGGACGCTGGCGCGACCCTTGGGGATGGTGATGACATAGCCCTTCAGCGGTGGCGCACCCGAGAAGTCCACCCCGCGGACCGCCGCGCCCGGGGCGCCGAGGCTCGGAACGAAGGCCTCCTCGGAGATCGCGGAGCGCGACGCGAGGATGGTCTCTTGCGCGAAGATGGCGGGCAGCTTCGTCGCGTCCTCGATGAGGTAGTAGCGGCCGCCTCCGAGCTTCGCGAGGACCTCGAGCTCGGTGATGTCCTTGCCGTGTCCGAGCGCCACGACGCTCGTCGTGATCCCGCGCGTGAGCGCCGCGCTGACGCGTGCGCGACAGCCTCCGAGCCGCTCGGCGTCGTCGCCGTCGGCGAAGAGGACGAGGTGCTTCAGGTTCGACACCTCGGCGTCGAGCGCGCGATAGGCCTCGTCGAGCGCGAGATCGACATAGATCCCGCCGCCTCCGACCCGCACGGCCTTGATCTTGCCCGCCGTGGCCTTCGCGTCCAGGACCGGACCGAGCGGGATGGTCCAGGCGTTCGTCGTGTCGACGTGGGCGACGCCCAGCCGGTCCATCGGGCCGAGGAGCATCGCCGAGCGCGCGGCGGCCTCGTTCGCGAGATCGAGCTTGGTGAAGGAGCCGACCCTGGCTCCCATCGAGCCCGAGTAGTCGATCGAGATCACCTCGGCGAGGCTCGACCGACGACGGTCTTGCTTGAGATCGAAGGAGACGGGGGACACCTCCTCGATGGGGGTCTTCGCGTAGCCCCCTGGGCCGAGGGAGCGATCCCCGCCGAGGAGCCACAGGCCGCCGCCGAGGTCCTTCACGAACGACGCGACGGCCTCGAGCGCGGCGGCGCCGACGTCGGAGGCCCGCACGTCCGAGAGCACGAGGAGATCGTACGCCGCGAGCTCCGCCAGATCGGCGGGGAACGCGGAGGGCCCCGCGACGCGCACGCGGATCCCGCCCGCTTCGAGCGCGCGCGCCACGAACTTCGCCTTGTCCGGATCTCCCTCGAGGACGAGCGCGAGCGCCGGGCCCCTCACACGCACGAAGGCCGCCGCCGCGTTGTCCTCCGGGGACAGATCGAGCTTGGGATCGAGCGCGGTCACCTCGACGTCGAAGCGGTGGAGGCCCGGCTCTTTGGCGGTGAGCTTCATCCGGAGCACGTCCTCGCCCTTGCCGATCTTCGCCCTCCCTTGCTGGACGAGCACGCCGTCCTGCTTCACGCGCAGCTCGATCTCGGCGTCGTCCGGCGCGTCGGTCGTCAGCCGGAGCTCGAAATTCTCGTCGAGCGCGACCCTGGGCGGCGCACGCAGGGAGACGACGCGGATGTCCGGGACGCGCGCCTGGTCCAACGGCAGGACGTCGATCGGGACGCCAAGGAACGCCGCTGCCGCGGCCGCCGCGAAAGGATCCCCTCGCGTGGAGACGCCGTCCGAGACGAGCACGACGCGCGCCGAGGTGTCGGCGGGGAGCTCCGCGAGCGCGCGCCGGATCCCCTGGGCGATGTCGGTGCCATCGCGGCCGATCTCGGGCTTCGCGACCGTACGGCTCTCCGAGCGTGGGCGCGGAGGATCCTCGACGGCGGCCTGCGCCGCGAACGCGACGAGCCCCACCCGGTCCTCCTCTCGCATGCCGCGCTCGGCGAGATCGAGCTCGACTCGGAGCAGGGCGTCGGCGCGCGGCACCAGCTCGATGGACCGTGATCGATCGACGAGCACGAGGACCGTCTGCCGGTCGAGGGGGCGACCGAGCTCGAGGCCCATCGCGAAGTAGCCCGAGGCGAGGAGCGACGCCGACACGAGCGCCTCCGAGAGCCACCGCCGCAGCGGGGTCATGCGCGCGAGCCGCGCGAGCCTCGCCGCGACGACGAGGGACGCGGCGAACGTGAGCACCGCGAACGGAGGCCGCGCCACGCGCACGAACCGCTCCGGGGCAAGCCCCGACCACTGCACGATCAGCCAGACGAGCGGCGCTGCGCCGAGGAGCGCGAGCGCGCTGAGGACGTGGCGTCGCCCGAGCCCACGACGCCGACCGGCGCCGAAGTGCAGCGCGAGCGCGCCGAAGACGGCGACGAGGGCGAGGAAGGGGAGCGCCGCCGTGACGGGCGAGGGGGTCACGTCGGCCTCCGGTCTGGTCGCGGTGGGGCGGTGGGTGCCGTGCGTCGCGGGGTGCGGGTCCACCAGACGACCTCCACGACGATCGCGAGGAGCGCGAGCGCGGCGAACCAGTAGCCGACGTCCCGGTGGGGCGGGCGCTGCGTCGCGTCGTCCGTGGTCGGGGCCGCGTGGGACTCGAGCCGGACCCGCGGCAAGAGCGCGCTCTCGAGCTCCGAGGTGAGGTTCACCGGGACGACGAGGCTCCTCGCGTGGGGCCCCTGGTACGAGACGACGTAGTGCCCGGCGCGGCGCGTATCGGCGAACACGAGGGCTCCGCCCTGGACGGGCGCGCCGCGACCCTCGCCCGGCCTGCTCCCAGGGACGTGGACCTGCACCCGGGTGGCGTCGCGCGGCAGTGGGACCCTTAGCGGCGCACCCGTGTGGGGGGCGCTGGTCGACCCCTGGACGCGGTGTGCCCGCGCGAGCTCGACGACGTTGCGGACGAAGATGACGAACGACGCCTTGAGCGGCCAGTTGCTGTCGGCGACGTCGAAGCCGACGAGCGTCCCGGAGCTCCCCGCCGCCTCGTCGGAGACGTCCGCGACGAGCGCGAAGTCGGTGCTTCGCACGAGCGCCCGCGACGCGCTCTCCGCGATGATCCGCCGCGCGACCGCGACGTGGACATCGTCCATCGTGAGGAAGCGAAACCGCGGGTCCCCGTGGCTCCACGAGGTGACCGGGGGCCGCTCTTCGGCGGGTCCGACTTGGGCCCCGAGACAGCGCCCCTCGGGGGGGGCGACGACCAAGAAGTCCCCTGGGGGCGCCTCGGCTGGGCACGTCCCGTCGAAGACGAAGAGCGCACCCGGCGCAGGCTTCGCGTCGGCGAGCCGCGCGACGCGGACGATCTCGACGTCCTCGTCGGAGCGGAGCGCACGCTCGAGCCATGGGGAGGGATCGCCTGCGACGACGACGACCTCTTGCTTTCGTCCCTCCGGCACGCGGAGGTACGCGAAGTCGTCGGTCTCGAGCGCGTCGTGAGGGGTGAGCTCGACGATCGCTGGCTTGCCCTGGTCCCCGGGCGAAGGCTTGAAGGACAAGACCACCGGGACTCGCGCACCGGGCGTGAGCGTCACCTTGCGCGAGGCGATCGGCTCGGTCGTGCTCGCGAGACGCAGGGTCACCCACGCCTCGCGGGGGGCTCTCCCGTCGTGTCGCGCGACGACGAACACCTGCACCTCGTCGTCGGTGGCCGCCGCGCCGCGGCCCGTCCGCACGTCGAGCCGGATGAGCCCGGCGTTCTCGACGTCCTCGCCGACGGTCTCGACCGTCAGGGGTACGGGCAAGGCCGAGACGTCCTTGCGGGCGAGCGATCCGTCGGTGACGAGGAGCAGGCGATGATCGCCCCCCGCGCTTCGGAGCCTGTCCGCTGCGATGGCGAGCGACGCGTCGAGATCCCCCTCCTCGTCGGAGGCCTCGATCGCGTCGATGGCGGCCTCGATCCGGCGTCGGTCTCGCTCGGGGGGGAGCACGACGTGCGGCTCGCGGCCTGCGTCGACGACCATCGCGTCCCCGCCCGGCGCGAGCCCCCTCGTGTAGCGCTTGGCCGCGTCCTTCGCGAGCTCGATGCGTGCGCGCCCGGTCTTCGGATCGATGGCCTTCATCGACGCGCTCGTGTCGATGACGATGGCCGCGTGCTCTCCGAGCACCTCGGACGTGCGCCGAGACGGTCGCGCCAGGGCGAGCGCGAGCATCACGAGGGCGAAGAGCTGGAGGAAGAAGGAGAGCTCGGCGACGAACCGCCGGAACGGCGATCGGGCCAGCAGATCGCGGCGTGCGCTCGCCCAGAGCCACGTCGACCCGACGCTGTGCCGTCGCCGCCGGATTTTGAGGATGTACAGGACGACCAGCGGGATGATCCCGAGGAGCAACAGGAGGCCACGCGGCTCGTCGAAGTGGACGGGCATCGTCAGTCGACCTCGCGCGCGACGAACCGGGCGAGCGCCTCCTCGAGCGGCGCGTCCGTGCGGGTCCTCACGTAGGCTCCGGCCGTCCTCCTCGCGAACGAGCGCAGCTCCTCGCAGAGCCCGGCGAACCGGAGCGCGTACGCCTCGAGCGCCGCCGGATCGGCCGTGATGTCGACGGCGTCTCCGGTCTCCACGTCGACCAGCGTGAGATCGCCGTCGAGCGTCGGCTCCTCCTCCTCGGGTGCGACGACGTGGATGAGGGAGAGCTCGTGCCCGGCGGCGCGCGCTCGCCCGAGCGCCGCGAGCACGGGCCCGGGATCGAAGAAGTCGCTGACGACGACGAGGGCGCCAGGGCGACCTCGCGCCGAGAGGAGCACGTCGATCGCGCGCGCGAGGTTCGTCCTGCCTTCGGCGTCCATCCTCGACAGGTGCCCGAGGAGCGGCGCGACGCCCCCGCGCCCTCGGAGCGGCGCCTCGCGGGACAGGCGCCCGTCGGCCGTGGAGCAGAGCTCGGCGCGCTCGAGCCGCATCATCACCATGTAGCCGATCCCGGCCGCGAGCTTCTTCGCCGCGTGGAGCTTCTCGGGCTCGCCGACGCGCATCGAGCCGCTCGCGTCGACGACGAGGCGCACGACGCTGTCCTCCTCCTTGCGGAAGAGCTTCACGAAGGGCTCGCCAGTCCTCGCGTACACGTGCCAGTCGATCCGGCGAGGATCGTCGCCTGGGCTGTACGCGCGGTGGTCCATGAACTCGGCGGCGCCCCCCTTGCGCCGCGAGCCACGCTCGCCCATCGCCCCAGAGGCGACCCTCAGCGAGAGGCGACGCCGAAGCGCCTCGAGCTCTCGAAGAAAGTCACGATCGAGCAGATCGCTCACTGGCCGAGACGTAGCCCGACGCTGGCCAGATGGCGACAGGGATGGGACCGACCGCTCGTCGGCGGCGTGGAATGCGTCGACCTTGGCCCGACGCGAGCGGCAGCGCTACGCTGAGCGCGCCGCATGCGTCCACTCGCGGAGATCCGCAGCTGCCTCGCCGTCGGGGACGACGACATGGCGGACGCCACGCGCGACGGGCCCGACGCGAAGGGTCGAGCGCTCTCGCTGCTCGGACGGATGTGCGAGGTGGCGAGGCCCGGCGACGGCGCCCCGAAGATCCTGCTGCTCCTCGCGCGGATGGCGGATCGCTCTTGGGTCGGGGGCAGGCTCGAGGCCCGGATCCGCGCGGACGCGGACTGGTGCACGATGGACCTCTTCGTCGACGATGAGCTCGAGGTGCGTCGGTTCGCTCCGACCCTCGCCATCGCGGCGCCCGTGGGTGAGCTGCTCCAGGCGGTCGAGCGTGTGCCGGGCGCCATCGAGCCGCTCACGCTGCAAGAGGGGGCGAGCCGCGAGCGCTTTCGTCTCCGTGCGTCGCGGCTCCCTCCGAAGCCGAAGGCGAAGGGGCTCGCCGCGACCGTGGTCCGACAGGCTCCGGCGAGGCCCGACGTCGCGGCGACCGTGAAGGTCGCCGCCATGGTCATCCCGAAGGCGGCCGTCCCGAGCCTGAGCCGCACGCCACCGAAGCACCTCGCCGCCGGGATCCAGCTCGACCGCGGTGTCCCGCGCGAGGACGACGAATGACACGCGAGCCGGCGCTCGCATCGAGGGCGCTCGTCGTGAGGAGCGTGAGGATCGTGAGCGGCGGCTGAGGTTCGCGGCGCGCGCGCCCTCGCTCGCGCCGAAGACGTGCGTCCTGAGGAGCGTGAGCTGGGGCGGGGGATGACGCGGCGTCAGCAGTCGCTCGGCCCGAGTGCCAAAGTGCGCGGAGGTCGACCGAGAACGTGGCCCGACGAGCGAGCGTGGCGCATCTCTGATCCGTCGGGTCCATCCTCCCGAGGCCCCTTGGGCTCGACGGTCGGGCGACGACCGGGGCCGAAAGGATCGAACGATGCGCATCCTCACGAAGTCGGATCCGGCCCTGTTCTTTGGCGAAGCGCTGGACGACGCCCTCGTCGTGGAGCATGTCGAGGCGTCCGCGCCGCTCCGCGCGTACCTCGTGGAGGTGCTCGTGGACTTCGCTGCCCGCCCGGGAGGTGAAGGGGCCGCCCCGATCACGCTCGCGCTCGGCGAGGCGATGGCCGCGCCTCCCCGCGCGCGCTTCGAGCGCCTCCGCGCGGTCGGTGATCGCTCGCTCACGGAGGCCGGGCTGTTCTCGGAGCACCTCGCGCGCCGTGGCGTGGACGTCTCCTACGTGGAGTCGCTGGGGAGACGCGCGTATGCGGCTGCGTCGTTGCTCGTCGTCCGCGGCCGAGACGCGCTCGACGTGCTCGGCGAGCTCGCGCGGGAGTTCGACAGGGTCGCGCGCGCGCTCCGCGAGGTCGGGAACCAGCTCTTCGCGGGCGCTCCGAGCGACGAGCGAGGACTCGTCCGCACGTACGAGCGATGGCAGAAGACTGGGTCTCCGGCGCTCGCGCGCTCGCTCGCCCTGCACGGGCTCTGTCCGAGCCGCGGCGCGGTCGGGCTTCACTGAGCGTCGTACCGGCAGGCTGCGCGGTGGGGGAGCGAGCGCACGCATGGGTGGCCGTGCAAGCTCCGGTTGCTGAGCGAAGAATACGAGCGGTCGCTCGAATCCAATCGCGCCGACGCATCGCTCGCAAGGACCTGAGCCGTGCTACTCTACATCGACGGCACGCTGCCGATGCGAGGAGTCAGGGTTGTTCTCTGAAACGACCTCTCAGGGCGGCTTGGGCCCGTGCGTGAGCTCCTCGGCGGTCCGGAAGGCGCCGGGGCCCAGCTTCGTCAGGTCGAGCGCGCCGTCCTTCAGCGGGAGGGTGACCTGGTAGCCGTTCGCCCGGAGCTGCGACACCAGGGGCGGCACCGCCTCTCGCGTGTGCGCGCCGTGGTGGTGCATCAGGATGACCGCGCCCGGGAAGACACGGGTGAGCGCGAGGTTGACGATGTCCTCCGCTGGGAGCCCCTCCCAGTCGCGTGTGTCGACGTCCCACAGGAAGGTCCTGTACCCGAGCCTCGCCGCCACCGCCTCGACGCGCGGGCTCATCGCCATCATCGGAGGACGCAAGAGGTGGCAGGAGCCGTGGCCGGCGCCGCCCACGATCTCACGCTCGATCTCGGCGTCCGTGAGGTTCACCAGCACCAGGTGGTTCGTCGTGTGGTTGCACACGAGGTGCCCGTTGCGCTCCATCCGGACCAAGAGGTCGGCGTTGGCGCTCGCCCAGCGACCGCTCGGGAAGAGCAGCGCCTTCACGCCGAGCTGGTCGAGCAGCTCGTAGAGCCGGAGCGCCTCGGTGCGGTTGCGCGCGCCGTCGTCGAAGGACAAGACCGCGTAGCCGTCCTCCCCTGGGGTGATCCGTGCAGGTGTCGGGAAGCGTGTCCGAAAGGACCAGGTGTCGGGTGGCTGCCCTTCGACGACGACACGGTACCGGGTCGCCGGGTGGAGGCGAGACGGGGTGAGGGCGAGCTCGTCGACGTCCGTCCACGAGATGGTGAGCGGCACGGGTGGATCGAGCGAGATCGTCGCCGCGACCTCGTCGCGTCGCGGCTCGGGGACCTCGCGATCGAAGAGCACGCGGATGCGCGGAGACAAGTCTCGCCGATCGCCCGTGGGCGAGACATCGATCACGGCCGGCCAAGGGGCCGCGGACCCCGATGGTTCGGGTGCTGACGCGGGCGCTGGAGGCGGAGCGTGCGACGCCGACGCAGAGGTCGAGGGCGATGGGGCGTCGTCACGCTCGACGATCGCGAAGCCCCCTCCATAGGGCCGGATGCCGGTCGCCGCCAGCAGCCCGACCGCTGCCATGGGCAAGATCACGATCAGCCATGGGAAGGGTCGGCGGGCTGCCACGGGTGACGAGCCGCGGTATACGCGCCTTCGCCCCTCGTGGCGACTCACCTTGCGTCCGTGCTCGCGCTCTCGCTCGTCGTAGGCGGGTGCGACCGTGCGCGGGTCGAGGATCCCGGTCGATCCCCGCCAGGTGGGGTGACGGCCCCCGCCAGCGAGCCCAGCGCGGCCGTGACGTCGGCACGTCCCCCGTCGAGCGACGTGCCCGGGGCGAGCGCGCCGACCCCGTCTTCGTCCGCACCTCCCCCGTCGAGCGACGTGCCCGGGGCGAGCGCGCCGACCTCGTCTTCGTCGGCACGCGGCGCGGCGGTCGTGGCCTCGACGCCCGCGCGATGGGTGGCGGTCCCTCCCGCGACCACGGCGCTCGCGGACGAGCCGCCGTCTCCAGGGAGCGTGCCCCACGCGGGGTTTCGGGGCCCGATCGATCCTGCTGAGGACGGCGCCCGCGCAGCCCGGCTCCTCCGCGGGGTGATCAGCGAGCTCCGCCCGAACGGCGGCGGCAAGAGCATCACGCTCCGCGCGCGCTTCTCCGACGGGACACGCGCCGTCGTGAAGCCGAGACAGAAGGCGAGCTTCTCGAACCACCGCGGGGAGATCGCCGCGTACCACGTGGACCGGCTGCTCGGGTTCGGGCGCACGGCGGTCGTCGTCGGGCGGAGGCTCCCGCTCGGACTCGTCCTCGCCGCCGCCGGCGGCGACCCGAAGCTCGAGGCGCGGATGCGAGACGAGCTCATCCCTGAGCCAGGCGCTCCGCCGAGCGTCGTCGAGGTCGCGCTCATCGCGTGGCACGACGGGCTCCTCGCCGACGCCGAGCCTCCCCGTGGCTGGAGGGAGTCCGAGCCGACGCTGCACGACGGCGCGCTCACGGACCTGGTCGTCTTCGACGCGCTCATCGACAACACCGACCGCTGGTCTGGGGGCAACGTGCGCTCGCTCGGGAAGGGGGGGCCGATCATCTTCCTCGACAACGCGAGCTCCTTCTTGCCCTACCGCGCCGCGCAGCACCTCTTTCTGTCGAAGTCGCTGGGGGAGCTGTGTACGTTCCGGGGGGCGACGCTCACGGCGCTCGTCGAGCCTCGGCTCTCGGCGCGGCTCGCGCGCTCGTTGGCCAGGGATCCGCTCGCGCCTGTGCTCGACGACAAGAGCCTCGCGGAGGTCGACGTCCGCCGCGAGAAGATCCTCGCCGCCACGCGCGCGTGCGAGGATCGGCTCGTGCGCCTGCCGTGACCTCTGCCGCGAGGACGCGCGACGAGCCCGTGGGATCGCGCGCCCGCGCCCGAGGGGCCGCGGACGGTCCGCGCGTGGGGCCGGGTCGGGCGGTGAGCCCGTGTGATCGAGCGGCGCCGACCTACTTGACGAACGGCATCTCGCGGGTCGCCGGTCTGCCCATGAGCTCGCTGACCGCGTCGCGCGCGGGCTTGTCGAGGTAGAGCACCGCGTACACCTGCTCGATGATCGGCAGCTCGATCCCGAGGGCCTTGCCGAGGTCGAAGGCGCTCTTCGCGGTCTTCACGCCCTCGGCCACGTGGCCGAGCGCGTCGATGGCCTCCTTCAGCGTGCGCCCGCGCCCGAGTTCGAGCCCGACGGTGCGGTTGCGTGACAGCTCGCCGGTGCAGGTGAGCACGAGATCGCCCATCCCCGCGAGGCCCGCGACCGTGAGCGCGCTCCCACCCTTCGCGACCGTCACCTTCGCGATCTCGGCGAGCCCGCGGGTGATGAGCGCGGCGCGCGTGTTGTGCCCATAGCCGAGCCCGTCGGCGACGCCCGCGGCGATCGCGATGACGTTCTTCAGTGCCCCACCCATCTCGACGCCGACGAGGTCGTCCGAGCCGTAGCACCGGAAGGCCCCCTCGGACGTGAACGCGGCCTGCACGCCCTCGACGCGTGAGGCGTCCTTGCCAGCGACGACGACGACCGTCGGGTGCCGCGCGGCGACCTCCCGCGCGAAGCTCGGCCCCGAGAGCGCCGTGTAGCTCGACGCGCGCCCGACGCCCATCACCGCGGCCCACACCTCGTGCATGAGCTCGAGCGTCGCGTTCTCGATCCCCTTCGTCGCGGACACCGCGGTGATCCCCGGGGGGAACGCCGGGCGAAGTCGTGTGAGCACCTCGCGCGTGACGTGCGACGGGGTCGCGAGGACCGCGAGATCGGCGCCCTGGAGCGCCGCCTCGCCCGAGGTGGCCGCGTGGAGCGCCTCGGGCAGCGCGATCCCCGGGAGGTACTTGTCGTTCTCGTGCGCCTCCTCGATGGCGCGCGCGACCTCGGGCTCGTGGGCCCACACGACGACCTCGTGGCCGCTCTCGACGAGCAGCTTCGCGAGGGCGGTGCCCCACGCGCCGGCGCCGAGCACCGCGACGCGCCGGCTCATGGCGCGCTCGCCCCCGAGCGACGCGCCGACGGGGTGCATCCAATTTCGTGGTGGAAGGCGAGGAGCGATGACACGGTTGTGCGTGAGGGTAGCGGAAGGCTCGGCATCGTGAGAAGCTCCAGGTTCCTACATGGCGGACCGGACGTTCGCGATCGGCGACCTGCACGGAGAGCTGGACCAGCTCTTCGCGCTCCTCAGCACCTTCCCTGCGCTCGACGAGCGCGACACCCTCGTGTTCCTCGGGGACTACCTCGATCGTGGCTCACGATCGAAGGACCTCGTCGACTACGTGCGCTCGACCCTCCCGCGTCAGACGCCGGCCAAGGTCGTCGCGCTGCGTGGCAACCACGAGGACGCCTGGCTGCGCGTCATCGATCACGGCTGGCCTGGGTTCGTCGTCCCGCCCGGGAACGGCTGCTTCGAGACCTTCCGATCCTTCGCGGGGGGCGCGATGCCCGCGGAGGGAGAGACGCCGACCGCCGCCGAGGCCGAGCAGATGCTGAAGGGCTCGTTCTTCCCCGACGACGTCGTCGACTGGATGCGGCGGCTGCCGTTCTTCTACGAGGACGACCACGCCATCTACGTGCACGCCGGCCTCCCCAAGAACGACGACGGCTCCTGGCCGCATCCGTCCGACATCGAGGACAAGACGCCGATCCTGTGGCTGCGCACCGAGGATTTCTTCCTCAATTATCGAGGGAAGACCGTCGTCGTCGGGCACACCGTGACCGAGTACCTGCCGCAAGAGTATTCGTCGTACACACCCGACGATCCCTCCGATCTCTGGGCCGGGAAGAACGTCATCGCCATCGACACGGGCTGCGGGGCCGGAGGCTTCTTGACCTCCATCGAGCTCCCGCTAGGGAACGTGTACGAGTCCCGCTAGGCGCCTTGGACTTCGACGGCGTCCTCTTCGACATGGACGGGCTCCTCTTGGACACGGAGCCGCTCTGGGACGAGGTGATCGACGGTTTCTGCGCGCGGCGCGGGCAGCGCTACACGGAGCACGACGCCGCGCGCTGCCGCGGGCGCGGGATCGAGCAGTGCGCCTTGTACCTGAAGGAGCGCTACGGCTTCGATGGTGAGGTCCTCGCGCTGGTCGACGAGATCGACTCGGCGTTCGAGCGCCGCGTCGCGGCCGCGCCTCCGATGGTCGGCGCCCGCGAGCTGCTCTTCGCTGCGGCCCGGCGGGGCCCGACGGCGCTCGGCTCGTCCTCTGCGCGCCCCCTCGTCGAGGAGGCGCTCGGCGCGCGTGGGTGGCTGTCCGTCTTCGGGGCGATCGTCACCGGCAGCGACGTCGCGAAGAAGAAGCCCGCCCCGGACATCTACCTCGCCTGCGCGGCTCGGCTCGGCGTGAGCCCTGCGCGCTGTGTGGTGCTCGAGGACTCTCCCGTAGGGTGCGAGGCCGGCCGCGCCGCGGGCGCTTGGGTGATCGGGGTCGGACCGGGGGACGCTCGTCTCGCGGAGCTCGCGCACGAGGTCGTCCCCGATCTCCGGACCGCGGGGCGGCGGCTCGGGCTCGAGCTCACCCCTTGAGCGCCTTCACGAGGAGCCACGCGGCGACGCAGAGCAAGAGCACGCCTGCGCCGCGCTCGACGCGGTGGAGCGTGCTCGGCCGAAGGTGCCTCGTGAACCTCGCGAGGAGGACGAGCAGGGTCGCGAACCAGGCCGTGATCCCGAAGGCGGCGCCGAGCGCGACGAGCGGCGCGTCCTCGGGGACGAGCACCCTCGCGCCGATCCCCGCCGAGGCGAGCGTCGCGCTCGCGGCGGTCCAGGTGAAGAGCAACGTCGGGTTGGCGAGGGCGAGCCCGAGGCCGGCGAGGAACGCGCGGCCGGGCGCGGTCCGCGTGGGGCGAGCGTCCTCGTCGATCGCGGCGGCCCGGCGCAAGAGGAAGTGGAGTCCGATCGCCGCCACGGCGATGACGCCAGCCCCCTGCGCCCAGCGGAGGAGCCACGGCATCTGCGCGAGCGCCTTCGCCGTCCCGAAGAGCGCGAGGCACGCGTAGAGCCCCTCGCCGAGGGCCGCCCCGGCCGAGAACGCGATCCCCGCCTTCACCTGCTTGGCGACGCCCAGCGTGAAGACGACCACCGAGATCGGCCCCGCGACCGGGATCGAGCCGACGAAGCCGAACAGGAAGCCGTAGAGCACCGGCACGCGCGCGGCAGAGCCTAAGCGCGACGGCGCCGCGCCGGAAGGTGTCGACGAGGCTCGCTGGATCGGGCCGGATCGAGCGAGCGGGATCGGTGCGCTGGCGAGCGTGCAGCGTCGTCGCGCGGGGAGGCGCAGCGCCCGAGCGGGGCGCCGAGGGGAGGGCGACGTGTGCACGCGTCGAGAGGCTCGGCATACCCCCGGACTTGGCGTACCCTCCGCGCGAGAAAGCGAAGGCGATCCGACATGACGAACAGCTACTCGATGGGCATGGTGGGACTCGGCGTGATGGGGAAGAACCTCTCCTGGAACATGGAGGAGAAGGGCTTCTCCGTGGCGGCGTACGACGCGTGGCCCGAGCCGGTCGACAAGTTCGTCGCCGAGAGCGGGGCCAAGAAGGTCGGCGGCTTCAAGGACATCGGCGAGTTCGTGCGCGCGCTCGAGCGCCCACGGCGGATCATCCTCCTCGTGAAGGCGGGCGCCGTCGTCGACAAGGCCATCGCCTCGCTCCTGCCGCACCTCGAGGCTGGCGACATCGTCGTGGACGCGGGCAACGAGTACTTCAAGGAGACCGAGCGCCGCGTGGGCGAGCTCGAGCCCAAGGGGATCCGCTTCTTTGGCATGGGCGTGTCGGGCGGCGAGGAGGGCGCGCGCAACGGCCCGTCGATGATGCCGGGCGGAGACGAGGCGGCGTACGAGTCGCTCGCGCCGGTGCTCACCAAGATCGCCGCGCAGGTCCCGGACGGGCCGTGCGTCACGTACATCGGGCCCGGAGGGGCCGGACACTACGTGAAGATGGTGCACAACGGCATCGAGTACGGCGACATGCAGCTCATCGCCGAGGCGTACTCCGTCCTGAAGCACGTCGGCGGCCTGTCGAACGCGGAGATCGCCGATACCTTCACACGGTGGAACGAGGCGGAGCTCTCGAGCTTCCTCGTCGAGATCACGGCGGACATCTTCCGCACGAAGGACCCGGAGGGCACGGGCGAGCTCATCGACAAGGTGCTCGACGAGGGCGCGATGAAGGGCACCGGCAAGTGGACGATGATCGACGCCGCCGAGCTCGACGTCGCGATCCCGACCATCGCGACGAGCGTCGAGATGCGCGTCCTCTCGGCGAACCGCGCGCTCCGCACCCAGCTCGCGAAGGTGCTCCCGGGGCCGCTGCCCGCCGCGACGACCGACAAGGCGCGGCTCGTCGAGGACGTGCGCGCGGCGCTCTACGCGTCGAAGGCGTGCAGCTACGCGCAGGGAATGGCCCTCCTGAAGACCGCGTCGGACGTGCGCGGGTGGGGGCTCAGGCTCGCGGAGCTCGCGCGGATCTGGCAGGGTGGCTGCATCATCCGGGCAAAATTCTTGACGCGGATCAAGGACGCCTTCGCGGCGAACAACGATCTACCGAACCTCCTGTCCGATCCGGGCTTCGTCGAGGAGCTCCGTGTGCGACAGGATGGCTGGCGCCGCGTGGTCGCGCTCGCGGCGGGCGCGGGGGTGCCGCTGCTCACGATGGGCGCGTCGCTCGCGTACTACGACGTCATCCGCTCGGATCGGCTCCCCATCAACCTCGTCCAGGCGCAGCGCGATCTCTTCGGCGCCCACACCTTCAAGCGTGTGGACAAAGAGGGCAGCCACCACGCGAAGTGGCGCTGAGCCCACCCGACGGTGACCCGTCCGCCCACGGGCGCCTCGCATCGTCGGCGCGGCGCTCGCAGTGGCGCGTATCGAGCAACGAGGAGCCGCTTCGCTGCCGGGGGCTCGCGCGCCCTCGAGGCGCACGCAGCGCGGCGCATCACGAGGAGCGGAGCTCGCTGTGCCAGGGTGGCTCGCACGCCGCGAGGCACCTCTCGCGAAATCGAGCCGCTCCTCCCGGGTGTCCCGCGCGCCGCGGGGTGTTCGCTGCGAGAGTGCGCGGAAGAGCAAAGCAGCCACGCTTCGCTCTCCTCAGGAGGAGAGGCGATATCCTCTCTCCGTGACGCCGCTCACTCGCGCTCGAGGTACGTGTAGCCCGCGAGCCCTTCTTGGTAGGCGCGCAGGAGATGGCGAGCCTCGGGGAGCGCGATCCGCCCGTCGCGGAGCGCACGCTCGACCGCGTTGCGGAGCCTCGCCATGAGCTCATCGCCCTTGAAATTGACGTATGTCAGCACGTCCGTCACGGTGTCGCCGGGGACGACGTGCTCGATGAGGTAGCCGCCGCCCTCGGGGATCCGCACCGACACCTCGTTGGTGTCCCCGAAGAGGTTGTGGAGATCGCCGAGGATCTCCTGGTACGCGCCCGCGAGGAAGATGCCGAGGTAGTAGCTCTCGTCGCGGAGCGGGTGGACCTCGAGGACGTCCTTGACGTCCCGCTTGCCGATGAAGCGATCGAGCTTGCCGTCCGAGTCGCAGGTGATGTCCGCGAGCACCGCGCGCCGCGTGGGCTCCTCGAGGAGCCGGTGGATCGGCATGATCGGGAAGAGGTGGTCGATCGCCCACGCGTCGGGGAGCGACTGAAAGACCGAAAAATTGCAGAAGTACGTGTCCGACAGGTCCCGCTCGAGGTGCTCGAGATCCTCGGGCACCTCGTCGGAGTCCTTCGCCAGCTTGAGCACCTTGTGGCAGATGGCCCAGTAGATGTTCTCGGCGAGGACGCGCTGCTCGAGCGAGAGCGTCCCGAGGATGAACATCTGGAGACACTGCTCCTTCGCGTCCTGGGCGTCGTGGTAGCTCTCCAGCATGTTCTTGCGCGAGACGTCGCGGTACGTCTCGAACATGCGCTGCACGATCGGCGCGGAGTCGGGGGGGAGCTGGTCGTGGAAGCGCTCACGGAACTCGATCGCGCCGAGCACCTCGAGCACGAGCACCGCGTGGTGCGCCGCGATCGCGCGACCGGACTCGCTCACGATCGTCGGGGCCGCGACGCCGGCGGCGTCACAGAGCTCCTTCAGCCCATAGACGATGTCGTTCGCGTACTCTTGGAGCGTGTAATTCATGCTCGAGGCGAAGGTGGACTGCGAGCCGTCGTAGTCGACGCCCAGGCCCCCGCCGACGTCGAGGTAGCGGAGCGGGGCCCCCGAGCTCGCGAGCTCACAGTAGAAGCGCCCCGCCTCACGGAGGGCGTCCTTGAATTTGCGGATGGCGCTGATCTGGGACCCCAGGTGGAAGTGCAGGAGCTCGAACGAGCCGAGGATCCCGCGCTCGCGCATGATCTGGAGCGCCTCGACCAGCTCGCTCGACGACAGGCCGAACTTCGAGCGATCGCCGCCCGAGGCCTCCCACCGGCCCGAGCCACGCGAGGAGAGGCGGACGCGGATGCCGATGCTCGGCGTGATGTTCACGCGCGCCGCGACGTCGGCGATGTGCTGCAGCTCCGAGAGCTTCTCGACGACGAGGATGACGTGACGACCGAGCCGCGTCGCGAGCAAGGCGGTCTCGATGTACTCGTCGTCCTTGTAGCCATTGCAGATGATGAGGGACTCGGGGTCCTCCGAGAGCGCGATGACCGCGAGGAGCTCTGGCTTCGAGCCCGCCTCGAGGCCGTAGTGGTACGGGCGCCCGGCCTCGATGACGGAGGTGACGACGTTGGCGACCTGGTTGACCTTGATCGGGTAGACGCCGCGGTACTGCCCCGTGTACTCGGCCTCGCGGATCGCGCGCGCGAAGGACTCGTTGATCTCCTTCACGCGCTGCTGGAGCACGTCCGTGAAGCGGAGGAGCAGCGGCGGCTCGATGCCTCGCTTGCGGATCTCGTCGACGAGGTCCCGCAGATCGGCCTTGCCGGTGCCATCACCCGCGGGGTGAACGACCACGTTGCCGAGATCGTTCACGCCGAAGTACGGGCTCCCCCACGTCCGGACCTGGTAGGTCTCGATCGAGTCGGCGATGGTCCATTTCTTGGCCGTGGTCATCTCTTCGGGGCGGCCCGTTACTACGGATCGCGCGGCGCAGAGCGCGCTGTTTCTCGTCGGAGGCGCCGCGCCGCCCGGACCGCCCTCGCGCCGAAGGCGAGCCCTCCTATCCAGAAGGCCCCGAAGAGCCACGGCGCGCCGCGGTGGTAGGTGCGCGCGTCCGACCAGCGGCCGTGCCCGAGCGCGGCGAACCCGCGCGTGAGGCCGCACGACCAGCACGGCTTCCCCGTCTCGGCGAGGGTGCGGCAGGTCGGGGTGAGCGCGACGCGTCCTGACTCGATGTCCTCGGGGGTGACGAGGACGGAGATGGCGAGCGGGGTCGCGCAGACGAGCGTGAGATACGCCCAGAACAAGAGGGGCAGCACGCGGAACGGGAGATCGCCGCGTGGCTCGAGGAGGGTGGGGGTGCTGTCCACGAAACGCTTGAGTCTCTCGCGTTCTGTACTAGCTGGACAAGGTTCATGCCCGAAGCCGGCTTCGATCTCGACGATCTCTGGGACGACGAGCCCTCCGC